>NZ_JBNDMT010000007.1:0-805341 GCF_050436725.1 Paraburkholderia sp. JPY465
TCTGTAAAGAATTTCTACGGGCCAACCGAAACAACCATCTGGTCATCCTTTTTTCCTATTGACACCCCATTCGGCGTGCCACATCAAGGTGTACCGATCGGCCGTCCGATTGCGAACACGCGGGTGTACGTGCTGGACGGTCATGACGAGCCGGTGCCGTTCGGGGCGGTGGGCGAGCTCTACATTGGCGGGGCGGGCGTGACGCGTGGCTACCTGAACCGCCCCGAGCTGACAGCCGAGCGGTTCATCGCCAGTCCCTTTGTGGAGGGCGATCGGCTGTACCGCACGGGGGACCTGGCGCGGTACCTGCCGGACGGCAATCTGGAGTTTCTGGGGCGCACCGACGAGCAGGTCAAGATCCGGGGCTTTCGCATCGAGCCGGGCGAGGTGGCCGCGCACCTGTGCGGACATGCGTGGGTGCGCGAGGCGGTGGTGGTAGCGCGCGAGGAGCGGGCCGGCGAGCCGCAGCTGGTGGCGTATGTGGTGGCCGCAGCGGAGGCGCAGGAAGCGCAGCTTGCGGCGACGCTGCGCGCGCATCTGGTGGGGCAGCTGCCGGACTACATGGTGCCGGCGGCGTTCGTGCCGCTGGCGGAGTTGCCGCTGACGGTGAACGGCAAGCTGGACCGCCGGGCGCTGCCGGCGCCGCAGGACGATGCGTATGCGCGGCGGGGCTACGAGGCGCCGCGCGGGGAGCTCGAGACGGTGCTGGCGCAGCTGTGGGCGGAGCTGCTGGGGCTGGAGCGGGTCGGTCGGCATGACCACTTCTTCGAGCTGGGCGGCCATTCGCTGCTGGCCGTGCGGCTGCTCAGCCGAGCACTGGATCGGGGAATGAAATTAAGCGCTATCGATCTATTCGAAGCCCCCGTCCTGAAGGATCTTGCCTCCAGGGTCGAGATGGACATGGATCCTCATGTGTCTGGAGTGTTGCCGGTCCGTTTGGCGGGAACTCAGCCTCCCGTTTTCTTTGTTCCGACAGGCTATGGAGATTTTTCGTATGTCTCCACTTTAGCAAAAGAAATGGAAGTGGATAGTCCCATCTACGCTCTACCATGGCCCTCCTTCAAAGATCGTTCACTGACTCTTGAGGAGATCGCAACACATACACTGTTGACGATGAAGAAGATTC
Organism: Paraburkholderia sp. JPY465; assembly: GCF_050436725.1. NCBI lineage: Bacteria > Pseudomonadati > Pseudomonadota > Betaproteobacteria > Burkholderiales > Burkholderiaceae > Paraburkholderia > Paraburkholderia sp. JPY465. The sequence continues at coordinate 1,127 of NZ_JBNDMT010000007.1, forward strand.
AGCCACGAGCTCCCTACCGGATTGCCGGATATTCGTCCGGTGCGATCCTCGCTTACGCGATTACTCAGCAGTTGCTGCGCTTCGATGAAACGGTATCTTTTCTGGGTCTTATCGATGCCCCGCTGCCAGCAAATTCTCCGAAAAAATCTGATGCCGAAATAATACTCGAAATGGTATTTGAACCTCTGGAGTCTTTGGACGATGAACGATTCGAACTGCTACAGCGCTGCGCTAGGAACAGTTCTGTTCCGCTACTACTCCAAAAGGCACAGGAAATTGGGGCGATAGTTGTAGAAGCGGATTTCTACGAAACCGTCGAAACGTATATCCATTTTCAGCACGCGTTACTGAACTATCAGGTTCCATCCCTGCAAGTCGAAATTCACCAGTTCTATGCATCTGAGCTTCCCGAGAATTTCCGGGCTGGGCGCACTCCGGATGCAACGGAGGCTAAGAAGATTGCACCCATGCATGGCTGGGACCGAGTTCTAAATCCCGAGGCCATTCACGCCATACCGATTCCCGGCGATCACGTGACAATGATGGCCGTGCCGGAAAACCGTCGGATTCTTGCACGCGCGCTTTCCTTATGCTTAAGCAGCACACCACACCCGCGAACAATAGGGCCCTGACGCTATGACAACGCGCTGGCACAATCTCGACAGTTACCTCCCGTCGACTTTCGAAGCCCTAACGCAAGGAGGGGACCCGCGGATCGAACTCGACACCGCCGCAATGATCAACAAATATGGGGGGCGACCGATACCAGATACAGGACTGTTAGCATTTGGCTCCGCCACGGCATCTACTATTTCCCTATCTGGCCACTCTGCTGCGCAACAACTACGCTCCCATCTCTTGAGTAGCTTACGGGAGAGAAATCCGGCGGATGTTTATTTGGAGGAGATGTCGAGGCTGCGTAGTGAATTTATCGACCTGTGTGGCTTAGGAGAACTATCTGGGTTGGAGGCTATTGTATCCGCTTCCGGCACAGATGCTCACATGCTTGTCGCAAGACTGGTGGCCGGGACCAGCTCTCGCACAACGTTGGCGATCATGGTTCAACCGGAAGAGACGGGGAGCGGTGTCGCGCGTGCTTTGGCGGGCGCCTTGTATCATCGCTACCCCCCCGCGATGAACGATGGGAATGTGGGAGATTTCGGCGATGTCAATCACGTCGAGTCGATAGCAATTCGCTCAGAGGACGGCAGTCTCCGACCCATTGCTGAGGTTGATGACGAACTTGAAGCAACGGTATTGAGTGCTGTAAAGCAGTATGATCGCATTTTGATCGTATTAACCGACGTCTCCAAGACCGGCGTGTTGGGCCCCAGTCCGGATCGTGTCCTCGAACTCAAGCGGCGCTGGCCAAACATCATCGAGACTGTCATCGATGCCTCTCAATTCAGGCTGGCATCGAGCACGTTAGTTAGTTACCTCCGTGCGGATAGTATTGTCATCATTACTGGATCAAAGTTTTTTAGCGGCCCTCCATTTTCCGCAATGTTGCTGGTTCCGGCAGACGCAGCATGCAGATTGATGATGCGGCCGGTCGATCCGGCACTTCGCGTCAATAGCGCGCGCGCAGAGTGGCCGCCACATTGGAATGGCATCATGTCGCTTCACAATGCAAGCAACTTTGGATTGCTTTTGCGGTGGGAGGCTGCCCTCACTGAACTGCGGGATTTTCACGGCATCCCCGCGGAAGGTGTCAGAAAGGTCGTGGAGAACTTCTATAACGCTATTACGTCATGGATGAGTAATTCGCAACAGCTTAGTCTCCTGGAACAACCCGCCTTGCAGCGCCGTCCAACGGAAAATCAGTCGACGTGGGATCAGATACCAACGATTTTTCCTTTCATCTTGTTCGAGTTTAATAACCGAAGAAGGCCGCTGCGCGCGGAGGAGACCACCAAAATCTTCAATCGAATGAAAGCAGACCTTGGTGGGAATTCGCGCGGAGTAAGACGAAAAATATTGTCCGCGCGTTGCGAATTGGGCCAACCCGTTTTATGTGGCGAGATCGATGGGGTTCCTGTTTCTGCGCTGCGGATGAGTCTTAGCGCGCGCTTAATTGTGGAGGCCGTTTGCGAGAAAGATAACAGCGCTGAATATCTAGTAGAACGTGCCATTTCTGTGTTGGAAAAGGTATCTCTTCTCGCTAAGAACAGGGTGCTTGTATCCTGACTTAAAGCAATCTTGGTCGAGCGCCGGGCCTACTGGCGGGCGGCGATCGCAATAGTCGAGAGAGCGCGATATTTGCTTTGGCGTTGCTCGAATATGGTAATGATTTTCAAACTCGAACCAGTGGCACAATGACTCCGATTCAAGGCTGTCAGCCAACCTGCAACGAGAAAATGGCACTGACATCACGAGCAAATAGAAACGATCACTTTGCAGTGCTAGCGGTGATGTGAAGCGGGTCGACCCGCGGGGAGCGCAACTCAATAGTACGGCGTGGATATCCATTCCCGGTCAGAGAATGAGGCCTCTGGACGCGTCTTTCATCAATGGGGGCATTTGATCCAACATGACCGATTGTCCAGCCACAGTTCTCCACTATCTCACGCCGCGCGTGCATTGCATATATCAACAGGGAACTTGGATTGAGCTTGTGCTCAACGGGGACGCGCTTGTGGTGTTAGAAGGCAATTTTGTTAAGGAATGCACAGTGGATAGGCATAAACACGGGGGGTACGACAGAAAGGCCGGCCATGGTCTCGGGGAATTGCCGTTGGTGTCCTGCCAGTCGGTGGAAGCGGTTGAGCCAGCCGAAGCCGCGATCGACCGCCCAGCGGCGCGGCAACGGCACGAAGCCATTTTTCGCCTCAATCCGCTTGATTATCTGAAGCTCGATCTCTTCGTCGAGTGCGGCCTGTGCAGGCTCTTCGCAGGTATATCCCTGATCGGCGAACGCTACCTTGACCGTCTGGCCTTTGGCGTGCTGAATCTGGCGCGCCAATTCTCCGACCAGAGCATGCTCCTGTTCGTTGGCCGGCATCACATGCGCGGCAAGCAACTGGTCGAAGATATCGACCGCCATATCGACATTACTGCCGGACGGCGGAAAGTCATTGGCCAACAAAGGCCACGGCATAGCCGCGCGCACGATCCAGTGCAGTGCATTGAACATCTCGCGCAATTCATTGCAGCGACGCGGCGTGTCTTTGTTCATCAACGTCAGATACGCAGTGGCGAAGTATCAATCTTCATCCGATATATCGGTTGGCTATGGCCTGTGTTATTTCGCCCCGTCAGGATACAAAGCCCGGCACAAAGTGCCTAACGTTCTCAAGATCATTGATGATCCTATCCATTCGGGGGGCTGTAAGAAAGAATATGAGCGATGCAATTTAATGATTCCCGTCGGAGTTCGGAGATGAATTTGAAAATATTTTCTTTGCGAGAGAGGCCGGAACTTATTCCTCTTGTTTTTTCGAGCGAGTTAGATAGCATGTGGCCGGACTTTATGCGCCATGATCGAACCGCAAAGCTCTATTTTGGCGCGGGAGTCTTCTCAAGATACCTAGACTTCGCGTATGCTGGGCTTGTCGACGAGGAGGTCGTTGGGCGCGCTTTCGGCGTTCCATTTGCCTCAAACATCGAGGGCCGCATGGAATTGCCGGACGGCGGTTGGGATGAGGTTATCCGCTGGGCTCACGAAGACAGTCTGCTAGGCCGTGAACCAACGACGATAAGCGCACTCGAAATTACCCTACTGCCAAAGGCGAGAGGTCTCGGTAATGCGCTGGCACTGCTGAATGCGTTGAAGCAATGTGCCAAAATGGCGGGATTCTCAAAGCTTTCGGTCCCCGTTCGGCCAAGCCAGAAACACCATGTGCCCGGGATGCCGATGCTCGAGTATACGCGACTACAACGCCCCGACGGTTTGCCGATGGATTCTTGGTTGCGAACCCACCTCGGTGCTGGAGGAAGGCTCATGAAAATTGCCCCTTATTCCATGACCATCGTTGGAACGATTTCGGAATGGTCACGATGGACAGGGCAAATATTCGAACATTCCGGAAGTGCTGAGGTCGATGGGGCATTGGTGCCGGTGCTCGTTTCAATGGAGCAAAATTGCATCGTTTATGTCGAGCCAAATGTTTGGTTTCAATACGACCTATGATTGATGAAGCTTAATTCTTTCATTCCACGAAGTGAGATACGTCGATATATAAATGATGGCGAAAAAGAAACCTTGGTTTGACATGCGGGCGTTTAAGTGCGTACTAGTCTTTACTGTACGATACTGGCGCAAACAGCCTGTGAGAATTTCCGCGATCGCGACGCTCGCATTACTGGCCACCCTTGCCGAGGTGGTGACGCCATTCTTTTCTGGGCGACTGGTGGATGCGCTGACAGCTGGTGGCGGTGATATGGGCTTGAAGTCCGCTGCGTGGCACCATGCAGCAAGTACTTTTGGTTTGCTGATTGCATTGGGAGTTGGCACGACCTTGGCGAGACATTTCACGCTTCACAACATTATGGTGCTGACGTTGAACATGATAAGCGACGTCGCGTCGAACGCATTTTGCCGAGTGCAACGTCTCTCCACCGATTGGCATGCGAATAGTTTCGCCGGTGCGACAGTACATAGGATCACGCGCGGTATGTGGGCACTAGAACTGATGAACGACACGCTGCTTCTCGCGTTGCTGCCTTCGCTGCTGATGCTGGGTGGCGCGACGATACTGCTTGGTGTTCGCTGGCCGCTGATGGGTGTCTTGGTTGGCGCAGGCTCGCTGCTGTACATTACGGTCGCAGTGTCGCTATCGCTCGGCTATGTAGCGCCCGCCGCGCACATCAGCAATCTGTGGGACACCCGCATGGGAGGTAGGCTTTCCGACGCGATAGCCTGTAACTCGCTCGTGAAAGCGTTTGGCGCCGAGAGCCGAGAAGAAGCTAGGTTTGCCCGCATAGTCAGCAAGTGGCGTAAGCATACGGCTCGCATGTGGGCGCGCAGCACGACCAATGGTGGAGTCCAGAGCGGCATGCTCGTGCTGATGCAAACCGCGATGCTCAGTGCCGCACTATGGTTCCGCGTGCGCGATGAAGCAAGCGTCGGTGACATCGCGTTTGCGCTAACAATGTTCTATGTCTTGCAAGGTTATCTACGCGAAGTTGGGATGCACGTACGCAACCTGCAACGCTCTGTGAATGATATGCAGCAACTAGTTCTGCTTGAGCGAGAGAGATCTGGCATCGAGGACCGGCCAGGTGCGCGTCCTATCGAGATTCGACGAGGGGAGATTTGCTTCGACCGGGTGACTTTCCAATACGACAACGTCCGGGAGCCTTTGTACAAGGATTTCTCAGTAACCATTGCGCCCGGTGAGCGCGTTGGGCTGGTGGGCCGTTCAGGGGCGGGAAAGACTACGTTCATAAAACTAATCCAGCGGCTCTACGATCTCAGCGATGGTCGCATAAGGATTGACGGGCAAGACATTTCCCAAGTTGAGCAGACTTCGCTGCGACGGCAGATCGCTATCGTGCAACAAGAGCCGTTGTTGTTTCACCGTTCGCTCGCGGAGAACATCGCATATGGTAAGCCGGACGCGACGCAGGCCGAGATCGAGCAAGCTTCCGCGCTAGCGAACGCGCACGAGTTCATTGCCGCGTTACCGAACGGATATGCCACGCTGGTGGGCGATCGCGGCGTGAAGCTTTCGGGCGGTGAACGTCAGCGAGTGGCTATCGCTCGTGCTTTCTTGGCAGACGCGCCAATCATTATTCTCGATGAAGCGACCTCGAACCTTGACGGCGAAAGTGAAGTGCTGATTCAGCAGGCGATGGAGCGGTTGATGGTTGGGCGTACCACACTCGTGGCTGCACACCGCCTGTCCACGGTTCGTGCGCTCGATCGGCTGCTGGTGTTTGATCACGGCCGCCTCGTCGAGGAAGGAAGCCACGACCGGCTCGTTCAGCTCGATGATAGTACTTACCGTCGGTTGTTTGATCAGCAGGGATTCGGGTTAGCTCGCGAGATTTGACGACGTTGTGTGCTGCCGTTGCTGACGAGCGGATCAAACGGCGACAAGTCGGAAGCGTTTCGCGGCGCCATCCGACCGTCGTATAGTTCGTTTGGTCCCCCTCCGGTTTGAGTGTGAGGATCTCAATGATCTTCCTTTATGGCCGATTGATTGAAATGGGAGATCAGGTCAAGCGAATGCCGGCGAAGCTCGTCCAGCCATGCGATATCTGCCTTGGTCTGGACTGCGATAACGATTGCGCGTTCATGAACCCGGCCGTCTTTGATTTCAAGGCAACGGGTATCGAGATGGTGCGTTGGCGTGCCTGCAAGAAAAACGATCAGGCGCGGGTCGCGCAAAAGAATGGCGCCGTCTGTACGTCATCTGGTGGGGGACGGCAGGCTACAAGGTCTCGAAGCCACAGAAAACACTTGCCTCACTTTATCAAGTGTCGCGGCTGTATATCAACTTCTTCCAACCGTCATTCAAACTGAAATCAAAGACAGGTCACGGCGCCAAGGTGACAAAGCGCTATCAGGCGAGTTTGACGCCACCCGAAAAGGACGGATACCCCAGGATCGAGAGCGTGCGCGGCATGGCTGAGTTTGATGATGGCGCACTATGCGGACATACTGGTCCTGATCGCATTGCCTCTGGGTCGGGACGCTGGTGGCGCAATACCTTTCTTTTCGCGTCCGGGCAGCGATCGCGGTGAGGCCATGACAAAGGGAGGTACCTTCAGCTTCTATCAGCATATCAGTGTGGCGCGCGGCCTCCGTCACGGCCAAAGCTGGACGTGTGTTCTGGTGCGGTACGGTATCGTCACGCTGTTTCCGTCGCCGATCGCGGCGCTGCTCGAATGGAAGGTTATCGCGACCACCGTCATATCCGTCATGCCTCTATTGCTGGCGGTATTCGAAATTGACATCACGGATACGGTGGACTTCTCGGTCTATTCCGCGTCGGGAGCGTTGCTGGGCTTCACGATTCTCTTCGCACACACCTATGCGTCCGGGTTGCGCGCGCGTCTGGACCCCAGCGGACGGGCGATCGGGGGCACAGCGGCAATGCTGATGGTGGGGCGGCGTTCGAGTTGATTCTGTTCAATTCTTGCGTCGAACCAAGCGTCGTTCGCCGGCCGTTCGCCCCGATGGGCGGGCAAATTCCCCCACCTGTGGGCACCTAAAATCCCCCACCTAGAGACACGCGGAGCATGACGCTGGCGCGGTCTGGCAGGACGTTACCTTACACCCCTCGAATGAAGAAAAAGAGGGGTTGTTGGAGTGAATGTCTTGAAGCCGCATCTGCAAACAACCATCGCCACGCTCATCGCCGCGGGCAAACGTCAGCGGGAGATTGCCCGGATTACGGGAGTCGACCGTAAGACGATCCGCAAGTACCAGGAGCAATTCGCGGCGGCGCAGGCAAATTCCCCCACGGTGCCCACCGGCTCCGGGCTGCAAATTCCTCCACCCTGCCCACCGGCAAAGAGCAACCAGATATCGGCCTGCGAGTCACACCGGGAGTTCATAGAGGCCCAGTTGCGGCTGCGGCGCAACGCCATGGCCATCTACCAGGATCTGGTGGACCGGTTTGGCTTTGCTGCCGGATACGACAGCGTCAAGCGGTTGGTGCGGACATTGCGCCAGCATGAACCGGCCCAGTTTGACCGGCTGGATTTCCAGCCTGGCGAAGAAGCCCAGGTTGATTATGGCGAGGGGGCCCTGACCAGGGTGCCGGGCACAAACCGTTACCGCAAGCCGCGGTTGTTCGTCATGACGCTTCGGTACTCGCGACGCAGCTTCCGCCGCGTTGTGTGGAAGTCCAGCAAACAGGTCTGGGCCGAGTTGCACGAGCAGGCCTGGCGCCAGCTGGGTGGTGTAACGCAATACGTCGTCCTCGACAATCTGAAGGAAGGCGTGATCAAACCGGACCTGTACGAGCCGGAGCTCAATCCGGTGTATGCAGCCATGCTCGCTCACTACGGCGTGGTGGCGGACCCAGCCCGCGTACGAGATCCGAATCGCAAGGGCACCGTCGAGAACGCTATCCAGCATACCCAAGGCACGGCCCTGAAGGGGCGCCGGTTCGAGTCGATCGAGGAGCAAAACGCCTTCCTTGATCAATGGGAATCGAACTGGGCGGCCAGAAGGATCCACGGCAGTACCCGTCGCCAGGTTCAGGCGATGTTCGAGGAAGAGCGCCCCCATCTGCGTGCCTTGCCGGCGCGCAACTTCGAATACTTCACCGACAAGGTCTACACGGTCTGCGACGACACGTGCGTACGGGTCGACCACAGCAGTTACGCTGCCCAACCGGCTCCCATTGGCAGCAAGGTGCTGGTGCGTAAATTTGCCCGTCACCTGGAAATCCGCAACCTCCAGACACAGACATTGCTGCGCACCCACATTCTGGCCGACAGGCCGGGAACAGTGATCCTGCCGCACGACGAGCGACCGTTCAATCCCTCCCGGGAAACGCGCCGCATCCTCGCGCAGGCCAGGACGATCGGGCCATCGGCCGAACGCCTGTGCCAGCATCTGTTCGACACCGAAGGGCGAGTCGGTCAGCGCAAGCTCTGGGGCATCGTCGGCCTGGTCCGGCGCTATCCCCGCCGCCTGATCGAATCGGCCTGCGAGATCGCAATGAGAGAAGGCATGCCCAGCTACAAACAGGTCAAGGCGCTGACCGAGCGTCTGCTGGAGCAGGCGCTGGCCGAACTGGACGCGCCCGTCCAGGGCGAACTGCCCTTGACTCAGGAACATCACCTCATCCGGGACGGCGACGACTACGCCGACCTGTTCACCCTCGGCGCCAAGCATAGCGCCGCCATGCCATCACCCAACGGAGATCTCTCTTGAGCATGAGCCTTGCCGAAATCGACCGCGCCCTGCGCGAACTGCGCCTGTCCGGCATCAGCGCGACACTGGAAACCCGGGTGCTGCAAGCCCAGGCCAGCCAGCAGCCATTCCTTGAAACCTTCTCCATGATTCTGCAGGACGAGCTCGATCGACGACAGTCCCGGCTTCTCGAACGACGCTTCCAGCAGTCCGGCCTGGACGAGCGCAAAACCCTGAGCGACTTCGACTGGTCCTTCAACACGAAAGTCCCCCGGCAGGCCTGCTTCGAGCTACACACGCTGAAGTTCGTCGCCGACAGCGACAACGCGCTGCTGATCGGCAAACCCGGCACCGGCAAAAGTCATATCGCCAAGGCTATCGCCTACAACGCCACCCTGCAGGGAATGAAGGTGCGATACGTCGAGTCCGACACCGTGTTCGCCGGCTATGCCGTGGAAACACGTGCCGATCAGGACCGGCTGCTCAAGGCCCTGGTCGAGCCCGAACTCCTCGTGCTTGACGATCTGTTCCTCGCCAAACGCATTCCCGATGCCGCGGCCGAATTGCTGCAGACACTGGTCCATCAACGCTACAAGCAACGTCGCAGCATCCTCGTCACGTCCAACCGTGTCGTCCAGGACTGGGGGCGCTACCTTCGCGACAGCACCATGGCCTCGACGATCCTTGATCGTCTGCTGCATCGCTCCAAACTCCTCGAGTTTGAAGGCAAGAGCTATCGACTCCGGGAAGCTGCTGCCAGGCTTGCCGTCACTGAGGAATCCGACGCATAATCCGCTCGTCCTGCCTGGGGGAATTTAGCCGCCCACAAGTGGAGGAGTTTGAACTGCCCATCGGGGGCCGTTCGCGACCTGATTCTCCCGCCGTGCCGATTGCGCTCGACGGTGATGACCATTTTCAGCCCAAACGTGGCAGATTTGCCAAGGTTAGTTGTAGAGTCGTTGACTTTCGTGGCGTCCGACCTTCATTGAGGTCAGTTTGCGGACGACCACCGGGTCAGCACCGTCGTGTTCGCGCGCGGCAGCAGCGCGAGCGCCGAGCGCCCGGCGCGCTGCGTGCGCCCGGCCTTATCGAGCAGCACGAACGGTAGCTCGGGCAGTTGCCACTCCTGCGAGGGCACCGCCGGATCACGCAGCGGCAATAGGACGATCAGCGTGCTCAAAGGCCACTCTCTCTGTGGATTGCGTTATTCATAGTTGGTCTTGTACCCGCACGATACGCGTAGTGTGAGTCAGCGGATCGCGATAGACGAGCGTCGTGCGATCCACTTCGGCGCGCTCGTGCTGCACACTGCCGTGGACTAAAAAGTAGCTCGAATTGACGTCGAACTGATTCGGATCGATCGACGCCGATTGCACGCCGGCGGCGGTCAGCGCGAGCTGCACGTCGCCGGCGTTGCGGAAAAACACGGTCTGGCGCCGCGCGACCAACGCCTGCGCCTGCGACACGGTCATGCCCGGCACCACCGCCGCGATCACTTCGGCCGACGCGATGTTCATGTTGATCGCGGTGACGGTCGGCAGCACGGTCACGAACGGCCGCAGCTTTGCGACGATCTCCGATGTGTAGCCCGGAATGTCGAGCAGCGAATCGACGCCCGTCATTAGCAGCGGCGCGACCGCCACGTTGTCCTCGCCGTCCTCGATGGCGGGCTGGTTGGTGAAGTTGCCGCCCGTCATCCCGCCGCCGCCGACCTGCGGCGAGCTGCTGATCGACGTGCCGGTCTGAAAGCGCGTCGCCGATTGTGACAGCCCCGCGCGCACGTGCAGCGCGGTCACTTTGGCGAGCTGCCCGCTCAGGCCGAGCGAGACCAGCAGGCGCTGATACGCGGCCATCTGCTCGGCGCTGATCTGCGTCACGCCGGGTGCCGGACTCGCGACCAGATTGCGCAGATTGAATCTGGACTGAGCGTCCTCGATCGAGCCCGACAGGTACGTGGCCGCGCCTTGCTCAGCGCGCACCTCGCCGATCTGGCCGAGAAAATCCGACAGCCGCGTTTTCGCGATCGGCTCGCCCCACACGCCACCCAGATAGGTGATGCCCGCCGACGTATCGCCTTCGGAACGCAGGATCAGCCGGGTCCAGTCCAGCGCGCCGCGCGCGACCCATTGCGCCTGCGCGAGCAGACGCTGGCTTTCGATCCGTCGAACCTGCACCTGCTGGCGCCACAAAATGCTGGAGACGAGAATTGCCGATAGCGTCACCACCAGCAACGCGCTGATGATGGCGGCGCCGCGCTGCCGTAGCTGCACTTTCCGGCGGGAGCCTCGTCCCGCAGGCAACGCAGAAGCCGCACGGCGCGCATCAGAAAAAGAGAATCTCATGTCATTCTCCACGGAATGCCGCCTGCGCTTATGCTCCGCCCGTCACGCGAATCACTTCTTCGAGCGACGTCAGTCCCGACGCGAGCCAGCGCTCCGAATCCTCGCGCAGCGTGCGCATGCCCTGGGCGCGGCCCGCTTCGAGAATTTCGGCATCGGCCGCGTTGCGGTGGATCAGCGAGCGGATCGTTTCGTCGATCAGCAACAGCTCGTAGACGCCGCGGCGTCCCGCGTAACCCGACTGGCCACAACGGTCGCAACCGACCGGATGCCAGCGCTTGCTGCCGTCCTCTTCGGTGCGCTCTTCGCGGCACACCGGGCACAGTCGCCGCACGAGCCGCTGCGCGAGCACGCCGAGCAGCGACGAGGCGAGCAGATACGGCTCGACGCCCATGTCGGTCAGACGCGTGACGGCCGATGCCGCGTCGTTCGTGTGCAGCGTCGCGAGCACCAGGTGGCCGGTCAGCGACGCCTGCACCGCAATCTGCGCGGTTTCGAGGTCGCGGATTTCAACGATCATGATGATGTCCGGGTCCTGACGCAGAATCGAGCGCAATGCGCGGGCGAAGCTCATGCCGATCCGCTCGTTGACCTGGGTCTGGCCGATGCCGGACAGGTCGTATTCGATCGGGTCTTCCACCGTCATGATGTTGGTGGTCGCCGTCTCCAGTCGCGACATCGACGCATATAGCGTCGTCGTCTTGCCTGAGCCGGTCGGACCCGTCACGAGCACGATGCCGTGCGGTTTGCCGATCAGCTTGTCGAACTGGCGGAGCGTGTCGGATGCCATGCCGAGCGCTTCGAGATTGAGCCGTGCCGCGTCTTTTTCGAGCAGACGCAGCACCGCGCGCTCGCCGTGGCCGGTGGGCAGCGTCGATACCCGCACGTCGACCGGACGACCGCCGACGCGCAGCGTGATGCGGCCGTCCTGCGGCAAACGTTTTTCCGCGATGTCGAGCTGCGCCATGATCTTGATCCGCGAGATCAGCGCGCCGTGCAGCGCTTTTTAGGCCGCACCACGTCGCGCAGCGTGCCGTCGACGCGAAAACGCACCACCGACGCATTCTCGAACGGCTCGATATGAATATCCGATGCCTGCTCGCGTGCGGCTTGCGTGAGCAGCGCGTTGATCATACGGATGATCGGCGCGTCGTCTTCCGATTCGAGCAGATCTTCGACCTCGGGGATGTCCTGCATCAGCCGCGACAGATCGACTTCGCCTTCGACTTCGCCGACCACCTGCGCGGCGCTGCCGTCCTGGCGCGCATAGGCCTGGTTGATCGCCTGCGCGAGATCGTCGGCGGGCACGCGCACGACCGACACCACGCCGTAGTTGCGCGCGATTTCGGCAAGCGCGGCTTCGCTCGTGCGCTCGCTGATCCAGACTTCGAGGCTATCGGCATGCTGATGCGCGACCAGGATCTGGCCGCTGCGCGCAAAACCGTATGGCACGAGCCGGGCGGCAAGCGGGGAGGGTGCCGCGCGCTCGCCGGCCGCGGCATCGCCGTTCAGCGGACGTTGCGAAGGCGCGGTTTGCGCGGGCATCTGCGTCACGGACGCGCTCCCGGCGACACCGTGCTCGACACCGGGCCGCTTGCCGGCTCGACGACGGCCGGTTGCGGCATCGTCTGCGGCACGGGTTGGGTCGTGGTCTGCGCGCCAGCTTGCAGCACGGCCTGCGGCGGTACCTGTTGAGGAACCTGTTGCGGTGCCTGCTGCGGCATCATCTGCTGGCGGCGCATCTGGTTCAGGTCGAACAGGTTCATCGCCGGCACCCCGCCCTGGCTCGGGCCGAGCGGCATCGGCGGCACGACCGGATCGTCGCGATCCCTCATGATGTTGTTGTCCTGACGGTACGCGCCCTGCACACCCTGGATGTAGTCGTAGCGGTTCGCCGTGACGGCCTGCGTGGTGTCGCGGTCGGCGAGAATGACCGGGCGCAGGAACACCATCAGGTTAGTCTTGTTGCGCGTCTTCTGCTCGGAGCGGAACAGCTGGCCCAGCCAGGGAATGTCGCCAAGCAGCGGCACCTTGCTGTTGCTGACCTGGTAGTTGTCCTGCATCAGGCCGCCGAGCACGATGATCTCGCCGTTATCGCACAGCACGGTCGACTGGATCGAACGCTTCGTGAATTCCGGGCTCGCCGGGTTCGTCGCCGCGTTGTTCGTGCCGTTCACGATCGCCGAATCTTCCGTGTAGAGCAGCAGCTTCAGGATGCCGCCGTCGGTAATCTGCGGCTTCACGTGCAGCGTCAGACCGATGTCGGCGCGGTCGAACGTGTTGAACGCCGCGCTCGTCGTGCCGCTCGTCAGGTTCGAGTACGAACCGGTCTGGATCGGCACGTTGGTACCGACGATGATCTTCGCCTCTTCGTTGTCGAGCGTGATCAGGTTCGGCGTGGACAGCACGTTCGCGTCTGCGATCTGCGACAGCGCCTGCAGCAGCGCGCCGAGACCCTGCGCGCCGAAAATGTTGTGAAGCCAGCCGATGTTCAGACCTTGCTGGACAGGCGCTGCGCTCGAGGCGGGAGCCGTGGCGAGACCCTTTCCGGCGCCAGCGGCCGCGGCCGGCGTCAGGTTGATGATGCTGTTGCCCGTGCCCGCCGCGAGGTTAGTACCGGCAAACAGGTTGCCGTTCGCGACCTGCCACTGAATGCCGAGGTTGCCGCTCGTATTCGAGTTCAACTCGACGATCAGTGCCTCGATATACACCTGCGCGCGACGCGCATCGAGCTGGTCGATCACCGCGCGCAAGTTGCGGTACGTCGCTTCGGGCGCGGTGATGATCAGCGAGTTGGTCGCGGGATCGGCGGTAATCATGCCGCCGCCCTGATCCTCGCTCTTTTCCTTGTCGCCGCCGAGAAAGCCGCCGGTATTACTGTTCGAGCCCGAAGCGCCGCCGCCCATCGGCGAGTTCATCGAGCCGCCGCCGAGGCCGCCCGACGGCAACGGCGGCGTACCCGACGAGCCCGTCGAATAGCCGCTGTTCGACAGACCGCCACCGCCACCACCACCGCCGCCGCCGCTCGTGTTCTGGTTGAACGAGTTGGCCTCGTTCGCGCCGCCTGACGAACCCTCGCCGCCGCCCTTGCCGAGCATGCTGCGCAGCGTGCGCGCGAGCTTCGTCGCGTCGGCATTGCGTAGCGGCACGACGTGGATGTTGCCCGGCATCGTGGTCGGCATGTCGAGCTGCTTCGCGAGTTCCTTGGCCGCCGCGAGGCGTGCGGTGTTCGACGCGCGCATCAGCAGCGAGTTGGTGCGCGGATCGGACGAGATCGACACCTTGAGCGTCGCGTCCGTGCTGCCGATCGAGCCCGGATCGAGCATCTTGTTCATCTGCTGCGCGATGTCGATCGCATTCGCGTTCTTCAGCGGCACGACTGCAACCGCCTGGCCGGCCGCGCTATCGACACCCGCGATGATCTGGGCGATGCGCCGCACGTTGTCGGCGTAGTCGGTGACGACGATCGTATTGTTGGAGGGGTAGGCCGCGACCGTGTTGTTCGGCGAGATCAGCGGACGCAGTACCGGCAGCAAATTGTTGGCCGACTCATTCCTCAGCGTGAAGACCTGCGTGATGACCTGGTCGCCGCGCGCCGTCGGCGCGTTGCCGACGTAGGTCGGCACGCCTTGCAGCTTGGCGTCGGCCTCGGGCACCACTTTCAGCACGCCATGATCCTGCACGAGTGCGAAGCCCTGCATGCGAAGCGCCGATTGCAACGTCTTCAGCGCTTGATCCTCAGGCACTGCGTTTTCCGATACTAGGTTCAACTGACCTGTGACGCGTGGGTCGACAATGATCGTCTTGCCGGTGGCCGCGCCGATCGCCTTCGCGACCTGGTCGATATCGGCGTTCACGAAGTTGAGTGTCACCTGTGCGTGTGCGGTCGTCCCCGTGATCAGTCCAGCTAGCAGCAATGCGGTTAAGACGCGAGATAAAGCCATACGATTTGTTATCCGAATTTTTTTTGATTCTGGTTAGAATTCAATGTGGGTGCGAAGAAACGGCAGGTTTGCCCTTGCATAATTTTGATGGAAGGACGGCCAGAAAACAGCGAAGCGCACCTTTCGGGCGCTCCCGGATCAGGGAGAATTGGGCATTGCCAATGACGGCTGCAGAGTCAAACCTTCAACTGGCTGCCGTCGGCCGGATTGAGCGCGCCGACCTTGCCTATCGTGGTGGCATGGCGCGTGACCTACCTGATGCGCAAATGCCAACGCTGATGGAATTTGGTTGCCGCCTTGTTGTTCGACCCGAATGAAGTCCGTCGCGCGTATCTGCTCGTAGAAGAGAAAGTTCCGGCCACAATGGCCACCCGCAAACGAACTCTGATTTGCCCTTTTCGGATCATGTGCATGTTGTGGAGACCGGAGCGGATGATGCGCACGCACCGGAAATCCTCGATCGAATCATCAGTGCGACGATGCGCCTGATGGCGCGATGGTCCTTCCTGCTCGATGATTTTGTCAGGTCCCTGTTCTGACGGACATTGATCGGTGTGGGCCGCCCGGCGTTGAGCACTTTGAGCGCACCCAGATCGACTGCCGCCTCTGTTAACGGCAGCCGTTTCGGGCGCACCTTTCCGTGCAATCGCATTCTCGAAGCAACGTCGAACGGCGACCCTGTAGCGATGGGCACGCAACAGGAAATCGACCGTGTTAGCAGCCTTACCGATGACGAAGAGCAGGCACATCCATTGTGCCCTTGACCTTCACATAGGTTTCGTCCATGCGCCGGCTCCCGCCCATCGAGTGTTTGCATTCGCGAAACTCTTTTTTGAAGCAACCGTACAAGCTTGCATCCAGTGGTGCACGCTTGAGGATCGACCTGAATACTCCGTTCGTCCATCATTTCAAATCCAGATTACGTAAACTTAGCTGGTACGCAACGCACCAGCGCACACATCAGAATCACGTCCAACGCATAACGCAGCCGCTTTAAACACCTTGCCAATACCGGCGGACTGCCTCGTGCGCGGTGTTTTCGTGTTTGGCGTCATGCAGGTCACACATTGGGATTCGAAAGACTTTGCTCGACCCCGCTGACGCGACGGAACCTTACTGCGCGCGCCAACTTGGGATTGCCGCGCTGATCTTCGCGAAGTCCAAGCTGCCGAAGCCCGTAGCCATGTCCCAGCCTGACGTCGCAGTGAAGCCGTAGCCATGGTAGCCGTTGTTGCCTGCTGTCACGTCGTGGTGCAGCGCCGTATTGCCCGGGAGATTCTCATAGAACGCCGGCGTTGGCAGGCTGAGGCTGTTGTTCGTGGCCGATTCGAGCCGCGCCCAGCCGCCCACGAAGATCGGTGACGCGAGGCTCGTGCCGCCGCTTGGCGACTTCATCTTCTGCCCGTTGAAGATGATGTAGGCGCCAGTCGATCGCGCAGCATCGAACGCCACGTCCGGCAGGACACGCTTCGTCACCGAACTGCCGAGCGCCGCGGTTTGCCAACTGGGCGCGGCTTCGTACACGCTCTTGCCCCCTCCCGTCGCCCAGATGCGCACCACGTTGTCGACCCGCTTCCCAGTTCCGTCTAAGTCCGCGTACGCGGCGCCGTCATTCCATACGGTTTCGCCGGCCTACGTCATGGTGCCGGTCGTGGAGAGCATCGTACCGCCCACTGCGACGACACAGGGCGAACTCGCGGGATACTGCACGCTGTATTTGGACAGATCGTTTATCGTGGTGATCGAGGCGCCGTCGGACGTGCCGATGTACCCTTGGTTTCCGTGCGGCGAATACGATCCAACATAGACGCCCGCATCGCCTGAAGCGACTGAGAAGGTCTGTCCTTGCGCAACAGCCTGCTTGAACACGGCATCGGCGGCGGCGAGCGCGCCGGTTTTATAGGACGTATATTCGTCGTTCCCGAGGGACACATTGATGATGGTCGCCTTATCATCAGTCACCGCTTTGCTGTAAGCAGCGTTCACCGTTGTGTCGGTGGCACGGTCGGTGCCGGGACCGCTCATGGCCGGATAGAAGATTAGCTCCTTGACGCCTCCGGATGTGCCGATGATGACTTGGCTGTCGAGAGCAAACTCGATATCGGCGTCGGGGACCGGGATGCCCGATCCATCCTCGACGACCGCCGTGTTGACCTTCGGCAGGTGTGCGTTTTGCGTGAAGGTGTTCAGGTCGGCAATGGTCTGAGTCATGTCGCCCCAGGCGATGATGCCCACCGTCGTGTTGGTCGCAGCGGGCAGACTGCTCGCGTCATAGATCTTCGCGAAATCGGTTGGCTGGTGGCTAACCAGCTTCGACGCGTCTGTCGTGTTCTTCTCAATGGAGTCCGGTTCGATGACCGCTTGCGGCGCGAAGCGTTGGAGCATGCTGTGCGGCACGACCGCATTCTGCAGACCGAGTACCGAACCAACGCTCGAGGCGAGCGATGACGGGACACGGGCTGACAAATCGTTCCCATAGGCCGGCTTGCCTTTATAGTTGAAGCGCTTGATGCTCGTCTGGAAGGCGCTTTGCACGTTGTTTGCGTTGCCGTCGGCGGAGATTAGCATGTTGTTCTCCGACACGGAGACGTTGAGGAAGCCGTTCGCCTTCAGATGAGCGACTACGGCCGCGACCTGAGCGTCGGTCGGCGAGAAACGCGCCTTGAACTCGGCCGGCGTGAGGTACCTGTGGTAACTGGGGCTACCCGGCTGATTGAGGTCGCGAAGGAACCTGTCGAGCGTTTCCTCGTTGCGGTGCCTCAGGGCCACGGCAATGTGCAGCGGCTGACTCAGTTCGAGCGGCGTCACATTCGTATCGGTCAGCGCCGGATTGCCGAGGCTGTTCAGCGAGTAGCTCTGCGGGGCATAAGTTCCGGCCGGCGCCGGCGCGTTCGACAGGAGGAACGCTTGGGTGCGGGTCGAGACCCAGTCGGTCTCCGCTCGGGCGGACAGCGGGATCATCGTGACCGCTACGCCAAGGGAAAGGGCCGCCAATTCAAAGGCTCTTGGGAATTTGCGATTGCCGAAATGAATTGTTTGCATTGTGACCTACGAAAATTCAACGAAGCTGGCGCGCGGCCTAGACACGTGGCCCCTCGTCAGGCAATGCGCAAGGGCTTGACTGCGGCGTGGACAGACGGCGGTTGCGGGACGATGTTGCCGTCAACGCTTAACTCGACCGCGATCTCTTAAAGAGATCGCGGCGACGTCTGTAACGTTGCATGGAGTATGGAATCCCAAATTTGGACGACATTCGGGGTATTGCGTTAATGCTTACGAGCTTTGCCACGATTCCTCAAAGTCAATTTGCCGCAAAATATGCGCGGCCCCGGAAGAGATCGCAGAGCCTTGGTACGATATATCTCCGTATAAGAGTCCGTCACTATGGTGTTGATCCCACCGGTCGCGAGCAAATAAGCCGGATACCTGCCGGACGCTTCTAATGTGGGCGGATCATTTCCAAGTGCGACGCGCATGCGATTGTCGCCGGAGCTTCTGCTACGACGCAAGCAAATCGGATTCAATAAAACTGATATCGCGGTCTATGATGGGATTGCAGGGTTTGCTAGTGCTTGCGCATGGGTATGCCGATTCCCTCATAGCGAGGTACGCATCGCCGACTACCAGTATGCCCCGGACCGAGCTCCGCGACCGATCGAGAGCGGAGAGGCGAAACAATCGTTATCGAGGTCCAGGGGGCTGGTGACACCGCGCGCGTGATGAGTCGCGCTGGATGCGGGCAACCAGTCCTCGACATGGTTCAATCATGACAGATAGAGCGTGTTAGGAACTTTGAAGTACTGGCACGGCGCTAACAAGCATGAGCATTGCGAAGACGACAAAATGAAGCCCGGCGAGAGTTTCGGGGAGCCGTTCATAGTCACGTGCGAGACGCCGGAAACGGTTGAGCCAGCCAAAGCTGCGCTCGACCACCCACCGCCGGGGGAGCAGAACGAAACCCTTTTTCGTTTCTTCGAGTTTGATCACCTGAAGGTCAATACCCTCGTCGAATGCAGCCTGCGCTGGCTCTTTGCCCGTGTATCCCTGATCGGCAAATGCCACCTTGACCGTTCGTCCTGTTACCTGCTGGACCCGCCGCGCAAGCTCAGCTACCTGTGCGCGCTCCTGTTCATTGGCTGGGGTTACGTGCACCGCCAGCAACTGTCCCAACGTGTCTACTGCCATATGTACCTTGCTACCGCGCTTGCGCTTATAACCGTCATAACCCGCACGCGGGCCGCTCTCGCAGGTCGACTATCGTGCGGCCATCGAGGATGACCGCGCTGGGCTGTCCCCGACGGCCCTGTGCCACGCGTATCACCGAGCGCAGGTCGCTCACCATGCTCTCAAAGCAGCCCGCCTGCAACCAGCGTTGAGTCTGCTGATACACCAGCTCCCACGGCGGGAAATCATCGGGCAGCATCCTCCACGGCGCGCCGGCACGAGCCATCCAGCGCAATGCATCAAACATGTCGCGCAGTTCGTATTTGCGCTGGGGCGCGTCGACGTCCATCAGCGTCAGATACGGCGCCGCGAAACTCCATTCCTCATCCGACACATCAGTCGGATACCCTTTGCGGTCTGTTCTTTTCATCCCGCCAGGATAACAGGTCTCAATCGAAGTTCCTAACACGCTCTAGGTGAGGTTGTATCGAGACCTTCGTTTGGTCAGTGAAAAGGTGCGCAACCGTTTTGTTCGGTGCACGCCCATATGAACTCCATGCTCCTCGAGACTTTTCTGCAAGCGCTCAAGACGCAAGGCATTCTTGAGTACGCTGATGCGCCGTGGGAACCTTGGCTTCTAAGAAACGGTTTCATAAAGACTGCTGGGCACGCTTGAGCGTGTTCCAGCAGATCAAGGAACAACCGAGTTTGAGAAACGCCTCATGAATGTCGGCTCGACGTTCAAAACGGATGCGAAGACGGCGGAAATGATGCAACCAGGCATGCCTACGTTCGACAACCCAACGCACTCTCCCGAGGCCACTGCCGTGGGGTTGGCCACGTCGGGCAATGCTGGTTGGGATGCCGCGCTCGTGCAGGATGCGGCGGTACTTGTCGTGGTCGTAGCCCCGGTCTGCATAGACACGACCGGGTCGGCTCAGTGGTCGTCCACGCAAGCCACCGACGGGCACAATGGCATCGACCAGCGGAACCAGTTGCGTCACATCGTTACGGTTGGCACCGGTCAGGATGGCGACGAGCGGTGTGCCGTTCGCATCGGTCAGGAGGTGGTGTTTGGAGCCGGGTCGCGCGCGGTCGGTGGGGTTCGGTCCAGTTTTTCGCCCGCCCCAACCGCGCGAATCGACGAAGAATCGACGACCATGCGCGAGAAATCGATCTTCTCGGCTGCACGCAGCTTCGCCAGCAGGACCGCATGCAACTGGTCCCAGACGCCTGCCTCCTGCCAGTCGCGTAGCCGACGCCAGCAGCTCACACCCGAACCGCAACCCATTTCGGCGGGCTGGTCGCGCCAGCGGATGCCGGTTTTCAGCACGAACAGAATGCCGGTCAACGCTGCCCGATCCGGTACCGGTTTGCGGCCCGGATACTTGAAGCGGCGTGGCTTCGGTGGTGGTAGCAGTGGCTCGATCAGTGCCCACAATTCGTCGTCAACGATTGGTTTTCCCATCTCCTCGATCCACTTGTCACAACGACCGAGGTTATCTAGGCGGATTCAACCGGTCGTCGCAACACCTTTGATCGAGGAGATGTTTATGGGACGACCAGCGGGTTGGATGCATAAGTTGACAGGGCGAGGAGCGATGCGCTCGCCCGGTGCGCCGTCGCATCGGCGCGAGATCGAGCGGCGATTCTGGGAGCAAATCGCAACAGGCATTACAAGCGAGAAGGCTGCAGAGGCGGTTGGCGTGTCGCAGGCAGTAGGCACTCGCTGGTTCCGACATAATGGCGGCATGCCACTTTCCATGTTGAGCCCGATATCCGGGAGGTACCTGTCGTTCGCGGAGCGAGAAGAGATTGGACTACTTTCGCATCAAGGCGTCGGGGTGCGCGAGATTGCTCGCCGTATTGGACGCAACCCATCAACGGTCTCCCGGGAACTGACACGTAACGCTGCAACGCGTGGCGGGCAGCTTGAGTATCGGGCTTCGGTTGCGCAGTGGAAGGCGGAGCTGGTTGCCAAAAGACCCAAACCTTCGAAACTGGTGACTAACTCGCGGCTGCGCCACTACGTGCAAGACCGTCTGGAGGGCAAGGTTCGCGACGCTGATGGTCGTGAGATTTCTGGGCCACGGCAAGCACCATTCAAAGGGAGAAACAAACCGCATCGCGGTGATCGCAAACGGGTCAATGGCTGGTCGCCCGAACAGATTTCCAATCGGCTGCAGATCGACTTCCCGGATGACGAATCCATGCGCATCTCTCACGAAGCCATTTACCAGGCTCTTTATATCCAGGGCCGAGGTGCTCTCAAGCGCGAGCTGGTCAACTGCTTGCGCACTGGGCGGGCGTTGCGCGTGCCGAGGGCCCGGGCACAGGCCAAGGCCTGGGCGCACGTTAGCGAGGAGGTGATGATCTCCAGCCGGCCTGCTGAAGCGCAAGATCGTGCTGTGCCAGGGCATTGGGAAGGTGACCTGATCATCGGCCTAAACCGGTCCGCGATCGGAACGCTGGTTGAGCGGTCAAGCCGGTTCACCATGCTCGTCCATCTGCCTCGCGAGGAGGGCTACGGGCTGATTCCCAGAACGAAGAATGGTCCTGCGCTGGCTGGCTACGGAGCTGTCACGATGGCCAATGCGCTCAAGAAGACCGTGACTGACCTGCCCGCCCAGTTGTGGCGGTCATTGACCTGGGATCGTGGCAAAGAACTATCCGATCACGCCCGTTTCACGGTCGAGTCCGGGGTACAGGTATTCTTCGCCGACCCGCACAGTCCATGGCAGCGCGGCACGAACGAGAACACGAACGGTCTCTTGCGACAATACTTCCCAAAGGGTACAGACCTGTCCCGGTGGAGCGCTCGAGAAATCCAGGCCGTTGCCAATGCACTGAATACCAGACCCCGGAAAACACTTGGTTGGAAGACACCTGCCGAAGCACTGGACGAATACCTGAGGTCTGCTCAATAATCGAGTGTTGCGACGACCGGTTGAATCCGCCCTATGGTCACCCCCGTTTTTGCAATGCTGAATTTTTTGGCGCGTTGGGTTTGCGTAAATCTATCCGGCGTCAGAGCGGGATGAGCCGTCGCGCCTCGATGAGAATCGCGCCTGATGGTCCTGATAACAGGGGCAGCTTCAGAAGCTGGTTAACCTCTCAGGGTTTCCGTCAGGCCGGTTTGCCGTTCACGTCATCAGTATTCAGCAATCGCAAAACCAGATGGATCGACTTCGGTAAAGCAGTTCGGCGGGAGGTGGCTCATCGAGGGGCGCTTCGCGTGCATGGGTCGAATACAGCGTCGCGACTCGCAATGGCCCAGGCTATTCGCGCGAACTTGTTAGCGAGCGCACAGGCCACTACGTTTGAGTGTCGTCGCGCGAGCATTGAGCGCACCCAGTCGGCCATCTTGCCCGTGTGCCTGTTCAGATGCAGCATGAAGGCACGGGCACACTGGACGAGCAACCGGCGAATGTTCTTGTCCCCCCGCTTGGAAATTCCCAACAGGTTCGACCGGCCTCCCGTACTGTACTGGCGGGGGACCAGTCCGACGGCAGCGGCAAAGTCGCGGCCGCATCGATACTGCTTTCCATCGCCGAGTTCTGAGGCAAGTAAGCTTGCGGTAATCGGTCCAACTCCCGGAATGGTAAGCAGTCGCTGGGCTATAGCGTCATCCGCAAGCTGCCGGTTGAGCTCCTTCTCGATCTCGCCAATCTGCTCCGAAAGATATTTGAAATGCGCATGCAGGCGCTCAAGAATCGCGACGAGACGTGGCGGGAGGGAGTGCTCGGCCAGCAACGCGGGCAGGCGCCTGACAACGGCATTGCCGACAGGTAGCGTGACGCCGAATTCAAGCAGGAATCCATGCATCTGATTGGTCGTGCAAACCTTGTCCCGAACGAGTGAGTCGCGTACCCGGTGCAGGGCAGACAGTGTCTGCTGCGATACAGTCTTCGGCGTTACGAAGCGCATTGACGGTCGGGAAGCTGCTTCGCAGATTGCCTCGGCATCGACGAAATCGTTCTTGTTGCTCTTCACGAACGGGCGTACGAACTGCGGCGAGATCAGCTTTGCCTCGTGCCCGAGTTCGGCGATCTTGCGTGCCATGCAGTGCGCACCAGCACACGCCTCCATGACTATCGTGCATGGATGGAGCGTGGCGAAGAACTCAATCAGTTGCTTGCGCGATAACTTTCTGCGAAACACCGCTTTACCCGCCGCATCCTGACCATGAAGGTGAAAAGCGTGCTTACCCAGATCAATACCGACCAATGTGACGTTTTGCATGGCAGATCTCCCAAGGAATCCCGGCAGAGTACCCCTGCTGCGGGGCTGAGCTTTACCCACAAGTTACGGACCTGAATTAAAGATGCGGAACATCTCGGTGATTTCGTGCAAGACGAGGAAACCTCGCCAGATGACCGTGGCGCCGGGTGGTGGATCATGACGTCGATTCAGGTAGCCGCCCAGGGCGGCAATCCATCGTATCGCCTTATGCAGCGACGGCACCGTGTCCGGTGGCCGGGTGGTTCGATGCACTCGGCAATACAGGGCTTGCCATTCGACGGGCTGGAGGACCACCTCACAAGGCAGGTCACCGTCCAGCCGCGCCAGCAGCGTGGTGTAGAGAATGCGCCAGGCAATGACCGCGAACAGGGAGGTGGCCCGAACAAAGCGTTCGAGCGTGCCGAACTGGCGGGCCTCGATGCGGCAGCCACTCTTGAGTACCCGGTGCCAGGTTTCAATCGTCCAGCGCCGTGCATACCATTGCAGCCGCTCAAGTGCCTGCCCGGGCGAGTGAGTGGGCACTGAGGTGAGCAGCATCCATTCGAGTGGCTCGATACCGGCAGGCGGTTTGTCCTCGATGACGTGCACGGCGAAGACGTCCAGCTCGGGCAAACGGGTCCGCGTCTGAGGCGGTCGCAGACGTACGCATGCGTATCGCAATGTCAGGCGTGCAGTGCGCTGGGGGCGAGTCCCTTTGGCCGGCACCAGCAACTCGGTGTGACCTGCTGCGGGGGTGTCCAGTACTGCTTTCCAGAGATAGCGCTGGGGGTGCCGCGCGCAGCGGTTCCACGCCGCGCGCACCAGCCAGTCCACTCCGTCCGGGCGTTGCGCAGCAAACAGTTCATAGACATCGCTTTCGCGATCACCGATGCCAATGACTTGCGTGTGCTCACAGCGCGACTTCAGCGCCGACAGGTGCGCAAGTCCCTCGATCCACTTGATGCTTTCCTTCTCGTGGATGGGCCGGGATTTGCGCTGCGCGGCGCTGCCCTGGGTCTCTTCGCGACGCGCCCACGTCTTCATGCCCAGTACGCCGAGTGGCAAGCCTTCCGGACTGACCGCCAGCAGGCTGTGCATCAGGAACCCGCGTTCATTGCCACCGGTACAGCGCCCCAAACCATCTGTGGCAGGCAGATGCGTCAGGTTGAATTCGGTGGTGTCCTGTATCGCCAGCACCACCGGGATCTGCTCCATACGGTGCAGCGTCT
Organism: Paraburkholderia sp. JPY465; assembly: GCF_050436725.1. NCBI lineage: Bacteria > Pseudomonadati > Pseudomonadota > Betaproteobacteria > Burkholderiales > Burkholderiaceae > Paraburkholderia > Paraburkholderia sp. JPY465. The sequence continues at coordinate 25,836 of NZ_JBNDMT010000007.1, forward strand.
GCGCGATATGCGGCGCCAGTACACCGTCGGTGTCGATCTGGTCGTTGTCAAAGAACCGGTAGGCCGCCTTCAGTTCAGCAGGCGAGAGAGCCTGCGGCAGCGACGTGTGGGGGCTGCTCGCCAGTTGACGTGCTAACACAATCAGGCGATGCGATAGGCGAGCGTCTCCGAGATTCGCTTGCGCGAATTCCTCGCTCGCCCAGTCTGCCGTGTCGTCTCCGATCGCCAATCCGCAGCCGCTACATCAATTGAATGCGCGAAAGTTAAGGAAGCTCTGCAGAAGTCGTTTTCGTAGCGGCGATTTTCCACACGCATCGCAGTCTGAACGGCGACGACATTCCTTGTGCGGAGATCGCCCGGTACAGTCACCAGTCGGAGGCTGTACCGGTGAAACATATGCCCGCACCGGCTCCATCTTAAGCGTTTCGCAAAGCTCTGCGCGCCATCCACAAATTGCTCAAAGCGAACAACGTGGTGATCTGGGCAGTGTTTTTCATCAAACCGCGATAGCGGGTCTTCGCATAGCCGAACTGCCGCTTGATGACGCGAAACGGGTGCTCAACCTTGGCACGGATACCGGCCTTGAGCCGCTCGATCTGATCGTATATCGCGTCCAGAGGATTACTGAACCGCCCCGGGTTTCCCGGAGACTATTTTGCTTGAGTCATGCCACGGCGGCAGACCCAGCGAGATTTGCATAATAAGCGGCTTCGGCCTGCGCGGGTGGAATGTTGCCGATGGGGCCGAAGAGCCGACGATTGTTGAACCAGTCCACCCATTCGAGCGTCGCCATTTCAACGGCCTGCAGATTGCGCCACGGTCCGAGGCGATGGATGACCTCTGCCTTGTACAAGCCGTTGATCGTTTCAGCCAGTGCGTTATCGTAGGAGTCGCCCACGCTGCCCACCGACGGCTCGATGCCCGCCTCGACCAGCCGATCCGTATAGCGGATCGATACGTATTGCACGCCGCGGTCGCTGTGATGGATCAGCCCGTCCTGCTGCGCCGGCTGTCGTTCGTACAAGGCCTGCTCCAGTGCGTCCAGAACGAAGTCCGTGCGCGCCGAGCTCGACACGCGCCAGCCGACAATGCGTCGGGCGAACACGTCGATGATGAACGCGACATAGACGAAGCCCTGCCAGCTCGATACATAGGTAAAATCTGAAACCCACAGCGCATTGGGCCGTTCGGCCGTGAATTGCCGCTTCACCAGATCCTTCGGGCACGGCGTCGAACCATCGCTCACTGTCGTACGTACCGTCTTGCCCCGCACCACGCCGCGCAGGCCCATCTGCTTCATCAGCCGCTCGACCGTGCAGCGCGCCACGACAATGCCTTCGCGCTTCAATTGCGTCCAGACCTTGTCTGCGCCATAGACCTGGAAGTTTTCTTCCCACGCGCGCCGGATCTCATCCTTGAGCATCCTGTCACGCTGGGCCCGCGGCGGCACCAGGTCAGGATTGGCGCGGCGAGCCACATGGGTGTAGTACGTCGACGGTGCGATTGGCAGCACCCTGCAGATCGGCTCGACCCCGTAGACGTGCCGGTGATCATCGATGAACGTGATCATCACTTCGGTCGGCGGTCGAGCTCCGCCTGTGCGAAATACGCTGACGCCTTGCGCAGGATTTCATTGACCTGCCGAAGCTCACGTACTTCCCGCTCCAGTTCCTTGAGCCGATCCTGCTCCTGCGTACTCGTGCCCGGGCGCAAACCCCGATCCCGCTCCTCCTTGCGCACCCAGCTACGCAGCGTCTCGCCCGAGCAGCCAAACTTCGCCGCAATCGACGCGATCACTTTCCATTGCGATTCCCGGTCGCCTTGATGTTCCAGCACCATTCGCACAGCCCGCTCACGCACTTCCGGCGAGTATCTTGGGGATTTCTTCTTCGTGTTTTCCATAGCTCCATTTTCTCAAGAAGTGGAGTCTCCGGAAAACCCGGGGCGGTTCACCCATTGGCCGCCGCGCTGCTTGAGCTAAAACCTCGCAGGCTGCGCGGCGGCCTCACGATTGACTTTCCATATCAAGTTTTTCGAATTGCGAACCATTTTTCAGGACCCTTCATCGGGGGGCTGAATTTCTAAAATCGAAACATGATTCTCTCCTTTTAAATTCGGCTGCTGATAAGCTGTTGAAGATGATCGCAGACGAAGCTAGAGAAAATCGTGCCAACAGCCATGGTATCGGTCGAATCGAAATCCTTTGTCGAACAACAACGGACGGGACTTACAATGCAAACACTGATTGTCGCGAATGCAACAGTCTTGGTGCAAAAAGCACTGGGCAATGCGCTTTGGGTGTCGAGCTTGAGCAGCATCGGTGTTGCTCTGTCGGGCCTTGATCGGCGTGGGCCCCCGGCGTCAGAATAGTTGTCGTGTCGTTTGATTCTTAGAGAGGTCCGGGGGCGGTAGGATCGGCATGAAGGAAAGCCTGCTCAGCGTAACGAAAAGAAGTCGTGGTGCGTCGTATGATGCCGCCGGAAGATGTGCCGGTGTCGGCGCTGGCGAGAGAAACACGAATCACGGAACAGACGTTGTACGTGTGGCGCCGCGAGGCGAAAGGAAAGGGATGGCCGTGCCGGGCGACGGGAAGAACGCCGAAGGATGGTCTTCGGAAGACAAGTTTGCCGTTGTATTGCAAACTGCCCCGCTCAACGCAGCGGAGTTGGCCGAGTATTGCCGGCGCAAAGGGCTGTATCTCGAGCAAGTCGCGGCGTGGCGGGCCTCATGTGTGGCCGCCAACGCGAATGCTGCCGAACAGGCGCGCGAGCAACGTCAGCAGCCCAAAGAAGACAAGCAGCGCATCAAGCAACTGGAAAAGGAGTTGCAGCGCAAAGAGAAGACACTGGCGGAAGCTGCGGCGCTGCTCGTACTTCGAAAAAAAGCCTAGGCGACCTGGGGAGAACAAGAGGACGACTGACCAACGTCCCTGATCGCCTGTTATGGATATCTTTGATCCGAGAGACGGTGGGCTCGGGCTACCTGCCGTTCACGAAGGAGATCGTGCCTGCATTCGCCAGAATCTCCGAGCGTCTGCCAGCCATTCTCGTCGACAGCGTTCCACTCTGACCGGGAATTTGCCGCATGGCTCGGCCTAGCTTGCGTGAACAGTGGGCCCGTGTACAGGCGATCAGCGAAGATATTGCGTCGCTGGAGCGGCGCCTCTCGAACGAGCTCAGACTTAGCGTCGAATGCCGATGCCCTTCGAGTTCGAGTGTTAGCTGAGACCCTCGTCAGCGAATTCCATATGGGCCAGCAGGCCGACCAACCTGCATCAACGGGCCGGACATAGTGGAATGGCCTCGTCCCACCTCCGGCGGATGTATGCAAACGATCTCCGCTAGAGGACATGGCAGTATGGGCGATCCCTGGTCCGCAACTGAACGGAGGCTGTCATGAATGTCGCCTTGCTAAGCATTGACCTCGCCAAAAACATCTTCCAGCTGTACGGCGTCGACGAACGCGGCCATCCGGTGTTGAGCCGGCGAGTCAGCCGCAGCAAGCTCCTCGAGACGGTCGTCTGTCTGCCCTGCTGCCGCATCGTAATGGAGGCGTGTGGTGGCGCGCATCACTGGGCTCGGCGGTTCTCAGCAATGGGGCATCATGTGCAGATCATTGCGCCTCGATTCGTCAAACCGTTCGTCAAATCCCAGAAGAATGATCGCAACGATGCGGAGGCGATCGTCGAAGCGGCGTCCCGTCCGACCATGCGCTACGTCGCGGTCAACAGCGTCCAGCAGCAGGATATTCAGTCCATGCATCGCATCCGCAGCCTGCTCATGCGCGACCGTATTGCGCAGATCAACCAGATACGAGGCCTGCTGGCCGAATACGGGGTGGTCATTGCGCAAACGGCGCTGAAAGTAAGGCAGCAGCTGCCCACAATTATTGATGACGAACGCAACGAGCTGACAGGGTTGAGCCGGTCAATGATGCGGGATATGTATGAGCGGCTTGTGCTGCTGGACAAGCAGATCGCCCGGTATGACGAGTTGATCCATCAAGTGCACAAGGCATCCCCTTCAAGCCAGCGACTGGAGAAGATTCGCGGTGTCGGGCCGCTGATCGCAACCGCTGTCATTGCTGCGGCAGGTAGTGCCACTGAATTCTCAAACGGCAGACAGTTTGCAGCGTGGCTTGGCCTGACACCACGTCAGCATTCGTCGGGCGGCAAGGATCGCCTGTTCGGTATCAGGAAGCGCGGCAACGGGTATCTGCGAATGCTGCTGGTACACGGCGCCAGATCGGTTGTCCAGCAGGCCATGAAGCATACGGATGCACTCTCCCGATGGATCCTCGAGGTTCAGTCGAGGCGGGGAACAAACATCGCCGTTGTCGCACTTGCCAACAAGATAGCCAGGACTATCTGGGTCCTGCTGGCATGCGGTCAGGAATACGCACCGCCGCTGTGAAGGGAGTACCGATCGCACGGCAGCAGTAGCTTACCTCTTCATCGGTTGCACAAGTGATCTGATTCAATGGCAAACAGGTCGGACCGTCGGTGACAAAACCTGCGCAGTCTTAGGGCTCTTGAGGCCGTGGATATAAGAAGGAGTCACCGGGCGAAATCCATTGGGGCCGGGCACACGAGTGCCACCGAAAGGCCGAATGTATATATGCAATCCAGCACCTGCCCGCTGTAGACCAGATCATTTGGCAAATGGGACGAGGCCATGTATAAGCGTGCTGCCTTGACCTGTAGACAAAAGTGCAAACCCTGCTTGCTATCCGGGAGGCGTCCACATAAGCCGCTCTAAGAACACCAACAGGCTGATCGAATAAGAAAGCGATCAGCTACATGTCTGGAACCCGCATTACCGACCAACAGGTTCGCCTCTACATGTCCAAGCGCAAACATCACTCGCAGCAGATCGCCGCCGCCAAGGCCGGCATGAGTGTCCGCAGCGCCAGGTGCATAGAACGGGACACCGTACTGCATGACAGAAACCGCGTCGTTACTGGCGTTCCCGTCCCGATCCCTTCGCCGACGTCTGGGATACTGAAGTCGTTACGATGCTCGCGAATGCGCCGCAACTTCAGGCGGTCACGATCGTGCCCAAGCTGCAGGACGATCATCCCGGGGAGTATCCCAACAGCACACGCCGCACACTCGGGCGACGCGTGCGGCACTGGCGGGCGGACGTCCGGCTCACCCAAGGAAGTCTTCTTCCCGCAGTTGCATGAGCCCGGCGCACGCGGCCTGTCCGACTTCACCGACATGGCTGAACTGCGAGTGACGATCGCTGGCGTGCCATTCGAACACCGGCTGTACCACTTCGTGCTCGCGTTCTCGCGCTGGGAATACGCAATGTTGTTGAAGGTGGCGAGAGCTTCGAAGCATGTCTGTCCATGGGACTGCAAAACGCACTATGGCAGGCTGGGGGATATCCGCGCGAGCATCGACCGACAATCTGTCGGCGGCGTTCAGAAACCTCGCGGACGAAGACGACTTCACGGTGCGCTATGCGGCGCTGCTCGAGCACTATGGCGTGACCGGGACCCTCAACAATCGCGGCCTGGGTCACGAGAACGGTAGCGTTGAGTCATCGCATCGCAATCTGAACGAAGCCATCGACCAGGCGTTGATGTTGCGCGGTCACCGGGACTTCGTCGATCGTGCTGCCTATGATGAATTTCTGCGCGAGGTCGTCATACGTCGCAACCGGTGTAACGCAGCCGCGTTCCGCCTTGAGCGGGAACAACTCATGGATCTGCCGTTAAGGCGCACCACAGACTTCGTCGAGGAAGAAGCCCGCGTCACACGCTGCAGCACCTTCACGGTACGCGGCATTCTTTACAGCGCACCATCGCGCCTGATCGGTCATCGCCTGAAGGTGCGCGTGTACGGTGACCGGCTCGACTGCTATCTGTCGGGTGCGCTGGTGCATATCACCTCGCGAGGCTCGCGTGGCGGCGACAACCGCCCCGCACTGAATTACCGACACTTCATTGAGAGTCTCAAACGCAAGCTGCAAAGTCATCGTTGGATTTCGGCTTTGGCCGCCGGGTAGCTACGCAAATGGTCGGTAACGATCTGCCGGGTATCGGCTTTGAGCGCAGCACCCGCTTGAAAAGCGCCCACCGTTTGTCCGCAACCCAACATTTCCTACAACCGTCGGCCCGATTGGAGGAAATGCGTCACTGAACACGGAGATGGCCAGCCCCCGTTGACTTAAGTCGTGCTCGTATGCAGCGCCAGCGACCTTGAGCCGTACGTCTACCTCGTGCACAGGCTCACTGAATGGCCACCGCGCAACCTGCTGCGATTTGTCCGAACGCGTACCGCTCCGCATCTCAAAACTCGCACCATCGCGGGCATTGAATTCGACTGCGGCCCAACGGCGTAGTTGTCGTTCGCATGAAGCTTCCCTGCCAGTACGACCCCACGCCGTGCAGGCCCGCGAGCTCAAGCAGGCTGATCATCGTCTTGCATGCGTCGCGTTGTGACAGGCGGGCATCGCGTTGCTCCCACGTTCTGCGGTAAGCCTAACGCGGGAACAGTGCGTCACGAAACGCGAGCCCCTTGAATGCCTGGGATTTGCGCTTCAGGGCGTCAATGAAGTGGCGGTAATCGAGCACGTGCCGGTTGTCGTGCGCACGTGAGCCCCGAGCGGTGCTGTGGACCAGCACGCCGGACAGGTAACAGTCGAGTCGATCGCATGTAGATGCGCACGCTTATTCCTGCCGTCGCGGCCGCGAGTTCCTGCGGATGGTGCTTGCGCTTGTTTATGTAGAGGCGAACCTGTTGGTCGGTGATGCGGGTTCCAGACATGTGCTGACCGCTTCTTCTTTAAGAATCGATCAGCCATCCTATTACCCCACCGACGCGGCGCCGCCGGTGGGTCGTCTTTTCCGGCGGCTACGCCGCCTCCGACTCCTCACCACCGGCCGAAACAAACGTCAACGACCGGCCAAAGTGGCGCCCCCGGTGGTGCTGGCTCGACTTTTGCTCTTTGCTTCTCGTGAGTCATTAGGAGTGGATTGAATGAGGATTGAACACGAAATCAGATCTCACGGTGCTGCAGTCACAACCAGCGTTTTTGCGCACGCCCTACACGCTCAGGAAGGCGCGCGTCACGGGGGGGGGGGGGGGGGACGCCCGCCGGCGGGACGTCATAGACCCGCGAGGCAGTTCTGGGCGGCAATGGGCGTACTTGCATGGATTCGACCACGGCTGAGCCGTGCGAGGGCGTGCGCGTCGCGTTCTATCGGGCAACACTTACGGAGGCAGCATGACCTGCATTGTGGCGCTGACAGATGGCAAGAAGGTTTACATGGGTGCGGATTCGGCAGGAGCGGGGGGTGGGTCCATCACCGTGCGCGCCGACCCCAAGATTTATCGGGTGGGACCGTTCCTGATCGGCTTCACCACATCCTTCAGGATGGGGCAGCTTCTGGGCCATAGTCTGACCGTCGCGCCGCGCCCTGAGGGCACCGATGTGTTCGCCTTCATGTGCACAACGTTCATTGAGGCGGTACGCGCGTGCTTCACCCGCGGTGGGTTCGCGCGCAAGGACGGCGAACGCGAATGGGCTGGCACTTTTCTGGTTGGGTACATGGGGCGCATCTTCCAGATTGGCGACGATTATCAGGTTGGTGAATGCGCCGTGAACTTCGATGCCTGTGGTAGCGGCGAACAGGCGGCGCTGGGCTCACTTCATACCACCGCCGGTATGCCGATGCGGCCAGACGTCAGACTCGAACGCGCCTTGGCCGCGGCGGCCGAATTTTCAATGGGAGTCCGTGGCCCGTTCCGGATAGAAGTGCTGGACGGCCAGATCGCTCAACGATCGAACGAAGAAGAGGTAAGCGACGTTTGATCTACCAGTCGCCCACTTACCACGAAATGGGTGATGGTTGAGCCGCTCTTCGTGCAATGCCAGTTCCAACAGCTCGCACTGGGCGAGCCGGTCTTCAAACGCGCGCCGACCATCACGCTCGACGGCTATGCCGCCTCGCACCGCGCGGTGCGCGAAATGAAAACCGATGGTCTGCTGCCTGAAGACACGAAGGTGCGGTCCTCAAAATATCTGAACAATGTGATCGAGCAAGACCATCGCCACATCAAGTCCAGAACGAACGTGATGCCTGGATCAAGCGATTCTGGAGCGCCGCGACCACGATTTTCAGGGAATCGAGTCGACGCATCGCATTCGCAAGGGGCAGTTCGATCTCGCAAAGCTCGGCCTCAAGCAGGCCGCTGCGCCCGCCGTATGGAATGCGGTCCTGTTTGATCGATAAGCCTTCCCACCTATATGGCCGAGTTAAAGTCAAATCTGGTGTATGCGGTCTCGGCGTAATCAGGCGGCTAGCGATTGCTGAGCCGGTGTGCTGTCGGTCACCGGTTCTCCATCCTTGAACGTCATCCCGTCAAGCATCGAAGTGAGCTTTTCCGGGGCGCGGATGCGCCGCCACGATTCTTCGGCCGACTCGATCAGCTTGAACGCCAGCCCGAGGAACGTCGCGCGCGATACACAGTTGCGCGTGCGTTTCGTGCGATGGCGCACCGTCGCAAAGGTCGATTCAATCGGGTTCGTGGTGCGCAGATGCTGCCAGTGTTCAGCCGGGAAATCGTAAAACGCGAGCAGCTCGTCACGATCTTCCGTCAGCTTTTCGGCGACCTTCGGGTACTTTGCCGAGTACGCGTCGACGAAGTGATTGAATGCGGCCAGTGCATCAGCGCGCGTGGCCGCCATCCAGATGTCCTGCATCGCCTTCTTGCCTCGAGCCTGCTGCGATTTCGGCAGCGCATTGAGCACGTTACCCATCTTGTGAAACCAGCAGCGCTGATGCTTCGTCTGCGGGAACACTTCCTCCATCGCGGCCCAGAATCCCATCGCGCCATCGCCGCAGGCCAGCAGTGGCCCCGACGGCAGGCCGCGCTTCTTCAGATCGAGCAGCAGTTCGCTCCACGATGCCTTCGATTCCCGGTAGCCGTCACCGATGGCCACACGTTCCTTCGTCCCGTCCGGTTTGACGCCAATGATCACCAGCAGGCACTGGCCGTCGGAATCGTCGCTGCGCACACCGGTGTGAATGCCGTCGGCCCACCAGTAGACCCAGCGCGCCGACGACAGCTCACGCCGATTCCACTGCTCATGCTCATCGACCCATTGGGCCTTCAGCCGGCTCACGACGTTCGGCGACATGCCGCTGACCTGGCCGCCCAGCATGATGCCCATAGCTTCGCTCATGTCGCCCGTCGAGATGCCTCGCAGGTACAGCCACGGCAGCGCTGCCGACACGCGCGCGGACTTGCGCACGTACGGCGGCACGATCGTCGAATTGAACCGGATGCCCGAGCCCGAACGATCCCGCACCTTCGGCACCTGAACCGTCACCGGACCGATCGCTGTGACGACCTCGCGCTCGGGCAGGTAGCCGTTGCGCACCACGGCACGCCGGCCGTCGATCGACTTCACGTTGCTGTACTGTTCGAGCATGGTCGCCAGTTCCACCTCGACTGCCTGCTGAATGATCTGCCGCGCGCCTTGCTGGATCAGCTCATCTAGCACGCTTTTCGTTTGCGCTTTACTGCTGTTCGCTTCTTGCGTAATCTTCTTCATGGTGGTCGGGTCCGGTCTTCTCGGGTTCGCTGGTTGTGCCTTTGACAAGCAACATTCTCGCTAGACCGCCACCGCCTTCTCAAATTCCCGCCGCTCCCGCTGTACACCAGATTCGACAATAGCTCTATATGGCCTTTCTCAACCCGCTTATCTATGCACCATGTATGGACGACTCCCTGTTGTCAAGCAGTCTCAGTTTTCTGGCATCAGGTCGAGGTTGCAGCCATGTATCCGGGCTCAGTTGGCAGCACTCGCTGCGGGCCCACGATGAATATCCGCGAATGGGTACCCCATCAGAGCCTCGGGCTTGGTTGCCCTTGGTGCAAAGCGGGTTTGGCCCCACACGGCCCAACCGTTCTGCCATCGAATTGAAGTCTGCTCAAGCAACCTCTGGAAGTGAACGCTGTTTCACTGCTAATGGCGGGACCTGTCAATCCGTCACGCTGGATCGCGTAAGCACATAGAGGTGGCGCCGCTTGTTCGGGCAGGGTCCCGAGATTTTTAAGTGGAACCACCGGGGCGTTCATGCTGCCGATTTGATCGCAGGCAGTGTCGCGAAGTATGCCTCATCCGGCGTGCGGTCTTCCAGACTCGAATGAGGTCGTCTCTGGTTGTACAGATTGATGTAATCGCCGATTGAGCGCCGGGCGTGGCTGACCGACTCATATGCCTTCAGATACACCTCCTCATACTTGACGCTTCGCCACACTCGTTCGACGAACACGTTGTCGCGCCAGGCTCCCTTGCCGTCCATGGATAGTTTGATGCCGCGATCCAGAACCGCGTCGGTGAAAGCGGTCGCCGTGAACTGACTGCCCTGGTCGGTGTTGACGATTTCAGGCTGGCCGTATTTCGCGAATGCCTCTTCAAGCGCCTCGACCGCATGGATCGCTTCCAGCGTGATCGCCACGCGATGTGCCAATACCTTTCGGCTGGCCCAGTCCACCACAGCCGTCAGATACACGAAGCCCCGCGCCATCGGAATGTAGCTGGTGTCGAGTGCCCACACCTGATTGGCGCGGTTGATCTTCATTCCCTGCAGCAGATACGGCCAGATCTTGTGCTGCTTGTGGCGGCGGCTCGTGTTCGGCCAGCAGTACAGCGCTTCGACACCCATGCGTTTCATCAGCGTGCCCACATGCCGTCGGCCCACCTTGATGCCTTCGCGGCGCAGCAGACGTACCAGCATGCGCGCTCCCGCGAACGGGAACTCAAGATGCAGCTCGTCGATCCGGCGCATCAGTTTCAGTTCCGTCTCGTTGACCGGTTGAGGCTGGTAGTAGACGCTTGATCGGGCGATCCCCACAAGTCGCGCCTGTTGCGCAATCGGTAGCGCATGTGCACGGTCGATCATCGCTTTCCGCTCAGCAACCCCGCCTTGCCGAGCGCTCCGCTTAAAAAATCGTTCTCCAGCGTCAACTGGCCAATCTTCGCGTGGAGCACCGTGACGTCCACTGGTGGCTCACCTGTCGTCGACTTGCCCGTCTCGAACACTTCCGACACGCGCTCCTGCAGTTGCTTCTTCCAGTCCGTAATCTGGTTCAGATGAACATCGTACTGCTGCGCCAGCTCTGCCAGCGTCTTGTCGCCCTTTAGGGCTGCCAGCGCTATCTTTGCCTTGAATGCCGGGCTATGCGACCGGCGGCTTCTTTTTGCCATCTTTGGGTTCCTTTTGCTGGTCCCTATGACCAGCTCAGGCCCCGACCGTTCCACTTACCGACCTTGTCCGAAATTCCGGCGCCACCTCTCAACGGCAGAGGCACGGACTGCCGTCCAGCACGGCACGGGAGCGCAATGATGCGCCACGACGCTTCCCGGCTCATTGCCGGTCGATCCACTCTGGCATCGCCGGGGTGGCCTTATCAGTCCCCGCTTCGTGCGCGAATGCGATCCTCGCCGTGCTCCGGGCCAGCGCCTGACGTCGCCATGCATCCGCCAGCGTGCGTGACGACGATACGAGATCGTCGTCGAGCCGCTCCTCGATCTGCTTCAGGGCGACGTTGGACGCGATCGGCGCAAGTTGCAGCGGCGAGCCGTCCGCGCCGGTTTCGAGAAACACGATGGAGCGTTCCCACACGTGCATGCGCGACCAGAACGTCGCATCGCGCTCGCCGCATTCCGATGCGGGTACGAACAGCGTGTGCAGCGGCGTCATCATCTGCACCGTTCGATGCAGGTCGGCCAGCTTGAACCAGAATTCGTGCGTCATGTCGGCCGGATGCATCGGAAACCTGACCAGCGCCATTGCCTGACGCGGCCCGAACGACAGCGACAGCGTCTCGGCCAGCGCGTTAAAGCGGTCGGCACGGGATTGCGGCCAACCCACGTGCCACAACGTGTCGAAGTAACCGGGCTGGATGACAACGGTATCGAGCCCGGCGCTCAGCCTGATTCGCCGTGCCACGAGTTCCTGTGCGAGCACGGTCTGTAACCCGCTGGACGGATCGATGCCGAACGTGATGCAAAGATGCTCCAGACTGGAAATGCCCGCGACGATCCGGGTGCGCAGCCCGGCACCGTGTGCGGCCTCCAGCACGAAGCGCGTCACGAGGTCCGTCACCATCGCACTGCCCGGCTCGATCAGGACCACGGCGCCCGACTCGCGCGCCGCGCCCACCACCCGGGACGCCATCGCGCGGTACATGTCGGGCCGATACTGGCCGACCTGATAGTGACCGGTATCGATGTCGACGACGTCCGCGTCGCCGGCGAGATCGGCCAGCCAGCGGGCAACGCCCTCATGACATCCGGCGTGAAACACGACCTCTGCGTGGCGAATCGCCCGACATGCCTCGACGCTCGGATCCTTCGAAAAATCGAGCCCGCCGCCAACGATGGTCACTTCCGCTTCGCTATGCATCTGATGTCTCCTCTTCTCGATCCCAATGGGTGGACGCAATCGGGCGAGACCCGATCCCCCACAGCAGCGCGCATGGAAACTTGCTCGGATACGCGAGGCGGAGCAATTCGTAGCCAATGCCCGCGACACCCTGGAAAAAACCGAGGTTCTCGTTGTCGCTGCCGAACGGCCAGCTAAAGCCTTCCACCGTGCGATCCAGACGAGCAGCGGCGCGTCGGCGCGCCAGCGCGACGAGCGCCGGCCTCCCGAGCGTGACGCCGGCTTCCAATAGCAGATCGAGCCGTCCGAAATTGCCGCAGCACAGGCAGTCGAGCGCGCTCATCGGTTCCGCCACCGTGCGGGCGATTGCCCGCTCCAGGTCTTCGCGCACGGCGCGTGCGGACGCGCCGTGCAGAACCATCCCGAGACGCGCCAGTCCGATCCCGGATGCGCCGTGGCACCATCGGCAGCTCGCGTGTTCGGACTGCGGTCGTTCCTCGGCCTCGAAGCGCAGGTCCGGCCAGTTGCCGGTTGCATCATCGAAGAGCGCGTGCTCGTATGCGACCCATTCCGCAGCGGCGCTAGAGCATTCGCGTCGCGCCGACGCGGCCGCGAGGCGTTGGAGCGCATAAGCGAACCCCGCCGCGCCGTGAGACATCCCCGCGAGTGGACGCGCATGGCCGACGGTATCGTCCGCCGGAGCCGGCCGACAGTGTGCGAGCAGATGCGCACCGCAGGCCATGGCGCGGTCCAATCCGATCGGCCGGCCGGCCTCGTGCAAAGCCAGCAAGCCGAGCATGGCACCCGCCGCCCCGCCGATGACGTCGTATGCGGTATCCGCGCCGATCCACGCGTCACCGATGCATTGCGCGATCTCCTCGGCCCAGTCCAGCAGCATGTCAGAGTCGGCCAAGTGCGCGCCCAGCACGAGCGGATAGATGCAGGACGCCAGGCCTTCGGCTCCGCCGAGAATCCGGTCCCGGTCGGGAAAGCCGGCATGCCGTTCGCGGACGAAACCGTCGCGCAGCGTCGCAAATGCGTTGAGGCCGGTCTGCCTGCAATCGTCGCGTCCGGTCGCGCGAGCAAGGGCCAGCAGGAAGACGGCAATGCCCGCCGTCCCGTCATAGAAGTTCTCGCCTAGCACCTGGATGTGCGGCGCGGCATCGATGGCGGTCGAGGGCAGGCCGATCCATGTCGCACCGCCGTCGCTGACGACGGCCAGCGACAGCAGATGCTCGCCGATGCGGGTAGCACGCTGCACCATTTCCTGAGGACGCCAGGCTCGATCGCTGTCCTCCGGCCACGCGTCGCTGGCGAACGCGGGCGCGATGCCATCGCGCGAGAACGCGAAGCGCAAGAGTCGCCGCTGCTGCTCAAGGTGTGCGTCGTCGAATGCATCGAGCCGTGCCGCCGCGTGCGCCATCGGCGACAGCACGTCGTCTTTCAGGTAGAAGAATTCGACTTCCTCGCCGCCAACCTCATGCAGTGTCGTGCCGTCGCTTCTCATCCGGAACAGCGGCGTATCGAGGCGCAGCATGGCCGTCTGCTCGCAACGCACGCACGTTATTGCGTTCGCGTCGACCGGATGATGGAACCGCATCAGGAACTCCAACTCGAGGCTGGCGCTCAACCCGTCCACCAGCCGCGTCGGCTGCATCGCACGCCGGCTCAACATCTCATAGAAGCGCGTGTCGCGGAGCACGACCCGCACGCTGGTGTCGCGAAACACGGCGAGCGCGTCGCGGACCGTCTCGCGATGGGCCAGAACGAAGCGCCCCATGGCCACGAGCCCGGCATCGATGTCTCCGAGATGGCCCGAAGGATCGGCAATGGATTCCGCGAGCCTCGGCAGATGCCGCACGGCGTCGATTGCAAGCGGCTTGCGGCCGAGCATCATCGCATCGGTATTTGCATGCAGCCAGCCAGTCACCTTGACCTCCTCGGGAGCCGACCAGCTCAGCCCGCCCGCGGTCCATCTCGTACTGCGAAACGTATTCCAGTACGGGAGATAGCCCGATTCGAGCACCGATGCGCTCATGATCCGCACCGCGGCGGAGATAGCCGGATGCCAAGGTCGGTCGTCGCCATCTAGCCTGCCCCCGGGGCGCAGCAGCGTTTCGAGGTCCACCGGTATTGGATGGCTGCCGCATGCAATGACGTTCTCCTGATGGAAATCGCAACTGCCAAGGATCTGGAACAGCGCGAGAAGCGCGCCTGCGCGCAGGTAGAACACGCGTACTTCGTCGAGCGACGCGCACGGCTCGGCGTTGACAAACGACGTCCAGCCATAGCCGTCCCGGCATAGTACGTCCGGCGTCCGGAGTTCGCCCGGTGCGCCGGCTGCCTGGATGCGTTGCAGGAATGTCGCCCACGCACCATCGATGCCCAGATCCCGAGGCTTATAAACCAGCTGCTGCCCGCTGTCGAACCGCACGATCGCGACGCCGCGCCCGTCCCGGTGCCGATCCGACATGCCGAAGTCCAAGCCGGCGACCGCACCGGGCGAGCGACCGCCGAAGAACCGCGCGACAATCACCTGCCGATCATGCTCGAGACGCTGCGCGAGCTCCGTCACATGCTGCTCCCACTGCAGGACGGAGATCGCGAAAAAGCGGGCAAGGACCGGCTTTCGATCGAGCAAGCGAACGAAATGCCCGCTGCGCAGCCACGACAGGAAATCGGTGTAAATTCGGTTCGACGCGGCCGCAGCCTCGTCCGCCGCAAGCTGGCCGTGCGATTGCCGGACCGACCGGAATGCGTCGAACCAGACGTAAAGGCTGTCGGCGAACAGGGCGGACAGGTGTGTGGCTAGCCCAGCGCTCACGTCGTCTCCAACCGGCGCGGCCCAAAGCGAGCCATCCAAATGGCGGGCGATGCGATCCCATATGGCACGGCCCAGCGGACGAAAGAGATCGGCAAACGGGACATTGCCGTTGTCGCGGCCCTCCGATGCCGCGTCGCCCGTACAAACGAGCGCAATCCACGCGGGCAAGCGATTCGCCCAGTCAGGCAGCGCAGCGCGGCCGGCCTGCCTAGTAGGGCCGAGGCGCAGCACCGCCTGGTGCTCGCTCAGCCCGAGCCGTTCGAGATAGGTGTCGAAATGGTGCGCGTGATCCTTCGCGGCCAATCGGCGCCAGGACGCAAAAGCGGTAGCCTCCTTGTCGCCCCCGACGCCACCGGCGTCGGGGGGGCAGGTCAGGCGCTCGCCTAGCCACGCGCTGCGAGCGACCCAATCGCGCAACGTCGATTCCGCGAGTGGAGGAAGAAGCGTGACGACTTGCGCGTCCATCGCGAACCTCTCCGTCAGCCCCGACACCCGCCGCAGGTGTGCTCGCAACTTTCGGTGATGGTCTGCGTCGTGCGGCCGAATCGCATTTTCGACCGCGTGCCGGAGGCAGCGGCGCCGATTGCGTGCAAGTCGCAGGTCTCCAGATCCTCGTCCAACGCCAGCGACGGGTCATTCACGGCCGGTGCGGTGTCCGTCGCTTCGACGAGCATCGCTTCCAGCATTTCCGGATCGATCGCGTGCACTTCCGTCTCGGCGCCGTTCGGCCGTGCACCTCGCAATGATGAATTGCTGCTTGACGTATGGTCATTCATATCAACTCCTTCAAAAATGTCCAACAGGTTTATGACGTTCACGCCCATATCGGCGATACGGACACTTATTTTCCTCCGGTTTCGATTTCTTGAACAATGAAATCGACCAATATCGTTAAGTTATTCCTGTTTCAAGAAAACCTCTCATGAAAGGACAAGCCGATCCGTACTGCACGAAAATTTGTATTCAATGCCTTGTCGTTCGGAGCAAGAACGGCATGTCCATCGACATAGTCGGCCAGTCTGTTCAAAGCGCCCAGAGGAATTCCCGTTCTGGTTACGGGTCGAGATAACGCACTGAGTGGGTCGGAAAAACCTGCCCGCGCTGCTTCGCACGCTTCGCCGCTGAACAGCAAGCGATAGTCATCAATGGAGTTGATCGCCACCGTCGTTGAGATAGTTTCACCGGGTCTTGAGTCGGGCAACATCATCCCCCGGCAATTTATGCTCGATCTCGAGAATTCATTTCGGATGCAATTGTGGGCATATAAATAAAATTGTCCATCGCAGAACACGTCGAAAGCGTCCCGAGCAAACCAACTAGGCAATCGGCCTGGCGAATGTTGTTAAAGGAACACGCATATGGAGTCATGGTGTCAAAGCGCGGCGGCGCGGGTATCCGTAAGACGGGCATGTCCTTTTTCCTGAGCAGCTCGCATGTTTATCAAAAGCGAGTTTCATGCCAACTCACTCGTTTCCGCCCACATTCGCGACCGTCGGTCAGCCAACGCAATTTTTACGTGGAGGCCTACATTTCAAACCCGA
Source organism: Paraburkholderia sp. JPY465 (assembly GCF_050436725.1). Classification (NCBI taxonomy): domain Bacteria; kingdom Pseudomonadati; phylum Pseudomonadota; class Betaproteobacteria; order Burkholderiales; family Burkholderiaceae; genus Paraburkholderia; species Paraburkholderia sp. JPY465. Next base: position 42,606 of record NZ_JBNDMT010000007.1, read on the forward strand.
CAAACCCGCCGTTTATCGTCTTAGTTGCGACGAGGCCAATTTCGGCGCTGTCACGTTAAATTGTTCGCGGCGCAATAGCGGAGAGGACTCAGATCTGTTCAGAAAACGGAACCCGGCACCTCAATGAAAAGATGCCAAGCGGCGAAGCGTGCGGCGAGCTGATTGCGATAGAGTGAGGTGAGCAGTTCTTCGACGCCGGCTTCGCCCGATCGCTTGCGCCGCCGCGTGAGTACTTCGGTCCCGCTTGTGAACATACAATGTCGAGAACCCAACACCTAGGACAATCACCCTCAAAGACTAATGTGTTGTGTCGGCCATTTCTCGTGTTCTCGGGTCAGCTGGCACGTAAGCTGCTTTGGCTAGGCGAACGTACAAACGTTCCACCAACCGGAAACGCAGTACCTTACTCATTTACTTCGTAGAACTTTCACACCTTGATTGAGCAAATCGTTCAGATTTGCCGCCAAGGGCAGGATAAGTTATCCATCAACTCTTGAAATAAGTGAATGCACTCATGTCTTCTTACACCATATCCGTGCTCAATGCCAGCGGCGCTCCCGCGAATGTCGCTATCTACCAGACGTATCCTAATTTAAAAGCAGGATTGCCACTAGTGTGGCTTCTGCAATCGGTCAACAATGGCAATACCAATATCTACAATTGGACAGTCGACTGGGCGCTCAACTGGGGCACCTCCGAGCAACCGCTTGTACCGGGCGTCCAGTGGAGTTCTGGCGGCCCGCTCCAAAGGATGGATCCAACCGCTGCTGGCGGCAACAACGAGATGGGCGTGACTTATGCTGATGAGCAGTTTGAGACTCGTCCTCTGGCATTCAACGACCCGCAGGTGCCCAACGGTAGCATGCTGGTCACGACAGACGCGTCGTTTACAGTTTCACAGTCACAAGCAATGAGCCTTGCCGTGTACATGAATTCTCTGCCAACGTTTGCAATGCAAGGCAAACCAAATGGCAAATTTTTGTTTGACACCCACCCGATTTACTGGATCTGCACAACTGAGGCCAAGCAAGGCGTTGCTGTCTCTGGCAGCTTTGTCAGCAGTCCGACACAATTCGAATTTGCGGGAGGCGCGACTTCGTTGAAATTCAAGCTGACTGATACGTTACAATTCGTCCCGGTCCCGGTATAGCCGGAGGCTGGCAGCCTGCTTTTCGGTGGCTCGGTAAAACCAGTCTGTTTTCAAACAGACTGGTTTTTATTAAGCTCGGCGACAATAAATTGCCAATACGCGCCATCACCGCCAATGGCAAATCAATAAGCGCATATAATATTCATCTATATCAATTCCCTTGAAGCATTCATTTTCTCCCGCGAAGAAGAAGGATCGACATTTTATCGTGACCTATTCCGTGACCGTCGCCAATAGCAGTGGCGCACCGCAGAACGTTGCGATATTTCTGGCGGACACTTTCGGCAAATGTTGCTTTTCTCTGGTCTGGCTACGAAGCAGGATCAATGACAAAGGCAACCACCAATTCAAGTGGGACGATACTGCTTACGGACTTTGAGCTTCCCTCGGTTTTTCGCCTTCCAGAGGTCCGGGGTTATGCAGCCGTATCCTTTGTCCGCTGAGCCGCAAGCCAGTCTTGCATGAACTGAGTTGGCGACGTGAAGCCGAGCGATGAATGACGACGACTGCGGTTATAAAACACTTCGATGTATTCGAACAAGTCCGCAACGGCGTCGCGATGCGTGCGATACCGCGTGCCGTGTACCCGCTCGTTCTTCAAGCTGTTGAAGAAGCTTTCCGTCGGCGCGTTGACGCTCCTATGTCAAGAAGCGCGGGCCGAATCGGCCAAGTCGGCCAGAATGAGCGGGTACAACTCCCTGACGATATAGCGCTTCAGGCAGCGGTGAATTTCCTTGTTCGACATGCCTTCCTTGGTTCGTCGCTCGACGTACGCCCGGGTTCTCGGATCACTGCGCATGCGCACCATGGCGATGGTCCACAGGGCGTTGTTTGCAGCACGGTCGCCTCCGCGGTTCAGGCGATGCCGGACCGTTTTGCCAGAGGATGCTTGCAATGGGCTCGTGCCACAAAGCGCGGCGAGTGCAGCATCGCTTTTCAAGCGTTCCGGATTGTCGCCTGCAACGGCAACAAGCACAGCCGCCGTTTGAGGCCCAACGCCGAATCGTTCTCGAAGCCGTCTGGCATGCTTGAGGGTCAGGCGTTCGAGCATCGCGTCGAGCGTCTTGAGCTCTTCCGCGAGCGCGAGGTAGCGCTTTGCCAGCAAGCGCAACGTGGTTGCCAGAGTCTGCAACATAGGCGTATCACCCAACGAGCGCAGCCGTGCGCAGCTAGCAACGCATTCGGCAGTCTTTGTCTTCAGAAGACGCTCGCGGATGTCCTGCGGCGCGCTCACCAGCAAGGCCCGCAACTGATTGATCGCCTGCGTCTTGGCCTTGACGGCGCTACGACGAGCAACGGAAACAGTTCGCATCGCTTCGGCCGCTCCAGATTGCTCTTTGGGAATCGCCGTTGCTTTTTCGGCGAGGACCGCTCGCGCAGCGTTTTCCGCATCGGTCGGATCGGACTTTCCGCGCGATCGACGCGCAGCCCGATCAGGACGATTGACCTCCAGCACTTCGATCTCGTGATCGCGCAACACACGGGCAAGGCCTGCGCCATAGGTGCCGGTTCCTTCAACGCCAGCGCGGCGCAGATGACCAAGAGAATTTGCCCAGGTCAGCAGCTTGAGATATCCCGCCGTTTCGGCAGTCACCGACAGGGTTCCGAGGAGCTTCCCCGTTTCGCTGATTACTGCACCGACATGCGTATCGAGATGCGTGTCGACGCCAAGAATGACTTCGTGTTGTTCCATGCGTGTTTCCGTCGAAGTGGGCGCATCGCCAACCCCATTCGCTGGACAGGACACTCACGGTGCAGGACAAAGCTCCTATCAGGTCACAAACGCTGGGCCCGGCAACGCTCGGGGAACGACGGAGCCCGATCGACAGGTCAACGCCAAGGCAGCTCGGCCAATCCCAGCACGGGTCAGATCGGTCCGACGTTCGAGGCGTATTTTGGACTGAGTGTCCCAGCAATTGCCTTTGCGACTCATGGCGCAACGCATGCCATAGTCAGCCAGCCTGCACTGAAATTCGTGGCTCGCGTACCGGGCGAATTCAACCGGTCGTCGCAACACCTTCTATCGAGGGGTGTTGCATGGGACGAAGTGTAAAGCAGGTGTATCGGTTGACGGGGCGAGGAGCGATGTACTCGCCGGGCGCGCCATCACTTGGACATGAGATCGAGCGTCGGTTTTGGCACCAGATCGCGACTGGCATTACAAGCGAGAAAGCAGCGGAGGCGGTAGGCGCATCTCAAGCGGTAGGCTCGCGCTGGTTCCGCTATCGTGGCGGCATGCCACTATTCATGTCGAAACCTATTGCGGGTCGATACTTGTCGTTCGCTGAGCGAGAAGAGATAGCATTGCTTTCTGCCCAGGGCCTCGGGGTGCGCGAGATCGCCCGCCGTATCGGACGCAATCCATCAACCGTTTCGCGGGAACTCACGCGCAATGCGGCGACCCGTGGTGGGTGCCTCGAGTATCGTGCTTCGGTCGCGCAGTGGAAGGCGGAACGGTTCGCTAAACGACCAAAGCCAGCGAAGCTGGCGACTAATGCACGGCTGCGTCAATATGTACAGGAGCGCCTGGAGGGCAAAGTACATGACGTTGATGGTCGTGAAATTGCCGGGCCCAGGCAGGCGCCGTTCAAGGGGCGAAATAAACCAAATCGCGGTGACCGAAAGTGGGTCAACGGCTGGTCACCTGAACAGATTGCCAATCGATTGCAGGTAGATTTCCCGGACGATGAGTGTATGCGCATCTCTCACGAAGCCATTTATCAAGCGCTCTATATTCAGGGGCGCGGCGCGCTCAAGCGCGAGCTGGTGGGCTGCCTGCGCACCGGTCGTGCGTTGCGCGTTCCCCGAGCGAGAGCGCGTGCCAAGGCGTGGGCGCACGTAAGCGAGGAGGTGATGATTTCCAGTCGGCCTGCAGAGGCGGAAGATCGTGCTGTGCCGGGCCATTGGGAAGGAGACCTGCTCATTGGCCTGAACCGATCCGCCATTGGGACGCTGGTGGAAAGATCAAGCCGTTTCACGATGCTCGTGCACTTACCCCGGGAGAAAGGCTATGGACTGATTCCGCGCACGAAAAACGGACCCGCGCTGGCCGGCTACGGAGCTGTCACGATGGCCAACGCACTCAAGAAGACCGTGGCGGACCTGCCTGCCCAGTTGTGGCGATCACTAACCTGGGATCGTGGCAAGGAGCTGTCCGATCACGCCCGCTTCACTATCGAGTCCGGCGTGAAGGTATTCTTCGCCGACCCGCACAGCCCATGGCAGCGCGGTACGAACGAAAACACCAATGGCCTTCTACGACAATACTTTCCAAAGGGCACAGACCTGTCCCGGTGGAGTGCTCGAGAGATCCAAGCCGTTGCTAACATATTGAATACCAGGCCCCGGAAAACGCTCGGCTGGAAGACGCCTGCGGAAGCGCTGGACGAGTACCTAAAATCTGTTCAACAATCCAGTGTTGCGACGACCGGTTGAATTCGCCCAGTACGCGAGCCACGAATTTCAGTGCAGGCTGGCTGACTATGGCATGCGTTGCTCCATGAGCCGCAAAGGAAATTGCTGGGACACTCAGTCCAAAATACGCCTCGAACGTCGGACCGATCTGACCCGTGCTGGGATTGGCCGAGCTGCCTTGGCGTTGACCTGTCGATCGGGCTCCGTCGTTCCCCGAGCGTTGCCGGGCCCAGCGTTTGTGACCTGATAGGAGCTTTGTCCTGCACCGTGAGTGTCCTGTCCAGCGAATGGGGTTGGCGATGCGCCCACTTCGACGGAAACACGCATGGAACAACACGAAGTCATTCTTGGCGTCGACACGCATCTCGATACGCATGTCGGTGCAGTAATCAGCGAAACGGGGAAGCTCCTCGGAACCCTGTCGGTGACTGCCGAAACGGCGGGATATCTCAAGCTGCTGACCTGGGCAAATTCTCTTGGTCATCTGCGCCGCGCTGGCGTTGAAGGAACCGGCACCTATGGCGCAGGCCTTGCCCGTGTGTTGCGCGATCACGAGATCGAAGTGCTGGAGGTCAATCGTCCTGATCGGGCTGCGCGTCGATCGCGCGGAAAGTCCGATCCGACCGATGCGGAAAACGCTGCGCGAGCGGTCCTCGCCGAAAAAGCAACGGCGATTCCCAAAGAGCAATCTGGAGCGGCCGAAGCGATGCGAACTGTTTCCGTTGCTCGTCGTAGCGCCGTCAAGGCCAAGACGCAGGCGATCAATCAGTTGCGGGCCTTGCTGGTGAGCGCGCCGCAGGACATCCGCGAGCGTCTTCTGAAGACAAAGACTGCCGAATGCGTTGCTAGCTGCGCACGGCTGCGCTCGTTGGGTGATACGCCTATGTTGCAGACTCTGGCAACCACGTTGCGCTTGCTGGCAAAGCGCTACCTCGCGCTCGCGGAAGAGCTCAAGACGCTCGACGCGATGCTCGAACGCCTGACCCTCAAGCATGCCAGACGGCTTCGAGAACGATTCGGCGTTGGGCCTCAAACGGCGGCTGTGCTTGTTGCCGTTGCAGGCGACAATCCGGAACGCTTGAAAAGCGATGCTGCACTCGCCGCGCTTTGTGGCACGAGCCCATTGCAAGCATCCTCTGGCAAAACGGTCCGGCATCGCCTGAACCGCGGAGGCGACCGTGCTGCAAACAACGCCCTGTGGACCATCGCCATGGTGCGCATGCGCAGTGATCCGAGAACCCGGGCGTACGTCGAGCGACGAACTGAACCGCCCCGGGTTTCCCGGAGACTATTTTGCTTGAGTCATGCCACGGCGGCAGACCCAGCGAGATTTGCATAATAAGCGGCTTCGGCCTGCGCGGGTGGAATGTTGCCGATGGGGCCGAAGAGCCGACGATTGTTGAACCAGTCCACCCATTCGAGCGTCGCCATTTCAACGGCCTGCAGATTGCGCCACGGTCCGAGGCGATGGATGACCTCTGCCTTGTACAAGCCGTTGATCGTTTCAGCCAGTGCGTTATCGTAGGAGTCGCCCACGCTGCCCACCGACGGCTCGATGCCCGCCTCGACCAGCCGATCCGTATAGCGGATCGATACGTATTGCACGCCGCGGTCGCTGTGATGGATCAGCCCGTCCTGCTGCGCCGGCTGTCGTTCGTACAAGGCCTGCTCCAGTGCGTCCAGAACGAAGTCCGTGCGCGCCGAGCTCGACACGCGCCAGCCGACAATGCGTCGGGCGAACACGTCGATGATGAACGCGACATAGACGAAGCCCTGCCAGCTCGATACATAGGTAAAATCTGAAACCCACAGCGCATTGGGCCGTTCGGCCGTGAATTGCCGCTTCACCAGATCCTTCGGGCACGGCGTCGAACCATCGCTCACTGTCGTACGTACCGTCTTGCCCCGCACCACGCCGCGCAGGCCCATCTGCTTCATCAGCCGCTCGACCGTGCAGCGCGCCACGACAATGCCTTCGCGCTTCAATTGCGTCCAGACCTTGTCTGCGCCATAGACCTGGAAGTTTTCTTCCCACGCGCGCCGGATCTCATCCTTGAGCATCCTGTCACGCTGGGCCCGCGGCGGCACCAGGTCAGGATTGGCGCGGCGAGCCACATGGGTGTAGTACGTCGACGGTGCGATTGGCAGCACCCTGCAGATCGGCTCGACCCCGTAGACGTGCCGGTGATCATCGATGAACGTGATCATCACTTCGGTCGGCGGTCGAGCTCCGCCTGTGCGAAATACGCTGACGCCTTGCGCAGGATTTCATTGACCTGCCGAAGCTCACGTACTTCCCGCTCCAGTTCCTTGAGCCGATCCTGCTCCTGCGTACTCGTGCCCGGGCGCAAACCCCGATCCCGCTCCTCCTTGCGCACCCAGCTACGCAGCGTCTCGCCCGAGCAGCCAAACTTCGCCGCAATCGACGCGATCACTTTCCATTGCGATTCCCGGTCGCCTTGATGTTCCAGCACCATTCGCACAGCCCGCTCACGCACTTCCGGCGAGTATCTTGGGGATTTCTTCTTCGTGTTTTCCATAGCTCCATTTTCTCAAGAAGTGGAGTCTCCGGAAAACCCGGGGCGGTTCAAACCAAGGAAGGCATGTCGAACAAGGAAATTCACCGCTGCCTGAAGCGCTATATCGTCAGGGAGTTGTACCCGCTCATTCTGGCCGACTTGGCCGATTCGGCCCGCGCTTCTTGACATAGGAGCGTCAACGTGCCGACGGAGAGCTTCTTCAACAGCCTGAAAAATGAACGGGTTCATGCAGCGCGCTATCGCACGCATCGCGAAGCCGCAGCGGACTTGTTCGAATACATCGAAGTGTTTTACAACCGCAGTCGTCGTCATTCGTCGCTCGGCTTTGTGTCGCCGGCCCAGTTCATGCGAGACTGGCTCGTGGCTCAGCAGGCAACGGATGTAGCTGCATAACCCCGGGCCTCTGGAAGGCGAAAAACAGAGGGAAGGTCAGTCAGCGCAAGCGCAACTGCATTGAGTAGGTCTTGGCTGGAGCAAGACGGCTGCACGATTCGTGCAGGCGATATTGGGGGGACTGCAACGAGTTGACCAGCTTTTCCTGTTGATTCAGGCGGCCTACAACCTGACTCACATGCGCACGCTCGCGGCGAAAGCGGCATAGGCTAGACAGGCGGCGAGGAAATGGCATTGCGTCCACCTGAATAAAAGGCTTCGAGCATTAAATCGACATCAACCAAACCGGCGCAGCGACTCAATGAAACAGAGTGCTCAACGCTGGCGAGGTGCTTTTCAACAGCCTGCTAGACGAGCCCCGGGTTTGCAGACTGACGGACACGTCAGCGTCGGATAGAATCTCTTCCGTGGGGTGCGGACAGAAATCTGGATTTGTTCACTCGGCAATTCCGGTGCGTATTTCGGACGAACGTGACCGGCCGTTTCGGGATGGTGACCGGCGATTTCGGCAACGTGACCGGGCATTTCGGGAACGTGACCGAGCGGACCGGAAGGCAGGATTGGCGTTGCGCATGACATCAACTACGCGGGCTATGCTCGCCGGCTTTTGCCGGAGAGAGCATGCCCGCGCACCGGATGAACATGCGCATGATCAAGGACGTTTTACGACTTAAATTCGACGGTGGTTTCTCGCACGATCGGATCGCCGCGTCACTGGGCATATCCAAGGGCGTGGTCACGAAGTACATAGGACTGGCCGGTGCCGCCGGGCTGGACTGGGCAAGCGCCAGCGATATGGATGAAGGCGACCTCGAGCGGCGGCTCCTCGGCAAGCCCACGGGGCCAGCAGGCTACGCCCAGCCCGACTACGGACGCATCCACCAGGAGCTGCGTCGCAAGGGCATGACGCTGACGTTGCTGTGGGAGGAGTACCAGGCCGAGTTCGCGGACCGGCAGACCTACCGCTATACGCAGTTCTGCGAGCACTACAAGGCGTTCACGAAACGCCTGAAGCGCTCGATGCGTCAGATTCACCGCGCCGGCGAGAAACTGTTTGTCGACTTCGCCGGCCCCACGTTGCCGCTGACGACTGGACGCCGCGCGCACATCTTCGTGGCGGCCATGGGCGCATCGAGTTACACGTTCGCATGCGCGACGCCAGCCGAAACGATGGAGGACTGGCTGAGCGGCATCGCACGTGCGCTGACCTTCTATGGTGGCGTGCCGCAGCTGATCGTGCCGGATAACCCGCGCGCGATGATTGCCGATCCCGACCGCTATGAACCTCGCGCCGGCGACACCGTGCTGGACTTTGCGCGTCACTACGGCACGTCATTCCTTCCTGCACGCGTATATCGTCCGCAGGACAAACCGAAGGTAGAGGTTGCGGTCCAGATCGTCGAACGCTGGATCATGGCGCGCCTGCGTCATCACCGGTTTGAGTCGGTCCACTCGGTCAATGAGGCGATCCGCCCGCTGCTCAAGAACCTGAATGAGAGGCCGTTCCAGAAGCTGCCGGGATGTCGCGCCAGCTCATTCGCCCAGCTGGACGCGCCGGCACTGCAGCCGCTGCCGGCACAGCCCTATGAGCTCGCGCGCTTCAAGACAGTGACGGTTCACATCGACTATCACGTCGAGATCAACAAACACCGCTACAGCGTGCCGCACGCGTTGGTCGGTCTCAAGCTCGATGCGCGCATCACGGCGGGCGCTGTCGAACTGCTGCATCGAGGTCGCCGTGTCGCCAGCCACGCACGCAACGACCGCGCAGGCGGCTACACCACCGTCGTCGAGCACATGCCGGCGGCGCACCGCGCTCATCTGGAATGGACGCCGCAGCGGCTGATTCATTGGGGACATGTTAGCGCCGATGTAAAACTGACCCACCGGGGGTACGGCAGAAATCTTGGACTCGTTCATGCTGCAAGCCCGAGGCTCTCCCGGTATTCGCGGGGACTGAGGGAGCCCAAGGAGATTTTGATCCACTTTTCGTTATACCAGCGGATGTAGGAATCAACTACTGCGATGAATTGTTCAATGGTTATAGCCTGCCAGTCCCGAGGATAGAACAGCTCCGTTTTCAGCCGGCCGAAGAAGCCTTCGCAGGCTGCATTGTCGGGCGAGCACCCTTTGCGGGACATCGAGCGAATTAGCTTCGCGTCGCGCATACGTGAGAGCCACCCCGGCCAGCGATAGTGAGCACCGCGATCAGAGTGGACGACGGGCCGCTCGTCGCTATTGGCTACCGTCTCGATGGCTGCATCCAGCATGGTATTCACAAGCTCGGCATCTGGACGCGTACCTATTGACCAGCTGACGACCAGGCCATCGAAACAGTCGATTACGGGCGACAGATACACCTTACCAGCTGGAATCTGGAACTCGGTGATGTCGGTGAGCCACTTCTCATTCGGGGCTGCCGCCTGGAAATCGCGGTTGATGATGTTTTCAGGCGCAGGGCTGATCTCTCCGAGATAGGAGCCATAGCGACGTCGCCTCGTAGTGGCAACGGCCGGCCGCTCCTGCTTCATCAAACGCCGCACGACTTTTTCTGACAGGAAGACCTGCTGCCTGACGAGAGCCGCCCGCACCCTTCGATAGCCGTAGCAGCGGTGATTTAGCTCGAAGATGTTTATGATGGCACGGCGCACGTCGGCATACTTGTCAGAGACCCGTCGCCGTGCCCGATGATAAAAGTAGGAGCTGCGCGCAAGACCCAGCTCGGCAAGGAGTTCTGGCAGCGCGTAAGTCTGTTTCAGGGCATCAACCAGCAACGTCTTCTCCCGATTGGTCAGGAGCTGCAGGTCGACGCCCAGGTCTTTTTTTAGCAGTTCATTGGCCTTCTTCAGGATATCGTGTTCGAGCTGCAATTGCCGGATGTTACGTCGAAGCGATTCGACTTGCCGCTCCAGGTCTGCCCGTTCAGGGGCCTGCGGCGAATCGTTGTGGCGTTTCATTAATGCCGGAACCTCACGACCGAGTAGCTTATTTTTCCAGTTGTATAACGTCGGCCTGCTCACGCCTATCTTTTGAGCAACCACGCGCGCGCTTTCTTCCCGGGTGCACAGCTCGATGACTGCCGCCTGCTTCAACTCCCGGGGCTGCGGTGCGCCCACGGCTTTCCCCACAACGCACTTCCTGGCTTCGGGGTGCAGCTCGTCGACCCAAGCTGCGAGTGTCTCGCGCCCCGGATATCCCAACGCCCTCAAAGTTCCAGCAAGACAGTACCATGGTTCAGATAGTGCTCGACGGCGGCCTTTTTCTGCTCGGCCGAGTATTTCGGCCTTGAACGCACATAGCGCGCCGGCAGATCATGACATCGTTCGTATTCTCGATGCCAGCTTTTTAGAGCATTCTTTGTCGGGTAGCCTAACTGACGGATGGTAGCTGCGATGCGTTTTCCGAGTTTTATGTAGAGCTCGACCGCTCGAATCCGGTCTTCGTACGAGTACATGGACTACCTCCAAGTAGTCCAAGTTTTCGTCCGCACCCTCCACCACAAGTGAGCACAATTCTGAGATCTTGGTGCCGAAAACCACGTCCAGCATGTCACCGCGCGTAGCCGGCATCTACAGAGTCGCCCCGAGGGAGAACGTAGAAATGTCGCCCCTCAGTTGGGACTCCGTGTGATTGTCGCGGCACGATACGGACCCAGGTCCGCGCCAGCTTCCTCTACGGTCACGCCCGCGCGGTCAGTGAGATGCATTAACAATTGCACGTCGCTGTCGTTGCTATCACGTACCAGAACGTGATCGGGCACACGACGCAGAACAGCTCTGGTTGCCTCAGCGATACCCGGCTTCACGCGATTCAAGTTGAAGGTGCCAAAACGCGTTGCCAGTGAGGACACCACGTGATCAGCGGACGCTTGGAGCTCCAATCGCTGTTCGTCGGTCCATGGAGTTGCGGGATAAACTTCGCCCAGCGCCCCACGTTCGGCCTCGATCTTATCGATGAACTCTCGGGTTACGTCATGCTTAGGCAGGTGGTCGTATGTCACGCAACCATGAAGCCCACCTTGAGTCGGCCAGATGGTGCGGGATACGAGGCCCGACACGGTTGCACCGAGGATGCCGGACGGAATTACCCAGTCCTCTGCAGAGCCAGCCAGCCAAGCGCGGCCGCAGGGGTCTGCTAGAACAACGAGGCGAGGCTCTGCTGGGAAGCGCTTGTCGTCGTCCAAGGTCCGCTTGAGCTCATCGGAGATTGCGCCTTTGCCGGTCCAACCATCCACGAAGGCGATCTTTTCGGCCCCATGCAGCTGGATGATGGCTTCCAGAGCCACCATGTCGATCCCGCGATCGCGAATGATGCTGACACCGTAGTGGTGAGTATCGCGGCCCATTTCGACGAGTGCCCGGCGCAGCAGGACACCGAGGGGCACGCCTGCGCGAACAAATGAAACCAGGGCGATGCTCGGCCCGGTGTAAGCGGCACTCAATGCCAATGCCAAGGCCTGAACATTGGAAGCCATACGAGCGCCGTTCCGCGCCAAGGCATGGGTGTAGAGACCCTTGTGCACGTCGGTAGGAGCCTGCTCGAAGCTTATCATCTCAGAGTAGTGCTTCCGGTTCGTCTGAATCAGAAGCTCCTTTTCCTCAACGGTAGTGAAGCTCATCTGCACGCGTTGCAAAAGGAAATGCACATCTTCAGGGGCGTAGCTGCCGCTGCCGACGGTGCTCAGGGTGGCGAGAGGATTACTCATTGATGAGCCCCTTCACTACTGTTGCCAGTTGACTGCGCGCCGGCGTTGACCACATGTGACAGAGGTCCATGAACCCCAGGTCGGAGATGCTGTCACCGAAGCCCAGGACCGGCCGCTCGCCGTGGACTTCACGATCGCGGCGCAACCATTCTTGAACGGCGAAGCGTTTTTCCAAACCCGCAGGCAGGAAGGCGAGGTTGTTTCCATTAACGTGGGTGTGCATGCATTCCAACATGCTTCGAGATTGAACTTCGGTCAGCAACTCGGTGAGCACCGAGTCGTTGGACTCGTTGTGTTTGGTCAGCACGTAGTGGCGCAGACCTTCCTCTTCAACTACCCAACTGCGCAGGGAGTAGCCCAGTTCTTTGCCGATTTGCAGGGTGGCCTCCCTCAGTGTCGACAGCCGGTCTTGAAAGGTCCGGAGCGACTCGGCCATCTGTGCGTGCCAGGGCTGGTCAAGCGATCCGTCAGGGCGGAGCATCACGCCTCCATGGGAGCAGATTGCACCTTCGGTGAAAGGAAGCTTGACGCGGTTGTAGGCCTCCACGCTACGTGCGGTAACCGGAACGACGTCGGCCGAGGCCAGCAGCCAGTTCAGGAAGAAGTTCTGGACCGGGTTCATATACCCGTTGGGCTGCCCATGCACGTCCAGGGTGGCGATGATTCGTGGGGTGGCGTCCGCCATCTTACTTGCGGTCTGGAACAGGGTGTCGTCGAGGTCCACGAATATCAGCGGACGATTACTGCTCATCGAAAATTATCTCCGCATTCAGGACATCAACCAGTTCTGCAGGGAGCGCTTGCGCCGGGGTTTCTGTGCAGATAAGAACTCGGTCGAATTCACCGGGCTTCACGTTGTAGAGGAAGTTCGGAATACCGAGGCCATAGTTGTCAGGAAACGACAGCGCGTGCTCGATGGCGTGGCCTATGGCTATAGGGGACCTGGTGGTTGCGCTGAAGTAGACGTCTGCCCCGGCTCGCTCCGCGCGCTCTGCCAGCAGGAAGGGACGCCAGACGAACTCACCGGTACCCACTACGACGACTTTCTCGCCGGGCTGGATTTGAATGTTCGGTGCGAGCGTGTCGTCCACGTGGCGAACGCCCAAGCGCCCCCAGTCATTGCGGGGCGAGAGAGGCCATCCGCCTATAGAAACGGCGCCGACACCTAGCATATCCGGCAGAGGCGCGGACTGATCTTCGTGGAACTGATACGAGCCGCTCAGCAAGGATACGGCGGTGGTCGACTCTCCGATGGCCTTACGCACAGCACCCCCAGACCAGTCCGTCAGGACACACGTGACCACTCGCTCGATCTTGTTCAGGCCGGCTTCGATTAGTGCGCGGTGCAGGTTGAGAAAGGTCTTGCCGGTCGAAGCCTCATCGTCCACCAAGATTAAAGATCGGGCCTGGAGCATCAAATCACGAACCTCGGGATCGACTGGCAGGTGGATTAAATGGGTGCTGGCATGACTGTGCTCTTCCTCGAATCGAGAAAAGAGGTCGGTACCCAAAGGATGACGGGTACTGGTGAGGTACACGCTGTCGGAACGCGTGGCACTGTAAGCACGGTGCACGCCGGCACCGAGGCCAACTGCGGCTTCGGCGACGCCTATTACCAGCACTGGGCCGGGCAGGTCCGCTGGGATCTCGCTGACGAGGCTCTCGAAACTGGCAGCCATGATCGATGGCCGCGTCGGCACGAGTCGTCCCAGAACTTTTGACACGAAGAGGAATGCCCGCTTTGGATTCCGGCGCTCTGCGAAACCGAACAGGGTAGCCGCGGGCAAGGCGGCGGCGTCGACTTTGACCTCGAGAAGTCCCCGCTTAAGTTGAGCGCGTAGGAACGTCGGTACTACATTGCTGTCCATGAACTGCTTCCTTGCGAAACGCTGATCAATGAGCCGATTGCCGATTGCCGATGGCTTGGCGGTGCGACTCGCGGCTTTTAAAAACAGGACGGTCGTCGACGGCTGATTCTAAGCATCCGTGCGGGTGTATTTCAACGGCCCGGTCGCCAACAGCAAGCGCTCCCACGGTACCACTTTCTCCATCTCTGCAAGGAAACGCTGACGCCTGATCACTCGCTTCTTGTCCAGACTTCCTACTTCTGCAAAACCGAGCTACCGCTTCATGATCGTGGGACCGTTTCGTGAGCCTCTTGCTACAACGTCTTCGTCCTCGTCACCGACGACCGCGTAGCCGATTGATCAGCCTTTCCCACGTTTGATGCGAGGTCGAGGACCTAACAGGCTGTCGAAAATCGCCTCGTTTTGACAACCGCGGCAATGTTTAAAGGGATTTCGTATGCAATTCGTCGCTGAGTTGCACATGGATCGTCCGGGGCACACCACAGGCGAGTGAGCCAGCCGGCGCGTTTTCGCCCGGTGGCCGCGTCCGGCGACTCATTGCGCTGCTCCTCGCGGCACGGCCATCAGTATTCGGGCCATTCCGGTCAGGTTGCTCGCCAGCATGGTCAGTCTGAAGTGCTGGTGACCCGCTTGATGCCTCGATAGTTGGTCTGCCGAATTCTGCCAATGGTCTTGCCCCAACCGGAGTACTCTTCGATGCGTTTAAGTCTCACCTGGCTGATGCCGTAACCGGCGTGCCGCGAAGCGCGCCCATCAATCGCGCTTCCGTCTTGATGAGCAACGTTGCGCGCCACATGGGGCGTCACGTTGCGCGTCCGGCAATCACGAACAGAGTCGCACATGTCGTAAGCCTTGTCGGTCCCAACACGATTTGGTCGCGAAAAGGACACAGTCATAGCAAAGCGCGATAGCATAGAATTGCTTATTTCGCCAGCGAGTAGAATTGCTCAGTAGCAGATCGTTGAATTGTTCGGGCATTTGTTCTGGCAGACCTTGATCGGCGTCTCGCGTTCGGCGGTGAGCGCTTGTAGCGCCGCCAGATTTGATCCGCTTTTATCAATTGTCACAGCCTACGGTTCACCGTTCAGGGTCATCGCCTTTTCGAAGTCTCTCCGGGCCGCAGCCTTGTCACGACGGGCTCGCCGAAGGAAAGCGTTCGTGTTGCCAGCGTTGTCCGCGGCGCGGTACAAATAATATTTCCACTCGCTCCTCACGCGAATGTACGTTTCGTCCATACCCCAACTCCTGCTGCCCGCCGGCTTGCAGCGCCGAAACGGCTTCTCTAGAACCGGCAACAGTTTGAGTGTCCAGCGATGCACAGTCGGATGGCGAACCGAAATTCCTCGTTCGCCATTCGTCTGTTGGAGGTAACGCAGACTCAGCGGATACGCAGCGTACCAGCGCACGCAGAGAAGGATTACGTCAAGCGGATAATGTAGGCGCTTGAGCACCTTCGCCACCGCGCGATTCAGGTTCTGCTTCATCGGTCAGATCATCCGTCTTCGGGGCCTCCACATGGCAGGTCCCTTATTGGGACGAAACCTTGGTCATTTCTTCTTTAGTCGGACGCCGATTCCCATGCACGTTCACCATGCTCCGCGACGGCCCCAACTACCAACGACTTTAACTGCTTGATCACTTCATTCTGATCATTCTGATGGCTCATCGATCGGATCGAACTTCATCACTGGATGACCTTCGTAGCCCTGAAAACACCCACCGAAACGGAGTCCACTCGGATTGTTGAAGGTGTGACCGGGCAATCCTAACGGCAGTTCATCTCTGATACAAGCATAACTTGCTTAAGCCGGCATAAGCAGAATTTATGCGGCAAGGAAAAGTGAGCTGCGCGGATATAAGCCGAATTTATTTCATATTCCTAATCGCGCAAAATAGAATAGGGCCCAGCCTCGGCCCACCGCAGTATTGTGCCGGTGCCGGGGGTACCTTGGTCCTTCTGAAGGAGGCTGACAGTTGGGCGCGTCGGGTAGATTGACAGGAAAGGCACTGCCGCAAGGGGGGGAGGCAACGTAGCGTCGAAAGGGTGTTGGCCGCTCCGAGCCCCGAAGCTGATCATTAGGCCATCAGGCTGTTGGTGCTATTTGAAAGCGCGGTTTTGTAGACAAGCCGGCGGTTGGCGTGACGAGGCGTAGACGGTCGATGCGCTGCTGCGCCCCCTCCTGCAATGGCTAATGCACATCGTTATTTCGGGATGTCGATTCATCAGCATTGGCGATCCACAAAAAAGCGGCCGTTGACAAAAGGGTGGCGATCTGATTGCCGCTTGACGCGCGCAACGACGGGTAGGCGACACCGCTCAACAATTGTCCAGGAGAGGTACCTGAACAACATAGCGTCACGTGAGATCGCTGCGCCATCAAACGCATCATCAAGCTGATGTTCGCTTCAGGAATTTTTTGGATCTGATGCGTCATCCTGTCGGGCACATAGAGATCATGCACATGAGTCGGAAAAAGGGTAAGTATGCGACGCTTGCAATTCAAGAGTTCCAGTCGAATAGTGCTATTCCGGGGCCACGCAACAGAAATTTCTGGTTCTGTGTGATCGCTTTTGACGCTAGCCTTAGCGGGATGCGATGCGACTGCTGACGTGATCCGTGCGGCTCCGAGAAAATGTATTGATCCGTCAGTAACGCTTGGTCGAGAACACGATGAATGCTGTCAAATGTCGCGTCGACACTCGGCAAAAAAAAGAACGCGCGGACTTTTGGAATATTTGGATTTTGGCTGAAGCTTGCGTGCATATCGGGCAAAACGGATGGGAGCCCGTTATCAGTTGAGCAATACAAAGAGAGGGACATCCATGAATGGCATCAATCAGTCGTCCGCTTCGGTCGCGGCACTACCGTCCGGTGTCCGCGTGGCTGGACAGCCTAAATTCGCAACGGAGATAGTTGCTGAACCGCTGACAGGCGGGCAGTTTACCTTTGGAAAGAACGACGAAAGCGCTGTTCGAATCGCGGTTGAAGATGTGAACAGAGCATCAGCAGCGGCAAATCGTCGCTCGGTTGCGTTCGAAGTGCTATCGGAGGATGACGCAGTGGGTCGGGAACCGGGCGCGTACTCCGTTCAGAAACTCGTCTATTCGGGAGACACGACGGCGATCGGCCGCAGTATTTCTGGCGTGATTTCGTGAGAGTGCACAAGCAGATGCAATTCTCGACCATGATCGGGAAGTCGCATTCGATCGGACAGGCGACTGGATCGACGCACATGTGACGGTCTGTGCGATTTGCGGCGATAGCCGCCATCGCACTCGATTATTTTTTGACAGGTAACGGACATCATCGCACTGTCCGTTACCCCGTATCAACCCGTAGGCGGTCAACTGGAGTAAGAGAGACATGGACATTCTGGTCCAACAAATCATGAATGGACTGGTGCTTGGCAGTGTCTACGCCATCATCGCACTGGGCTATACGATGGTTTATGGCATTCTGGGCATCATCAACTTCGCTCACGGCGACGTGTTGATGGTGGGCGCGATGGTTGCGCTCTCCGCCATAGGTGTGCTGCAGAACCACTTTCCCGGCCTCGGCAACGTGCTGACGCTGGTCATCGCGTTGCTCATCGCGGCGGCAGTCTGCGCGGTGGTCGGCTACACGATCGAGCGCGTGGCCTACCGGCCGTTGCGCCGCGCACCGCGTCTCGCGCCGCTGATCACCGCGATCGGTGTGTCGATTCTGCTGCAGACGCTCGCGATGATGATCTGGTCGCGCAATCCGCTGCCGTTCCCGCAGCTGTTGCCCACCGACCCGATCAACGTGATCAAGGCCACCGACACGACGCCCGGCGCCGTGATCTCGATGACCGAAATCGTGATCATCGTGGTGGCGTTCGTCGTGATGGGCGGCCTGCTGCTGCTCGTGCACAAGACCAGGCTCGGCCGCGCGATGCGCGCGATCGCCGAGAATCCGAACGTCGCGAGCCTGATGGGTGTGAGCCCGAACTTCGTGATTTCGGCGACCTTCATGATCGGCTCGGCGCTGGCTGCGCTCGCCGGCGTGATGATCGCGTCCGAATACGGCAACGCGCACTTCTACATGGGCTTCATCCCTGGCCTGAAGGCCTTTACCGCGGCGGTGCTCGGCGGTATCGGCAATCTCGGCGGCGCGATGGTCGGCGGCGTGCTGCTTGGCCTGATCGAGCAGCTGGGCGCCGGCTATATCGGCAACCTCACGGGCGGCGTGTTCGGTAGTAACTACCAGGACGTGTTCGCGTTCATCGTGCTGATCGTCGTGCTCGTGTTCCGTCCGTCGGGTCTGCTCGGCGAACGTGTCGCGGATCGCGCCTGATCCCGGGCCACAAGGAGTCAACAATCATGACCTCAATTCAACCGATCGAGCCGTCCACGACGCTCATTCCCGAAAAGAACCGCACGAAGACGCTGACCATCGGCATCCTGACGACGATCTTCGTGATCGCGGCGCCGATGATCATCGGCGCGGCGGGCGGCAACTACTGGGTCCGCGTGCTCGACTTCGCGATGCTGTACGTGATGCTCGCGCTCGGCCTGAACGTGGTGGTGGGTTTTGCCGGCCTGCTGGACCTGGGCTACATCGCGTTCTACGCGATCGGTGCCTACACGGCCGCGCTGCTCAGTTCGCCGCACCTGTCGACGCAATTCGAGTGGATCGCGGCGCTCGCGCCGCACGGTCTGAACGTGCCGATCTGGATCATCGTGCCGATCGCGATGGCGCTGGCCGCGATGTTCGGGATTCTGCTCGGCGCGCCGACGCTGCGTCTGCGTGGCGACTACCTGGCGATCGTGACCCTCGGCTTCGGGGAAATCGTGCGGATCTTCATGAACAACCTCGACCGTCCGGTAAACATCACCAACGGTCCGAAGGGGATCACCGGGATCGCTCCGGTGCAGATCGGCGGCTTCAGCTTCGCGCAGTCGCACTCGCTGTTCGGCATGCAGTTCCCGGCGGTGTACCTGTACTACTACCTGTTCGTGCTGTGTGCGCTGTTCGTGATCTGGACGTGTACGCGTCTGCAGCATTCGCGTATCGGCCGCGCGTGGGCCGCGATCCGCGAAGATGAAATTGCCGCCAAGGCGATGGGCATCAACACCCGCAACGTGAAGCTGCTCGCGTTCGCGATGGGCGCGTCGTTCGGCGGCTTGTCGGGCGCGATGTTCGGTGCGTTCCAGGGCTTCGTGTCGCCGGAATCGTTCACGTTCTGGGAATCGGTCGTGGTGCTCGCCTGTGTGGTGCTCGGCGGCATGGGCCACATTCCGGGCGTGATCCTCGGCGCGGTGCTGCTCGCGGTGTTCCCCGAGTTCCTGCGCTCCACCATGGGTCCGCTGCAGAACATGATCTTCGGCCATGAAGTCGTCGATACCGAAGTGATTCGTCAGCTGCTGTACGGTCTCGCGATGGTCGTGATCATGCTGTATCGCTCGGAAGGCCTGTGGCCGGCGCCGAAGCACGAAGACAAGATTGCGAAGCTGGCAAAGCGTAGCGGCAAGAAGCCGGTGCGCGCATAAGGTCCGGTGGAGAAAAAGACATGAGCGATAACGTAAGCAACAACGCGGCGATCCGTCTGTCGGTGAAGGGCGTCAACAAGCGCTTCGGCGGTTTGCAGGCGCTTTCCGAGGTCGGCCTGCAGATCCGCGCGGGCGAAATCTACGGTCTGATCGGCCCGAACGGCGCCGGCAAGACGACCTTCTTCAACGTGATCACGGGTCTCTACACGCCGGATTCGGGCGAGTTCAAGCTCGACGGCGAGAACTACACGCCGACCGCGGTCTATCAGGTCGCGAAGGCGGGCATCGCGCGCACGTTCCAGAACATTCGCCTGTTCGGCGGCATGACCGCGCTCGAAAACGTGATGGTCGGCCGTCATGTGCGCACCAAGCACGGTCTGCTGGGCGCGGTGTTCCAGACGCCGGCCGAACGCAAGGAAGAGCGCGAAATCAAGGAGCGCGCGCTCGAACTGCTCGACTACGTCGGCATCACGCAATACGCGGACTACACGTCGCGCAACCTGTCGTATGGCCACCAGCGGCGCCTCGAAATCGCCCGTGCGCTGGCGACCGATCCGAAGCTGCTCGCGCTCGACGAACCGGCGGCCGGCATGAACGCCACCGAGAAGGTCGAGCTGACCAAGCTGCTCGACAAGATCCGCGCGGACGGCAAGACGATTCTGCTGATCGAACACGACGTGAAGCTCGTGATGGGCCTGTGCAACCAGATGACGGTGCTCGACTACGGCAAGGTGATCGCACAGGGTCTGCCGCAGGACGTGCAGAAAGACGCGAAGGTGATCGAAGCTTATCTGGGTGCGGGGGTTCACTGATGTCCACGACGCAAGCAATGTTGAAAATCAAGGGCCTGCAGGTCAACTACGGTGGCATCCAGGCGGTCAAGGGTGTCGACCTCGAGGTCGGGCAGGGCGAACTCGTCACGCTGATCGGCGCGAACGGCGCGGGCAAGACCACGACGATGAAGGCGATCACGGGCCTGAAGGCGTATGCGGCCGGCGATATCGAGTACATGGGCCAGTCGATCAAAGGCCTGCCCGCGCACGAGCTGCTCAAGCGCGGTCTCGCGATGGTGCCGGAAGGTCGCGGCATCTTCGCGCGCATGTCGATCGTCGAGAACATGCAGATGGGCGCGTATCTGCGCAACGATGTCGACGGTATCAAGTCGGACGTCGAGCGCATGTTCGGCTTCTTCCCGCGTCTGAAGGAGCGCGCGTCGCAATACGCGGGCACGCTGTCGGGCGGTGAGCAGCAGATGCTCGCGATGGCGCGCGCAATCATCTCGCGGCCGAAACTGTTGCTGCTCGACGAACCGTCGATGGGCCTCTCGCCGATCATGGTCGAGAAGATCTTCGAAGTGGTGCGCTCGATTTCCGCCGAAGGTATGACCGTTCTGCTCGTCGAGCAGAACGCGCGTCTCGCGCTGCAGGCGGCCAATCGTGGCTACGTGATGGACTCCGGTCTGATCACGATGTCGGGCGACGCGAAACAGATGCTCGACGATCCGAAGGTTCGGACCGCTTACCTCGGAGAATAATGCTGTTGTGTGATACTGGCTATGGTAAGTCGGGTCCCGGCTTCCCGAACGATCCGCCGATGCCGAGGTCATGCTGATCAAAAAGCGCGCTTGGCACGTTAGATCATTTACAGGCATCTACGACTATGGCTATCTCTCGCACCATCGCTTTAAGGTCGACAGTGCCTAAGCGGGATCACTTTCCGCACCGGTGTTGCGCGGTAGGTTCGATCCAGACGCGTTCAATCTGGATATTACAAATCAGCGGCCGTCTAGTGCTGACTGCCAATGGGCCCTTAAGAGCGACGTTTACGCAATACAAGCGTTTCCGGAATGTCGTTGGAGCAGTTACGGAATCGTATGGGGCAAAGCACTCTGCGTACTTGCCGGAGCTGGTCAGATACCACGACTATTCGATGATTTTGTTCGGCCGCTTGTTCTGTCGTGCGCGGGCCGGCATCGAGCGTTTCGAGCGCAACCGGATGGCGCTCTAGGATTCTTCCGGGTTCATCCTTCTGTCTGCTCGCCTTCTCGAAGTAACATCGCGCGGCGGTCTTGTCGCGATGGGCACACGCAGCAGGAGATCGACTGTTTTACCCCCTGTCGACCGCGTAGCACAGGTCTTCTTACTGTCTCTTGGTAGGCGGAAGTCTCCTCGGCGGGTTGTGCGTCTTCTACATCATGCATGATGTACGATTCGATTCGAACGATGCTATTCGCGCGCTTAACTCGACTGGACCGATCCAGCATCGACTTTCTGCGTGGCCACGTATTCACGAGTTCCGTGCTTATTGCTAAGAGAACGTTGCATAAGGACTGCTGAACGCGCTGAAGAGTCTTCCAGCAGATCGAGCAACAGCCGAGTTTGAGGAACGTTTCGTGAATAGCAGCGCGACGTTCGAAGCGAATAGCAGACGACGGAAATGATGCGGTCGGGCATGCGTACGCTCGGCAACCCGACGGACTTTCCTAGGTCCACTGCGATGCGGGTGACCACGCCGCGCGATGCAAGTTGGAATAGTGCGCGCGCGAAGAGCGCGTAGTATTTGTCGTGGTCGTAACCCCGTTCGGCATTGGCGCGGCGAGGGACGGCTCAAAGGCCGCCTGCGCCTGCCGCCGATCGGCACGATGGCCTCAATCAGCGGGACTAGTACAACATCCCTCAATTAGCTTTAGTAATTATCGGGTTGCAAGTAAGGCTGCAGGATGTAGTGGTCTAATTTCCTCGGACGGGTCGATAGGAGGACAATCCAGAATCGACGAGGAAAAAGAGCAAGATGACAAGAAGGCGCCGACAATTTGACGCCAGCTTCAAGCTGGAAGTAGTACGGATGGTGCGAGACCAAGGGCTATCGGTCAGCGAAGTGTGCCGGTCGATGGACCTTGTTGAGACAGCCGTGCGCCGCTGGGTGGCGCAGTACGATGCAGAGCGTGCTGGCGGCCCCGGCGAGGGCAAGCCGCTGACGGCTGAGCAGCAGCGTATCCGGTAGATCGAGGCGGAAAACCGGCAACTGCGCGAGGACAACGCGCTGCAAAAAAAAGGTTCTTCGTAGAAAAGCGTGGAGCGATTTTCACCAATTGCGTAACCTGATACCTGAATTCAGGGGACATCAGGGGGAGATTGCTCGATCGCAAGGCACTGCAGGCGCTGGGTTGCTGGAAGGGCTACCGGCTGGAACGCGTAGAGTGGCCACAGGGCGAGAACCACACGCTTTCGCTTTATCTGAAACCGGTCGGCCGGGTCATGCATTGTGAGCAATGCGGAGCGCGTTGTTCGCAGATTCATGAGACGACAGTGCGACGCGTGCGTGATCTGCCACTGTTCGAATATCGGGTAGTGCTGCACGTGCCCCGCCGCCGGGTCTGGTGCGAAGCTGTGGTGGTCCACGGCTGGAGAAGCTGGAGTGGCTGGGCCGCTACCAGCGGGTAACGGAGCGCTTTGCCAAGGCGTGCGAGAAGTTGTTGCAGGCGGCCAGCGTACAGGCGGTGGCCGCCTTCTACGATCTGGGCTGGCACACGGTCAAGTCGATCGACAAGATGCGCCTGCGTGCCCGTGTGGCCGACCCGGACTGGTCGGCGATCCGCTATCTGGCGATGGACGAGTTCGCGCTGCATAAGGGCCACCGCTACGCCACGGTGGTGGTCGATCCGATCGGCCGCCCAGGTGCTATGGATCGGGCCGGGGCGCTCGCGCGAAACGGCCCGGGCCTTCTTCGAGCAGCTTCCTGAAGGCGTCGCTGGGCGCATCGAGGCAGTTGCCATCGATATGACGACGGCCTATGAGCTGGAGATCAACGCGCATTGCCCACAGGCCGAAGTTGTCTACGACCTGTTCCACGTCGTCGCCAAATACGGGCGTGAAGTCATCGATCGCGTGCGCGTCGATCAGGCCAACCAGCTTCGCCATGACAGACCAGCGCGCAAGGTCCTGAAGTCCAGTCGCTGGCTGCTGCTGCACAACCGCCGCAACCTGAAACCCGAGCAGTCGGTGCATCTGAAGGAACTGCTGGCAGCAAACCAGCCGTTGTTATGCGTCTACGTGCTGCGCGACGAACTGAAACGGCTCTGGTTCTACCGCAAGCCTGCCTGGGCGCAAAAGGCCTGGGAGCAGTGGTTTGAGCAGGCCAGGCAAAGCGGTATCGCCGCCCTGCAACTGTTCGCACAGCGCCTGCAAGGCTACTGGCATGGAATCCTGGCGCGCTGCCGCCACCCACTCAACACCAATGTCGTTGAAGGGATCAACAACACAATCAAGGTCATCAAGCGCCGGGCTTACGGGTACCGCGACGAGGAGTACTTCTTCCTCAAAATCCGCGCCGCGTTCCCCGGTAATCCTCGATGAACCTTAAAATAGCGGGTAGGGTGCGACACGAAGCATGAGGCTCGAAGGACTGAGCGCAGTGCATGCTCGTTTCATCATTGTCCGACCGCGCGATGGTCTTGCACGGTAGCGGACCCGCCGTGCGACCGGCGGTAGCCTAGGAGCGCGTGCATTGCTGGCAACGGCGTTGTGCGAAGCCGTTCCGACAAAGTTGTCCGAAAGCATGTAGCGCTGCGAGGCGCTGCATGGACGCTCTGAGCAGCAACGGGGCTGAGACGCGAGGCTGACTGACATGGGCAATCTAAGTGAATCGCTGATAAACGTCGTTACTATTGACATGCCAAAGCTGCTGTTAGGCATGACCCAAAACGGGACGTGGCCGGTTATCGCTTTCCTACCAGGTGATACGTCGCCAGTGGCGCCACCGGCGAAGAGGCGGGCCCTTACTCAGTCGTGTGATGAAACGGGAACGTGGTAAGCCCGTACAGTTGCCCCCGTGGCAGATGAACCGCAAGGCTAATCGTTGACTGTGCGGGTATGAGAAAACCGAGAAAGCGAATGCCGGGCTGTAATGGTCCGGATAGAGGTTGCAACATCACTTCACGCGAAAGCGCGCTGACTTCCGTTCGGTGTTCCGGCGCAAAGCTGTTGAGTGACTCCGTAGAGGGAAGCATGAGAGAGCATCGTTCGCGATGTCTGCACCCTCCGCTGCGGCGGGAGAACCTTGACATGGCAATGCGCAGGCGTCAGTTGGACGGCGCTGGTTGCACAAACGTGTGCGGCTTTGGAATGCTTGAGCCGTATGCAGGGAAACTTGCACGTACGGTTCTTAGGGGAGGCTGCGCCGGTAACGGCGTGGCCTTACCCGCTCATACGACTGTGTTTTTGACTAACAACAAGCAAGAATCTATGGTCCGCCCCAGTTTTGCAACCCTGACGCTTGATGCTGTGTTGGCTTGCTCGAATCTATCCGGCGTCGTTGTGGGGACTGTTCCCCGCGCCTCGATGAAGTTCGCGCCCGCGGCCCCCATGAAGTTGTGCGGCTTCAGGAGCCTCTTTGCTTGCCGGGGTGTTCCGCAGGCCGGTGTGCCGTTCACGTCATCAGGTTTCAGTCGTCGCAAAAGCAGAGAGGGTTAGCCTGCGTTGATTCAAGCCGATGCTGTCGCAACCCTTGGATCAAAGGTGGTGTGACGTGCCACGATAGCCCAGGCGGTGCGAGCCAGCTTGTTGGCCAGCGCGCACGCCACCACGTTTGAGTGGCGTCGCATCAGTAGTGCACGTGTCCAGTCCGCGAGGTGGCCGGCTCGCTTCTGCAGGCATCGCATATAGGCCCGGGCGCACTGGACGAGAAGACTGCGGATCTTCTTGTCACCCCGTCGGCTGATGCCGAGAAGTTTGGATCTGCCGCCTGTGCTGTACTGGCGGGGAACAAGGCCAAGCGAGGCCGCGAAATCGCGACTGCATCTGAACTGCTTGCCATCGCCGATTTCTGAGGCAAGCACACTTGCAGTGATCGGCCCGATACCAGGAATGCTCAACAGTCTTTGTCCGACGTCGTCGTCGGCGAGCTGCTGCGCCACCTCGCGATCGATCTCACCGATCTGCTGCTGCAGGTACTTGTAGTGCTCGTGAAGCCGCTCAAGGATCGCGACAAGCCGGGGCGGCAACGGATGGAAGCTGAGAAGCTCCGACAGTCGCTCGACGCCATTCTTGCCGACCGGCAGACTGATGCCGAATTCGAGCAGAAAGCCATGCATCTGGTTGATCGTTCTCGTGCGATCGCGCACGCGGTGTAGCACCGAAAGCGTTTGCTGTGACTCGGTCTTCGGCGTTACGAACCGCATGGCCGGGCGCGATGCAGCTTCGCAGATCGCTTCGGCATCGACGAAGTCGTTCTTGTTTGACTTTACGAATGGCCTCACAAACTGCGGCGAAATCAGTCTGACTTCGTGGCCGAACGTGGCCAGCTTGCGTGCCATGAAGTGAGAACCTGCACACGCCTCCATGACGACCGTGCAGGTCGCATAGGTTGCAAAGAACTCGATCAGTTGCTTGCGCCCAAGCTTCTTCCGCAGCACAGCGTTACCCTTGCTGTCCTGACCATGGATGTGAAAGCTGTGCTTGCCAAGGTCGATCCCAACGAGCGTCGCATGGTCCATGATGGTCTCCAGTTACGAGTGAGCTCCTTCAGCGTAACCTGCCCGGTGAGGCGGGGCGGACCATGTCATTAGTGATGGAAGTGTTGACGGGGCCGGAGCGCCGGCGGCGGTGGTCAGCTGAAGAGAAGCTGACGATGGTGCGGGAGAGTTTCGAGCCGGGCAAGTCGGTCTCAATGGTTGCATGCCAGCACGGCGTCAATCCGAATCAGCTGTTTCACTGGCGCAAGCTGTATCAAGACGGCAGCCTGTCGGCTGTCAGTGCCGGCGAGGAAGTCGTGCCGGCGTCGGAACTGAGCGATGCACTCAAGCAAATCAGGGAGCTTCAGCGACTGCTCGGAAAAAGACAATGGAGAATGAGATTCTTCGTGAGGCAGTGGAGGTGGCGAAGTCGCGAAAATGGATTGCGCGCTCACCCTCATTGCCAGGGGACGACCAGTGAAGCGGGTCTGTGACGTTCTCGGTGTAGCGCGCTCGAATGTGGCGGACAAGCTGGCGCGGCCGGCTGACTGGCGGGACGGGCGTACGGCTCGAAAGACTGACGACGCCGGTCTGGTGGAAGAGATTCGACTGGCCGTTGCTGATTTGCCTAGCTATGGCTACCGTCGTGTGTGGGGCCTGTTGCGTCGGCGGCGAGAGAACCATAGCGCGGTGCCCGTCAATGCCAAACGGGTGTACTGAACCGCCCCGGGTTTCCCGGAGACTATTTTGCTTGAGTCATGCCACGGCGGCAGACCCAGCGAGATTTGCATAATAAGCGGCTTCGGCCTGCGCGGGTGGAATGTTGCCGATGGGGCCGAAGAGCCGACGATTGTTGAACCAGTCCACCCATTCGAGCGTCGCCATTTCAACGGCCTGCAGATTGCGCCACGGTCCGAGGCGATGGATGACCTCTGCCTTGTACAAGCCGTTGATCGTTTCAGCCAGTGCGTTATCGTAGGAGTCGCCCACGCTGCCCACCGACGGCTCGATGCCCGCCTCGACCAGCCGATCCGTATAGCGGATCGATACGTATTGCACGCCGCGGTCGCTGTGATGGATCAGCCCGTCCTGCTGCGCCGGCTGTCGTTCGTACAAGGCCTGCTCCAGTGCGTCCAGAACGAAGTCCGTGCGCGCCGAGCTCGACACGCGCCAGCCGACAATGCGTCGGGCGAACACGTCGATGATGAACGCGACATAGACGAAGCCCTGCCAGCTCGATACATAGGTAAAATCTGAAACCCACAGCGCATTGGGCCGTTCGGCCGTGAATTGCCGCTTCACCAGATCCTTCGGGCACGGCGTCGAACCATCGCTCACTGTCGTACGTACCGTCTTGCCCCGCACCACGCCGCGCAGGCCCATCTGCTTCATCAGCCGCTCGACCGTGCAGCGCGCCACGACAATGCCTTCGCGCTTCAATTGCGTCCAGACCTTGTCTGCGCCATAGACCTGGAAGTTTTCTTCCCACGCGCGCCGGATCTCATCCTTGAGCATCCTGTCACGCTGGGCCCGCGGCGGCACCAGGTCAGGATTGGCGCGGCGAGCCACATGGGTGTAGTACGTCGACGGTGCGATTGGCAGCACCCTGCAGATCGGCTCGACCCCGTAGACGTGCCGGTGATCATCGATGAACGTGATCATCACTTCGGTCGGCGGTCGAGCTCCGCCTGTGCGAAATACGCTGACGCCTTGCGCAGGATTTCATTGACCTGCCGAAGCTCACGTACTTCCCGCTCCAGTTCCTTGAGCCGATCCTGCTCCTGCGTACTCGTGCCCGGGCGCAAACCCCGATCCCGCTCCTCCTTGCGCACCCAGCTACGCAGCGTCTCGCCCGAGCAGCCAAACTTCGCCGCAATCGACGCGATCACTTTCCATTGCGATTCCCGGTCGCCTTGATGTTCCAGCACCATTCGCACAGCCCGCTCACGCACTTCCGGCGAGTATCTTGGGGATTTCTTCTTCGTGTTTTCCATAGCTCCATTTTCTCAAGAAGTGGAGTCTCCGGAAAACCCGGGGCGGTTCACTGCTTCGAGCTACACACGCTGAAGTTCGTCGCCGACAGCGACAACGCGCTGCTGATCGGCAAACCCGGCACCGGCAAAAGTCATATCGCCAAGGCTATCGCCTACAACGCCACCCTGCAGGGAATGAAGGTGCGATACGTCGAGTCCGACACCGTGTTCGCCGGCTATGCCGTGGAAACACGTGCCGATCAGGACCGGCTGCTCAAGGCCCTGGTCGAGCCCGAACTCCTCGTGCTTGACGATCTGTTCCTCGCCAAACGCATTCCCGATGCCGCGGCCGAATTGCTGCAGACACTGGTCCATCAACGCTACAAGCAACGTCGCAGCATCCTCGTCACGTCCAACCGTGTCGTCCAGGACTGGGGGCGCTACCTTCGCGACAGCACCATGGCCTCGACGATCCTTGATCGTCTGCTGCATCGCTCCAAACTCCTCGAGTTTGAAGGCAAGAGCTATCGACTCCGGGAAGCTGCTGCCAGGCTTGCCGTCACTGAGGAATCCGACGCATAATCCGCTCGTCCTGCCTGGGGGAATTTAGCCGCCCACAAGTGGAGGAGTTTGAACTGCCCATCGGGGCCTTCATGCCAAAACCAGATGCCGCGACCGCAGCGCGCAATCTCGCCGTCGCGTTCGAGCATTACAACGAGCAGCACCCTCATAGCGCGCTGAAGTACCGCTCGCCACGCGAGTTCAGGCGCACAACCGATTCATCAACTCAAGTGTGAGGCGGTGTCCGGAGGTGCAGGGGCAAATTCAGCCGGCCACGTAGGCCGCCAATCGGTGGAATGGCGTCAGGCAGCGGCAGCAACTGGGTGACGTCGTTGCGATTCGCCCCAGTGAGGATCGCGCCGACAAAGACGCCATTGGCGTCTACGAGGACGTGGTGCTTGGAGCCTGGGCGCGATCCGTGGGGCTCGGACCAGCTTTTCGCCCGCCCCAACGGCTCGCACAGCCAAAGAGTCGACGGCTGCTCGGCTGAAATCGAGTTCGCCTGCCTCGCGTAACTTCGGCAGCAGTAGCTCCTGCAGTCGTTTCCCGACGCCGGCCTTCTGTCAGTCGCGCAACCGTCGTCAGCAGGTTGAATCCGATCGAAAATCCCTATTTCGTCGACAGGTCGGGCCAGCGGATACCGGTCTTGAGCACGAACAGGATTCAGTTCAGTGCAGCTCGGCTGGCAACCGGCCTCGATTCTTCTTGCGCCGGGGTTTGGGCGACGGCAGCAATGGCTCGATCAGCGTCCAAAGTTCGTCATCAACAATCGGCGCGCCCATCCTTGGTTCCAGTTGTTCAGGTGGCCAAGGTTAAGGAAGGTCGGCAAAAGTCCTGGCATTGGGATTCCGGTGAACTATCCTGGGATGAAGGGAGTGAGTTAAGGAGAGCCCAGATGACGCAACTTGGACTTGACCTGGATTTGACAACGAAGCGCACGCGTAAGCGCGAATTTCTCGATGAGGACGGCGCGGTGTGCCTTGGTTGAAGCTCATTGCGCTGCTCGAACCGTACTATCCGACTGGTAAGACTGGACGGCCGCCGTTCCCGATCGCGACGATGCTGCACATTCATTTGATGCAACAGTGGTTTGGTCTGTCCGATCCAGCGATCGAAGAAGCGTTATATGACGTGCCGCTGTATCGTGACTTCGCAGGATCTGACGGCGGCACGATGCGTTTGCCGGACGAGAGCACGATTCTGCGGGTTCGTCACCTTCTCAAAGCGCCATGGACTGGCTGCGCAGATGCTCGCGCTGGTCAATGAAATCCTGGTGAAGAAAGGCATGATGCTCAAGACCGGCACGGTGGTCGTTGCCACGTTGATTCCGGCGCCCAGTTCGACGAAAAACAGCTCCGGAACGCGCGATCCCGAGATGCGTCAGACGCAGAAAAGCGATAACCGGCGTTTCGGTGTGAGGGGCGGATTTCGCTTGATAGAAGGCGCCGTCGCGCAGCATGTGAAACTCGCTCCCGGTAGCACATACTAATGCAATCACCGATACGTGCTGCGCGGCGGGCGATTCCCGATCTGTGGTATTGCAGTGCCTGCGATGCGTCGTTGGATCGTGAAAGGGCCGCCCCTGGGCACTGACGTCAATGCCAGCGAGACGACCCCAACAGCCAGCGGGAAGTCGTCCTGATTGATCGCTGGCACTAGCGAGGACCGTAGGCCGACGCGGCGTTGAGAACGGACGAGGCCGTCCCAACTCGATAGGCGTAACCGACGGGCGCGATTAAAAAAGCCTCGCCCTTTGCCGATCTGCCGGTGGACTGAACGTACCGGTTTGCGTTTTCATGAAAAGAGTAGACATCGTCCGGCAAATCCAGACCGACCTGAATGCTCTGGTTAGTTCTAAGAAAATAGTTGCTTTCAACATAAACGACGCTGCCGCTTCCGATCTGCAGGGCGTTGTACTGGGTCTCGTCTGACCCGACGGCCGTGAGGCCAGTCGGTGTGGCGTCGTTATCGAAATAATTGTCGTAGGCGTGGACCCAGCCCCGCAGCAGCGGACGCCCCTTTAGGTTGGGGCCGAACTGGTTATGGTGCAAGGTGACATGCAGCC
The DNA here is from genome assembly GCF_050436725.1 of Paraburkholderia sp. JPY465. NCBI lineage: Bacteria > Pseudomonadati > Pseudomonadota > Betaproteobacteria > Burkholderiales > Burkholderiaceae > Paraburkholderia > Paraburkholderia sp. JPY465. The sequence goes on from NZ_JBNDMT010000007.1 coordinate 73,237, forward strand.
TGTGCCCACCATATGCATACGAATCCTGCCGAGATGCGCCCACTACCATCGCCAGGCGTTCATTGGCCAGATCTTGGTTCTTGCCCGTCCAGTCCCACAGGGGATCGGGGCGCATCGCCAGCCATTCATTGGTGAAATAAAACCGGCTATACGAGACCGTCACATTATCCGATGACAGCGTCACACTCATCAGATTGTCGCTCGTATCGTAGAAGGAACAATGATCGACCCATGCATTGGTGACCCGTCGCAGCGACACGCCTTCATAGTTGATGCCGGCGTTGTTGGATGTGCCGTAGACTTGGGCGGGTAGGGCCTGTAGATCTCCGATGACGCCATGAAAAGTGATGTTTCTGATCACGACATTCTGGATGTTCTGGTCTGCCGGCAGCATTTCGCCGTCGAATTTAAGCTGGACGTTTTTCAGCACCGCATTGCCACCGCTGGCGCCTTCGATCGTGGTGTTGTTCCAGTCCGTGCTGGCGAAGGTGATGGTCGTCAGTCGCGGTCCGCCGTAGATTTCGCCCTTGACTAGGATGTGGTGCTGTCGCGCGCTGAACGCAGCCAGCAGATCAGCGAGGCTGTCGACCGTGACGGCTGGATCGTCTGATCCGGTCGCCGTTGCGAAACCGCCGGTGTCCGTGGGCAGACGCGCGGTAATTGCGGTCCGATTGAAATTGGACCGCAAGCCTGTCTCTGCTGAGCGGGCAGGCGCAGAAGACGACCCGTGCCCCCCAACACAAGCGCACAGCAGATATGCGATCAATATTGTCAGGATCAGCTGCGGCTTCATTTCATTTCCTCCTTTCAGGCCCGCACATTGTCAAGAGCCGGCATAGGCGATTTCGGCACGAAGGTGCTTCCGCACTGTCAGCTTCTCTCATTCAGCTTTGGAATACGCCGGCGCCAATGTGCATCTTGTGGCGTGGCTGCTAGTTCGTGCCGCGCCCGGTAGGACCGCCGCCCGCGGGCGGATGTGAAATCCATGCCCACAGGAGCGTTCGAGATTGCGCCAATGCGCCGATGCGCGCGCCCAAGGCGCCATAACGCCCAGCCATTCACCGAAACCCGGTGGATGCCGGATTTCTGTCAAAAAGAGCGAGAATATCGGCTTTGCTAATGAGGGTCAATCCAGAGCCCACGCGGGAGAAGGTACTGAAGGCGGCCGACACGCTAGGGCAGTTGCACGCCGTAGACGTGATATCCGTCAAACAGCAAAAGCTAGCGGTCCAGCCGAGATGTTCTCGTACGGACCTCGATGAGAGGCCTACTCGCCAATGAACCGCCATTTTCGGCGTAGAACCGACGACTGAACGACGGAAAGAGGCACGTCTCCAAGTCGGAGCTCGACCGAACCCAACGACGTTTGGCCGGAACGGCCCTGATGCGCTTCCGACTCCGCGCCGTATTCATAGATGCTCCAGTTCCACGCAAAGATCTCGATAAGCTTCGTCATATTCTATCCATCCAGATGTCGAATTCTTAGTGTGGCCCGCGGCGTAGCACGTTAACGTTGCGGACGGTCCAGATTCGCCAACTGGTGAAATGCGGTAGTTTGTGTTACGTTGCTAACGCATTGATGCTTTTCGCCAAGTCTTGCGGTTCCCTCGCGTCCGCCCGTATCTAGGGGCTACGCATTCACTGCCCGTTGCGATTCCACAGCCTGTGTCCGTCTGTAACAGCGAAACGTGCGCGGCTCGTCGGCCGAGTGTGGACAGTCGCTGGTCGCGATTGCCGGGCAATCACGTCCAGGAGAATCTATGTCAAAGGTCGATTGGCCCTATTCACGTCCAGGCACAGTTTCGTCCGCTCTGAACGCGTCGGTCCCGCGCGCGTCGAAGGTCGATCCCGTAACACCCCTGCAGTCGATCGACGGGATATCGCAGGACGAAGAGCAACAGGAGCGCTGGATGCGCACTCTCATCCGACTCGGCAACCAGCGCGGCTACCTGACTCATGCGGAAATCAACGATCATCTCCCCGACAATTTTGTGCATACCGCGGCCATTGAAATCATTGCCAGCACTTTCAACGACATCGGCATTGCAGTCTACGAGCAGGCGCCTGACACGGAGAAGCCGTTCTTGGACGACGCGGCGCCGGCAGCCACGTCGGACGACAAGGCAGATCTGGAGGCCGAAGGCGCGCTTTCAACCGTCGATCCTGAATTCGGGTGCACAACGGATCCCGTTCGGATGTATATGCGTGAAATGGGTGCGACCGAATTATTGACTCGCGCGGGCGAGACTGAGATTGCGAAACGCATCGAAGAGGGACTCCACGAAATGGGCTTGGCGATCGCACGCTGCCCGCCGACTGTCTTCACGATCCTTCGAATGGTAAAGCAGATTCAATCTGGTGAACTGCGCATCGATGAACTGGTCGACGGCCTAAATGAAGACTCCGAAGCGGTCCTTCGGTCGTTGCCAGAGCCGGCTAAAACCCCGGACATTGAACACGACAGCGCTAAGGGCGACGGCGGTGAGGGCAGCGTCGTCGAAGACCGGGACATGGTGAAGGGGAGCGAACCGCGAATGAAACAGCTCACGAGAGACGGCCTCGCTATCTTTGCGCGAGTTCGTGACCTGTACGAACAGATTTCAGAAGCCGACGCCGCGCAAGAAAACGGGCAGGTCGCCCGCGAGCGCCTTTTTGAAGCGATCCAGCGGGAGCTTGCGGCTGTTCGCTTCACGGCACGGACTATCGATGCGCTATGCGCTGATGTGCAGCAGCAAGTCGCACAGGTACGTGCGGTCGAGCGACGTATTCTGCAGATTGCCGTTGACCGGTGCGGCATGCCGCGCGCGCGTTTCGTCGAGTCGTTTTTGGGATACGAAACTGATCTCGCGTGGACTGAAAACTCGGCGACGTCCCGCGAGTACGGTGCGGCACTTTCACGCAGTCTACCGGAGATCCAGACTGAACAGCAGAAGCTTATCGATATTGAGGCTAAGGCCGGCCTGCCCTTGCAACACTTGAAGAAGATCAACAGGCAGATGGTGGCAGCCGAGTCGAAGATGCGGCAGGCGAAGCGCAAGATGATCGAGGCGAATCTGCGTCTCGTGGTCTCTATCGCGAGAAAGTACGCGAACCGAGGCGTGCCCCTTCTGGATCTGATCCAGGAAGGTAACATCGGCCTGATGAAAGCCGTCGACAAATTTCAATATCGACGCGGCTGGAAGTTTTCAACTTACGCAACATGGTGGGTCAGGCAGTCAGTCACGCGTTGTCTTGCGGATCAGGCGCGCACAATCCGAGTCCCCTCGCATATGATCGAGTCAATCAACAAGCTAAACCGGATTTCGCGGGAGATTTTGCAGGAGACTGGGCAAAAGGCTAATCCTGCTGCGTTGGCTCAGCGCATGGAATTATCAGAAGACAAGATTCGTGACATACTGAAGGTCATGAGGCAACCCTTATCGCTCGAGACGCCAGTGGGCGAAGATGCCGACGCCACGCTTGGCGATATGATCGAAGATCCAATGGCTGGATCCCCGGCGGATGCGGCCGCGCGCTCGAATCTGCGAGCCGCAATCGACGAAGCGCTGGATTCATTGTCGCCGCGTGAAGCGAAAGTACTGCGAATGCGGTTCGGGATTGATGTAGCGTGCGGCTACACGCTCCAGGAACTTGGCAAACAATTCGACCTGACGCGCGAACGAATCCGGTACATCGAAAGCAAGGCGATGCGAAAACTGATGCAGCCAAATCGCGCCGACAAGTTACGGCGATTTGTCGACGATTAAGTCCCACGTCCACGCATCGGAGGGACTCGTGGTCAGAGCAACATCGAGCTGCAGCATCCCATCCCGATCTGTGTGTTCGCCAACAAGGAACACATCCGTTACATCGAAATGTGATGGACCCGCTTGTCTACGATCGTGGCCGCATCCTTGAACGTTTCGCAGACGACGGCTCACGGCTTGGACGAACTCATGTGCATTGTCTATGCCAAGGACTTGAAGCCCGGTGCGATGGTTTCGCACCAATACGTAGACCTGTACATTGAGATAGTCAATGCTGGACCGCAGAACCTTCGGATCGGTGTTGTCGAGAATCTTTGGCGTCTTTCGTGGCAGCGTGATACCGTTCAGACCAATGCCGATTGCGCTTGTCCGACGCCAAGGCGGCTTGCTTCGTCAGGATGCGGTCTATGCATCATAGTCGCCCCGCGTGAAACCACGAAAAGGAACCGACTTGACGATAAGGGCGGATTCGATGATAGGTCGTGTCCAGCTTCCCAGCATGAGCATCTACGTCATGGGAAGCCGCTTCACCAACAGTTCCCGCGCATGTGGACGGTCACTTTGACGTCTTTCGGAGTCGACCACCTTGGACCGCCGCCAATCCACCTTTTGCTGAACCTTATTCCAACGTCTGGTGCTCATTTGCTCACAATCGCTGCCAGCAAGCGAATGCGGCGGCTTGATTGTCCCCACGGCTTTTCGGCTACTGAGATGGATTCGAGCCGCTCGCTTAGGTACGCACTGCGAGCGACCCAATCGCGCAGCGTCGAATCCCTGAGTCGCGAAAAAAACGTCATCACGCCAGCTGTGAATATCGCCGTCAGCCTCAGCATCCTCCACAGGTTACGTATCCGATTCGGTGTCCGCACCATGTGCACGAAGGGCAGCGAAAGCGTCGCCGAACTGGACGATTGCCTCTAAATCGTCATCCAACGCGAGCGATGAGTCATAGTCAGATAATGCATTTTCCGTCGCTTCGACAAGCATGGCCTCAAGCGTTTGCGGATCGATCCTTTTCCTGAGCATGGAAGACTCCTTGTGAGGTGTGCAGCCATTCCCAGCAATTTGTGGGCCACAAGAAAGAGACGGTCAGTGCAGGTTCCGACCGACTGGGCCCCATCACTTTGTCGCGTTCCGGACATGCGACCGTCATAAGTGCAACAAGATGGTCATCTCCGGTGCAGCATCGGAATCCCTGAGATTCGGCCCTCAAGAGGTGTCTTGTGAGACGTAATCTCCGGAAATCGAAAAAGCCTCGCCATTGTCAATGCAAGAACACCTTGACGCATCGCACACTTTGCCCTCTTGTCGATTTGTGTTTGCGGGACTTACCTTTATCATCCGCCGTGTCGAATCAGTTCATGGCCTCAGCTCGCGATGGAACTGGCAACAAGTTGGCGACGAGTTCTCAAGGGCTCCTCTGAAAGGGAGCGGTTTGTCGAATTGGAGGGCAGTTGCATGTATTGGGGAAAGGAACATATCGCGCACGAAACGATCGTCGTAAGTCTAATGGTTCGATCAAACCGTTTGGAGATTTGAATGCATTTTCATGAGCTAACCAATGACGAATGGGGGCGACCAAGATGCCCCGCGAATACGTTTGAGCATCGACCGCTTAAGCGAGATGGACCGATGGAACCCGGATCGTCTCTTACCCGGCGGTTGCGCGTGGCCGCGTTGCAGCGCTTTATCGAAGTTAACGGGTCCCTAGATTACAAACTCAATTCTATGGTCATCCGGCAGACAGTCAATCACAGCAAGCGCGTCGCGGCACTCGCGAGTAGGATGACGAGCAAGATGAGCGGGATGGGCTGGAACACGGACACCGCCTGCGAAATTTGGGCGAAGCGCCTGTCAGTTGCTGCGCTTTTTCACGACATAGGCAAAGCCGCTGTATCGGCGCGAATCCTTGGCAAACCGAGTGCGCTTGACAAAGCGGAATACTCAGCGGCGAAGGCTCACGCGGCACTCGGTGCGAAGCTGATTGACCAGGTAGCTTCCGGCTTTCCGCAATCCGATTTGGCTGGTCTCCTCAGGGAGGTAGCCCTGTGTCATCACGAAAAATGGGACGGAACTGGCTATCCTAGCGGCCTTCGGGGCGAATCGATTCCGATGGCAGCGCGTCTCGTCTCAGTCGCTGATGCCTACGACGCCATCCGGTATGCGCGAGTCTACAAGCGCGCTATCCCCAGAAGTCAGGCGATACGGGCGATTGTTGATGGTGCAGGCTCGCAGTTCGACCCTCGTATGGTGCACCTCTTCCTTTCGGTCGTTTCTGCCGTTCGTCAGAAATAGATGGATCTAGAAGAGGAGGGAGGGGGCCACGGAACCGAAGCGCACCCTTCCCGATTCACTCGAACTCGCCAAGGGCAACTGATCCTTCACCAAATGAGCTCCTCTCCTCTCGCACGCCAAGTGTAGAACGATGCATGACTGAACCCCTGCTTCTCGCTTAGCTCTTTGACTGGCACACCGGCATCGGCTTCCTTCAGAAAACCGATGAGTTGTCCTTCCGTAAAGCGCTTCTTCATGTTCGTCTTCTTCTCCGAAACGAACTTTACTAGGTTCCGGTTAGCTCTACTCGTTGGGAGCAGGTCACTGGGGGACGAATCATGCGGGGCCTAGCAGGCCAAAGCCACAAATATCGAGGTGGGAAGATAGTAACGGGGATCACGGCCGGGATAGAAGCGAGAGGTCAGGGATCTCGACTATTGCTAGCGAGTGTTTCGCCGAAGCTCGATGATCGCACGAAGCTCGTCTGCACTAAATCTACCGTCCAGCACAATCTTTCCTTGCCGCCAGTCCGGCGCGTTCCGGACGTCATTCCAGTCGATCCAGCCATCAGCCTGTCTGAGTACATTTCGCGCTGTTTGGTCGTCCATGCTTCCTATCTCAGCGTAGAAGGTTGATGAGCCGAACACGGCGTATTAAAGGATGATGCGTACTTCAGCGAACTTGATCGCCGATTTGGAATCGTGACCGACTCGGCGGGTCTGGCATTGCGCGATGTCGATTGTAGGTTTTTCCGCAGTTGAGATCGAGTTCGGCTCCAGGACGTTGGGGTTTTGGGGATGTTTTCTAAGTGGTCCACCTGTGCGTGATCCAGTGATGACGCCACATGAGACCGTAAAGCATCGCGTCGGCAATGGTTTCGTCGCCACTCTACTCACGGATAGTCCCCAAAGAACGTTGCGCACGTCGTCAGGGCACGCTTCGACATTGAAACAATGCTGGTGCCCCAGCGCAGGGGATCCTCTCCATCTCAAATGCGCAACGCCGCCATTTGCGCAACCGAGTTCCGATATGTCCGCCTTCAGGAAGCTTCCTTGCATGTCTTTAGCCCCCCCGGAAAGTCAAAACTTGACACATATCCGCGCGACCGCACGGTCGAGGGCCGCGAGATGTAGGGCATCAAGCGACGTTTGTTGGGCGACGCGTCCCACTGCTGTTGCAACCTGTGTCTGGCAGTCTGTATTGCTGCGAAGAGGCGCCACGCCCTTCAAATTCAGCATGATATTGGCCTGCAGCTTATCCAGAATGGGTCGAATAACGCCCGGCAAGCTCTGGCGAGGCGTTGCGGGAGCATTGCCCTGACGCATCCAGTTGCTGAGCAGCTCGTACTGAATTTCTTTGTTAGCTTCAATTTGGTCCGAGAAAATGTTTGTCACATCCTCCGTGGTTAGTCCGTACTCAGACGCCATCGCCACCGCATTTGCGATGACTTGCGCTTCTCGCTGAGGGTCATAGACGGGTTGGCCCGTGTCCCACTTGTTCAGGGCGACCTGGTCCGCGGTGTTGAGGCGATCTGCCATGCTGCGCACGAGCGGCACGAACGCATCCTGCTGTGCCTCGGCAGAGCAGCCTGTCACGAGCCATACGGCTAGTGCGAGTGTCACGGCATTCCGAGTGCAAACACACCTCATGTTCTTCTTCAGTTTCAAAACTACGACTCCCTATTGGTTCATTCTCGCCTGCGGCGAAGCGCTCCGATACGACGTCCATCGCTACAGTCGCTCTGCAGTTCGCACTACATTGGACCTCAAATCCGGATAGTTAGGACATGGTCTGAGCCAAGACATTGGTCAACGCTAATTTTCGACGCCCACTCGACAAGAATTTTCCATTTTCCAGAGCGCCGGAGAATTTAACGTAATCATCAAAACTCTCACGGTCCAGACAGTTGTCAACATGACCAGCAAGCAAAACCTCAGATTCCGCGCCCCCCATTCTCGAACTTAAGCCGGCAAGCTCCGGGAGTTTGTCGTCCGACGTCCTTGAGCTTACATGCTTCGCCGAGCGCCCCCAGTTTGCCTCCGTTTTCATTGGAGCCGACAATCGTCAGAAATCTTCCGATATCCCAACCCGTTCAATCAAGGTCAGCTTGACCGCTTGTCGCGGAGCTCCTTCGTATAGACCGCTTTTGAAATTCGATTCATCCATACCTCCGCTTCTCGGTATTACGAAACGTTGGCTCACATTCTTTTCGACCGGGCCTCATTGCGCCCGCAAGTCGGTGTTGCGGACGAAATCGCGGATCTTGCTGAACGCAAAAGCGAGGCGAGAGAAATCGTACGCTTACGATTGCTCAGGTCAGGGCCGCCGAACGACCTCGAACCTACAACGCCAAGCGGCCCGCTCAGTGCATTCATAGTAGTCGAGATCGTAAGGTCCCGATTTCCGGCGCCATAAACCTACATCGACCCTTAGACCAGGTAGCGGCGGCCTGGGGTCGAACCGTAGATCCAAATGGCCGCCTTGGGCAAGTTCGTAGGAGCACCGGACTAACGGCGATCGCACAGAACCGTCATTATCAAGTTGCGGCGGAAAAAACATGGCAGAAGTAAATTCCTTGATATTACCGTCGCCCGGCCCTCTCGAAGTACCAATCCATTCACCCTCGTTATCGTTGGTTGTTGCCGTGTACACACCCCGCGCAATCTTGATGTTGGCAGGCATCGGGCAGCTTTCGTACGTTTCAGCAGCAGCGCAATACGATGCGCCGAGCGCAAGGGCAACAACAAGTAAACTTTTCATCATCGGTTTCGTTTCTCCACTTTGCAAAACGGTAAGTTCAAGCATCTGATCGTCTGGCTGAGCACTCAACACATTCTATTATGCAAACTATAGGTGGCAGCCAATTTCGCCCTTTGATGACCTATAGTCCACAATGACCATAGAAACCAAAATCATACTTATATATTAATGACGCGGATGATGAAAAGTAAAAGTAACTTATGCCTGATAAAATATCGTTGATAGTATGTCGAGCCCATGTTTCCCGTAGCAACAAGGAGGGCGGCGATAACGCATTCAGCGGACACGAGGAAATGACGAAGATGATCCGACGCACACTCAAGGCATTCAGCGCGAAACAGGCCACCCGCAATAGTCTGCGGACAGTATGAACACTTACCAGGGCGGCGGGATCGCGACAGGTGCATGAACCAGGACCGTGCTGGCACGCGGCACTTGCCCGTCGGTGAGCGGCAACAGTCTGTTGGCAGGAATGCGAAGAAATGAAAATGGCATCAAAAAGTAACCGGAAAGTCGTGGGCTCTTTGCCCGCGTCGTGCCCGAGACCACCTCTCGACCTAGCAGCACGGTCCCCACCGACGATCGTGCGTTGGTATCAATATACTTGATGCTTTTCTTCTGGCAGTTGATCAGACAATTTAGTAAGGTACGCGATTGCGGCGCCCAGTGGACGAGTCACATAATTTACGGCATGTTAACAAAGGAATGTATATGGAAAAGATGAAGAGTGTGCTTTTTGGTGGCCTTCTGTCCGCGGTTCTAATGGGTGTGGCGGCGCAGGCCTATGCGGTCGCGGCGAGCGATATATGCATATACACAAACCAGAAAGACCCTACCGAGAGTTATCCCTACTACTGTGGGACCGGCCCGATAGATGGTCCGGGGAGTCAGGCGACGGAGTAATGTGGCCGGTCTTTGGGCTTGGCACAATGTCGGCCGAGAACCTAGGCGATGACAAAAGGAACTCGCGCAATCATCAGCGGCGTAGTATCAAACGTAGCATTGGCCGATGTCCGAGGGGAAGGTGCACTGGTGGAACTGGCTTCCATTCCGCTGTTTGTCTTGGCCAGATCACTGATTGCGGGCAAGGAACCCGCGGCGGAAGTGTTCCGCACGCCCGCCGCAGTTGTGAAGTGCTTCTATCGAAATTAGGGAGCGGCTGACCCATTTCATGCGCCCGGTTTTTCGCCTTCCAGAGGCCCCGAGTTAGTCCGTTAGCCGCGCAGGCCAGTCCTGCATGAACTGAGTTGGTGACAAGCCACGCCATGAATGACGACGACTGGCGGTTATAGAACATGTCAAGGTATTTGAACAAGTCGGCCATGGCTTCGCGATGCGTGCGATACTGGATCGGACGGAATTGGCGAAGGCCAACAGGTTAAGCAGTGATTTGATTCAGATAAAAGCGTCGTGTGAACGCGACAGGCGATTGGTAGTCAGCAGCGCCTGCGGGCGTTGCCGGTTGTAGAGGATTTCGATGTATTCGGTGATCGCCAAACGTGCCTGCTCGCACGTGGCAAAACATTAATGCTAGACCAGTTCATTCTTCGGCGTTGCCCCGACGGATTCGATCGGGGCGTTGTTGTAGCGGTTGCCACGGCGGCTCAGCAACGCGTGTATGTCAAGGTGGCCGATGAGTGTTTGATAGGCGAGCGGGCGCTAGTGCCATCCTCGATCGCTATGGTGAACCAGGCCGGCGGGTCACGACAGCGCGAAACAGCGCCGACATGACCAAATTTGTCGTCATCCGTTCCCTTACCGCCTAGCCGACAATTTTACCACTGTACAGTTCCTTCAGGCCGGCAAATACAGTCATGCCCCCGCCCCTGCTTCTCGGTATGACGAAACGTTGGCGTCCACTTTTTCCGACCGATCTCGGAACGGCGAGTTCCGGATCTGCGGCGCGCACGGATTCCGGACCTTCGGTTCAGCACGCCGAGCGAGCGCAGGCGTTACGTGTGTGACTTTAACGGCTATTCTCGATCGCCCACTTGTCAGGAAGTCGCACCTTGATCATGGTGCCGGCTCCCGGCGAGCTGATAACGTCGATCGCACCGCCCAGCATCAGAACACGCTCTTCCATCCCTGCCAGTCCGAATGACCTCTTTCTCGTTGCAAAAACATCGAATCCGCAACCGTCGTCGTGCACTTCGAGAAGGCAAGCATCGGGGGTTCGCTCTAATGCGATGATTACTCTTCTGGCCGCAGCGTGTCGGGTGACATTGGTCAGTGCCTCCTGAACGATGCGAAACAGCACGATAGCGCGATCCTCGCTTACGGCGATATTCTCGTCCTGCAAGTTGAGATGACAGACCGTCCGGCCGTTGCGGTTGAAATCGGCCACGAGCCACTCGAGCGCTGCTGCAATACCGGAATCAAGCGCTGCGGGGCGCAGCGACGCGATAACGCCTCTGACCACCTGCATCGTTACATCCACAAGTGAAACGAGCGCCTGCGTATGCTCGACCAGATCCGGGTGATCCGCGCCAAGCCTCATGCGCAATATCGACGCCCTCAGGCGAAGCGCGGTAAGGTGTTGCCCGAGTTCGTCGTGCATTTCCCGCGCAATGTGCTTGCGTTCATCCTCGCGAGCCGTCTCGCGATGTGAGGCAAGTTCACGCAGCATCTCGTAGGACTCACGCAAGCGGTGCTCAGCTTCCTTGCGCTCCGTGAGATCAACTACAAAAGCAACGCCTTCGTTCCCGCTACAGTCGAAAGCAGCGCGGCCGACCATGACCGGTATACGACTGCCATCCTTCCGCATGTATTCTTTTTCCTCGGGTTGAACGTCACCGTCGTTTCTGATTTGGGCCAAAGCCCGTTCGCTGCTTTCCTTCCAGTCAGTTGGCGTGAGATCCCTCCAGCGGAGGCATCCTGACGCAAGATCCTCTCGCTCATATCCCACCATGCGAAGAAAAGCGTCGTTGGCTTCGAGAATGTCGCCGGCAGCATTCCAGACGATGATGCCAATGATATTGGCGTCGACGAGGCGGCGAATCCTGGCCTCCCGTTCCCGCAGGTCGCGGTACAGGCGGGTGTTCTCCAGCGCAGTCGCCGCCTGCGACGCGAGCAGCCGCAGCAGTGCAATCCGGGTCGATCTGAAGGCGCGGGTGATCAGATTGTTTTCGAGGTACAGGGCCCCGATCAGCTTCGCTTGATTCATTAATGGCAGGCATAAGACGGAACGAGGCAGATACTGCCGGATATGAGGATCTGTCGCGAACCTGGGATCGGCCGCAGCATCATCGAGAATGACACTTTCGCCTGTGCGCAATACATCGTAGAGAACAGGCTCGGGAATCATGGTCGCGCTCACGGGTGCATCACGCAATTGGACGCATGCCTTGTCGCTGTCCGTCCATGCTTCCGCTGCGAGCCGCTGTTCTCCTGTATGCGAAAGTATCAGTAATCCACGCTCGGCTCCCGCCTGCTCGATAGCGGTACGCATGATCGTCTCAATCAGTCTGTCGAGGAAAACCTCTCCGGAAACAGCCTGCGACACCCTTATGACGGTAGCAAGGTCAAGGTGTTCGAGAGGCGCCCCGATAGTGCTGCCTGAGTCAGGCGCTCGCTCGTCGGCCCTGAGACCTGGGTGCAGTTGGTCGAGTTGACGCACCTTGCCTTCTGCCCCCCAGCGTCGATAAGCCCGTCGTGCGTCCTGCAAATAGACACGGGCAATCTTCTCATACCCCCGCGCCGCGTAGAACGCGGATGCGAGTTCATTGGCAAGCGCTTCATTGTGTATGAGGTCGTTTGCGCGCGCAAGATGAATGGCCGCTTCGTAGAGTCGCATCGCCTCGAGATCACGGCCTTCCAGGCGCGCCATCTCGGCGCTTACCAGTGAAACCCGATTGCCGAAATTCGCCGGACAGTTGTTCGCCCAGATCTCCAATTGCCGACAATGCGCGGCGATGCTGTGGAGGTGCTCCTGTCGCTCCTCGGCCGGCACCCGGTCGAAATGCGCGGCCCTTGTGAGAGCGGCGTAAAAATGGTACTCGCATTCCTCCAGGTGCGGCGACGAGCTCCAAAGTTGCTCTTGCGCGATCGATGCCGCGTTCATGGCGGCCACATAGTCGCCTGAAAAGAATCGTCCCTGCAGTTTCCGGATCCAGTACCAGCACGCGGCCGTCGCGAGCGCGGGGTTGCCGGACAGGTGCTCCTCTGTACGAAGCTCGTTGAACTCGTCATAGTCGAAGTGGCCGAATTTCAGTGTGACGCCGCGGAGCATCCGGATCAATGCGAGTTGCGTGGTGAGGTTATCGACGACCAGGCCGAAACGTGCCTTCCTGGAAAACGCGAGGCCCTGTACAGTTTCGAGTTCGACATCGCTTAGAGGGTCACCGCCGAAAAGTCGGTCCGAAACGATATGGCAGCAGGTATAGGCGCCAGACGGAAGGTCACCGGTCCGGCCCGCTGCTTCGAACGCACGGCGCAGCACTTCGCTGCTGAAGCGCACGTGTTTCGTCCAGCGCACAACATACAGCGCGTAGCAAAGATAGGTGACTGCCTCGAAGCGTTTGAGTCCGCGTCGCTCGACCAGATCGAAGCCGAGCTGACCGAACTGGACTCCAGCGTGGTAATCGCCAAAGCGTGGCCCAGCGATCCGCGGGAACATGACATACGCGAAGCACGAGGCGTCGCAGTTCCCGCACTCCAGACTCAAGCTGATCACTTTGCATATAGCGAGAGAAGCCAGATTCGCGTCAAAAAACCAGGCTGGTCTCAGGAGCTTGCTAAGCACGTCAGTAATTGCGAGCGACGCTGGGTCCGACATCAACGGCATATCGATGAGTGCCTCGATAGTCCGGCCCGCAAGCCGCAACCGTATGTTTTCGTACTCCCCCCGTACGTTGCTTTCATGTGGGTGTGCCGGCCAGTCGATGCCGAGTTGACGGAGGTGATCGAGGCAAACCTCGACCGCCAGATCGCTTCGATCGAGAGTCAGGTAAACATCCATTCGCAGACACGCGACGCTCGCCTGATCGACCGTGTTCGTCGCGCGGTTTGACAGCATCGCCAGCCGCTCTTCGGCATCGGTTAGCCGCCCGGTGAGGAACTCGCATTCTGCCAGGTTCAACTGGAGCGGAAAGACCAGTTCGTGCCTACGTCCCCAGCAATCGTCCTGGAGGAGTTGAGCGCCGGCAGTGAGATAGGTGAGCGCCGACGCATAGGCTGTCGACGCCTTGGCTCTCTTGCCGGCGATCAGGTTAAAGGCAGCCAGTTGTTGGCGTTCCTGCCTGGATCTCACCAGCGCCGCGCCTCGGTTAAGCTGACTGACGATATCGAAGATCGCCTCTTCCCGTTTGCTAGCGGGAGTTTGCGCCGCGAGTAGCCGTCCAATACGCAGATGCGTGTGAGCACGTAACTCTTTAGGAATCAGCGAATAGGCGGCTTCCTGCACCCGGTCGTGCACGAACCCGTAGGCGTCTTCTAGTTGCTCCACCAACTCCTGCGCGAGTGCCGGCTTCAGCAGCGCCCGAATTTCCTGCTCCGAGACGCCCAGAACTTTAGGCAGCATCACATAGGAGGCGGTGTTGCCGAGACAGGCAAGCTGTTGCACGGCGCGTTGCGTTGACGCCGGTAGGCGCACTAGCTTTACCACCATTAGGTCGACTACATTGTCGGTGTACTCTTTCCGGTGGATGCGGGGCAGGTCCCAGCTCCAACAGGCCGTGTCATGGGCAAAGCTCAGCAGATCGCTATCGGCAAGCTCGCGCAAAAACTGAATGACGAAAAACGGATTGCCCGCCGTCTTCTCATGCACGAGGTGCGCAAGCGGTGCCGCACGTCCCGGCTCACAGTGAAGCGCTTCGACAATCAGTTGCTCCACGTGTTCACAAGCAAGAGGCGCGAGAACAATTTCATCGAGCTTTGCGCCGGCAGCCCTTAACGTCTGAAGCTTGTGCAGCAGCGGATGTCCGGGAGTTACCTCATTGCTGCGATAGGCGCCGATTACCATCAGATGCTGCAGATCCGAGCGCGCAAGGAGCCCGTCGAGCAAGTCGAGCGTCGCGGCGTCGAGCCATTGCAGATCGTCAAGAAATAGTGCCAACGGATGTTCACGTCGCGCAAAGACGCCGATAAAGCGCTGGAAGACGACTTCAAAACGGCGGCGCGCCTGATTCGGCTCGAGCTCTGGGACGGGCGGGGGATCGCCGATGATCAGCCTGAGCGCAGGGATCAGATCGGTCACTAGTCGCGCGTTAGGACCGAGTGCCCCGATCAACGTCTCGCGCCAGGTTGCGAGTTCCGCGTCAGGCTCGCCGAGTAGCGGCCTGACCAGGCCCTGAAAAGCTTGAACGAGCGTCGCATAGGGTATGTCGCGCTTGTATTGGTCGAACTTGCCCGACGCGAACAGCCCGCGCGATGGTACGAGTGCCTTATGCAGTTCATGGACGATTGCGGATTTGCCGATACCCGAATACCCGGAGACGAGCACGAGTTCAGGGATGCCAGTCCTGACTACGCGATCGAACGCAGTGGTCAATGCATCCACCTCCCTCTGCCTCCCGTAGAGTTTCTCAGGGATCAGGAGGCGGTCGGTCATGTCGTATTCGCCCAGCACAAAGGGATCGATGTGGCGTTGACGCTGCCATTCGGTCAGGCAATGCCTCAGATCCCGCTCGACGCCAGCCGCCGTCTGATACCGTTCCTCGGGCGTCTTGGCGAGCAGCTTCATGACAAGCTCTGAGACGGGAAGGGGGACCGTGTCTACCCGTGCTATCGGAGGCACCGGCTTACGCGCAACATGGCAATGTACCCATTCCATCGGATCCGCAGCAGTGAACGGTAGGGACCCCGTGAGCATTTGATAAAGCGTAACTCCGAACGCGTAGAGGTCGCTGCGAGAGTCGATCGAGCGGTTCGTCCGCCCAGTCTGTTCGGGCGCCATGAAGGGTAGGGTGCCGGCGATCGTTTCGGGTGGCTGTGGAAATTGCCGCTCGCGCGGCAGTCGTGAAGCGATCCCAAATCCTGTGAGCCGCGGCCGGCTGTCCGTGCAGTCAACTAGCACATGAGCAGGCTTGAAATCCTTGTGAACGAACCCACTCCGGTGGAGCTTCTCAAGCGCCCCGGCAATTCCGACAGCGAGGCACAAAACACGTTCCACTGCGAGAGGCGCGCCCACCAGTCGCTCAAGTGGTTCGCCGCCCGGATCCTCGAAAACCAGTGCCATCCGTTCATCTTCGCGTACCAGCCTTATCGGGTGCACCGCCCACGTACCATTCAGTTGTTCTTTCAGCGCGAATTCGTGAGCAAGGCGCTCGAGAAGGGCGATCGAGGGATGTTCCTCGGTGGTCCGCAGAGTCAGGACGCTATCGCTGCCGCTCGGGGACTGGACGCGACAGAAAGTGCGCTCTGCATCCTCCCAAAGGATGTGGACACTGAAGCCTGTGTCAGAGCCATGTGGATCGTTCATCTGCCGTCATTCACTAGTCAAGTTCAGCCCCCGATCGTATCAAAGGACGCAGCCCAATTCGTCTGTCTAAAGTGCCTATGGCTACGCGTTTGAACCGCCCCGGGTTTCCCGGAGACTATTTTGCTTGAGTCATGCCACGGCGGCAGACCCAGCGAGATTTGCATAATAAGCGGCTTCGGCCTGCGCGGGTGGAATGTTGCCGATGGGGCCGAAGAGCCGACGATTGTTGAACCAGTCCACCCATTCGAGCGTCGCCATTTCAACGGCCTGCAGATTGCGCCACGGTCCGAGGCGATGGATGACCTCTGCCTTGTACAAGCCGTTGATCGTTTCAGCCAGTGCGTTATCGTAGGAGTCGCCCACGCTGCCCACCGACGGCTCGATGCCCGCCTCGACCAGCCGATCCGTATAGCGGATCGATACGTATTGCACGCCGCGGTCGCTGTGATGGATCAGCCCGTCCTGCTGCGCCGGCTGTCGTTCGTACAAGGCCTGCTCCAGTGCGTCCAGAACGAAGTCCGTGCGCGCCGAGCTCGACACGCGCCAGCCGACAATGCGTCGGGCGAACACGTCGATGATGAACGCGACATAGACGAAGCCCTGCCAGCTCGATACATAGGTAAAATCTGAAACCCACAGCGCATTGGGCCGTTCGGCCGTGAATTGCCGCTTCACCAGATCCTTCGGGCACGGCGTCGAACCATCGCTCACTGTCGTACGTACCGTCTTGCCCCGCACCACGCCGCGCAGGCCCATCTGCTTCATCAGCCGCTCGACCGTGCAGCGCGCCACGACAATGCCTTCGCGCTTCAATTGCGTCCAGACCTTGTCTGCGCCATAGACCTGGAAGTTTTCTTCCCACGCGCGCCGGATCTCATCCTTGAGCATCCTGTCACGCTGGGCCCGCGGCGGCACCAGGTCAGGATTGGCGCGGCGAGCCACATGGGTGTAGTACGTCGACGGTGCGATTGGCAGCACCCTGCAGATCGGCTCGACCCCGTAGACGTGCCGGTGATCATCGATGAACGTGATCATCACTTCGGTCGGCGGTCGAGCTCCGCCTGTGCGAAATACGCTGACGCCTTGCGCAGGATTTCATTGACCTGCCGAAGCTCACGTACTTCCCGCTCCAGTTCCTTGAGCCGATCCTGCTCCTGCGTACTCGTGCCCGGGCGCAAACCCCGATCCCGCTCCTCCTTGCGCACCCAGCTACGCAGCGTCTCGCCCGAGCAGCCAAACTTCGCCGCAATCGACGCGATCACTTTCCATTGCGATTCCCGGTCGCCTTGATGTTCCAGCACCATTCGCACAGCCCGCTCACGCACTTCCGGCGAGTATCTTGGGGATTTCTTCTTCGTGTTTTCCATAGCTCCATTTTCTCAAGAAGTGGAGTCTCCGGAAAACCCGGGGCGGTTCAGTTAGAACCATAGGGTAATTGCCGCACAAGAGCGCCGCGACGCCGCAATGGCCACTTGCATCGCACCTTTGTATGGTTTATGGAAATCCTAGCAAAAGTATCTGACACTGGCTGTCCGGGCAAGGGTTCTAACATATGATGAAACCGTCGAGAAGGCTCGGTGAGGTCTTGACTACACCCGGAACGTCTGGGTTTTGCCAATGGAAAACCGGCGTTCATCGCAAGCGTGTAGCCCGTCGGAGGTCCAGTTCCAGGGAGCTTTAATGGCTGCAGCAACAGAGCGAACGGTCGCGATGCGCCCGCTGGACAATTCCATACCATTTTGAACGTCGTGGTGGATAGCAAGCTGAAACCGCTAACGTTCCGCGCAACGGCCGGAACTGACGGCGCGGCAGATTCGCCGGCTTGTTGTGCGGCTCGGAATTTGGGCCGTGGACTGGTTTCCGGACACAAATCCCGCGCAGCGAGACGCTGTCGAGATGCCTCGTTCCGATCGTGCTCACGATTATCCGCGGTTGATACGCCGATTTTGGGCCGGCCCCTAGCGTTGGAGAAGCCACGGGAATCTCAGAGTCCGCAGGGCGACGAAAGGGGTCATATCGAATGACGAGCGAAGGCCTGTGGATCCTGCGTCGACTGCATCCGCCGACGGTCTACCAGTCACGCACACGATAGGAGCGCTTGGACGAGTTCATCCAGATTGATGGCGGGATCACCGCTAGCTCGAGGACCGCGGTCCACCGTGCACGCTGTTGGTGTGTATGTCGATGACGCAACCAGTCCCGTCATGCACCTGCAATTCACTCAGGCGGAATCGACGTTCCACCAATTTAAGGCGACGCGCGTTCTTATCGAGCGCTGCGGCAAACCTGGCGCTGTCAGGTTGGTGCCCATCTGCACTCCCTGTGTGAACAGTAGTAATACTTACTATATGATTGTTTTGATTGCTCCCGGAACGTACAGCCGTACCATGTGCCGATGCGCTGTTTGACTATGGCGAAATAACAGGCCGCGTTCCTCCGTGTCTGCAGCACTAAGCGCTGACGAAAGGGGCTTAGCGATTGTGTGCGACGCGTATCTCGAAAGGGAACATCTGACGTCCGCGGTTACGGGTCGGCAGATCACGCGTGCAGCCGCTTTGATAAAAATGCGCTTAGCCCTAGGGAGTCTAGGAATTCCCACCTGCCGCGGGATAGCTGCGCGATTGGTCGGCGACGCTTTGCTCCAACACGCCGGGTTTGCGTGTCCTGCTCATCGAGCAGTTTCCCCACCACATACGTCTCGTCGCGCGGCGTCACAAACACCACTTCTAAATTCCTAGTGCTGCGAGGTTTCTACCGAACCGCCCTAGCGCACCGAGCCAATCGATAGCCGGACTTGACATGCCAGCAACGAATCGTCGGTTCCGTACCTGAGTACGCCGCCTCGCTCCGAACGAGAAGTGTCCGTCAACAGCGCAGCTGATCATAACAGCAGGGAACCGCTGGCCGTGGTAAAGCGATTTCGTCGCGTTCATTCTCTCCTTCCAACGAGCGCCTCATCGGCAGCGTGATGGCGCATTTTCGGGCAACGGATAGCCATCATGCCAATGCCCGCGCGGCCAAGCGGGGCGGCTAGGGGCATCGATATCGCCGAGCTCGTACTGGAAGCGCTCCAAGGTCGCGGCGATCGCTGCATCAATCTCATCTTCCGATCGACCGCGGTAGCGAAACCGGCCGAGGATCTTGTCGTAGCCGCCCTTGCCGTCGAAGACATGATTTGCCTTCGGCGTAATGGCCGCATACAGCGGTGCGATACCGTCCGGGACAACGGCTCGCAAGAGGCGGCTGCCGGTCGCCTCGGGGAGCAGCAGAAACCCTCCTAGCTCGGTGGAGCGGGCCGCTGCACCCACGCCTGCCTCGGATGCGAGCGGCGTCCCGTAGTTGAGCTGCTGACGGACCCACAGGCTGAAGATGTCAATGCCGTAGAGATCGCGGAACAGGAACGGAATTTCGCCGCCGCCTACGCGCGCGCCAATCTCAAGGAAATACAGGCCGTCGGAGCCACGAATCACTTCGAGATGAAAGGCGCCGTCCACCAGCGATAGAGCGCGGAGACTCGTTTGCGCGAACGCGAGTAGTTCGTCGTTCGACGGTCCAGGCTGCAACATTATCGACCCGAGCGGTTTGCCATTGGCGAAGTCAAGACATGAGTTAAGGTAGCGCGACGCCCGGATCAGCAACGGCTTGCCGCTCGAGACGATACCGTCAACGTGATAGATCGGCCCTTCGATAAACTCCTCGCATTCGTACGAAGTGCCCGTAAGTCGGGGCAGGAGCGCACCGAACTGTTCCACCGAATCGACCCGGTGGACACCCATGCTTGCCGCGCCGGTTCGCGGCTTGACGATAAGCGGATGCCGCAATCCGGCGACAGTGGCGAGCGCGTCCTCCCGATCGTTCAATTCGACGAACTGCGGCACGCGCAGACCGGCCGCACTGACGACGCGCTTCATCACCGTCTTGTCGCGAAAGCGTGCTGCGGTGGCGGGCCGGTCGCCCGGGACGTCGAAAGTTTCCCGCAGCTGTGCCGCGGCGAGCAAGTCGAATTCGGACAGCGCGATCAGTCGGTCGACGCCGTTCAGCCTCGTACGGCATGCGTCGAACGCCACGCGCAGCCTGTGTATATCGTTGAAGTCCGGGAGGATCTCGATGTGCGAGATGCGCGTCGCTTCGAGAGCTTTCGCGCCTTCCGGTGTGCACAGATAGGCAACGTCGTGCGCATCGTGATCGATGTATCGGTGATAGGCGGCAAAATCGTCGGACCAGCGATTCATTACGACACTGCGGGTACGGCGGGGGAAGGGGGTATACGTCATCGCGACTCGTCCTTTAATGGACCTTGAATGTCAACCCCATTTCGAGCGCGCATTGCGCGCCGTTCAGTCGGCGTTCGAGCGTGGGGCGATCGGGCGCTGTAAATAGCACGTGGCCGAGCCGGCCACGGAAGTCGGTCGGCGGCGATACCCAGTCGCCGGCGCGCGGATAGATTTCCGCTTCTTGGAAGCCAGGCTGCGCACGCACTTCGTCAAGCCCGCTGACACCGACGAACGGCCCGGCTGCCTCGGGTGCGAGAAACCGGACGCCGCTTACCCGGGTGCTCCGCCCGTGGCAGTATCCCGGGGCCGGGTCCCATTCCCCGAGATAGCTACGGAGCATGACTTCCGGTAGCGAGATTGACTTAGCTAGCTCAACCAGCCGGTAGATCCGGTCGCCGCCGAGCCGCGCGGCGATTTCGATCAGCGTGGGACCGTCGCGCGTCATGCGCACTTCCGCATGAAACACGCCCAGCGTCAGGCCGATCTCTCTCGCCACCGTTTCGACATACGCGCTAAGCCGAGCTCGGTCGCGGTCGTCGAGCGTAGCGTCGACCACATGTCCCATTTCGACGAAGTAGGGCTCGGGCCCGAGGATCTTTTCGGTAATGGCAAGCATGCGCGGACCGAGCGGACCGACGTAGCCTTCCACGCTATATTCAGGTCCGTCGAGATACTGTTCAAGCATCATCGCTTGACCAACTTCGCGGCCCATGTCCTGAACAGATCGATGCGCAACGCTGTCGATCGTCGCGTGCAACTGCGCGAGCGAATCGACGCGGCGCACCAGTAGGCTGCCGCAACCATCGACCGGCTTCACGACGGCCGGAAATCCGACGTGCGCCGCCGCGCGGGCGACGTCGCCACGCTTTGCGATCGGCGCGAAACGCGGTACAGCCAGCCCGGCCATGCTGAGTCGCTGACGGCTACGGTATTTGTCACGTGTGAGCGCGGCCGCTTCGGGCGGTAGATGCGGCAACCCCAATTGCGCGGCCGCCTGCGCGACGACGTCGACCGCGTACTCAAAGCCGGGAACGAGCGCGTCGATGCCCCCGACTGTCCGCACTGCTGCAGCGACGTCATCAGCCGAGCCAGTGTCGACACTCGTCAGCGACGCCACGGTCCGTAGGTGTGTTGGCGGCACGATGTGGGTATCTGCGCAAAACACGTGTACCGGGTGCCCGAGCCGCTGCGCTGCAGCGATCAGCGCAGTGCCCGATGAGACAGGCTCCACTACTACAATAGCCACGATGCGCTCCTCATGCAACGACCACGTCCGACTGGCGCCCGGTTTCTGCCTTTAGTTCGTCAAAGTAATCGCCGACCAAGCCGATGAAGTTGCGAAGATGCATTTCGGCCTTGTCGATGCCACCCCATCCTTCGATCGCGCGCTGGACGGCGCCCCACATCAGATCGTCGTGGTCGTGCGATTCGTCGTATTGGATATGGCCAAGCGAACCCTTAACGGTGTGGTGCCCGAAGGCTCGACCCGCAGCCTCGGTGATCGTCTTATTGTAGCGGCCCGAATACCATTCGACGAACCAGTTCCACGCCATCGTCGGCAATGGGCCATCGCGTTCGATGCTGAGATACAGATAATTGATCAGCTTCCTAGTCGAGTGGAGCGGCTCAATGGTGTCAATCTGTTCGGCCGTGAGACCGAATTTTTCGATGTCGCGCAGAAAGAGCCCTTCGTGGCCGTATTCCTCGGCGAGGTATTGCGCGAGGATCTGCGCGAGTTGATTGTCCTTGAAGCCGATCTTGTAGAGCGCGAATGCATCGACTTCATTGTTCAGGCGGATGCGCAGCACTGTCTCGACGAGATGTCGCCGATAGTATTCGCGGTCGATCCATTCGCCACGGTGAAACGCGGCGGTGTCGGGCGAGGCGGTAAAGAGCGCCTGCATTTCACAGTCTGCAACCAGTTCAAAACGGGCACGATCTTGGTGGGCCATTTTCAGTCTCCAGTAAAACCACATGAAGGGAAACAGCATCGCAAGCGCGACACATACAACGACGAAGCGAACCATCCGCAGTTAGGGTCTCGGCAACATTCGAAGACGCGGAAGAAAATGCAGTGCGAGACGACGATCCACCTGCCGGCAACGCCGGCCTATGCTTGGCGGCAGCAGGCTATGCTGGCGCTGATCACGAGCAACGTGCCGATGCTTTGCAAGACCGTCGTAGGCTGACCGAGGACGACAAAACCGATTGCGGCAGCAATGGCGGGTTCGATGCTCATCAGAATGCCGAACGCGGACGCCGTCATGCGCCGCAGCGCGAACATCTCGAGGACGTAGGGCAAGAGCGGCACGAGTACCGCGAGATACGCGGCGTCAATCAATTGCGCGGCGGGCAGATGGCCACCGCTTTGCGCAAGACCAAACGGCGTGGTGACCAGGGCCGCGACGATCAGCGACATTGAGAGCCCCTCCAAGCCATCGAACAGCGTGCCGACTCGTTTCATCATCACGATGTACGTTGCCCATCCGAGCGCAGCCCCAACAGGAAAGACCAGGGCGGTTAACGAGGTGGCCCACATGCCGTCCTGCCGCGCAATGAGGACGACGCCGACCATCGCCACCATGGGCCACACTAGCATCCGGAATCTGCGGATGCCGGCCGTCGCGACGATGAGGGGACCAATGAAGCTGATGGCGACTGCGAGACCAAGAGGCACGCGCTGCACGGCTTCGAAGTAGCACAGTGTCATGCCAGCCATGGCGCTACCGAGGACGAAAGCGGCGATCCAGCGCTGTCGGGAGTAGGTATGGAGCGGCGGTCGCACCACGATCGCGAGCATCAAGCCCGCGAAACAAAGACGCAGCCAAGTCGTGCTGAGCGTACCGTATTGGATTGTCACGGGTCGCGACAATGCAGCACCAAGCTGCACGCTGTACATCGATGCGATAGCCATGGCAGGCGCGAGCACGCTGGCAACAGGTTGCGAAGACGGCTCGGAATCAGGGGCGTTAGCATCAAACGCATCGCCTTTAACTGGCTCAACCCTAGTGTCGATACGATTTGCTTGGACGACATCTAAATCTTCGCTCATACTCGGCTCCGCGGTGACGACGAGAGAATCCTAACAGCGTATATCCGCTTTGTATAAGCCGTTAATTTTTTTGAGCGCATCAATCATATTGATGATTCGCGATCGAGAAAAAGCTTGTTTTTGCAGGTAAAGCCGCCGGCGGTAGGCTGACTGCGTGTGCAAAAGAGAGTTCTGGTTCTTATCGGATGATTGTCTCGATTGCGCGCCGGACAGTCCAGTCATGCGATGTGCCGCAGCGTGCTTTGAGTATGGCGGGATAATGGGCTTCCTTTGCTCTGAAATGCATCAACTTGATGGCTGGTGTCGACACGCGCGGTTTCTGCCCATGCGCTCTGGAAGCGGTCAATGCGCGGCAGAAGCCATTTCGCGACGAACGCCGGCCTAACGGTCACCGTCAACACGCCCACAGCCGAGCCCCTTCTTCAGTCGCGCAAATCCCAGATTCAACCGATCGAACCCCTCGCGGATGTCAGGGAGCGCCCGAAGGGCGACGGCCGTTAGTACAAGACGCGATCGCCCGCCGGTAGCGCGGTGGAACAGCGGTACGTCGAGGCATTCTTCGAGGCTGCGAACGAATTGACCAACGTCGGTGGGCGTAACATTCAGTTCCATTGCAGTAGCCGAGAAGCCCGGGTGGTGCGCGCTCGACTCCAAGGCTCGCAGCGCGGCCGGGGGAGCCGGCCATGCACAGAAAGATTTTCTTTCAACGACAAACAAAACATCTCATTTGTGAGCGTAACGTCGACTGGCCAGGAATGTTCAAATCGGTCTGCAAAGCAAGGGCATTTCATGTTGCCGTTTCCGTTTTCATCGTTTTCAGGAACAGTCACAGAACATAATTTCTCTTCCACGGTAGTCATTGTCACGGGCGGCGGTTCAGCTCTCCGCAAAGCCGTCCCGCCACTGCGACGGAGGTGGTCGAATTAAGGGCACGTTCTTCATGGCGCAGGCCGCCGCGAAGGTGATGCAACAGCTCGGCGGCGCCATCGGTGCGACCTCGGGCCTGCATTCAATGCTTTCGATCCGCGTGGTCGCAATGGCCAGCCGGCCGATGTTGCCGAGGCGATTCTGTTCATGGCTTCTCTAGGCGCGTCGTGGATTACAGGTACCGTTTTCTTCAGATTGTCCATGATGGCGGAAGGCCAAGCCTGATCGAGTCTTCCTTGAGAGGAGCAAAAATGATCTATCTGCAAATCAGCCCTGGACGGTGTTATGAACTTCGAATTACTGGGATCGCATGGACGAGCATAAGCGTGGCGAAGCCGACAAAGTGCAGACCTGCGGGTGTGAAATCCGTTTTTGCTGCATCGACCTTACCGCCTGGAGATCAATTCCTTGAGCGCCCGCGGCCTGTGCAGGGTCGTCACCCGTGTAACCCTGATCGGCAAAGGCCACTTTCAGGGTTTCTTCCGTTGCTACCTTCTGCACCTGGCACGCCAGTTCCGCCACTTGTGCGCGCTCCTACTCGTTGGCCGGTGTACGTGCACGGCGAGCATCTGTCGGAGCGTATTCCTGCATGTGTCATGCTGTGCCGGCACATCCGGTTGACGTACCGATCCAGAAGGTGATCGCGCGGACAGAAAATGCAGGCAAAAAACTTTCCCTAGAACTGATATGACTTTCCGTGTCAATCGCGATCGGTTCTCGGTCTGGGTACATCTGAATTTCCTGAGGGCGACGTAGCAGTACGTCTCGACGGTGGGTCACACTGATATCCGCGGGTTGGTTACCGCATTACTGTGGTCCGCCCTATGAGCCTGCCGCTACCTATAGTCGCAAGTCGCATAAGATGTGTTGCATAGTCCAATCGCGGGTTGCTCGGGTGCCGGGCTACGCCGCCTTCAGGAAACTCTCCGTGTCCTCGTTAAGATGAGATAGTGTCAGACCGGCCTGGCATCTTTCGGTATGGCGAGAGACATCGCCAGTCTGCCGATGTCCCAGATAAACCCTGAGAGCTCTCGCGCAACGGCAACCACACCGGTGTTCACATTCTTGCCGCGCGCTGCGAGCTTGCGATATCGCCGGCATAGCCGCAGCTGGGCATCCCATGCGCGGTCAATGATCGGTTTCGGAATTCCTTCATGGCGGCGTTGGATGTCGGGGCTCACCCGAGCGGGGTATCTGTAACTCCACGCAGCCTCCACGAGCAGCTTTCTTGCATAACTGTTCCCGTTTTTGTAATGCTGCCTTGACGGCGCCGCTCGCCTGACGAGTGTTCGGAGGGCGTCACCCCGAGCCAGGCCATCAGCTGTCGCGGATGCTCGAATCGCGACAGGTCACCCAGTTCGGCGAGCATGCCAACGGCCGTGGTGAACTGGATACCGCGCATGGTCTGCAGTCCCAGTACGGCCGGATAGAAGCGCCAGTTGACGACAGCCTCGCGTAGTGCCGCCTCGAGGCGGTCGCATTGGGCGAGTCTGTCTTCAATGGTGCGGCGGCACTCGTCAAAGGCCAGTTGTTGCCAGTGGTTGGGGAATACGAAGGTGCTGATCCACCGTCGATGTGCCGGCCCCCAGTTCGCGCTGCCGGTGTAACGAATACCATGAGAGAGCAGAAACGACTTGAGGCGCTGACGCGCGTGCTTGAGATCCGCTTTGGCGGCGGCCCACGCGCGGGCCAGGTCCCGGAATGCCTCATCTTCGACGCCTGGCACGTAGACTGACGAGAGATCACCTGCACGCAACGAGCGCACGAGTTTGAGTGCGTCGCGGCGGTCAGTCTTGACCCGCTCGCCTGGTTTCTTCGGAATCAGCGACGGGGCACATACCACGCAGTCGAATCCCTTCTGCACCAGTTGCCGGTAGAGGCCATAGCCGCATGGCCCTGCTTCGTAGACGATGCGAACGTGCGTCGCCTTGGACTGCATGCGCTGGCACAGGCGATCGATGTCTGTCTTCGAAGTGCCGATCTTGCCCAGCAATTCCACCTCGCCTATCCCGACGAGGCTGCCGTGATGGATTCCTTGTGGACATCCAGACCGACGTACACAGTGCTATCGTGTCCCATGCTGGCCTCCGTGCTGGAAATCGCCGGGTGTCGCCCTCGTGCACACCATGCGGCTCTGGCAGCAATGCTAACCCGCGTCTGGTTTCTCACGGCGGGCCAGCCACCACATCACGGAAAGTCATACTGCCTAAACCGTCTCCTTTCCGACACAACAAATACCACGGCTTGTTCGCCGTAGCATTAGCGGAGCTCAACGGCACGAGCGACATTGACGCCAAGTGAGACACGCAGATGCGAGGATTCTTGATGGGTGTCAACCTGTCATCACGCAAGACTTGCGCGACATCATTTCGATGCGACAAGAATAAAACGCAAGCAAGGCGATATCCGAGAATAGGCGCAGTAGAGCATCCCCGCGAAGGCGACGCCTTTTGCATAGTGCAGTCTTGGTGCAATGCGCAAGGGTCGGGCTACCATAGTTCTCGATTCGTGCTGTTTCGACTCAGGGGCAGCCACGAGCTGTGAGACGGGTAGACGCTGCTGCGGATGAAATCCCGCCGCCCAGTAAAGACGCGGACCGGTTCGAAGCCTAACCCGGCCCACAACGGCTTACTCATAACGGCATTTGTCCTGTCAACCTCTCTACTGTTACAGGTCGGCCAATGGATGTCGATGACGAGGTCGGCATGGCTCAATCGGTAGATTATTCATATGAGCCGCGATAAAAACCTAAGAACTTCAAAAATCAGTGCAGAAAATGAACCGCCCCGGGTTTCCCGGAGACTATTTTGCTTGAGTCATGCCACGGCGGCAGACCCAGCGAGATTTGCATAATAAGCGGCTTCGGCCTGCGCGGGTGGAATGTTGCCGATGGGGCCGAAGAGCCGACGATTGTTGAACCAGTCCACCCATTCGAGCGTCGCCATTTCAACGGCCTGCAGATTGCGCCACGGTCCGAGGCGATGGATGACCTCTGCCTTGTACAAGCCGTTGATCGTTTCAGCCAGTGCGTTATCGTAGGAGTCGCCCACGCTGCCCACCGACGGCTCGATGCCCGCCTCGACCAGCCGATCCGTATAGCGGATCGATACGTATTGCACGCCGCGGTCGCTGTGATGGATCAGCCCGTCCTGCTGCGCCGGCTGTCGTTCGTACAAGGCCTGCTCCAGTGCGTCCAGAACGAAGTCCGTGCGCGCCGAGCTCGACACGCGCCAGCCGACAATGCGTCGGGCGAACACGTCGATGATGAACGCGACATAGACGAAGCCCTGCCAGCTCGATACATAGGTAAAATCTGAAACCCACAGCGCATTGGGCCGTTCGGCCGTGAATTGCCGCTTCACCAGATCCTTCGGGCACGGCGTCGAACCATCGCTCACTGTCGTACGTACCGTCTTGCCCCGCACCACGCCGCGCAGGCCCATCTGCTTCATCAGCCGCTCGACCGTGCAGCGCGCCACGACAATGCCTTCGCGCTTCAATTGCGTCCAGACCTTGTCTGCGCCATAGACCTGGAAGTTTTCTTCCCACGCGCGCCGGATCTCATCCTTGAGCATCCTGTCACGCTGGGCCCGCGGCGGCACCAGGTCAGGATTGGCGCGGCGAGCCACATGGGTGTAGTACGTCGACGGTGCGATTGGCAGCACCCTGCAGATCGGCTCGACCCCGTAGACGTGCCGGTGATCATCGATGAACGTGATCATCACTTCGGTCGGCGGTCGAGCTCCGCCTGTGCGAAATACGCTGACGCCTTGCGCAGGATTTCATTGACCTGCCGAAGCTCACGTACTTCCCGCTCCAGTTCCTTGAGCCGATCCTGCTCCTGCGTACTCGTGCCCGGGCGCAAACCCCGATCCCGCTCCTCCTTGCGCACCCAGCTACGCAGCGTCTCGCCCGAGCAGCCAAACTTCGCCGCAATCGACGCGATCACTTTCCATTGCGATTCCCGGTCGCCTTGATGTTCCAGCACCATTCGCACAGCCCGCTCACGCACTTCCGGCGAGTATCTTGGGGATTTCTTCTTCGTGTTTTCCATAGCTCCATTTTCTCAAGAAGTGGAGTCTCCGGAAAACCCGGGGCGGTTCAGGCTCGTGATGTATTTCTGTACGCGGCAACTGTGCAGGCAGCGATGCGCGTTTGGACTGTTGACGTGGCTCGTCGACTGGCGTTGCCGGCTGAAGCTGCTCGAGTTCCAGTTCGATAGCGGCGAGATCCGCGTCAATCGCCTCATCCAGCAGGTTCATCTGATCGCTGCTGAGCTGTTCGCTGCGCCGGCCGAACTGCTGGCGCCTGAGAATCGAGATCTCCTGGGTCAGCTGGTCGATACGGGTTTGTCGGTACTGCAGCTCCCGTTGCGTCTCGTCGACCTGCCTGGTCTTCTCGAGAATCTCCCGCTCCCTGTCCTCGACCTGGGCAATCAGCTGCGCGGCAAGCGCGCGTAATTGTTCCGGGCTGAGGGCGTTAAGATCGGCGGGCAGGTTCATGCAGACGAGTCTGCATGAACTTTGGAGACCGGGAAAGCGCCACCGTTTACGTCCTTGCGGGCGTCATACGACGCGAATCACGCCGTTAGGACCGATGCGCTGCCACGGCAAACCCACCACCAGACCTTCGAGCTGTTCCTGCGTGAGCGCATGATGCTTCGGTTCGCCTACCAGGGTGAGGCCACACAAACTGTCCCTCGTTCAGCCGTCGCGCTGCCAGCCAGATTCCAATCCCGTCGTGAACCAGTACCTTCAGACGGTTGGCCCGCCGGTTGGCAAACAGATAAGCATGATGTGGATGCGCGGCGCCGAATACGGTTATCACCCGGCCAAGTGCCGTATCGAAGCCGGCCCGCATGTCCAGCGGCTCGACCGCCAGCCACACCTGATCAATGCGGATCATGCGAGCCACTCACGCAGCCAGGCGGCGCATTGTGCTGCCTCTGATATCGGCGAGCTAATCGTTATCGACTGGTTCGCGCGACGCACCTCGACGCGGATCTCGGCCGGACGAACGTTCATCGTGTCGAGCGGCACCGGCACAAATGCCGGTGCCTGTGCCGACGGCACTGCCACATCGCTGCTCGCGACGGGCACCCGAGCATTCCCTTCGGCTTGTTCCACCCAACGTCGCAGCAGGTTTGCGCTCAGCCTGTGATCCAGGGCGATGGCCGCAAGCGATACACCCGGTCTTCGGCAGGCTGCCACCACCTGGGCTTTGAACTCGACGCTATATCGCCGGCGTCGACGCCTTCCAACCGGTGCCTCTTCTTCGATAGTGTTCACGTGTCCACCTATTTAAGTGCACACGATGCTCCCAAAACCTTCAACGCTACTCAAGACGGGATGGCCGGGCGCTTACGCTTAACTAATGCTGCTACACAGTAAGACCAATTAAACAATCGAGACAAGATGGGGATAGGATTCGTCCTTTCTCAGAATGTGAACGGATCTTGAGTGAGTCCGGGATAGCGATTGCTTTCGATAGAGCAAAGCGCGAAACAGATGTCGTTTGACCAGAACGTGCTGCCGGCTCAGGCCGAAGCTCCATAGGAAAGTTTGAGTGCGATCGGGAGAGCGGAGGCATTGCATGCGCCGCCCGCGTTCACGCGTGGGCTGATGACTATTTTCGGCCCGGTTCAGGCTTTGAGGAAGACGTGTTTGACGGTGGCGAGTTCGGGTATTTCGGCCTTCGTCGCAGGAAAGCTGAACAACTGGTCGGTCACGATCTTGCGTGGCCCTCCGGAACAGGGCTTTTGTCCGGATGGAGCCGGGGTACCGGGTGACGAACGCGCGGGCGTATAACCAGAGCCTGAGAAAGGGCGGCATGATCAGCCTGTATGTGCCGGGCGGCGATCTGAAGGCGCAGCTTATCAACGCAAAGATCCGTACGCCGGGCGTGTCGGGGCGTGAGCCGACCTACACCACGGCGTACATCGAGCTGATCTTTACCTTCTATCGGCTGTTGGGCGGGGGGGGGGGATGCGGCAGATCACCGGCTATATGGAGGACTAACGGGAGACTCGCGGGCTGGACATCCCGGTGCCCAGCGCCGGTCAGCTGGGCGAACGGTTCGCTTCACAGGAGGTGAGCGTCACGCAGCGTTGCGAACAGCTGGCCCGGCGTCTCGCGCGCGGCGGGACGATCAGTCTCATCGTCGACAGCACGGGATTGAGCTTTGGGCGGGCGAGCCAGTGGTATGAGGAAAAGTACGCTCAGAAGGCCGCGCGCACGCCGTGGCGCAAGATGCATCTGTCGATCGACGCTGACATGAACGTACACGCGATCCGCATCACCACTACAGAAGTATCGGACAGCGAAGGAGTGGACGCCGTGCTGCCCGCTGATGTGCCGATGGATCGGGTGATTGCCGATGGCGCGTATTTCAGCATCGAGCGTACCGAAGCGCTTTCAGGCGCGGGCGTGACGCCCGTCATCCCACCGCCGGCTCACGCTGTCGTACACGGCGAGGAGCGAACCCGCTGGCATGACCAGATCGTCAGATACATCGAGGACAAAGGCATCTATGCATTTCACAAGTAATACGGCTACGGTGTGCGCTCGCTGGTCGAGGCACAGATCTCGCGCATCAAGCGCTGCATCGGCGAACGCCTGCTGACGCAGGAGCTTGCGTCGCAGGAAGGCGAAGGCATAATCATCGCCAACCTGCTGAACCGGTGGAACGCCTTCGGCAAACGGGTTTGCGTCAAAAATGCATAGTCGCGTCCATGGCACGGGAACTCGTACCCATCCGGACAAAGCCGGTCGCAAGCCCTGCTTTGTCACGGCCGGGGGTTGCAAGACCGTCCGTGTTGCCGTCGTAGGCAATGATCCGTACGCCGCGACCTGACCATGTCGTCGCCGTTGCAGGCGGCAAGCATGGCGGTTGACAGCACGGTGACGCAGAGCGTCGTGAGTGTCGGTGAAGGATGGCGTTGCCGGGCGGTCGACGGACCGTGGATCATGTCTCCGTTCGCCGCATTGTTTGTGTTGGACTTCGTTGGCGAGCGATTTCCCATTGTCCGAACCATGATGCAACGCCGATCGGTGTTTATGGCGGCAGACCGCTCCGCGAGTGCAAGTCTCGTAAAGCGGAACCCCGGTGTCTCCGGCAGGAGACGCCCTCTCCACGAATGGACGCACATGGCTCAGGAAATCGCCGATGCATGACATCGCGACGTGCGTTGTAAGCTTCACTGGAATGGCTCGGCAGGCACGCACGCAGCGGCTAGCGTCGATCGACGTCAGATCCCGAGCGCGGCCATTTTCTTGTAAAAGGTCGCGCGTCCGATCCCGATCCGTGCGGCCGCCTTTGATACGCATCCGCCCTCGCATCGCAGTGCGGCACCGAGAAACCGCTTCTCGAACATCCGCATCGCGTTCTCGTAACTTGCTTCATTGATGTCCGCGTCACGGGCCTCACCGTGTTCGCGGGCAAATTCTGGAGCGGAGAGCGTCGAGTCGATGTCGTTGACGAACGCAACCAGCAAGTTGGCGTCGATGCACTGGTGATCGGAAAATATCACGGCCCGCTCGAGCGTATTGCGCAATTCACGCACATTGCCCGGCCACGCGTGCTCACGAAGCAGTTGTAGTGCATCTTCACTGAGGTCTGGGCGGCCGATATGGTGGTGTGCCACTAACTCATCGAGGATCATGTCCGAAAGTGCGGCGATATCGTGCGCACGCTTTCTCAACGGTGGTGTTCGGATGACGAGCACGTTAAGCCGATAGTAGAGGTCGGCGCGGAAGCGGCGGGCGGCGACGAGCTCGGGAAGCGCGACGGAAGTCGCTGCAATGATTCTCGCATTGGTCGCTACCACGCGATTCGAGCCAAGCGGCTCGAATTCCTTTTCCTGCAGCACGCGTAGGAGCTTGCTCTGGAGCGAAAGCGGCATGTCTCCGATCTCATCCAGGAAAAGCGTGCCGTCGCTAGCCAGTTCGAACTTACCCACGCGGCCCTTGCGATCGGCGCCGGTGTACGCGCCTGCGGCGGCGCCGAACAGCTCGACTTCGAGCAGCGAATCGGGAATTGCCGCGACATTCACGGCGACAAATGGCTTGTCGGCGCGTGCCGATTCCCCATGTATCGCGTGCGCGATCAATTCCTTACCGGTACCCGTTTCACCGAGTAAAAGGACGGGAAAATCGACCTGGGCTGCGCGTAGCGCGAGGCGCTTCACTTCCATGCTGGCAGGGCTCGTGCCGACGAAATTCGACAGGCTGTATCGGGCCCGCCGTGTGTGTGCTAACGCGTGTCGCGTCGCGATGAGCTCTGCTTGCAAGCGCGAGTACTGGCTAAAGAGCGGTGTGAGTGCTTTCAGTTGTCCAAAGAGGGCAAAGCCGATGGCGCCTATGGTGGCGCCGTTGTCATCCTTCAGTGGCAATCTCGTCACAATGAAAGGTTCGCGCTCGGTTTCAAGTATGTCGAGCAGAATGGGCTTTCCTGTTTTGACGACTTCTCGCATGAGGCTGTTTGGGACAACGGTCTCGCAATCGAGACCAATTGCAATCTTGGGATCGGCAAAGCCGAAGTGAGCAGCATATTTCTCACTGATCCAGACGACTTTGGCCTGTCGGTCGACGATCAGGGTGCCCTCGCTTGAATTAATGAGGGTGTCGAAGAGCGAACGCACAGCGCGCCGCCAGACATAGCTGTAGTCGCTCAGGATTGTGCCGACCTCGGTTGCCATTCGGATCTTCTCCTCGTGTGACAGCGCCGCCCGGTCCAGCTTGCTATGAACCGTCTCGGACCAGAGACGAAGGCGAGCAGTGTCTCAAGTTGTGGATCCGCGCGGGAGTGGGATTTCCCCTACCAATCCAGTTCTGTGGCTGGTGCTAGCACATTTCCGGAAATGAAGTGTGGATTCCTCAATGTCGGACTGCATAGGGGTGGCGGAAAAGGATGGGAAAGCGGTCTTTGAGCGTTGAGGGACGCGCCTTGCCCGACGGTTACGTGGCTCCGCTGGCGCGATGCCGTATCCACAATGGGCATGGCATGGACGCTGCTTGTGGTTCGCGGCGGTGCTAGGGGCGGCGGTTCTGTCCGTTTGCTTCTCGACGAAGATGGCGAATTGTCACTTCGCATCGCGAACCAATCATCCCATCGAGTCTAAATGCCCCCACGTCCCGGGGTGCTTGCCTCTCGACAGCAGTGTCCATACAACTAAAGGAGACGTTATGCAACCGCTCTCACGACCCCAAAGACGATGGATTGTTGGCTTCTTCGTCGCGCTGGCGACGACTCCTGCGTTGGCCGCGGTCACGCCCGGACCCGGAACCTGGAGTGGGCAGCAGATCTGGGCCACAGATTCGGTGAATGGCGGCAACCTGACCGGCTATTACTATTGGCCGGCGAGCCAGCCCACCACTCCCAATGGCCAGCGGGCACTGATACTTGTGCTGCACGGTTGTCTGCAGACCGCGTCCGGCGACGTGATCAACAGCAGCAGTGCGGCCGGTTTCAACTGGAAAGCAATTGCAGATCAGTACGGGGCGATCATTCTGGCGCCGAACGCGACCGGCAACGTTTATAGCAACCACTGCTGGGATTATGCGAACACGTCCCCGAGCCGCGGTACCGGGCATGTCGGTGTGCTGCTGGATCTAGTGAACCGCTTTGTTTCCAATTCGCAGTACGCGATCGACCCCAATCAGGTGTACGTCGCGGGCCTCTCCTCGGGCGGTGGCATGACGATGGTGCTGGGTTGCATTGCCCCCGACATCTTCGCCGGAATCGGTATCAATGCCGGGCCGCCGCCTGGAACGACCACGGCGCAGATCGGTTATGTGCCAAGCGGCTATACGGCTACGACCGCGGCGAACCAGTGCAGGGCATGGGCAGGATCGAACGTCGGCAAATTCTCAACGCAGATCGCCGGCGCGGTCTGGGGGACGTCGGATTACACGGTCGCGCAGGCGTACGGCCCACTCGACACTGCCACTTTTCGAATCCTCTATGGCGGCACCTTTACCCAAGGGGCGAAGGTGACGATTCAGGGCGGCGGAACGAACACGCCGTATTCCGACAGCAGCGGAAAGGTTCGGACGCACGAGATCTCAGTTTCCGGCATGTCGCACGCATGGCCGGCCGGAACCGGCGGCAACAACGCGAACTACGTGGATGCAACCCGCATCAACTATCCGACATTCCTGATGGACTATTGGGTCAAGAATAACCTCCGCGCGGCGTCGGGGCCTGCACCGTCAGGCTCCGCACCGAGCGGCCTCGCAGTGTCGGGAACAACACAGACGACCGTTTCTCTCTCGTGGAATGCCGTTGCAAATGCCACCAGCTACAGCGTCTATCGCAACGGAAGCAAGGTGGGCTCGTCCGCATCTGCCAGCTATACCGATTCAGGGTTGATCGCTGGGACGACCTATTCCTACACCGTGACCGAAATCGATCCAAATGCGGGTGAGAGCGCCCAATCGTCGTCAGTCTCGGCGACGACGCAATCGAGCTTCGTGTGCACCGAGACGACGACCACTAACTATGCACATGTACAAGCGAGCCGAGCGCATGATTCCGGCGGCACGGCCTATGCGAACGGGTCGAACCAGAGTATGGGGCTGGACAACGTCTTTTATTCGAACACGCTGGCGCAGACGTCTGCCGGATACTATGTCATCGGCAATTGTCCGTAATACGGGACGCGTTTGATGAACGCCTGAACGGACATCCTGTCCGTTCAGGCAAACCTAACGATGGTTGTTTCCGACATGGTGGCCGCGTTTTTCGTTCGACCGATACAGACGTCGTTGCGAGCCGCGATCACGCTTGCCGATATCGACTCCAAACAACCGAGGACGATACACAAATCCCGCTTACCTTTGCTAAGCGGGGCGAGTGCGTATTTCGGCGAAGCCAAACACGGATTTCGGTCAAAGTCAAACTGGATTTCGGGAGGAAAGTGAGTAGCCGTTTCGCTTGAAGTCGAACGGTTTCGAGGGATTCCACGATCGGTGTTCGGTGCTCCGAAACCGCAGTTCACCTCACCGGAATGCATGTTCGATATGAAAGGCGCGGTTTCGTCCAGTGTTACTGCGGACGGCTCTATCGGCCGTCGGTTATGGTGGCTACTTTTTGGGGACACCGATGACGCCGGCCCACCGGACGACCATTCGCAAAATGAAAGACTTGCTTCGCCTGAAAATGGACCGGCAATCTGTCCCAGCGGTAGGTGAGGGCCAGATGAGATGTCAAAGCAATTCTGGAATCTATGGTCTGCCCGAATTTTGCTACCTCTGCTCTTGACTCCCCGTGGCTTGCAAAAAATCTATCCGGAATCGCTGTTCCTCGATGGAAACCGCACCGGTCGATCCTCAAAAACGTCCGCAGCTACGGCGAGCTGTCCGACTTGTCGGCTTTTCGTCCGATCGGGTTCCCAGCGGTCACAAAACCTCGTTGCATGTCCAGATACCACTAGTGCACATGTCGCCACTTTTTCACTGCTAAGGTAACGCGACGCAACACCACTCAGCATGGAGCTCAATGCGCCAATGCCGGTCACGGCGAATGGCATCGCCGAAACACTGATCCCCGGAAAGCCGGTTGCCAACGACGTGTGGGAAATGAGCAGCGGCACCTCAGTCCAGAACGCGTAGAGCTCTCGCATATGCCCGAAATAGCCCAGCGTCGCGGCCCAGAACCCACCGATGCGAAACGCGCCGAGCACAGAGGGCGGCGATGCCGCCGGTGTATCCATCATGCCTGCCGATCCGCTCGACACGACCGAGTGCGGTCCATCGTCAAGCACGCCGACAATGGCGGCCCCACCGACAGCAAGCGGCGAGGAAGCGGAAATGATCAGTTGCCATGGGAAGACCGTGCCCAGCACGCGCATCACATGCTCGCAGCGCACTGCCGAGAATCAGCATTCCGACTAGCTGGGCGAGCGCCTGCCCGGTGCGATCGGTTGCCCAGCCGATGATCAGCTTCGTCCCCATCGGGTAGATGCAGGCGAGGCAGATTCCGACGCCAAAGCGTAACAGCGCAGCACTCACGAGATCCATCGCCAGCCACGCGAAGCCCAGGTTGAACAATGCTCCGGCGAGCGCGCTGCAAACGAAAATTCGGCTCGCGCGATCCGATCGACGGCGCCGCTCAGCGAAACGACGTAGGTGCCGAGGATGAACCCAAGTTGCATCGCGCTCGCCAGCCGGCCGATGTCGGCCGCGCTGATGTGCCAGATGTTCACCAGGTTTCCGGCAGTACTATTCGCGCTGAACCACAGTGCCGTGCCGAACAGTGGCGCGATCGAGATCTCAGCGACCGGACCTATCCCGTCGACGACCAGCTTTCGCATTCCACCCCGTCATCTCATCAATTCGCCAGCGACGTCTGGGGACTGAGCAGTTGATTGAGCCAGCGCGTGTCGCGCGGAGAAGGGCGACGCTGCAGCCGTTCGTTGAGGATCGCGTGAGCCTTCGCGGCTTCGCCGCTTCGCATCAATGCAACCAGCAGCATGTCTTCGACGATTTCGCGCTGCGCGCCGCTTCCGCCGATCCGCACAACCTCTCGCGCAACCGGCGCCAGGATCTCCGCGGCAAGCGCGTAGTCTTCTTCAGCAAAGGCCAACGACGCGCGGCAGATCGCCGGTACCACCGGGCCAGCCGAAAGCTTTCCGTCCTCGATGAGCTTGTGGAGGACAGCAACCCGTTGCTCGACAGCCTCGCCGTTGCCGCTCGCCGCGGCTACCAGCGCCATATGGAAGTCAACGAACGGAAAGCCCACGTCCTGGAAGAAATTCGACGCGTATTTCGCCGCGTCGTCCCACATTCCCGCCGGAACTGTGTGGCCGTACGCATGCAGGCGCCATAGAAACGACGAGGTGTCGCTGACAATATTGATCGGCGTGCCCTGCGACGAGGCCGGCGCGACATGGTCGTTATAGACCGCGAGGGCGCGCTCGATGTCCCCGAGCTCGAGCGCGATGAGCGCGCTATGCCATGCGATGTGGCCGTGCAGCACGCCCGTTTTGTCGTACTCAGGGAGCCAGCCGGTGATGAACTCCTGCGCCTCTTCGTTTGCACCGGACTCGTACAACACGTGTGCGACCGCGTGCGCCGCATTCACATTGTGTCGCCGCAATTGCAGCGCGCGTTGCGTCAGCATGCGTCCGAGCCGAAGGTTGCCGTTTTCGCCGTGTGCCCAGCCGCGATAGGTGAGGAACCACCAGTCGTCGGCATCGAAGTGTTTGGCATGACGCTCGCACAGGTCGACGCGTGCCTGATCGTGGTCGGCCATTCCGGAGAAGGCGAAAAGGCCGAACGCGCCCAGCGGCATCGACAGGATGACGATGTCGCGCGGCCAGCGGTCCGTGTGCACCAGCACCGCCGCGAGCGCCTTGGCCGACTGTCCATGAATGGCGAGCGACAGCGCGTTAACGTGGGTGCGCTCGCGCTCGGTCCCGTTCCTAGCGACGAGATCGAGCGCCTTGACAATCTTTGCGCGAGCTTCGGACGGCTGTGCGCTGATCGCATGCAGGCGTGCTCGTGCGGCATGCGCGAGGGCGAAATCCGGGTCGGCGGCGATCGACTCGTCCAGTGCTTCCCCGGCACCTGGCCACAACGACAGCAGGAGATCGACACCGGTTCGGTATCGCTCTGCAGCGAGGTCGGAAGTCGTTGAAAGCGGCAGGTCGTAGCGGTCAAGGCGGCCCATAAATCGGATACTCCAGAAATTCGTTAGCAATGGCTCGGCTATCGTCTGCGGCCGGCCGCGTAGCGGTTCAGTATGTGAGACATTCATTAAACCCGGTTTCTGTGTGGCAGAAATTCGACTACTTGTCGCCATGTGTCGATTATCTGCCAACACCTCGGGCACGCGCTATGAACTGGAAAATAATCGAGGCTCCGGTCGACGCCAAGCCGCCAGCGCGGCTCACGGTCCGCGCGCAGTTCATCCGGCGCGTCACTTTTTCCCCGAGCTCTCTCATCACTGGCATTAGATGGTCTATGCGACATCCGGCGCGTTGACTGTGATATCGGAGGGCGGCTCGCCCGGGATTTCTCCCGAGCAAGCCGTATGGTTGCCGACGGGCCTTCGGCCAAGATCGGTTCACGGCTCGGCGTCCAGTGTCGCAGTCTCTGGATCACGGAGGAGACCCGCACCGCGCTCGCAGGCACGACACCGATGGTGTTCGCGGTTTCGCCGTTGCTGAAGGCACTGATCGTTGAAGCGACAGGCATCGAAGTGACGCCAAGACGATGGCTACGCCGGTCGGATCAGTGCTCTGATTCTCGAGCAGCTTCGGCGTTCCCGGCCACACCCGACGGCATTGCCATGGCCCAGAGATTGCGCGCTCCCGACGCTTTGCGAGACGCTTTAAGCGGACCCGGCAGACCCGCGCGGCCCGGAAGATTGGGGGCGCGTGCTGGGCGTGTCGGCCTGTGCGCTGGCACGGCGGTTCGTCAGCGAGACCGGCATGAGCTTGCGGCCGTAGTGCCGGCGGATCAGGATGGTGAGGGCGATCGAACCGCTCGGCGGCGGGATGGGCGTGACTCGTACCGCGATGGGGCTACGGCTCGACCTCGGCGTTCGTGTATGCGTTTCGTCTCAAGATGGGCAGCAGCGTCAACAGCGCAGAGTACGGTCCAAGGGCTGCGCTCCTCGAGCTCTCCGATGAGCAGTGGCATCAGGGAATCGACACATACTTCCAGAACGTGGCTCGACCCACCCGCCTCGTCGTGCCGCACATGAAGAAGCAGCGCGCGGGCGCCATTATCAACAGATTGACAGTCTTCCCGCTACCGAAGAGCGTCGTTAAAGCGTTCCGATGCACCGGTAGGGCACAAGCGCAGAGATCGCGGCAACGGTCGCGTTTCTCGCGTCGGGCGGCGCGGCGTACAACACGGGACAGGCCATCTGGGACGATGGGGGCTTACCTGCTCGATTTGGTTCGTGCACGTCGTAGCAAGATGTCCGGCCCCGCGGGAAATGGGCCAGGTGCATCTCAGCTTGATAGCGGCGCGAAAGCTCAGGCTGCCGGAAAGTGGCGCTGCCCAGGAAGTGGGCGACGGGAAAAGGTATCGAAAAAGCCTCGTATTTGGATAGAAATTTGCAGGAAGGTCATCGCGGTTGATTTTGGCTACCGGCTCTCGTCATTAGCATAGTTACAGGTCAGCGCAATGTTGCTTGCCCAACGGGTCGTAGGTTCTGTCGATCCGATTCCCAGCCAAACTATCGAGAGTACGACCATGCAATCATCCCGGCCACTGATATGTCTCGCGACTTTGACGCTTGTCCTGCAACCTCTCGCGGCCCACGCGGATTTGACAGTAAAGATCGGGCAGGTTTCCCCGCTTACCGGTGAACTGTCCCACATCGGAAAGGATGATGAAAACG
Organism: Paraburkholderia sp. JPY465; assembly: GCF_050436725.1. NCBI lineage: Bacteria > Pseudomonadati > Pseudomonadota > Betaproteobacteria > Burkholderiales > Burkholderiaceae > Paraburkholderia > Paraburkholderia sp. JPY465. The sequence goes on from NZ_JBNDMT010000007.1 coordinate 113,038, forward strand.
GTGTGCGGCTGGCGATCGAAGATCTGAACAGCAGAAAGATTCGGATAGGTGGGCAAAACGTTACGTTCGTGCTCGACTCCCGGGACGATGCGGCCGATCCCAAAACGGCGGTAACCGTCGCTCAGAAGCTGGTGGATGATGGCGTGGCCGGCGTCGTTGGTCACGCGAACTCCGGGACATCGATACCTGCTTCCAGGATCTACTCGGATGCAGGCGTCCCGATGATTACCGAATCGGCAACCAATCCGAAGCTCACGCAGCAAGGATTCACCAACGTGTTCCGTATGGTTGCGAATGACGTGAGACAGGGCTCCGTCATCGGAGGCTATCTGGTCCACGATCTGGGTGCGCGCAATATCGCCATCGTCGATGACCGCACGGCGTACGGTCAAGGTCTTGCCGATGAGATCGAAAAGTCAGTCAAGGGTGCCGGAGGCAACGTGGTCGGCCGCGAATACGGCACCGACAAGACAACGAACTGGATGGCGATTCTCACCACCATCAAGAGCCGTCAGCCAGAAGGTATTGCTTTCACGGGTGGCGACACGCAAGCAGCGGCGTTCGCGCAGCAGGCGCAAAAGCTTGGCTTGAGGGTGAAGTTTATTGCCGGCGACGAAGCGTGCACGCCCCAGTTCATCAAACTGGCCGGGTCTTCGATGGACAAGGACGTCTACTGCACCCTGGCGGGCGTACCGCCTGCAAAGACGCCCCAAGGACCCGAATTCTTCAAACGCTATCAGCAGCGGTTCGGTGTTCCCGTGCAGTTATATGCCCCGTATGCCTACGACGCGGTGCTCGCGATGGCGGAGGCAATGCAGGACGCTGGATCGACAGATCCTAAATTGTATCTCCCGAAGCTGCGGGCTTCGAAGCTGGACGGTGTGACAGGCCCCATCCAGTTTGATGAGAAAGGGGATATCCGTAACGGCGCAATTACCGTGCGCCAATTTGATCAGGGCGACTGGACCGACAAGTCAGTCATACGTTGACGGTCTTAGCCTCCCTCGGGAGCCACGGGTACACCGAGCCCCACCTTCACGTTGTTCATGCTCACCAGCGTCTTGAAGCGTTTGACGTTGTTGTTTGAGAAGAACAGTTGCCGCGTGAGGGCCGTGTACTCATCCATGTTGCGGACCGTCAGAAGCAGCACGAAGTCCCATTCTCCCGCGACGTAGTAGCACTGCTGGATTTCCGGGCATTGTGCGAAAGTGCGCTTCATCGAATCGAGCAGATGGATCTGCTCGCTCTCGACCTCAACCGTCGCGACGATCGTCAGCGGATAGCCGACCTTTTCGGGCGCGACGATAGCAGCGTAGTTGCGAATGACGCCTTCGTCCGACATCCGTCGCAATCCGCGATTGACGGCGGCCGTCGACAGGTTGACGCGCGCCCCCAGTTCGTTCTGAGGAATGTGCGCGTCGCGTTGGACTTCCATCAATAGCTTGAGGTCAAAGTCGTCCAGGCTGAGTGTCATGGCGTTTCGGCTAAAAGCTTCGGAAAGAGATATTTTTGCATGAGGGGCGTCGATTGAGGGATTTTTTCTGGGTGACGTGAGGAATATTATCTCCCCGGTCGACATGAGCACTCCACGAACTTCATGAACGAGGACGTCCGACAATGGAAAACACGCTGCAAGACCAGCTCAAGAGCTGGCGCCAGTATCTGCACCAACATCCCGAGACTGGCTTCGAGGAAGTCAATACGTCTGACTATGTGGCGAACATTCTCAGGACGCTTGGACTGGAGGTGCACCGTGGCATCGGCGGTACTGGACTCGTTGCCAACCTGACGGTCGGAGAGGGGAAACGTGCTATCGGCCTACGCGCCGATATGGATGCGCTGAACATCGCGGAGCTGGCACCCGATAGGGCGCATGCTTCGCGCAGCGCCGGAAAAATGCATGCGTGCGGACACGACGGGCATATGTCGATGATACTGGGGGCAGCGCGACTCCTTGCTGAACGGCGCGATTTCAACGGCACCGTGCGCTTCATCTTTCAACCGGCAGAAGAGCATGGTCGCGGTGCGAAGGCGATGATGGCCGACGGCCTGTTCGAACGGTTTCCGGTCAATGCCATCTTTGGCGCGCACAACATGCCAGGTATGCGCGCAGGAACGTTTGCAACGCGTCCAGGCGGCATCATGGCGAGTGAAGACAACTTCGTCATTCATATCAAGGGGCGGGGCACACACGCCGCACGTCCGCACATGGGGGTGGACCCGATCGTTATCGCATCACAGATCGTCATGGCGCTGCAGACTGTCGTATCGCGCAATCTCGACCCGAGTTTGCAGGCAGTGATTTCGTGCACGGAATTCATCACTGATGGCTTGAGAAACGTCATTCCGTCGAATGTCATCGTCAAGGGCGATACGCGAAGCTATTCGCGCGACGTCCAGACTCTGCTCGAGACTCGAATGCGTGAAGTATGCGAAGGCATTTGCCGTACTCACGGAGCCGACTGCACTTTTGATTACACACACGAATTCGCTCCGACTGTGAACTCGGAGCAATACGTAGACGTCACTGTCAAGGCGGCGCGCAATGTCGCGGGAGTCGATGCCGTCGATGCCAATGTTCAGCCAATGATGATTTCGGAAGACTTTGGCGCGTTCCTGCAGGTCGTTCCGGGCAACTTCATGTTTATAGGCAACGGCGAGTCGATGGGCCACGGCGGCACGCCGTTGCACAACGCCACCTACGATTTCAATGACGGAATCCTTCTGACAGGCTCCCGGTATTTTGCCGAGATCGCGCGGCTCGAGTTGCCGTGTAGCCAAAAATTGATGGGACATAAATGAATACCTCTGTGTCTTCGTCCCTGAAACTTGATGGCGCAGGCCAGCTTCGGCAACTACATCAACTCGGCGAAATGGGCGTCGATCGCGAGGTAGGTGGACGGACTTGCATCGCTCTCACTGACGATGAACATGCCGGTCGCGATCTTGTCGTCAGATGGATGCATGAGATGGGCCTTGATGTCCGCGTCGACCACCTCGGAAATATTTTCCGCACGTTGCATTCCGAATCAGATGACGGCAGCCAGCGTCCGCTGATTACGGGGTTCCACATCGACCCCGTTGAAAATGCCGGAACGCTGGATGGGTGTTACGGCGTACTGGCTTGGCTTACAGTCGTGAGAGCATTCCGTCAGGCAGGCATCAAGCCGCAGCGTTCGATCATTATCGGCGCCTCCACCAGCGAGGAAGGCATCCGCTATCAGCCAGACATGATGGGCTCGCTGGTTTTCGCTGGCGGACTGTCCATTGAAGGAGCGCTGGATACAGTTGGCATCGACGGCACCCGCCTTGGCGATGAACTCGAGCGGATTGGCTATGCCAGGCGACCTAGAGCCCGGCGCAGTCGTTCTGCACGAATGTCTCGAACTGCACATCGAGCTGGGTCCGGTTCGATCCGTGAAGCCTAGGCGCTCCGCCGAAGCTTCGATCGCATTTGCCAGTGCAGCATCGAATACGACCGGCTCGAAACCGGACCAGACGTTCGGCCATTATCCGTCGATGACGTCGGGCGCCGCCCATGACATCCAGATGATCGCGCGCATCGCGCCGGCCGCGATGATTCGTACCGAGCCGCGACGGCATCAGCCACAACCCTCGCGAACACGATCAGCTCATTGATGGCGCCAACGTGCTGATGGATGTCGTGCTCAGGCGTCTCGCAGAGAAGTGATAGATATCGGGTCGCCAATTCCCATCATTATTACTGGAGTATCACGGTCATGCTGGTAGTTAATCCACGCGCAACGCGCACCTCGTATCCCGGTGAGTTGAAACAGACTCTCAGTATCGGGAAAGCTCAGGAAAGTCGTGCCTGGCTTTCCTGCTGGGACAAGATCTCGCCCGGGCGAACGCCCTTGCGTGGGTTGCCCGGGCTGGCCGCCAAGCTCAAGATCGACAGCATCAGCATCAAGGACGAGTCGGCGCGCTCCGTACTGGGTAGCTTCAAGGCATTGGGTGCGCCAGTTGCACTGGTGCGCCTGATCCAGCGGCTTTGGTCGAACCATGATCTGGACGCTCGTGGCCTCTTCGAAGGTTGCTATCGGGATCTGCTGACGCATTTCACGGTGGTTAGCGCTACGGACGGCAACCATGGAAAGGGGTTGGCTGCCGCCGCGCAGACGCTGGGATGCCGTTGCGTGATCGTGCTGCACGCCAATGTCAGCGTCGAGCGCGAGAAGGCGATCGCAGCGTACGGTGCGGAGATTATCCGGATCACCGGAAACTACGATGAATCGGTTAAAGAGGCGGCTCGCTTAGCTTCTCTGAACGGCTGGCACGTTGTATCCGATACGTCATACGACGGTTATGAAGACATCCCGCGTGACGTGATGCAAGGCTACGGAACGATTGCGGCAGAGATTGTCGAGCAGAGCGATAGTCAACCGAACCAGTGAACCGCCCCGGGTTTTCCGGAGACTCCACTTCTTGAGAAAATGGAGCTATGGAAAACACGAAGAAGAAATCCCCAAGATACTCGCCGGAAGTGCGTGAGCGGGCTGTGCGAATGGTGCTGGAACATCAAGGCGACCGGGAATCGCAATGGAAAGTGATCGCGTCGATTGCGGCGAAGTTTGGCTGCTCGGGCGAGACGCTGCGTAGCTGGGTGCGCAAGGAGGAGCGGGATCGGGGTTTGCGCCCGGGCACGAGTACGCAGGAGCAGGATCGGCTCAAGGAACTGGAGCGGGAAGTACGTGAGCTTCGGCAGGTCAATGAAATCCTGCGCAAGGCGTCAGCGTATTTCGCACAGGCGGAGCTCGACCGCCGACCGAAGTGATGATCACGTTCATCGATGATCACCGGCACGTCTACGGGGTCGAGCCGATCTGCAGGGTGCTGCCAATCGCACCGTCGACGTACTACACCCATGTGGCTCGCCGCGCCAATCCTGACCTGGTGCCGCCGCGGGCCCAGCGTGACAGGATGCTCAAGGATGAGATCCGGCGCGCGTGGGAAGAAAACTTCCAGGTCTATGGCGCAGACAAGGTCTGGACGCAATTGAAGCGCGAAGGCATTGTCGTGGCGCGCTGCACGGTCGAGCGGCTGATGAAGCAGATGGGCCTGCGCGGCGTGGTGCGGGGCAAGACGGTACGTACGACAGTGAGCGATGGTTCGACGCCGTGCCCGAAGGATCTGGTGAAGCGGCAATTCACGGCCGAACGGCCCAATGCGCTGTGGGTTTCAGATTTTACCTATGTATCGAGCTGGCAGGGCTTCGTCTATGTCGCGTTCATCATCGACGTGTTCGCCCGACGCATTGTCGGCTGGCGCGTGTCGAGCTCGGCGCGCACGGACTTCGTTCTGGACGCACTGGAGCAGGCCTTGTACGAACGACAGCCGGCGCAGCAGGACGGGCTGATCCATCACAGCGACCGCGGCGTGCAATACGTATCGATCCGCTATACGGATCGGCTGGTCGAGGCGGGCATCGAGCCGTCGGTGGGCAGCGTGGGCGACTCCTACGATAACGCACTGGCTGAAACGATCAACGGCTTGTACAAGGCAGAGGTCATCCATCGCCTCGGACCGTGGCGCAATCTGCAGGCCGTTGAAATGGCGACGCTCGAATGGGTGGACTGGTTCAACAATCGTCGGCTCTTCGGCCCCATCGGCAACATTCCACCCGCGCAGGCCGAAGCCGCTTATTATGCAAATCTCGCTGGGTCTGCCGCCGTGGCATGACTCAAGCAAAATAGTCTCCGGGAAACCCGGGGCGGTTCACCGCGCGTGCGACGGGAACCGTCGACTCCGTGATGGCAGGACTCGCATGTGGTGAAACATCGCCGCTAGCATGGAGGTTTCTGCAGCCTGGCGTCGATGCATTCATGACGATCAGCGATGATGATGCAGTGCACGCCATGCGCATTTTGGCGGCAGGCAGCGATGTAGACGCACCCATCGTTGCCGGCGAGTCGGGTGTAGCAGGTCTCGCTGGGCTCATGGTATTGCTGCAGAACCAGCAGTTGGCGAGGCAAGTTGGCCTTGATGGCGCTTCCCGCGTATTGCTCGTCAGTACAGAAGGCGCGACTGCGCCTGCTACCTAACGGGAACTGGTCGGCGAGTCAGCCGAATCCGTCCTCGAACGCCAACTGGCTCGGTGCGCCAAAGCGATGGCCTGAGCGCACATGCGCTCGCTCGCGACCTGAACGTCCAAGCCGCGACGCGCGAAAAGACGCGGCGCAGTTACCAGTCCGCACTCCGGCAATTCGAGGTTGAGTGGGGCAGCTTTCTGCCCGCGAGCGCTGACATGATCGCGCGGTACCTTGCCGATCACGCAGAAACCCTGTCTATCAATACCCTGCGCTCGCGGCTTGCAGCGCTTGCGCAATGGCACCAGACGCAAGGTTTTCCGGATCCGACGAAAGCCCCGCATGTGCGCAAGGTCCTCAGAGGCATCGTCGCGCTGCATCCCGCAACCGAGAAACGGGCGAAGCCCATGCAGCTCGCGCAGCTCGAAAAGCTCACAGCCTGGCTCGATGAGCAGATCGTCGGACAAGCAGACGAGCGCGAGCGCCTCGCGTGCATTCGCAACCGGGCCTTGGTGCTGCTGGGCTTCTGGCGCGGCTTTCGGTCCGACGAACTCAGTCGGCTGCGGATCGAGCACGTAGCCGTTGAGGCTGGCCGCGGCATGACGCTGTACCTGCCGCGCACGAAACGCGACCGCGCGCAGCTGGGCACGACCTTCAAGGCCCCGGCGCTTTCACGCCTGTGTCCGGTGACGGCTTACGAGGCGTGGATTGCGGCGTCCGGCCTGACGGAAGGGCCCGTGTTCCGGAGCATTGACCGCTGGGGAAACATCAGCGACGAGGGACTGCATGGGGGCGTCTGCGCTTGCCCGGTCTCATCGCAACATGCCAACGAGCTGCGTCGGCCTCACAATGCTTTTCGATTCCCTGATACCCGGCGTCAGCGTAGACATCCGTCTCCTTGCCGTGCAGCAACGCCTGGGCAACGGTGGTGTCGTGCACATTGGCCGCCGTTCCAATGACTGTATGAACCAGTCCGGAGTCTGCGTCGACGCCGATGTGCGATTTCATTCCGAAATACCAGTTGCCGCCTTTCTGCGTCGAGTGCATTTCCGGATCCCGGGTGCCGGAACCGTTCTTTGTCGAACTGGGCGCGGCAATCAGGGTGGCGTCGACTGCGGATCCAGCCTTTAGCATCAAGCCCTTCTCCGTCAGGATCTCATTGACCAGTGCGAGCATTTGCGCGGCCAGCCCATGTGTTTCAAGCAGATGGCGGAACCGGAGAATCGTGCTTTCATCCGGCAAACGCACCATGCCGCCGTCGAGACCCTATCTACAGGCCCGCGAACGAAATCCGCGGCGCTGGTCCGGCGACGCCCGAACCTGGACGCCTGTCGCGCAGTAACACTGAATCCCGAGCGCGACTGCATCGTTAAAACACATACGCACTCGACTGATATAGAGCCATTGGCAACATGACCGAGGCGACAACTTGCTTGACTCGCGCCGACGGGAAACCGGCGCCACGCAAGGCCCACTTCGTCGGAGTCGATCGTCGAACCGGGGAAGTCTCAACATTTGTGCAATTTCGTACCAACTTTTCTTCGTTTGACAGACGCCATCTACGGACGTTTAACAGCCATGGTCAAAGCTGTGCGCAAGTTCGGCGTAAGCTCGACATCACCGCTGCTGACGGAATTCAGCGTTTCACGAACCAAGTCCGGATAGGCACCTTTGGAAAGCTGGCCGATAGCGATATTCGCAGCTTCCCCCGGGGAATTCAGCCGAAAGAGTTTTTGTACAGCGAGTGCACGTATCAACTCACTATCGTGGCCGTCCGCTATCTGGTTCAATGTCTGCTCGGCCTCACTTCTTAAGTTCGCGGCATCGAGAATGCTTGGTTCCTCAAGAGTGCCGATGAGATTCAGTCGCGCGACAGCGGTCCTCTCATCGGTCGTGGCATCGTTCCTCAAATCGCTCAGCGCCTTACTGAAGACCTCTTGAGGCGTTTGACTTGGCATGTTGAAGTAAGTCTCATACATCTCGGCATATTTGGATTCGTTTCTGCCCTCCCAAATGGCATTTGCTTCTTGCAAGACTATGTCTCTGCCAATTGCAGAATCAACTAGGATGGATCGAAGAATGTCTCGCTCCATGCCCTGTTCGGCAGGCATGTCGTGATAGAACTGAGTCACAAGCTTTGCGACCTCGGGGTCATTTTCCAAAGCAATCTGCAGCCGAGCCCGAAACTCATCCAGCTCATTCTGAGACATGTTGCCGCGATTCACGATCTTCTGAAAGATCGCACGAAGGCTCGCGTCAATTTGTACAGGTGTATCATTGGATGCCGCTCCGGAGGGCTTGTCATCGGTGGCCAAACTGCCGCCGGCATTAATGCCATCGGGCCACGCAATTCCCTCTTTGCTGCTTGTCGCGGTGGCTTCGGAAGACCTCAAGTCTGTGGGCTTGTATGCGCGCTTCGCTTGCTCCGAACTTACCGTGGGCGCGGCGAGAAATAAGAGGTACCCTGCCACCACCATCAGCAAGCATCCAACTATGGCTAGATGGACTCGACGCCGTGAAGTTAAATTTATATTGAAGGACATAAGTTTTATTTGTAGATAAGGAACGTCAGCCGTCTGATACAGTGCACGCCTCGCTCTTGGCGGTATCGTGGCGACACCAAAGACACTCCGCTGTCTCAAGCCAATGAACGAGGCGAATCGCGATCTGAGTAACTAAATGCGCTGATAGTTGCAGCTACTGCCACGCCACTCTGGCAAATATCCTTCACGATCATATGCGCCACCGACGTATGTGCAACGCCAACTCTCCCCCCCCATCCAATCGGAACGCCATCCCGCTGGGCAGCTTGACTGCAAGGTGAGGTAGTTATCCGCTCCGATCACGTGGACTTTCCCCCATCGTTCGCTGAAGTTGATGACTGCGCGGCCCTTCCAGCCCGGGTTAGGGCCACAAGTGACCGTTTCGCTACGAATATTGCATGCAGTCCATGACTTATTGATCCCGACATCGATCGCCATTTCGCCGATTTTTATCGGCATTCCCCACTGCGCACCGATGTTAAAGCTGGTGGTGTGGCATGACGAATGGCCTGTCGTTAACGCCACGGTTCCACAGCTTCCTCCAGAGCCACCGAAACAATAGTGCCAGTCCGATCCGTCCAAGGAGTAGCCGTGCTGGCTTTTGCCGATCCAACCCAAGAACCGGGTGTTAAGCGTCTGCGCGCTGACGGGGCCGTTATAAACGTCCAGCCAAGCAGCTATCAGCAGAATTAATATCTTCTTTGATGCCACGGAAGATTCCTCTCTTGGTTTGGGTTAAGGCTACGCTGATCAAGCCGCGTAAATGCGACTTGTTGTGACCAAGGCATGCATAAATTCTCGAGATCGCGAATAACCGCCCAAAAAGCGGGTTCTGTCGCAGTAAGAGCGAGAGGTCGGCCAAGTCCGATATGGTATGGATTCCTTATCCAGCCAGTGAATAGAATTGCTGTGCGGGAGTTTGACCAACGCCGCCATCGTCCATCTGCCCCTTGACGATCATGTGCATAACTTCGATGCCGCCCAACAGGATGCGGCACAACGAAACCTTTTGAACCCAAGCATCGGTCGAGTTCGGCGCTTGATCGCCCGATGATCCTGTTCGAGAGGGTAGGGTCGAGAACTGGCGCGCACACGGTAGGCTCCGGTGGTCTCTCCACCGCTTTCGTGGTGGTCCTCAGTCCGGAAATGCCAGCGAACCGCGCAGCTGATGACGATGGCAGGGAAAGCGGTGGCCGTGATAAAGCGACTTTCTTTTCTTCATCGCTTCATTCTACCCCGCTCCTGCGTCACCCTAACAGAGCCCGCGGATCACATGCCCCTTTTCTTTGGCTAGCTGAGCACACTTAATGGCTAGCGTACCACTACCGACAATAACACTAGACACTTTTGATAAGGTTGAGCGCTTATTCGCCCCATGATCCGGGCGCACCAAAGGAATACAATGCGACATCTCAATCTCCCAGCCAAGACCGGGGGCATCTGGCCAAGCGCGCCGCCGTTACGACGACACCAGTCACGATAAGCATCGAAGTCAATGCCGACCACTGAAATGCGGGTTCGCGAACACTATCGAAAGGCTAGTGCGTTGACGAGTTCCCGGCGACTCACGAACATAGACCCCTTGTTGCTGATGTCGCGATTTCCCCCATACCCGCCAGAGCGGGCAAGCGTTCGCATGCACGTCAAGTCCACGCCATCTGCGAGAATAAGCTGAGCGCGCCGCTTCAGATCACGATTGCCGCCCGCAGATGCCTCACCCCAGCCAAACTACCGATCAAGAAAGACTTTGTGCGCGCACAACCAAAAATCAAAACACTACGGGCCGCACGACATTTGCTACCAACATACCACCAATCGCGAATCGAATGGATATCAATTGTTTTTTCGATATCCATTCGAGTTTCTAATATCGCCCAGTTCTAAGGTTTTTAACAGCACCCGAGTTGGCGGGGTTTTGTCGCATTAGCGCGGTCAAGTAAAATCGTCGACCACAACGTATGACAAGCATGATGGCAAAGACGAAGACGCCGAGCAAGATGCTGCCCGCCGGCATTGGCAAGGTATTGAAGCGGCTGCACTACCCGCTGGACGTGACCTGCTGTGCGTCCGGTGGTACGTGGCGTACTCATTGAGCCTCCGTAACCTCGAAGAATGAAATGAACGCGTCCCACCCCGTGACCGATCCTCACGGGTCAACGGCATCGATGTGCCCAAGTGGCAAATAGGAAGCTTTCCAAGGCGACCGGAGGATCCAGTGATGAATCGTACAGCAGTCGGTATGGACATCGCGAAAAACGTGTTCCAGTTGCATTACATCGATCAGGAAACCGGCGAGATCGTGAACAAGCCGATCAAGCGAGCAAAGTTCCTCGAGCACTTCGCGAACCTTACGCCGTGCCTGATCGGGATGGAAGCGTGCGGTGGTGCGCACCACTGGGCTCGGCAACTGACGACGATGGGCCACGAGGTGAAGCTGATGCCGGGGGGGGGGTTGTGAAGGCGTTCAACATCCGAAATAAGAACGATGCAGCGGAGGCCCGGGCGATCTGGCTGGCAGTACAGCAGCCAGGCAAGCCGGTAGCGGTAAAAACCGAGATGCAGCAAGCGATGCTTGGGCTGCACCGGATGAGGCAGCAACTGCTCAAGTTCCGAACGATGCAGATCAATAACCTTCGAGGACTGACGGAATACGGCGAGGTACATATGCGAGCATGCTCTGCCCGTCATCCTTATCGCGACAGAACCCGGCGGTTCGTATTGACTTGTCCGGGAACGACAGGGAAAAAGTACTGTCGGCCTCTGAGAGAATGTTCCTGATCGGGTGTGATTTCTTCAATGATATTGAAAAAGCGGTCTACAATATTGAGCAACTGGTACCTGCCACCTAAATCATCAGGTGATGCGACGGCTAGGACCATCTCTTTATACAGAAGTAGCGCAGTAGCAGCCGTTTATCCTAAAACGCATTGAGCGATGCACCGGCGTGACCGGGGTTGTTAAGGAATGTCTGCAAAAGTCCTGGCATTGACGCCCCGTTCAGCTATCCTGGAAGCATCGCGAATTAGTTGAGGAGAAGAGTAATGTCGCAGTTGGGTCTTCACCTGGATCTGTCAACCAAGCGCACGCGCAAGCGGGAATTTCTCGATGAGATGCGGCGTGTCGTGCCTTGGTCGAAGCTGATTGCGCTGATCGAGCCGCACTATCCGGCAGGCAAAACCGGACGGCCGCCTTTCCCGATCGCGACGATGCTGCAAATTCATTTTATGCAGCAGTGGTTCGGTCTGTCGGACCCTGCAATGGAAGAGGCGCTGTACGACGTGCCGCTGTATCGCGAGTTCGCGGGTCTCGACGGCGGCATGGTGCGTTTGCCGGATGAAAGCACGATTCTCCGGTTCCGCCATCTGCTTGAAACACATGGGCTGGCCGCGCAAATGCTCGCACTGGTCAATGAGATCCTGACGGAGAAGGGCTTGATGCTAAAGGCTGGATCCGCAGTCGACGCCACCCTGATTGCCGCGCCCAGTTCGACAAAGAACGGTTCCGGCACCCGGGATCCGGAAATGCACTCGACGCAGAAAGGCGGCAACTGGTATTTCGGAATGAAATCGCACATCGGCGTCGACGCAGACTCCGGACTGGTTCATACAGTCATTGGAACGGCGGCCAATGTGCACGACACCACCGTTGCCCAGGCGTTGCTGCACGGCAAGGAGACGGATGTCTACGCTGACGCCGGGTATCAGGGAATCGAAAAGCATTGTAAGGCCGACGCAGCTCGTTGGCATGTTGCGATGAGACCGGGCAAGCGCAGACTACTGGACCAGAGTAATCCTCTGGACGCGATATACGATCAGATCGAGCGGCTCAAGGCCGGTATCCGTGCCAAGGTTGAGCACCCGTTTCGCGTCATCAAGCGGCAGTTCGGCTATGCGAAGACCCGCTATCGCGGTTTGATGAAAAACACTGCCCAGATCACCACGTTGTTCGCTTTGAGCAATTTGTGGATGGCGCGCAGAGCTTTGCGAAACGCTTAAGATGGAGCCGGTGCGGGCATATGTTTCACCGGTACAGCCTCCGACTGGTGACTGTACCGGGCGATCTCCGCACAAGGAATGTCGTCGCCGTTCAGACTGCGATGCGTGTGGAAAATCGCCGCTACGAAAACGACTTCTGCAGAGCTTCCTTAACGGCCAGAATTTCGCGCTTACTCTCGACTTTTCGAATGCGGATTCGTAATGAGCCGGGGTCATGGGTGGACGAGGAATTTGAAACACTGGATCTGGGCGACCCGAGGCGGGATCGTCGCGCGAAGGAACTGCTGAAGCGGTCCGCCGCGCGTCCCACGGCGAGTATTCCGGGTGCCTGTGAGGGCTGGGCCGAGACCATGGCGGCATACCGGTTTCTGGGCAATGAGTCACATTGACTGGCGCGACATGATGCACCCGCACTGGGATCGCACCGCTGTGCGCATGGGCGAGTTACCGGTAGTCCTGTGCGTGGCTGACACGACAGAGCTGAACGTCAACGGGCAGGATATCGAGGGCGCCGGCCCGCTCAGTTATGAAGCGCAGGTAGGCATGTACCTTCACGCTACATATGCGGTCACACCGGATCGCGAGGCGCTGGGTGTCATGAACGCCTGGATGTGGGCGCGCGAGCCGCGCGACGATAACGGCCGGCGTGGCGGCGTGGCGGCGTCTGCGAAAGCGTACGATGGATAGAACGTTAAAGGAGATCGTGGCGCAGCAGGTGGCGGCCATGCCGGGCACGCGGCTGGTATATGTGGCCGATCGCGAAGGTGATATCGCCGCGCTCATGCAGCGTGCGCAGGAGTTGGGCGAAGCGGCTGACTGGCTGATCCGCTCCCAGCACAATTGGGCACTCAAGGGCGAAGCAAAACCGTGGGAGACGGTACACGCGAGCGAGGTGCTCGGTCATGTCAGCTTCGTGCTGCCCGGGCGGGGTCGCCAGAAGGCGCGTGAAGTGAAGCAGGAACTGCGAGCACAGCGCGTGAAGTTACCCGGGCGCGGCGGCGTCGAACTGAGCTGCATTGAGGCATGTGAAGTGGATGCGCCCACTGGCGTGAAGCCCGTCGTCTGGCGCCTGCTGAGCAACCGCGAAGTGCCGAATGCACATGCCCTCACCGAACTGATCGACAGGTACCGCGCGAGGTGTGAGATCGAGATGTTCTTCAATGTGTTCAAGAACGCCTGCCGGGTTGAAACGTTGCAGCTCTCGCAGATGGAGCGCGTGGAGAAGGCGCTTGTACTGTATATGGTGGTGTCCTGGCGTATCGCACGGCTCATGCGGCTGGGCAGGACCAGCCCGGAACTGGATGCTTCGCTGTTATTTGAGGCTGACGAGATACACGGCGCTCACGTGCCCTCAAAGAAACCCCGCCCGAAAAAGCCACCGACGCTTAACCAGATGATACGGATGATCGCGTCACTGGGCGGATTCCTCGGGCGCAAGGGCGATGGTGAACCCGGAGCGAAGATACTGTAGATTGGCATGCAGCGTGTCATGGATGCGGTGATCACCATCCAGATCCTGCGTGACGGGTACGACACTTCTGTATATCGAGACGGGCCAGGACGCCGTCGCTATTAGAACTCCGTTGTCGAAGATATGGCTTGACGACCTATATGGCAAATTCACGGGATACATATGATATCGGCACTTCTAGGTAAGGTTGCGTTTGACGAGCAACGACTGGCCAAGGACCTAGCACTGTTAGAACAACATCCTCCCGCACCGGAAGTGTATTCGGAGTTTCGAGTTGGCACATTCCATACATACAATCTAAGAAACCCTTGTTCGGAGATAAACGATACGAGGCTCAATGCGGGAAACAAAGATGCAGGGTCTACGTCGCTCGGTGTGCAACTGACTTATCTCGATGAACTGCTCAACGTTCTCTTCGAGCCTTCTGCAATTCGTATGGTACGTGTGATGAAAATTCACGCGGGCATGCTATTCCCGAACCGGGATATGGTGGAGTTCGGCGAGGCTGGACGCAAGTTCACGCGAGTCCCACGTCATGCTCAAGACGAATCCAACTGCATTGCACTCGGAGTCGTCCGATGTCTTTCGAATGGAAGCGGAAGACATCGGGTTTCTGCATGTACATGGGACACATGCTGCGATCAATCGCGAAGTCGGCCCGCGATATACGATGGTGGTCGATTTGAATGAGAAGTTCGATCTTCGCTCATTGTCTACGCGACCCGGTGTCAGACCATCCACGCCGACAATGATAAGGCGCAGCGAGCTTACTTATGAGGAAATCGATGAAAAAACTGGTCAGCCGACAAAATGTACTTGATTTTTCCAGTTTTTTTTCGAAATTGCATTTTTACAAGAAAATTTCAGTTGGCCACTCGTCATCCATGACCAGGGAATTTTTCTCTGGCACCAGCGAGGAAGCAACAGCCTCTGAGTTCATAGATTTCCTGGTGGAAAGTAGAGATTTTGACGAGCGATTTCCTCTAAACGAACGCTGGATGTGGTGCTAAGCATTGTTCCGGTAATCAATGCATCGTCGAGATACTGGTCAGTGAAGTATTGAAGTAGCCTCAACCTTAAAGGATTCCAAGATGTATGTACTTGGTATTAACGCCGCTTACCACGAATCTGCCGCTTGTCTTATCAAGGATGGGCAAGTCGTAATGGCGATCGAAGAGGAGCGTCTAAATCGCATCAAGCATGGGAAACTCGCCAGTCCCGGGACGACGGGCGAGTTGCCATGGCTCGCGATCAATAAGTGTCTCGAGGCTGCGGGAATCACGCTTGCCGACTGTGAGCACCTCGGTTACTCCTTCAGCCCTGAAATTCTTCAAGAGGGTGTGGCACAATGGCGGGATACGAACGACACGCCTCACGTGTGGCCGCTGGAGAAGGATAGCTACCAGACAATCGAAGGGGGGCTGGACTTCATTGATGGGGTGCTGTCCGCGCGCAGGCAACTGATTGAGAACGCCGGATTCAGGGGGACCTTCCACTTTCTGCCGCACCACGATTGCCACGCCGCAAGCGCCTTCCACGTGTCGCAGTTCGATAAGGCCGCGGTGCTCGTGATTGACGGAATCGGGGAATGGGCGAGTACTTCGTTGTACTACGGAGAGGGCACGCAACTGCGCAAAGTGCACGATTTTATTTTTCCGAATTCACTCGGGTTTGTGTGGGAGAAGCTGTCAAAATATCTTGGCTTTAGCCAGTACGATGCGTCCAAGGTCATGGGTCTCGCCGCCTATGGCGACGCTACCAAAACCATTGACCTATTTGCGAAGATTGTGACTAGCAAGCAAAACATGAGCGTCGATCTGGCCGTGCTGCGTCATGAATCGCCAGACTTTTCTCCGTTGGAGACGCTTTTCGGCCTGCCAAGGCGCTATGAACCTGTGGACTTCAACGTCGAGAACTGGCAGGCCTACGTGAATGTCGCAGCTGGCCTGCAGTTGCTGACCGAACAGGTGCTCGTAGAAATCCTGCGTCGTTTCGATTATCAAACCCATCGCAACTTGTGCATGGCCGGGGGCGTCGCGCTAAATTGTGCAGCTAATGGCGCGATTGTGCGTGAGAAGCTGTTCGACAATATCTTTATTCAGCCGGCCTCCAACGATGCTGGCACCGCGATGGGGGCTGCATTCCTGATTTGGAATCAAATGCTTGGTCGGCCGCGGGACTATGTGTTTACGAACGCCTACCTCGGCCCGAGCTACACTGACGATGAAATCGAGGCGGTGCTTTCTCGCACGAACCTGAACTACAACAAGGTGGAAGTTGCGGGGAAAGCCGCGCAGCTTATCGCTGATGGCAACATTGTCGGTTGGTTCAGTGGTGGGATGGAGTGGGGGCCGCGTGCGCTTGGTGCGCGTAGCTTGCTAGCAGATCCACGCAACAAAGACATCCGCGAATTGATGAACGTCAAGGTGAAGCATCGCGAACTTTACCGTCCGTTCTGTCCAAGCATTCTCGGAGAACGTGCAGAGGAATGGTTCATCGGAAGTACCGACGTGAATGCAGGAAAGTACATGCTTACGACGTCAGTGGTCCACCCCGAAAAGGCGGGTGCGATCCCGGCGGTCGTTCATTTTGACCAAACTGTACGTGCGCAGACGGTTTATCGGGAGGATAACCCTGAGTACTACCGCTTGATTTCTGAGTTCGAGGCACTCACAGGCGTTCCGCTGCTGCTAAACACTTCCTTCAACGACTCGGAGCCGATTGTGTGCAGCCCTCAGGACGCCATTAATACATTTTTGAAGACCGACATCGACTACCTCGTGCTTGGCAACTACCTCGTTGAGAAAAACCCAGGTTACACCTGACATCTGCCCTGAGACCTGGCCGTACATGGGGTTGTAAGCCGGAATCGCCAAAATTTTGGAAGTTCTTTGATTTCAGGTGGTTAGAGAAGGTCGAGACCCGCAAGCATGGCTGCGATGTCGATCGGGTTCTCGTTGCGAAACGTGTAATGCCCGAGCCCGGCTCGCGACGCCTGCCGAACCCGGGGGTTCCCGGATGCCGATGCGCTGGCCGCGCTGCGTGGCTGGTATGCAGGCCTCAGTTCACGTGCAACCGTCCTGCGCTACCTGCCTGGCCTTAAGGCGCCGGGCCGGTCCGCACGTGGCATGCTCGGCCGCATCCGCCGGCAGCTCATTGCGTTCGCCGAAAGCCGCCATCGACTGGATCTGCCGGCGGTATTCCAGCACACGCGCCAAGAGCGGCGGGGGCGAGCCAAGGCAGTTGAACACGCGCTCAGGACGTTGCCCTCGTTGACTGCGCCACAGCCCCAGATCAGCGACGACATTGAATGGTGGTTCGCACCCCGGACCGCGAATGCCCTGCGTGCACACGGCATCCATACGCTCTCGGAACTGACCGTACGCATCCGGCGACGGCGCGGATGGTGGCGAACGATCGAGGGGCTCGGCGCGATGGGGGCTCGGCAAGTCGAAGCATTCTTCGCCGAGCATCCGCTGTTGACCGAGCGCGCCCGCGCACTGGTCGCGGTCACCAAGCCACGCAGCATCGTGCCGTGGGAAGAGTTGCGCCTGCCGCACGAGGTCGATGGCTCGCAGGGCAGTTTCCGGGCGCCGCGTAATGCCTGCACGCTGAACGTGACGAACGATTACGAGGCGGTACAGGCGTGGCTTGCGCTGCACGAAACAGCGACGACGCAGCGCGCCTATCGCAAGGAGGCCGAGCGGCTGATCCTGTGGGCGATCGTCGAACGCGGGCGGGCGCTGTCGTCACTGCCCTGTCAGCGCGCTCAGCAGCCTACGCACTGACGGTGCTCTCGGCGCTGTTTCGCTGGCTGATCGAGCAGCGTAACGTGCTCGCCAAATCCGTTTTCCGGCGTCAAGGTCCGAGGCCACGCCTCGCAGCCAGCGCTGGACACGACGCGCGGTTTCACCGAGGGTGAGTGGCTGCTGGTCCGCGCGATTGCCGACGGCCTCGAATGGTCCTATGGCTGGTCGGAGCCAGCGGCCCAGCGGCTGCGCTTCCTGCTTGACTTCGGCTACGCGACGGGTCTGCGCGCGAGCGAACTGGTCGGCGCCGAGCTCGGCAGCATCCGCGTGGACGGGCACGGTGATCAGTGGCTGCATCTGGTCGGCAAGGGCAGCAAGCCCGGCAAGGTGGCACTGCCGCCGCTCGCGCGTACTGCGCTCGATCAGTACCTTGCACAGCGACGCCTGCCTGTCACGCCACAACGCTGCAACCCGAAGACATCACTGGTCGCGAGTCTGGGCGAAGACGGCGACGCGGGTATCGCGGGTTCGCGTCTGGGGCGCGTCATGCGCCGCTTCTTCGCACAGGCAGCCGACGTGATCGAGGCCGATCATCCGGTAGCTGCCGAAAAATTGCGCCGCGCGAGTCCGCACTGGATGCGCCACAGCCACGCGCTCGCTAGCGGGGCCAAACTGACCAGCGTGCGCGACAACCTGCGCCATGCATCGATCGCGACGACATCGATGTACCTGCACGGCGACGAAATCCAGCGTGCGAGGGCTATGGATCAGGCCTTTGCCGCCCGAAAATAGCCGCTAACCTATTGAATTCGAAGAATTTCGAAAAAATCGGCGGTTCCAGCATATAACCCCTACAAGCGAATGATTTCGTTGGCATGAACCGCCCCGGGTTTCCCGGAGACTATTTTGCTTGAGTCATGCCACGGCGGCAGACCCAGCGAGATTTGCATAATAAGCGGCTTCGGCCTGCGCGGGTGGAATGTTGCCGATGGGGCCGAAGAGCCGACGATTGTTGAACCAGTCCACCCATTCGAGCGTCGCCATTTCAACGGCCTGCAGATTGCGCCACGGTCCGAGGCGATGGATGACCTCTGCCTTGTACAAGCCGTTGATCGTTTCAGCCAGTGCGTTATCGTAGGAGTCGCCCACGCTGCCCACCGACGGCTCGATGCCCGCCTCGACCAGCCGATCCGTATAGCGGATCGATACGTATTGCACGCCGCGGTCGCTGTGATGGATCAGCCCGTCCTGCTGCGCCGGCTGTCGTTCGTACAAGGCCTGCTCCAGTGCGTCCAGAACGAAGTCCGTGCGCGCCGAGCTCGACACGCGCCAGCCGACAATGCGTCGGGCGAACACGTCGATGATGAACGCGACATAGACGAAGCCCTGCCAGCTCGATACATAGGTAAAATCTGAAACCCACAGCGCATTGGGCCGTTCGGCCGTGAATTGCCGCTTCACCAGATCCTTCGGGCACGGCGTCGAACCATCGCTCACTGTCGTACGTACCGTCTTGCCCCGCACCACGCCGCGCAGGCCCATCTGCTTCATCAGCCGCTCGACCGTGCAGCGCGCCACGACAATGCCTTCGCGCTTCAATTGCGTCCAGACCTTGTCTGCGCCATAGACCTGGAAGTTTTCTTCCCACGCGCGCCGGATCTCATCCTTGAGCATCCTGTCACGCTGGGCCCGCGGCGGCACCAGGTCAGGATTGGCGCGGCGAGCCACATGGGTGTAGTACGTCGACGGTGCGATTGGCAGCACCCTGCAGATCGGCTCGACCCCGTAGACGTGCCGGTGATCATCGATGAACGTGATCATCACTTCGGTCGGCGGTCGAGCTCCGCCTGTGCGAAATACGCTGACGCCTTGCGCAGGATTTCATTGACCTGCCGAAGCTCACGTACTTCCCGCTCCAGTTCCTTGAGCCGATCCTGCTCCTGCGTACTCGTGCCCGGGCGCAAACCCCGATCCCGCTCCTCCTTGCGCACCCAGCTACGCAGCGTCTCGCCCGAGCAGCCAAACTTCGCCGCAATCGACGCGATCACTTTCCATTGCGATTCCCGGTCGCCTTGATGTTCCAGCACCATTCGCACAGCCCGCTCACGCACTTCCGGCGAGTATCTTGGGGATTTCTTCTTCGTGTTTTCCATAGCTCCATTTTCTCAAGAAGTGGAGTCTCCGGAAAACCCGGGGCGGTTCACTTGCCAAAGCGCCGGTTGAAGTCGGCGATGAAGGAGGGCGCCCAGGCATTAGCGGCCTCCCGCGTACTGATGCCGCGCAGCCTGAGTTCCTTGACGAGCCGGTCCTGCAGCGTCAGGTTGGCCCGCTCCACGCGCCCCTTGGCCTGACTCGTGTTCGCACAGAACGCGTCGATATTGAGCTCGTACAGGGCTCGCCCAAACTGCGTGACGCCCTTGCCGGCGGTCTCCGAGCGCTTCTTGACATAGAACACGCTGGCCTTGTCGCTGTAGAACGCCACCGGCTTGCCATGCACGCCCAGATACTTCTGCAGCGCCTCGAAATAGCTGAAGGTCGACTCCGTCGCCGTGAAGTGCAGCGCCATCAGTCGTCCGGTCGCATCATCAATGAACACCAGCAGCGTGCACGCCGGCGCCCGGTCCTCGAACCAGCGATGGTCGCTGCCATCGATCTGGATCAGCTCGCCCAGGCAGGCACGACGGTTACGCGGCTGATAGACCTTCGGCGGGCGCTCCTTGCGCGGAATCCACAGACCGGCCGCTCGCATCAGTGTGCGCACCGTCTCGACCGCCAGATCGATGCCATGACACTCCCGAAGCTTCTCGCACGCCAGCGTCGGGCCGAAATCCGCATAGCGCTCACGGATCAGCGCCAGTGCCCGTTGAGCCTTGCCCGGAGGCAACTGGTGATTGCCCGGGCGACCGCGCTTGCCCGACACCAGTCCGGCCACGCCAGCCGCCTGGTAGCGCAGCACGAGCCGCTCGACCTGTCGCACGCTCAATCCCAGCCGCTCAGCCGCCTGACCAGGCTTGAGCCGGGCTTCGGTCACCGCCTGGATGACCTTGAACCGGTCAACTTCCCGCATCGTCATCGTGATCGTCCCAGTCGCGTTCATCGCCGGCGCGCTCCATGTGGATGTCCGGCGGACAAACTACCCAGAACACGACATTTCTATTTAGCGGAAACCCGACATTTCTATTTGGGACCTACAACATAAATGTTGTTAAATTATGTTATGTCAAATCTCACCACAACAAAAAGCCCGCTAATCAGGCGGGCTCGGCGGGTCGCTGTAAGACAGACGTCAATGAAGCTTTTCCACGACAATCGTTGCGATCATGACGGCGACGAGCACAAGCGATCCCCACACCGACAGCTTGAGGCTCTGCGTGCGGGACTTGGTCGCCTGCTCAATAGCCTGCTTTCGCTCGGCGGCACTGAGGTCCGCCAGATGCGGGTTCTGCATATAATCCATGCTCTGCTCCTTCAGCCGGCCATGGCGTGGACCCATCCAGCTAGGGCCAATGTTACCACAGCGACAAACAGCGACGAGGTAAAGGCGGCGTAGCGAACAAACCACCATTCCCTGCTCCATATTGAGATCGGGGCGACGCCTGTCAAGGGCTCCGGCCCGATCGCGTTCACGCCGGCGTTTAGGCCGTTGAAGACTGCGGCAATCAGAAGCAGGAATCCCGCGATGACCATCGGCCATGTCGCTGCCTTCGCAACAGCCATGGCCTTGACGAGTTCGGCAAATGCGCCCGCCGCCCATCCCAGTCCGACGTAACCCAGCTGACCGTCGCGAAACGCGGCAAAAAAATCGACTGGATCGCGTCGTCGGAGCTGCCGTCGAAACCACCAAATGCAGCCTAGGATGATCAACGGCGCGAGCGCGCCGACGAGCACGTTAGACCCGAACCAGCCCAGCCAGTCTGCCCAGAACACTGTCACCAGGCCCCCTCCATGTTGGCGGGTGCGCTGTAAGTGTCCGAGGCCTCGTAAACGTTCGAAAGGGGCGCGAGCCAAATGGGCACGTCGCCGCTCGTGAAATTTAGGTCGTTCATGTGCTTCTCCAAAGACCGCACATGATAATGCCCCGTTTTACCGGCTGTCGAGCGGCTGGTCAATCGGGTCGGTCCTACGGGAACCTGTGACGAGCGTGCGGAGCTGCAAGGTGTCGCCGGCTGACACGCACCTCCGTGTGCATAGGATAGCGGTGGCCCTTATGCAGCGCGAACTCGTCCATCGCCAGATAGCGGATCGCCGACCAGTCCGGGTCGGCCACACGGGCACGCAGGCGCATCTTGTCGATCGACTTGACCGTGTGCCAGCCCAGATCGTAGAAGGCGGCCACCGCCTGTACGCTGGCCGCCTGCAACAACTTCTCGCACGCCTTGGCAAAGCGCTCCGTTACCCGCTGGTAGCGGCCCAGCCACTCCAGCTTCTCCAGCCGTGGACCACCACAGCTCTCGCACCAGACCCGGCGGCGGGGCACGTGCAGCACTACCCGATATTCGAACAGTGGCAGATCACGCACGCGTCGCACTGTCGTCTCATGAATCTGCGAACAACGCGCTCCGCATTGCTCACAATGCATGACCCGGCCCACCGGTTTCAGATAAAGCGAAAGCGTGTGGTTCTCGCCCTGTGGCCACTCTACGCGTTCCAGCCGGTAGCCCTTCCAGCAACCCAGCGCCTGCAGTGCCTTGCGATCGAGCAATCTCCCCCCTGATGTCCCCTGAATTCAGGTAGAGCTATTGTCGAATCTGGTGTACAGCGGGAGCGGCGGGAATTTGAGAAGGCGGTGGCGGTCTAGCGAGAATGTTGCTTGTCAAAGGCACAACCAGCGAACCCGAGAAGGCCGGACCCGACCACCATGAAGAAGATTACGCAAGAAGCGAACAGCAGTAAAGCGCAAACGAAAAGCGTGCTAGATGAGCTGATCCAGCAAGGCGCGCGGCAGATCATTCAGCAGGCAGTCGAGGTGGAACTGGCGACCATGCTCGAACAGTACAGCAACGTGAAGTCGATCGACGGCCGGCGTGCCGTGGTGCGCAACGGCTACCTGCCCGAGCGCGAGGTCGTCACAGCGATCGGTCCGGTGACGGTTCAGGTGCCGAAGGTGCGGGATCGTTCGGGCTCGGGCATCCGGTTCAATTCGACGATCGTGCCGCCGTACGTGCGCAAGTCCGCGCGCGTGTCGGCAGCGCTGCCGTGGCTGTACCTGCGAGGCATCTCGACGGGCGACATGAGCGAAGCCATGGGCATCATGCTGGGCGGCCAGGTCAGCGGCATGTCGCCGAACGTCGTGAGCCGGCTGAAGGCCCAATGGGCCGATGAGCATGAGCAGTGGAATCGGCGTGAGCTGTCGTCGGCGCGCTGGGTCTACTGGTGGGCCGACGGCATTCACACCGGTGTGCGCAGCGACGATTCCGACGGCCAGTGCCTGCTGGTGATCGTTGGCGTCAAACCGGACGGGACGAAGGAACGTGTGGCCATCGGTGACGGCTACCGGGAATCGAAGGCATCGTGGAGCGAACTGCTGCTCGATCTGAAGAAGCGCGGCCTGCCGTCGGGGCCACTGCTGGCCTGCGGCGATGGCGCGATGGGATTCTGGGCCGCGATGGAGGAAGTGTTCCCGCAGACGAAGCATCAGCGCTGCTGGTTTCACAAGATGGGTAACGTGCTCAATGCGCTGCCGAAATCGCAGCAGGCTCGAGGCAAGAAGGCGATGCAGGACATCTGGATGGCGGCCACGCGCGCTGATGCACTGGCCGCATTCAATCACTTCGTCGACGCGTACTCGGCAAAGTACCCGAAGGTCGCCGAAAAGCTGACGGAAGATCGTGACGAGCTGCTCGCGTTTTACGATTTCCCGGCTGAACACTGGCAGCATCTGCGCACCACGAACCCGATTGAATCGACCTTTGCGACGGTGCGCCATCGCACGAAACGCACGCGCAACTGTGTATCGCGCGCGACGTTCCTCGGGCTGGCGTTCAAGCTGATCGAGTCGGCCGAAGAATCGTGGCGGCGCATCCGCGCCCCGGAAAAGCTCACTTCGATGCTTGACGGGATGACGTTCAAGGATGGAGAACCGGTGACCGACAGCACACCGGCTCAGCAATCGCTAGCCGCCTGATTACGCCGAGACCGCATACACCAGATTTGACTTTAACTCATTCAGGTATCAGGTTACGCAATTGGTGAAAATCGCTCCACGCTTTTCTACGAAGAACCCATTTACTGTAATACGTTCCACGCGACCGGCTTGCGTCGCCGCCAAGATGGGCTATGAGCACATTATGCTTTTTTGAAAATCGAGAGTCCCGTTCAGATCATATTTCAGGCGTGTCGCCCCGGGGCCGAAATCGACCCTCGTCGCGGGGGTCATGCTGTCTAATTCCAACGTCGGCGCGCTCATTCTGCCTTGCCCATCTGACTGTGGCAGGACGGTTCCCAGTGCGCAGTCGGTGACTATTAAATAGTAGGAAAACTGAACAATATTGAAAATGTACTGTGTATTCGGGGCGCCTTGTGCAACTAGCGCGGGACTAGAGTCAATGTATAGCGCAACACCCATGGTCAACGCATCGCTTACCGTGAAACTTCTATCTGTATTAATTCGAAGTTTACCCATAAGGTGGTTATCAAAATATGGCCGTCCAGAATAGAAGCTGCCGTTTTGATATCCAATTGGAAGCGAGTTTTCGCCCTTTGCGGTGAATGGGAAGGCTGACGTCATTTGCCCGTACTGGAATTGCGCACCTACATCAATTGATTTTGTGGCATTTCCCCAACCAAGTGAGCTTCCCCTGAAATTTCGCCTTCCAGCAGGTCGGGTATAAACTCGACCGAAAGGAAGGAAAGAAGAAATGTTTAAGGTACCGCACCAGGTGTACACGGCGGAGTTCAAGGAAGCTGCAGTGCAACGAGTCAAGGACGGGCAAGGCGTGAGCGCCGTGGCCGGCGAATTGGGTATGTCGATACAGACGCTGCGCAACTGGCTCAAAGCGTCGGAAGCCGGCCCCGATGGGCAGTTCAAACTCCTCCACTTGTGGGCGGCTAAATTCCCCCAGGCAGGACGAGCGGATTATGCGTCGGATTCCTCAGTGACGGCAAGCCTGGCAGCAGCTTCCCGGAGTCGATAGCTCTTGCCTTCAAACTCGAGGAGTTTGGAGCGATGCAGCAGACGATCAAGGATCGTCGAGGCCATGGTGCTGTCGCGAAGGTAGCGCCCCCAGTCCTGGACGACACGGTTGGACGTGACGAGGATGCTGCGACGTTGCTTGTAGCGTTGATGGACCAGTGTCTGCAGCAATTCGGCCGCGGCATCGGGAATGCGTTTGGCGAGGAACAGATCGTCAAGCACGAGGAGTTCGGGCTCGACCAGGGCCTTGAGCAGCCGGTCCTGATCGGCACGTGTTTCCACGGCATAGCCGGCGAACACGGTGTCGGACTCGACGTATCGCACCTTCATTCCCTGCAGGGTGGCGTTGTAGGCGATAGCCTTGGCGATATGACTTTTGCCGGTGCCGGGTTTGCCGATCAGCAGCGCGTTGTCGCTGTCGGCGACGAACTTCAGCGTGTGTAGCTCGAAGCAGGCCTGCCGGGGGACTTTCGTGTTGAAGGACCAGTCGAAGTCGCTCAGGGTTTTGCGCTCGTCCAGGCCGGACTGCTGGAAGCGTCGTTCGAGAAGCCGGGACTGTCGTCGATCGAGCTCGTCCTGCAGAATCATGGAGAAGGTTTCAAGGAATGGCTGCTGGCTGGCCTGGGCTTGCAGCACCCGGGTTTCCAGTGTCGCGCTGATGCCGGACAGGCGCAGTTCGCGCAGGGCGCGGTCGATTTCGGCAAGGCTCATGCTCAAGAGAGATCTCCGTTGGGTGATGGCATGGCGGCGCTATGCTTGGCGCCGAGGGTGAACAGGTCGGCGTAGTCGTCGCCGTCCCGGATGAGGTGATGTTCCTGAGTCAAGGGCAGTTCGCCCTGGACGGGCGCGTCCAGTTCGGCCAGCGCCTGCTCCAGCAGACGCTCGGTCAGCGCCTTGACCTGTTTGTAGCTGGGCATGCCTTCTCTCATTGCGATCTCGCAGGCCGATTCGATCAGGCGGCGGGGATAGCGCCGGACCAGGCCGACGATGCCCCAGAGCTTGCGCTGACCGACTCGCCCTTCGGTGTCGAACAGATGCTGGCACAGGCGTTCGGCCGATGGCCCGATCGTCCTGGCCTGCGCGAGGATGCGGCGCGTTTCCCGGGAGGGATTGAACGGTCGCTCGTCGTGCGGCAGGATCACTGTTCCCGGCCTGTCGGCCAGAATGTGGGTGCGCAGCAATGTCTGTGTCTGGAGGTTGCGGATTTCCAGGTGACGGGCAAATTTACGCACCAGCACCTTGCTGCCAATGGGAGCCGGTTGGGCAGCGTAACTGCTGTGGTCGACCCGTACGCACGTGTCGTCGCAGACCGTGTAGACCTTGTCGGTGAAGTATTCGAAGTTGCGCGCCGGCAAGGCACGCAGATGGGGGCGCTCTTCCTCGAACATCGCCTGAACCTGGCGACGGGTACTGCCGTGGATCCTTCTGGCCGCCCAGTTCGATTCCCATTGATCAAGGAAGGCGTTTTGCTCCTCGATCGACTCGAACCGGCGCCCCTTCAGGGCCGTGCCTTGGGTATGCTGGATAGCGTTCTCGACGGTGCCCTTGCGATTCGGATCTCGTACGCGGGCTGGGTCCGCCACCACGCCGTAGTGAGCGAGCATGGCTGCATACACCGGATTGAGCTCCGGCTCGTACAGGTCCGGTTTGATCACGCCTTTGAACCGCCCCGGGTTTCCCGGAGACTATTTTGCTTGAGTCATGCCACGGCGGCAGACCCAGCGAGATTTGCATAATAAGCGGCTTCGGCCTGCGCGGGTGGAATGTTGCCGATGGGGCCGAAGAGCCGACGATTGTTGAACCAGTCCACCCATTCGAGCGTCGCCATTTCAACGGCCTGCAGATTGCGCCACGGTCCGAGGCGATGGATGACCTCTGCCTTGTACAAGCCGTTGATCGTTTCAGCCAGTGCGTTATCGTAGGAGTCGCCCACGCTGCCCACCGACGGCTCGATGCCCGCCTCGACCAGCCGATCCGTATAGCGGATCGATACGTATTGCACGCCGCGGTCGCTGTGATGGATCAGCCCGTCCTGCTGCGCCGGCTGTCGTTCGTACAAGGCCTGCTCCAGTGCGTCCAGAACGAAGTCCGTGCGCGCCGAGCTCGACACGCGCCAGCCGACAATGCGTCGGGCGAACACGTCGATGATGAACGCGACATAGACGAAGCCCTGCCAGCTCGATACATAGGTAAAATCTGAAACCCACAGCGCATTGGGCCGTTCGGCCGTGAATTGCCGCTTCACCAGATCCTTCGGGCACGGCGTCGAACCATCGCTCACTGTCGTACGTACCGTCTTGCCCCGCACCACGCCGCGCAGGCCCATCTGCTTCATCAGCCGCTCGACCGTGCAGCGCGCCACGACAATGCCTTCGCGCTTCAATTGCGTCCAGACCTTGTCTGCGCCATAGACCTGGAAGTTTTCTTCCCACGCGCGCCG
Source organism: Paraburkholderia sp. JPY465 (assembly GCF_050436725.1). Classification (NCBI taxonomy): domain Bacteria; kingdom Pseudomonadati; phylum Pseudomonadota; class Betaproteobacteria; order Burkholderiales; family Burkholderiaceae; genus Paraburkholderia; species Paraburkholderia sp. JPY465. Next base: position 140,415 of record NZ_JBNDMT010000007.1, read on the forward strand.
GATCTCATCCTTGAGCATCCTGTCACGCTGGGCCCGCGGCGGCACCAGGTCAGGATTGGCGCGGCGAGCCACATGGGTGTAGTACGTCGACGGTGCGATTGGCAGCACCCTGCAGATCGGCTCGACCCCGTAGACGTGCCGGTGATCATCGATGAACGTGATCATCACTTCGGTCGGCGGTCGAGCTCCGCCTGTGCGAAATACGCTGACGCCTTGCGCAGGATTTCATTGACCTGCCGAAGCTCACGTACTTCCCGCTCCAGTTCCTTGAGCCGATCCTGCTCCTGCGTACTCGTGCCCGGGCGCAAACCCCGATCCCGCTCCTCCTTGCGCACCCAGCTACGCAGCGTCTCGCCCGAGCAGCCAAACTTCGCCGCAATCGACGCGATCACTTTCCATTGCGATTCCCGGTCGCCTTGATGTTCCAGCACCATTCGCACAGCCCGCTCACGCACTTCCGGCGAGTATCTTGGGGATTTCTTCTTCGTGTTTTCCATAGCTCCATTTTCTCAAGAAGTGGAGTCTCCGGAAAACCCGGGGCGGTTCAGCCCGTCCAGACTTTTCAGCTTGTTCATCGCGGCTCCTCAAATCGGTCAGGGCGACACTCTAACCGATCCTTGAGCGCTATTTGCACCACACCCTTAAAAACCAGGAGTTAAAGTCAAATCTGGTGTATGCGGTCTCGGCGTAATCAGGCGGCTATCGATTGCTGAGCCGGTGTGCTGTCGGTCACCGGTTCTCCATCCTTGAACGTCATCCCGTCAAGCATCGAAGTGAGCTTTTCCGGGGCGCGGATGCGCCGCCACGATTCTTCGGCCGACTCGATCAGCTTGAACGCCAGCCCGAGGAACGTCGCGCGCGATACACAGTTGCGCGTGCGTTTCGTGCGATGGCGCACCGTCGCAAAGGTCGATTCAATCGGGTTCGTGGTGCGCAGATGCTGCCAGTGTTCAGCCGGGAAATCGTAAAACGCGAGCAGCTCGTCACGATCTTCCGTCAGCTTTTCGGCGACCTTCGGGTACTTTGCCGAGTACGCGTCGACGAAGTGATTGAATGCGGCCAGTGCATCAGCGCGCGTGGCCGCCATCCAGATGTCCTGCATCGCCTTCTTGCCTCGAGCCTGCTGCGATTTCGGCAGCGCATTGAGCACGTTACCCATCTTGTGAAACCAGCAGCGCTGATGCTTCGTCTGCGGGAACACTTCCTCCATCGCGGCCCAGAATCCCATCGCGCCATCGCCGCAGGCCAGCAGTGGCCCCGACGGCAGGCCGCGCTTCTTCAGATCGAGCAGCAGTTCGCTCCACGATGCCTTCGATTCCCGGTAGCCGTCACCGATGGCCACACGTTCCTTCGTCCCGTCCGGTTTGACGCCAATGATCACCAGCAGGCACTGGCCGTCGGAATCGTCGCTGCGCACACCGGTGTGAATGCCGTCGGCCCACCAGTAGACCCAGCGCGCCGACGACAGCTCACGCCGATTCCACTGCTCATGCTCATCGGCCCATTGGGCCTTCAGCCGGCTCACGACGTTCGGCGACATGCCGCTGACCTGGCCGCCCAGCATGATGCCCATGGCTTCGCTCATGTCGCCCGTCGAGATGCCTCGCAGGTACAGCCACGGCAGCGCTGCCGACACGCGCGCGGACTTGCGCACGTACGGCGGCACGATCGTCGAATTGAACCGGATGCCCCAGCCCGAACGATCCCGCACCTTCGGCACCTGAACCGTCACCGGACCGATCGCTGTGACGACCTCGCGCTCGGGCAGGTAGCCGTTGCGCACCACGGCACGCCGGCCGTCGATCGACTTCACGTTGCTGTACTGTTCGAGCATGGTCGCCGGTTCCACCTCGACTGCCTGCTGAATGATCTGCCGCGCGCCTTGCTGGATCAGCTCATCTAGCACGCTTTTCGTTTGCGCTTTACTGCTGTTCGCTTCTTGCGTAATCTTCTTCATGGTGGTCGGGTCCGGCCTTCTCGGGTTCGCTGGTTGTGCCTTTGACAAGCAACATTCTCGCTAGACCGCCACCGCCTTCTCAAATTCCCGCCGCTCCCGCTGTACACCAGATTCGACAATAGCTCAAAAACCAGCTTTGTTTGATGCAGCGCTAATGCATGGCAAATAAACCACGTGTAACCCTGCAAGTCCTTACTATGATGGATCGCACAATATCAAACTCCATCATAAAGGCTGGGGGGTTTTATGGCGCAGCGTATTCAGGTTCTCTGCATCAGCAAGACGAAGAGGCAGCGTAGGCACGAGGCCATTTCGCATATCGGCGGAAAGAATGCCGACGGGAGTCGGTGGAACATGAGGGAGAAAGACGCTATTAACGGGATTGAGACGGGTAAGTGGAACTTCTATGTTGTCGGAGGTGGCGAGACTGTTGATGTGTTCGTCTGGCAAACCCCGCAAGGCCACAAATACCTCAGGACCGGGCACGACATGACCATTGCGGACAATCTTCTCGGCCTGCCCGAGTGCCCAATAAATGGTTGTCGTTGAGCATGGCGTATTCAACGTCGCCACCGCCATGCTGCCCAGCGCACCTTGCCCGGATTTCGGGGGGCGAACAAGGTAAGCACAATTTCCTATCATAGGCGCCCAAGTTATTATGACCTGATCAAATCGCCGAAAGTTGGCATATATGCCGGGCGTGCCATCCGGGCTCAGAGTTCATCCCAGATTTGCGGAAGTGTTTCAGCAGGTCGGCCAGGGAGGCTAAGACTTGGGTTGCCACAACTACCCCGCTTTTTGCAGCCCGGCAAGCCAGGCTCCCCGCTTGCCATGACTCGACATCAATTGCGCCGGACGACGCCGGAATACGACATCGCGCCTGGCGTTTTCATACGCTTCAGCGAAATCCTGCAACTTCTGGAATGCCTGATCGTAGGCGCTACCCGTTGTGCGTCGCAGGTGTGCATCGATGCTTGACCACGCCGTGTCTTCCTGTTCGAGAAGTAATGTGAGGTACCGTGTGCGTTCCTTACGACGGCGGGCCTCGGCCGACTGGCGTGCTTCCCGCTCCCTGCTTTCACGGATGGCACGATGAGAGGCGACCCGTGATTCGATTTCGGATATTCGACGGCGCCCGGGCAAATTCAATTGCAGCATGGGGCAGACTATTCCGTTCGCGTGTCTCAGACATCCGACCATCGAGAAGCTCACGAGTTGCGCCTGAGTGGCATGGCCCCCGCGCTCACCGAGCAGCAGGGACTCGCCGACATCGAAGCGATGAGCTTCGAGGAACGACTCGGCCTGCTCGTTGAGCGTGAATCCAGCGTACGCGAATCACGACAGACGACGGCGCGGCTGCGCCGCGCGAAACTGAAGTTCCCTGATGCCGTGCCCGAGGACATCGACTACCGCTCGGCTCGCGGACTCGACCGCAGCCTCATCGGGCAACTGCTGAGCGGCAACTGGGTTCGCGAACGCAACAGCACCGTAATCATCGGTGCCACCGGCCTTGGCAAGACCTGGCTGGCCTGTGCGCTGGCCAACCAGGCATGTCGTCAGGGCTTCTCGGCGCTGTATCTGAAGATGCCACGGCTCAATGAGGACCTCGCCATCGCTCACCGCAGCGGCCGATATGCGCGGCTGCTGGCCCAGTGGGCAAAGACAGACGTGCTGCTGATGGACGACTTCGCAATGGCACCGATGAGCGACGGTGCCGGGCGCGACCTGCTCGAGATACTTGATGACCGTCACGGGCATCGTTCAACGCTCGTGACAAGCCAGATTCCGGTTGAGAGCTGGCACGCCGCACTTGGCGATCCGACGCTTGCCGACGCGATTCTTGATCGGCTCGTGCACAACACTTACCGCATCAATCTCAGTGGCGAATCGATGCGCAAACGCAAAAAGAGTTTGACCGCCAATCCACAGTCAGAGTAAAAATCGAAAACCCCGCGTCGCTGCGCTCCGACTGTCCAGCTTCGCGCGAAACAACCGTCCACCTTCACGCGAAACGCGTGTCCAGCTTCCGCGAATTACGCAGGTCAGGTACTGCAGTCCAGCGGGATGAAGCTCAATAGCGGCACTATCGTGGACGCAACGCTGATCTCGGCGCCGGGTTCGACGAAGAATGAACAGAAGGCGCGGGACCCCGAAATGCATCAGACGGGCAAAGGCAAGCAGTGGCATTTCGGCATGATGCTGCACATCGGGCTCGATAGCCAAAGCGGCCTGGCGCATAGCGCTGTGGTCACGGCCGCCAACGTCCACGACAAACATCCGCTGCCAAGGTTGCTGCATGGTCAGGAGCAACGCGTCTACGGCGATAGCGCCTATGCGAGCCAGAAAGCGTTGATCCACAGCAAGGCGTCCCGGGCACGCGACTTCACCAACCAGCGAACCCGGCGTGGGTCAGGTCGATGAGGTAGCGCGTAGCAAGAATCGCAACAAGTCGAAGATCCGTGCCCGGGTTGAGCACGTGTTTGTTGTCGTGAAGCGCCTGAGGGGCTTTACGAAGGTGCGCTATCGCGGGCTGGCAAAGAATGCCAACCGCGCCTTCGTTGCACTGGCGCTGGCCAACGTCTATTTGTCGCGCAGGCGGCTGATGGCACAGGTGCGCCCGTAATGGGCGAAAAGCGGGGAAATCGCCCGCTTTTCGAGCCTGCAGGGGCTCACCGGAGCGAATGAGATTTGCTTTCACGGCGAAATGACCATTGAAGTATCGGCCAAACTCGAATTCCGCGGCTTGATCAGCGCAGCCTTACCGTGACAACGCCGCGCCGTTGACCGGGCGTGAAAGACGGTCGATTTCCGACTCAGCGCCAAGCGCGATGTGCCTGCAGCCACGGCCTTCTTCGGGAAGGCAATCAGGAGCGGCAACGATCACGCTGGACGGTTACGCCGTGTCTCATCGCGCGGTGCCCGAAATGAAGGCCGATGAGCTACTGCTCAAAGACAGTAAGCGGCCAGCAAACCCGTCTTGACGAATTGAGCTAAGCGACCGCAACTGTCGGCTGCCAGCGATGAGGCAGCAATGTTGCGACGTCGCTGGCCCTGTGGGTCGGCAATCGCGTGAGGACGTCCTTCAGATAGGCGTGCGGTTCGTGCCCATTGAGTTGTGCTGAGCGCAACAGGCTCATGATGGCGGCAGCGCGTCGGCCCGCTCGGAGTGAGCCGGCGAACAGCCAGTTGCGTCGATTATGCTGAGATCAGCATAATCGACGTTATGCGCACTTCAGGATTATGGGGAGAACAATCCGTCCCGCGAGTCTCCGCCGAGCTCCAAGGCGTCTAGAGAGCAGCGCCGAGGGGTTCTAACTGAACCGCCCCGGGTTTCCCGGAGACTATTTTGCTTGAGTCATGCCACGGCGGCAGACCCAGCGAGATTTGCATAATAAGCGGCTTCGGCCTGCGCGGGTGGAATGTTGCCGATGGGGCCGAAGAGCCGACGATTGTTGAACCAGTCCACCCATTCGAGCGTCGCCATTTCAACGGCCTGCAGATTGCGCCACGGTCCGAGGCGATGGATGACCTCTGCCTTGTACAAGCCGTTGATCGTTTCAGCCAGTGCGTTATCGTAGGAGTCGCCCACGCTGCCCACCGACGGCTCGATGCCCGCCTCGACCAGCCGATCCGTATAGCGGATCGATACGTATTGCACGCCGCGGTCGCTGTGATGGATCAGCCCGTCCTGCTGCGCCGGCTGTCGTTCGTACAAGGCCTGCTCCAGTGCGTCCAGAACGAAGTCCGTGCGCGCCGAGCTCGACACGCGCCAGCCGACAATGCGTCGGGCGAACACGTCGATGATGAACGCGACATAGACGAAGCCCTGCCAGCTCGATACATAGGTAAAATCTGAAACCCACAGCGCATTGGGCCGTTCGGCCGTGAATTGCCGCTTCACCAGATCCTTCGGGCACGGCGTCGAACCATCGCTCACTGTCGTACGTACCGTCTTGCCCCGCACCACGCCGCGCAGGCCCATCTGCTTCATCAGCCGCTCGACCGTGCAGCGCGCCACGACAATGCCTTCGCGCTTCAATTGCGTCCAGACCTTGTCTGCGCCATAGACCTGGAAGTTTTCTTCCCACGCGCGCCGGATCTCATCCTTGAGCATCCTGTCACGCTGGGCCCGCGGCGGCACCAGGTCAGGATTGGCGCGGCGAGCCACATGGGTGTAGTACGTCGACGGTGCGATTGGCAGCACCCTGCAGATCGGCTCGACCCCGTAGACGTGCCGGTGATCATCGATGAACGTGATCATCACTTCGGTCGGCGGTCGAGCTCCGCCTGTGCGAAATACGCTGACGCCTTGCGCAGGATTTCATTGACCTGCCGAAGCTCACGTACTTCCCGCTCCAGTTCCTTGAGCCGATCCTGCTCCTGCGTACTCGTGCCCGGGCGCAAACCCCGATCCCGCTCCTCCTTGCGCACCCAGCTACGCAGCGTCTCGCCCGAGCAGCCAAACTTCGCCGCAATCGACGCGATCACTTTCCATTGCGATTCCCGGTCGCCTTGATGTTCCAGCACCATTCGCACAGCCCGCTCACGCACTTCCGGCGAGTATCTTGGGGATTTCTTCTTCGTGTTTTCCATAGCTCCATTTTCTCAAGAAGTGGAGTCTCCGGAAAACCCGGGGCGGTTCAATCTGTGGTCTGATGAAGTTCCGCGAACCCGCCTGCGGAGACCATCATGTCCACCGATGCATGCCTGAAACGTCTCGCTCGCCGAGACTGGTTGATATACGGGCCGCTGAGCCAGTTCATCGATTCGTACATTGGTGAGCTGGAACGGCTACGTTATGCTCAAGGTACTATCGGAGCATATCTCCGATGTCTGGCTCATTTCAGTTATTGGATGAGGAGCCAGCGGCTATCTGCTTCCGACGTTGATGGGGCGCTTGTCGAACACTTTGTCCGGCATCACCTTCGAGTTTGTCGTTGCCCTGAACCCCGCCGATCCGTTGTGTCGGAGACACGCGCAGCGCTGCATCATCTTTTGGCATTGCCACTTTACGCGGATGTCGTGCCCGCGATCGCGCCAGGGCTGCTGGCAGACGAGTTGCACAACTTCCATGAGTATTTGCGCGACACGTGCGGCCTTGCTCCTTCGACGTGCGTCTATCGTGCTCGGCACCTCGAAGCATTTTTCGCTAGCCGCACGCCAGATGGGTTCGCTGCGTCCATCAATCTGACTACGCCGGCCGTCGACTCGTTTCTGACCAGCCTTGCCGGACAACACTGGAAACCCAGCTCACTCGGACTCGTCTGTACTAGTCTGCGAAGCTATCTGAGATTCCGTGCGTTGCAAGGTGACGATACTCGCCTTGCTGTTTTGACTTTGCCGGTGATCGCCAACTGGCCAAACCGGAAACCGCCGAAGGTACTCTCGGATATCCAGCTCGAGCATTTCCTGCAGGCCTTTGATCTCAACATCCCGTCCGGCATGCGCGACTATGCCATTGCTCGCTGCATTCTTGATCTTGGCCTGCGCGGAGACGAGGCCACCCGCCTGACACTTGACGCAATAGACTGGCGACGTGGCATCGTGACCTTACAGCACACCAAGAGCCACCGTGCGCAACGTATGCCGTTGCCTGAACAAGCGGGTGCTGCTTTAGCTCGATACCTGCGAGGGGGGCGGCCGCCAACCGACAGTCGATTTATATTTGTACGCCACCGGGCGCCGTTCGGCGTTCCGTTAAGCGTCGCGGCGATTCGCAGCGCTATGAATCGGGCGTTCGCACGCTGCAACCTGGACGATCAGTTCTGCAATACGCATGTGCTGCGGAGGTCAACCGCCACTCGTCTGCAGAGGGCGAACGTCTCGATCAAGGAGATCGCTGATCTGCTACGGCACCGGAGCTTGGACACGGCCCGCGTCTACGCTCGTGTGGATCTTGAACGCCTGCGCGAGGTTGCCCTGTCATGGCCGGGGAGCACGGCATGAACATCACCGGCGGTTGGGCCGCCCGTGTGGCGGCATATCTTGCGTATCGACGCAGCTTCGGCTTCGAACTAGCAATTGATGGCAGGCAGCTCGAATCCTTCGCCCGCTTCGCCGATCGGCGTCGCGCAGAGCATCTGACTCTGGATCTCGCGGCGGACTGGGCTCGCGATTCGAAGCGTGCCTCCTTGATTGGCTGGGCTCGCCGTATCGAAACACTGCGCGGCTTCGCCAAGTTCCAGATGCGTTCAGATCCCACAACGGTCATCCCACCGAGGAATTTGCTAGGTCGCGGACACCGTCGGCTGGTGCCACATATCTTTACTGAGCAGGAGATTCGAACGTTGCTGGCCGAAGCCAGCCTGCTTGGGCCACCTGGAGGTTTGCGCCCGGCAACGTGTTGCGCGTTGTTCGGCTTGCTGTTGACGACAGGATTGCGGATCTCCGAAGCGATTCACCTGACTGTTGCGGACGTCGATCTCGATGCTGGTGTTCTTAACGTCCGCAACTCCAAATGTCATCAGCATCGCTATGTCGCCATGCACGATACAGTCACCAGGCAGTTGCGGGAGTATGCCAACTTCCGGGACCGATTTGTCCCTGATCGATGTTCGGATCGCTTCTTCGGAGAGAAGGCGGTCAGCCGGTAACCCAACGCCAGATGTTGTACACGTTGCACGCAATATGTGAGAGGCAGCTCGGCTGGAAACCTCGCGGAGACTACCGTCGTCATCGTCTGCATGATCTACGACATACCTTCATCGTGCGCAGCGCGTTGCGCTTCTACCGAGAAGAGGAGGACATAGGGAGATGTCTGTCAGCATTGTCGATCTATGTAGGACACGCCAAGGTAGTCGATACCTATTGGTACTTTACTGGCATCCCTGAACTGATGAACATCGCGGGCGAACGCTTCCAACGCTACGCCGAAGGGGTTCCAGCATGAACAATACCCTGTTGGCTCGACCTGCCGAATTCGCCGCTTTGGTCCAGCGCTTCTTTACCGAGCGTCTGATGCAACAACAGGCTGCGAGCCCGGGAACCGTCGCGGCATATCGCGATGCATTCCGTCTTCTGCTCGGCTACGCCGAAGAACAATGCCGCAAATCAGCTGCACAACTTACGTTGCTCGACATCGACGCAGACCTCGTAGTTGGATTCCTCGCCTACCTCGAAGTGGAGCGCCACAACTCAGTACGAAGTCGTAACGCGAGGCTCGCCGCAATACGCGGGTTTGCGCAGTATATGGCGTCCCAGTGCCCGCAGGCTCTCTTTATCGCACAGCGTATTCTGGCCATCCCGATGAAGCGCTCCGACAAGCCAATGCTGGGATTCCTCACCCGTGACGAGGCAAAGGCGCTCCTGGATGCCCCTGATAGAGACACCTGGTATGGCAGGCGTGACAGGGCACTCCTCAAAGTGCTCTACAACACCGGTGCTCGGGTCTCAGAACTGACTGGCATCCATGTCAGCGATCTTGAGTTCGATGTCACTCCGAGCGTGCGCTTACGAGCTATTGTCGAATCTGGTGTACAGCGGGAGCGGCGGGAATTTGAGAAGGCGGTGGCGGTCTAGCGAGAATGTTGCTTGTCAAAGGCACAACCAGCGAACCCGAGAAGGCCGGACCCGACCACCATGAAGAAGATTACGCAAGAAGCGAACAGCAGTAAAGCGCAAACGAAAAGCGTGCTAGATGAGCTGATCCAGCAAGGCGCGCGGCAGATCATTCAGCAGGCAGTCGAGGTGGAACTGGCGACCATGCTCGAACAGTACAGCAACGTGAAGTCGATCGACGGCCGGCGTGCCGTGGTGCGCAACGGCTACCTGCCCGAGCGCGAGGTCGTCACAGCGATCGGTCCGGTGACGGTTCAGGTGCCGAAGGTGCGGGATCGTTCGGGCTCGGGCATCCGGTTCAATTCGACGATCGTGCCGCCGTACGTGCGCAAGTCCGCGCGCGTGTCGGCAGCGCTGCCGTGGCTGTACCTGCGAGGCATCTCGACGGGCGACATGAGCGAAGCCATGGGCATCATGCTGGGCGGCCAGGTCAGCGGCATGTCGCCGAACGTCGTGAGCCGGCTGAAGGCCCAATGGGCCGATGAGCATGAGCAGTGGAATCGGCGTGAGCTGTCGTCGGCGCGCTGGGTCTACTGGTGGGCCGACGGCATTCACACCGGTGTGCGCAGCGACGATTCCGACGGCCAGTGCCTGCTGGTGATCGTTGGCGTCAAACCGGACGGGACGAAGGAACGTGTGGCCATCGGTGACGGCTACCGGGAATCGAAGGCATCGTGGAGCGAACTGCTGCTCGATCTGAAGAAGCGCGGCCTGCCGTCGGGGCCACTGCTGGCCTGCGGCGATGGCGCGATGGGATTCTGGGCCGCGATGGAGGAAGTGTTCCCGCAGACGAAGCATCAGCGCTGCTGGTTTCACAAGATGGGTAACGTGCTCAATGCGCTGCCGAAATCGCAGCAGGCTCGAGGCAAGAAGGCGATGCAGGACATCTGGATGGCGGCCACGCGCGCTGATGCACTGGCCGCATTCAATCACTTCGTCGACGCGTACTCGGCAAAGTACCCGAAGGTCGCCGAAAAGCTGACGGAAGATCGTGACGAGCTGCTCGCGTTTTACGATTTCCCGGCTGAACACTGGCAGCATCTGCGCACCACGAACCCGATTGAATCGACCTTTGCGACGGTGCGCCATCGCACGAAACGCACGCGCAACTGTGTATCGCGCGCGACGTTCCTCGGGCTGGCGTTCAAGCTGATCGAGTCGGCCGAAGAATCGTGGCGGCGCATCCGCGCCCCGGAAAAGCTCACTTCGATGCTTGACGGGATGACGTTCAAGGATGGAGAACCGGTGACCGACAGCACACCGGCTCAGCAATCGCTAGCCGCCTGATTACGCCGAGACCGCATACACCAGATTTGACTTTAACTCTGCGCTTACACGGGAAAGGGCGCAAGCAACGGACAGTACCGATATGGAAGGATACGGCTGTCGAACTTCGGCGCTGGATCGAATATGCAGGCCTGCGCGCCGAACAACCTTTGCTACCTAACCGCTGGGGAAGATCGATGACGCGCTCGAACGCTGCGGAGCGGATTGCCGTCGCGGCAAACGCAGCCGCGACACGCTGTCCGTCGTTGATCGGGCGATCGATCTCGCCGCATACGCTTCGACATACGACCGCAATGCACCTGTTGCAGTCCGGCGTCGATATCACGGTCATTGCACTCTGGCTCGGACATGAGAGTCCTTCGACAACGCACGGTTACGTTGAAGCAGATCTCGCCATGAAGGAGCGTGCCCTGGCAGCGATTGCCCCACTGAAGACGCATCGATCCCGCTACCGGCCGCCAGACACGCTTCTAAAGTTTCTGGAGGCCCTTTGATTATGTGGAATCCTACGTGGCGAGCTCCGCCTGCTGTCCGGCTCGCCACACTTACCTGGCATAATCCCGAAGTGCGCATAAGCCCTCCCGATAGCCCACGGACGTATTTGGTTTTCGACCCAGTTGTTGTCTATGGGCACATGTCCGTCGTCGAGATAGCGCGTCAGCGCTTCCCAGCGTTTAAGGCTGTAATCCAGCTGTCACGGATCGGCGTAATCGAGCCGGGGATGATCGGCGTAATGAGGCCACCTGGAATGGCCCCGAAACGCGATTTCGAAGGGACTCAAGAATGCGTTTTTTTGCCTGATTTTGCAACCGCGTTTTCGCTGTTTTCGGGCATCGGTTTCGGCTTGCGGAAGCTTTCACCTTCTATGACGACACGGTAGGCGCCATGCCGTATCCGATCGAGCGTGGCAGCACCGAGGATGCGGTTGTCGGGGAACGCGTCGCCCCATTCGCTGAAGTCAAGATTCGACGTCAGGATCGTCGCCGCGCGCTCATACCTGGCGGCAATCAGATCGTGGAAGTCTTCGTCGTGGGGTGCACGCAGGGGTTTCAGCGCGAAGTCATCGACGATCAGCACCGGAACGCGCACGAACTGCTGGAGCTTGCGTTCATAGAGCTTAGTCGCCCGTGCTGCATGCAGCTTCTTGAGCAGTTCGGTTTGCGTGATGAACAGAACGTCGCGGCCCTGGCGTGCGGCGCAGTGGCCCAAGGCCTGCGCGAGATGCGACTTGCCGACGCCGGTTTGGCCGACCATCAGCACGCAGACCTTCTCGTCGATGTAGCGGCCGGTGGCGAGATCATGGATGTGAGCGCGGTTGAGTTTGGGCACGCGGTCGAAGTCGAAGTTCTCGAGGGTCTTGCCCAGGGAGAAGCCAGCGCGGGCGAGCCGCACGCCGAGCTTCTTCTGCTCTCGCCGTGCGACCTCGTCGTGCAACAGCATGGAGAGGAAATCCGTGTAGGCAAGTTGCCCGTCGATGGCCTGACGGTTGCGTTGCTCGAGCGAGTCGAGGATGCCCGAGAGGCGCAACTGCTTGAGGATCGTGTTCAGTTCTGGACATGGATTCATGGACGTTCAATGGATCAGAAGGGAATGGAGGTCACGGCCGAAGCGGCCGCCGTTCAGGTAGGTATCGGCAGACGTCGGCGCTGGTGCTGCAGTGGGCTGGCTGTCCAGACCCTTGTCGAGGATCGTCTTGACGGTGCGGTACCTGGGGCTGGCAAACACGAGCGCACGCTCGCACGCAGCCTCCAGCCGTTGATCGCCGACCTTCTCGCGAAGCCTCACGACGCCCTGCGCGCCGCGCAGGTTGACGAGCACCTTGTCGTTGAACATCGCGAGAACGAGCGCGTGGCAGGCTGGCCCGATATCCTTTGCCCGCGCCAGGCACCACTGTGGATCGTGCTCGAGCCACGCTTGCGCTTCAGGCGGCTGGTGGTCACGCACCGTGTGGCGATCGCCGGGCGTGCGCAGCCGCGGATGGGTCGCGACGAGTTCATGGCGGTGGAACACCTGTACGACCGTGTCGGTCGCCTTCAGCCACAACTGCTTGCCGACGAGAGTGAACGGCACCGAGTACAGTGCCTTCCTGTAGACGACGTGCCCGTCGGTATGCACCTTGACCTCGCACCATACGGCCAGCACTGGCGGCACATCGGGCAGTCCGGCGAGCAGCGGCTTCTCGATGGCGAAACGTGCAAGCGGCTGCTCGCGCGTCGTGCCGTGCTCGCGCGTGCCGGCCTGCTGCATCACCCAGTCGCGCAATTGACGGTAGCTGCGCTGCGTCCGCCGGAGCGAACTCCAGGATCGTCGTTGCTCTCGCGCCGCGCTCGGCCTTCAGGTGCAGCAGGAAGCGCCGCACTGCAGAATAGCTGCCCGTATAGCCGTGATTGCGCTGAAGCGCGTTGAAGATCGTCGTGCCCTGCACGTCGGCGTTAAACCAGCCGCGGACCAGATCGCGAAACGGTTCAATCGTGGAGACGCAGCTACGCGGCAGCTTCGGATTGTGTCCGAAGATCGCTGCCAGTTCGGCGTCGTCCGGCAAGGGCCGACCGGGATCGAGCCAGCCCCGAGCGAGCGCGATTTGCCTGACGGTCTTCAGCTTCCCACGCCCCATCAGGCGCGCGCTGGCAATGTCGCGGTCGGAATCACCCTGACGCATGCGCGCCAGTACCTGTCGATACTCAAACACTTCGAACCTCCTTCGACTCATCGGCCCTCCGGGCAAAAAGCCTGAAGGTACCGGGTTGCGGAAATTCGAAATGCGTTTCGGGCTGGCACCCGACAGAACACTGAGCCTGCTACGTGGCTCGATTACGCCGATCCTGCGGTGGCTCCAATACGCCGATCATCGAGTGGCCCGATTGCGGCGATCATCCGGTGGCTCGATTACGCCGATCCCGGAATGGCTCGAATATGCCGGTCAGTGACACCAGCGCTTTCGCAATCGCTGAACCTTCCGAAACCAGCTTGCGCTGCGCCACCATCCATTCATGAAGTGCGTCGCACACCGGTTTGGCCCGGCTCTGTCGAAGCCTGCGACGCTCTTCAGCTTCCAGTGTCTGCGCCTCGCGCTCGATGTCGTAAAGCGCAGCGAAGAATGGCAGCGCCAATACGGCGATCTGGCTGCTGTGATTGGCATGCAGATCGAAGAACCTGCGTCTCGCGTGCGCCGCACATCCGATTTCAGTGATTCCCTGCTGGAATCCAGCCTTGTACCCACTGTAGTCGTCGCACACCAGCTTGCCCTGCCAGCCAGCGAGGAACGCGCGGGCATGTTCGCCTGCCCGGCTCCCGGCGAAGTCGTAGACCACGGCGCGCAGCTCACTGTAGTGCGTCGGCGTATACGCCCACAGATACGCGCGATGTGTCTTGCCTTTGCCGGGACCGAGCATCTGTACCGGCGTCTCATCCGCATGCAGCACACCCTGCTGCAGGATTTCCTGATGCAGCGCGTCGACCAGCGGTTGTAGTTGCACGCCGCACGTACCGACCCATGCGCCCAATGTCGAGCGCGGTATCGCGACGCCCGCTCGCGCAAAGATCTGCTCCTGACGATACAGGGGAAGGTGGTCAGCGTACTTGGCAACCAGCACCGAAGCCAACAGTCCCGTGGTCGGGATGCCCTTGTCGATGACGTGTGCGGGCACCGGCGCCTGGATCAGCGTTTCGCAGTTCCTGCACACCCACTTGCCACGGATATGCCGCTCTACCGTGAACACACCCGGCGTGTAATCCAGTTTCTCGCTGATGTCCTCGCCGATGCGCACACGCTCGCAGCCGCACTGGCATACGGTGCCGTCAGGCTCGTGATGTATTTCTGTACGCGGCAACTGTGCAGGCAGCGATGCGCGTTTGGACTGTTGACGTGGCTCGTCGACTGGTGTTGCCGGCTGAAGCTGCTCGAGTTCCAGTTCGATAGCGGCGAGATCCGCGTCAATCGCCTCATCCAGCAGGTTCATCTGATCGCTGCTGAGCTGTTCGCTGCGCCGGCCGAACTGCTGGCGCCTGAGAATCGAGATCTCCTGGGTCAGCTGGTCGATACGGGTTTGTCGGTACTGCAGCTCCCGTTGCGTCTCGTCGACCTGCCTGGTCTTCTCGAGAATCTCCCGCTCCCTGTCCTCGACCTGGGCAATCAGCTGCGCGGCAAGCGCGCGTAATTGTTCCGGGCTGAGGGCGTTAAGATCGGCGGGCAGGTTCATGCAGACGAGTCTGCATGAACTTTGGAGACCGGGAAAGCGCCACCGTTTACGTCCTTGCGGGCGTCATACGACGCGAATCACGCCGTTAGGACCGATGCGCTGCCACGGCAAACCCACCACCAGACCTTCGAGCTGTTCCTGCGTGAGCGCATGATGCTTCGGTTCGCCTACCAGGGTGAGGCCACACAAACTGTCCCTCGTTCAGCCGTCGCGCTGCCAGCCAGATTCCAATCCCGTCGTGAACCAGTACCTTCAGACGGTTGGCCCGCCGGTTGGCAAACAGATAAGCATGATGTGGATGCGCGGCGCCGAATACGGTTATCACCCGGCCAAGTGCCGTATCGAAGCCGGCCCGCATGTCCAGCGGCTCGACCGCCAGCCACACCTGATCAATGCGGATCATGCGAGCCACTCACGCAGCCAGGCGGCGCATTGTGCTGCCTCTGATATCGGCGAGCTAATCGTTATCGACTGGTTCGCGCGACGCACCTCGACGCGGATCTCGGCCGGACGAACGTTCATCGTGTCGAGCGGCACCGGCACAAATGCCGGTGCCTGTGCCGACGGCACTGCCACATCGCTGCTCGCGACGGGCACCCGAGCATTCCCTTCGGCTTGTTCCACCCAACGTCGCAGCAGGTTTGCGCTCAGCCTGTGATCCAGGGCGATGGCCGCAAGCGATACACCCGGTCTTCGGCAGGCTGCCACCACCTGGGCTTTGAACTCGACGCTATATCGCCGGCGTCGACGCCTTCCAACCGGTGCCTCTTCTTCGATAGTGTTCACGTGTCCACCTATTTAAGTGCACACGATGCTCCCAAAACCTTCAACGCTACTCAAGACGGGATGGCCGGGCGCTTACCAAAGACACGACGCTGCGATCCTCAAAGTACTTGAACGACGTGATCGGGCAGGATCATCGTCACATCAAATCACAGCTGAACGTGATACTCGGTTTCAAACAGTTCCGGTACGCGGACAATCGCGATCTCGGGCTTCGAGCTGACCCGTCGTATTCGCAAAGGTCAGTCCGATCTGACGAACCTGCGCCTCAAAGATGCCACTGCGCCCGCTGTTTGGAAGGCAGTCCTTTCAGTTCGAAGAGGTGACGGTGGATACGCCAATTCTTTCGCTCGCCGCTGAAATTGCACCAGAGCCAGTTGCTGGGGGTCCAACTTAGACGTCGTCGGCGTAATCAATACCCGTGAGCACGCCCAGATGGGCAACCGTAGTGAAATGCGAGTCGTCGTTCGTATCCATGTCCAGCTCGCGCACATTGCCGCCCAGATCGGTCACGAAGGCACGGCGCCCTCGCCAATCCAAGCACACGCCAATCCCTTCCTTGAGTCCGCGCGCAACCACTTCACGATTAACCAGTCCCAACGTTGTGATCCTTGCGCGGTTCAGCGTATTTCCGTCGTCCGCATCGTCGCCGCGATCTGTCCAATAGAGCATCGCGTCGTGGTGGTCGATATCGAGATCAATAGGCTCCGGCAATTTGTCAAGCAAACATTCGACGTCTGAGCGTCTATCGGGAGCCGCATTTGCCGGTAGGTCAATGCCTGCCCTAAAGATGCGCCCCTGTCCGCCATCCGGAGGACCCTTCTGTGACCAGTAAATGTGTCCGTTTGTCTTATCCAGCGCAATGCCTACACAGTGGCGGGTTGCGTCAGCCGTATCTTCCGGGAAATTCCCAGTCCGCACGAGCTCCGTGACCTGACTGCCATCCAGCCGCGCACGCATGACTCGCATGCCTTCACGATCGCACCAGTACAGATGACCGGCTTCCTTGTCCAGCGCCAGTTCCTTCGGGGTTCCTGCCTTTCCCGAAGGCACGAGCACCCGATGCTCACTACCGTCTAGCTTCGAGCATTCGATCGTGCCATCGTTCGGTGGAAGTCCAGAGAGCATCGCATCGCCGTTGATTAGATGAATGCCGCTGCCCATGTTGCTCCAGTATAACAACTGGTCTTCGGCGTCCACCTTTATGCCGTCGGGCGTGTTCGTCAGGTCTGCGATAACGATTTCGTGCGAACCGTCCGGGGATAAGGCGATGATTGCCGGGGGACGTGCCTGGATGACATACAGCGTACCGCCATCACGTGTAGCCACAGTGCGACCTCCGTCGAGTCTGCAATATACGTTGTCAGGGTGGCAGCAGCGGTGTGCCGCACTGCCACTACCGAACGGTTTGTCACAAAAGCCCTCGGGTTACGCGATGACGTGAAAAGCGTCAATCCCGCCTTTTGAACCTGCGACAGATGCCGCGTTTGCCGAACCACCCATCGGGGAAGCGGGACGTTCCGGAGCCGGTGGTCACCGGCAGATGCATCATATGCTCGATAACGTTCAGCCACAACTGACTCCCGTGAGCCCAGAATTTCGATCCAATCTTTACTACGTGGTTGGATGCACTGCTCCCCGAGCAGAGGATGCCGGCAATCACGTCGGACTTGCCGGCCCGGTTCGGACGGACGGATTTCCGCGAGAACGTCCCCCCGCATGCGATCGCACATCGACGAGCTGGACACTCGTATGGCTGGGGCAGGCTCTGTCAGGTTGACGCAGGAGCGGGGTAGAATGAAGCGATGAAGAAAAGAAAGCCGCTTTATCACGGTCACCGCTTCCCTGCCTTCGTCATCAGCTGCGCGGTTCGCTGGTATTTCCGGTTCAGCCTCCCAGCGTGCAAAGACGGCGCGGCGCAAGCGGGGCACCATCGAATAGGCTTCGTCGCCCGGTTCGATTCGCGCCGCCCCAATCAGCTGGTCGAGTAGCGAACGATCTGCGTCCCACACGGGCACGATTGTCGTTGCGCGCAGCATGTCACTCATGTGTTACCCCGGTGGTTTTGCCATTCGATTCAGGTCTCTTGTTTTCAATGCCGAGTTCACCCATCAGACGCGTGCGCGCTTTCTCGTCTACTATCAACGCCTGGACACGCTTGCGGAAATGAGGGTTGTTGCCGAGCGGGCCCTTCGGCGCTTTGAGCGCATCGCGCAACGCGATCATCTGGCACAACTCCGGTACTTTCTGTACGACTGCGTCAGGAGAGAAATCGTGGATGGACTCAAATTCCAGATTCACTGTGAGCTGCGCGTCCGGACCCGGATTCGCCTCTAGGGCTTCGCTGAAGAAGCCATCGTTTTCGCAAACAGCTTGATGCTGAATTTCGGAACGCGAGATGAGCGATGCGACTGGTTCGATTTTCTGGCCATGAAGGGCCTTGCAAGCGGGTCTCTCGACCCACTTTGGCTGCTCATGGACGCACCTGTGCCATCAGCCGCGTGCGGCTCATGTAGATGTTGGCAAGCGCGAGTACAGAAGGCGCGCGTGGCGTTCTTCGCGAGGCCGCGATAGCGCACCTTGCCAAAACCCCACAGCCGCTTGACCACCGCAAAGAGGTGTTCAACCCGGGCACGAATCTTCGACTTGTTGCGGTTTTTCGAACGCCTAGCTTCATCGACTTCACCACTGCGATTGCGTACACGCTGGTTGGTTAAGTCCTTCGCTTTCTTCGCCTTGCTGGTGATGAGTTTCTTTTGGCTCGCATAGGCGCTGTCGCCGTACACACGCCGCTCGTCGCCGTGCAGCGGCGCCGGCAGCGGATGCTTGTCATGCACGTTCGCCGCCGTCACTACCGTGCTGTGTGCCAGACCCGTCTGGCTATCCACACCGATGTGAAGCTTCATGCCAAAGTACCACTGCTGGCCCTTCCTCGTCTGATGCATTTCGGGGTCTCGCGCCTTGTCCGCATTCTTTGTGGAACTGGGCGCACCGATGATGGTGGCATCCACAATCGTGCCGGTGCCTACCTTCAGTCCGCGCCCTTGCAGCACCTCGCCGACCCTCGCGAACAATTGCTCGCCGAGCTTGTTGCGCTCCAGCCGCCGCCGGAACTTCAAGAGCGTCGTACCATCGCGAACGCGCTCGCGTCCCAGGTCAACCCCGACGAATCGCCGCAATGCGGTGCTATCCAGCAGCGCTTCCTCGCAGGCTTCGTCGGCCATGTCGAACCAGTGCTGCACAAAGTGCATGCGCAGCATGCGCTCCAGACCCACCGGTGGGCGACCGCCTTGACCCTTCGGATAGTACGGCTCGACAACCTCGCACAGTTGCGCCCACGGCACGATCTGATCCAACGTCTCAAGGAATTGTCCTTGTCGACGTTGATCGACTTCATGTCTTTAATCGCTGTAGCGTCGTCGCGCAAAGTGAAGTCGCCCACCACAAGCAATTTAAGCGGCAGCTCAACTTCTTCCCTTGATTCTCCGGTGACCGGTCGATAAACGATATTGACCCGCTCCTTGGGAGCGGTTGAACTTTCATATGCCATATCTAACTCCGAAAAAAGCTAGCCGGTGTGGAGGTGCGAGACAGCATGCCCTTTTTCTGTCCACGTCTTCACCGTCGCGTTGTGCGCTAGACCTTTGACAAACCGGTATTCGGTTTTGGCAGAGTTTAGATGCGGAACGAATGTGCCGCCATGCTGCTTGTTCCGGTCGAAGGACCCGGCAGCGCATCAGAATCGGATTGCATTCCGATGTAAAGGACGGTTTCCGAGATTTCCTGCGGAGCCAAGCCATCCACGTTCGTCAGCACCAGCGCGATCGAATCGCTCACATCCTGCGGAATCGGCTGGTCTCAGGCCCGCTTCATACTCCGGCCAGTTCGTCACACGATGCGCCATCTTCGGGATGTGGTGCCGACGAGCGGCGTTGTGCTTATGCGGCATGCGTCTATTCAGAGAGAACGGGAACGTCATCTTATTACCCCTATCTTTCATCGACCTATCTATGCACCAACGCCCATTTGATCGCTTTCACTTGCCAGTTTCGCCATGACTCTCGCCGGGCGGCTCGGCACCGTGCGCACGGATCGCGGCAATCAGCTCGGCCGGCGTGATCTCATAGCGCACCTCGCGCTGAGTCCCGGGTTTGCGCTGGTCGACGTCGATCAGGACCAGGCTTTTGCCGTCGGGCGCAGCTTCGAGTCGCACTGTGCGCCTCACGCTCGCGGTCAGCGCGTCGCTGTCAGTCAGCAGATGGACGGCGCCGTGCGCGCCATTGTGTGTGGGGGGGGTCATCGGACCAGGCTCCTGAAAAGACTCACCGGTGATACCTGCAAAAGCTCACCGTCCGAATCGGACGGCGCGTTCAGTCGAGGTCGAACAATGCCCGGTCTGCCGGCCGGGTGAGAGCCTCATCCATCATTTGCCGAAAGTCGGCTTCGTCCATTTCTCCGCGCTCAACTCGCCGCAAGACGGCCTCACCCACGAGCGCAAGCTTTCGTGCCTGGTCGGCTTTGCTCTCCTTGTATGCCTTGCGGCGCGCCTTGTCGGAAGCTTTTCGTGCCTCTTTCAGGGCGCTCAGCTTTTGCTCCGTCGCCGCTAGACGGTCTTTCAGCAATGTCATCAGTTGCTCCTTACACGTCCAACCATTCTAATCGCACACGATTTGACACGCGCTATTGACACCGCAGCCCTTGATCTGCCGCAAGGAGCACCTTCATTACGTCCTTCTTGTCACACGCACCCTGTATCGTGCAGGAATAGGACATTCCGTGAGGAATAGGTAGCCATGCCGAAAATCGATGCAGGATCCCGTCCGGCGGCACTAGATGTCGCATTAGTTCCTACGGCCGCTGGCGATGCCATTAGCGCTCCCGTTGACTCCGCTCCCCCCGCAACCATCGTGCAGACCATACTTCTCCCACTAACGCGGTTGGTGTGTGGCCGACCGAGCTGGCGCACGACAGGCGCTGCGTTACAGGGAGGCAACTCGGTTGCAGCGTCATTGGAAGCAGCCGAGGCGCGATCTGCGGTGCCGGCATTGACGCGCCAATTGTACCTTGAACATCTCTTCTTTCCTTCCTTTGGGTCGAGTTTAAGCACGACCTGCTGGAAGGCGAAATTTCAGGGGAAGCTCACTTCGATGTATTCGAACAAGTCCGCTGCGGCTTCGCGATGCGTGCGATAGCGCGCTGCATGAACCCGTTCATTTTTCAGGCTGTTGAAGAAGCTCTCCGTCGGCGGGTTGACGCTCCTATGTCAAGAAGCGCGGGCCGAATCGGCCAAGTCGGCCAGAATGAGCGGGTACAACTCCCTGACGATATAGCGCTTCAGGCAGCGGTGAATTTCCTTGTTCGACATGCCTTCCTTGGTTCGTCGCTCGACGTACGCCCGGGTTCTCGGATCACTGCGCATGCGCACCATGGCGATGGTCCACAGGGCGTTGTTTGCAGCACGGTCGCCTCCGCGGTTCAGGCGATGCCGGACCGTTTTGCCAGAGGATGCTTGCAATGGGCTCGTGCCACAAAGCGCGGCGAGTGCAGCATCGCTTTTCAAGCGTTCCGGATTGTCGCCTGCAACGGCAACAAGCACAGCCGCCGTTTGAGGCCCAACGCCGAATCGTTCTCGAAGCCGTCTGGCATGCTTGAGGGTCAGGCGTTCGAGCATCGCGTCGAGCGTCTTGAGCTCTTCCGCGAGCGCGAGGTAGCGCTTTGCCAGCAAGCGCAACGTGGTTGCCAGAGTGAACCGCCCCGGGTTTCCCGGAGACTATTTTGCTTGAGTCATGCCACGGCGGCAGACCCAGCGAGATTTGCATAATAAGCGGCTTCGGCCTGCGCGGGTGGAATGTTGCCGATGGGGCCGAAGAGCCGACGATTGTTGAACCAGTCCACCCATTCGAGCGTCGCCATTTCAACGGCCTGCAGATTGCGCCACGGTCCGAGGCGATGGATGACCTCTGCCTTGTACAAGCCGTTGATCGTTTCAGCCAGTGCGTTATCGTAGGAGTCGCCCACGCTGCCCACCGACGGCTCGATGCCCGCCTCGACCAGCCGATCCGTATAGCGGATCGATACGTATTGCACGCCGCGGTCGCTGTGATGGATCAGCCCGTCCTGCTGCGCCGGCTGTCGTTCGTACAAGGCCTGCTCCAGTGCGTCCAGAACGAAGTCCGTGCGCGCCGAGCTCGACACGCGCCAGCCGACAATGCGTCGGGCGAACACGTCGATGATGAACGCGACATAGACGAAGCCCTGCCAGCTCGATACATAGGTAAAATCTGAAACCCACAGCGCATTGGGCCGTTCGGCCGTGAATTGCCGCTTCACCAGATCCTTCGGGCACGGCGTCGAACCATCGCTCACTGTCGTACGTACCGTCTTGCCCCGCACCACGCCGCGCAGGCCCATCTGCTTCATCAGCCGCTCGACCGTGCAGCGCGCCACGACAATGCCTTCGCGCTTCAATTGCGTCCAGACCTTGTCTGCGCCATAGACCTGGAAGTTTTCTTCCCACGCGCGCCGGATCTCATCCTTGAGCATCCTGTCACGCTGGGCCCGCGGCGGCACCAGGTCAGGATTGGCGCGGCGAGCCACATGGGTGTAGTACGTCGACGGTGCGATTGGCAGCACCCTGCAGATCGGCTCGACCCCGTAGACGTGCCGGTGATCATCGATGAACGTGATCATCACTTCGGTCGGCGGTCGAGCTCCGCCTGTGCGAAATACGCTGACGCCTTGCGCAGGATTTCATTGACCTGCCGAAGCTCACGTACTTCCCGCTCCAGTTCCTTGAGCCGATCCTGCTCCTGCGTACTCGTGCCCGGGCGCAAACCCCGATCCCGCTCCTCCTTGCGCACCCAGCTACGCAGCGTCTCGCCCGAGCAGCCAAACTTCGCCGCAATCGACGCGATCACTTTCCATTGCGATTCCCGGTCGCCTTGATGTTCCAGCACCATTCGCACAGCCCGCTCACGCACTTCCGGCGAGTATCTTGGGGATTTCTTCTTCGTGTTTTCCATAGCTCCATTTTCTCAAGAAGTGGAGTCTCCGGAAAACCCGGGGCGGTTCAGTATGCCCAGCGGCGCGCCATTCTCGCGCTGTCCGGCTATCGCCTGTGGAGCGAGCAGGACCGGTCCGCGCTGGCCCTCAAGGCCGCACAGCTCGTGCGGCGTGATGTGACGCCCGTCTTCGTGCTGACCGAATTCATCGTCTGGCTGAACCAGCAGCACATCGTACGTCCCGGCTATACCGTCCTGCAGGCCATCGTCAGCACTGCGTTGAGCACCGAACGGCAGCGGCTGGGCGACATGGTCGAGGCCGCCCTGACCAAGAGGCGAAAGCCGCGCTGCAGGGCCTGCTGGTGCGCGACGAGTCCCTGTCCGAACTGGCCGCGATCCGCCAGGACGCGAAGCATTTCGGCGCCCGCATGATGGGACAGGAACGCGAGAAGCGTGCGCTGCTCGAGCCCATCTATCGCGTCGCCCGGACACTGCTGCCCCGGCTCGGGATTTCGCCACAGAACGTTGCCGGATACGCGAGCCTCGCCCATTACTACACGATCTATGACCTTCGGCGCCTGCAGCCGGCCAGACAAGGCTGTACCTGCTGTGCTACGCGTGGCAACGCTACCGGCAACTGAACGACAACCTGGTCGAGGCCTTGCGCTATCACACCAAGAAATTCGAGGATGACAGCAAGGCCAGTGCCGCCCAGGAATTCGTGCGCAACGAGGCCCAGCGGCAGAAAGAAACCGCGCAGGTGGGCAGGCTTCTGCTGCTCTACGTAGATGACGCCCTCGACGACACCCTGCCATTCGGTTCCGTGCGCCGCCAAGCCTTCAGCATCATGCCCAAAGCAGCCCTGCAGCAGACGGGACAGCGGTTGACCCGCAAACCCGTCAGCCAGATGGAGCTGCGCTGGCAGGCTCCGGTGCAAATAGGTAGCGTGGTCGAAATAATCTTTAGAGATTTGGATACCTTATCGATTGAACAGGACGGCGTTCCAAACCGCGGGCGCGGTGGTATCGCTGAGCCTGAGCGCGCAGAGGTCGAACTGCGCCTTGCGAATGCGATGCATCAACTCGATGCCTGAAATCGTGATCGCGGCACTTCTGAACCGTTTGAATCCAGGCATCACGTTCGTTCTTGACTTGATGTGACGATGGTCCTGTTCGATCAGATTATTGAGATACTTCGAAGAGCGCACCTTCGTGTCCTCGGGAAGCAGGCCGTCAATTTTCATCTCACGCACGGCCCGGTGCGACGCGGCATACCCATCGAGGGTGACCGTCTCCGGTGGCTGGCCTTGATGTTTGACCGCCTTGCCGAAAAAGGGCTTTTGCCGCGGCCACATCGCGCTTTGCCCTGAGCATGAAGTCTACCGTCTGGCCGTCCCGATCCACCGCCCGATATAGATAAACCCATTTGCCCCGGATCTTCAGGTACGTCTCGTCAACCCTCCACGACCGTCCTGCAGACGTGGCAAAATGATCCCAGCGCTTGACGAACTCGGGCGTATAGCGGCGCACCCAACGCAGAATCGTCGTGTGAGCCAGCGACAACCCTCGCTCAGCCATCATCTCGACGAGATCGCGCAGGCTGAGTTTGTAGCGCAGATACCAGCGTACACAAAGAATGATCACCTCACGGTCAAAATGACGGCCGGCGAATAGCCCGTCCAGACTCTTCAGCTTGTTCATCGCGGCTCCTCAAATCGGTCAGGGCGACACTCTAACCGATCCTTGAGCGCTATTTGCACCACAACCTTGAAAACCACTCGCCTACACGATGATCAGCTTCGGCACTACTGCCGAAGCTGATCACTCGCTTCGAGACCTTTGTTTCATCGCCGGCCATCGCGCCGTGGTCACGCTCGCCCGCACCGTGCCGATCCCTTCGCACAACGACACACATCGTCGCATCGCACGCCTGGCCGCCGCGATTCCCTCCCATCCCATGGGCTTGTCCAACCGCGCTGCGCCGAGCCTGCTCGAAACGCGCAACCAGTTGATAGAGCACAGCCTTATTGAGAAAGAGCCCCAAAAAAGAATCTCGCGCTGAGCGGGAACGCGTCTTCAACTGCAGCTTGAGCCGCCCGGGCCGCCGACGAAGAAGAATCGGGTCCACCAGCTAGGATACGGTGTGTTGGTGGGCACGTTGCCGCCCTTCCCGTTGCGCAATGGCCCAACCGCGTGATAGCAGTTGGAATTTCGGAAAAGGACAAAGTCGCTCCAGGTAGCGGTATCGGCAAGATTGTAATAGTAAAGATTGCGCTGATACTCGGCATGGCCATACAGCGCGTCGCCCCAGTTTCCACTACCCGCAGCCGGCCACGAGGTACTGCCGGTCGTTTCCGTGCCGAACTTGATATCAGTCGCGTTATGGCTGTTCTGCCCGCCCTGGTAGAAGGCCGCCGGGTAGTACCCGATCGCGACGCCGTCGAAAATGACCCACCAGTTTCCCTCAGTGTCACGGTGATATCCCGTGCTGAACTCGTGCTGAGGACCACCGGGGGCACTAATGTCGGTAAATGCTCGTCCCAGCACGGTGGTTCCGGCGACCAGCACGAAATCCTGCTTGCTATCGTTGTAGGATCCGGTTTGTTGGTAGTTATCCGCCGTGCTGAAAATGAAGGGTTCTGTTGCAGTAAGGGTGTCGGGACGAGAAATGTCGATATGATAAGCATTGCTTATGACACAAGGGAGTAAAACTGCTGGGAAGCAGACGACGGGTCTTTGCCCGCACATTTCATCTGTCCTTTCCTGATCATGTGCATTACCTCGATGCCGCCGAGAATGACCCTCGCACGGTGGAAGTTCTTGAATCCCAGCATCGGCCGGGTCCGGCGTTTGATAGCCCGATGGTCCTGTTCGACAATGTTGTTCAGGTACTTGATCTGACGGACCTTGATCGGCGTCTCGCAAGAGCTATTGTCGAATCTGGTGTACAGCGGGAGCGGCGGGAATTTGAGAAGGCGGTGGCGGTCTAGCGAGAATGTTGCTTGTCAAAGGCACAACCAGCGAACCCGAGAAGGCCGGACCCGACCACCATGAAGAAGATTACGCAAGAAGCGAACAGCAGTAAAGCGCAAACGAAAAGCGTGCTAGATGAGCTGATCCAGCAAGGCGCGCGGCAGATCATTCAGCAGGCAGTCGAGGTGGAACTGGCGACCATGCTCGAACAGTACAGCAACGTGAAGTCGATCGACGGCCGGCGTGCCGTGGTGCGCAACGGCTACCTGCCCGAGCGCGAGGTCGTCACAGCGATCGGTCCGGTGACGGTTCAGGTGCCGAAGGTGCGGGATCGTTCGGGCTCGGGCATCCGGTTCAATTCGACGATCGTGCCGCCGTACGTGCGCAAGTCCGCGCGCGTGTCGGCAGCGCTGCCGTGGCTGTACCTGCGAGGCATCTCGACGGGCGACATGAGCGAAGCCATGGGCATCATGCTGGGCGGCCAGGTCAGCGGCATGTCGCCGAACGTCGTGAGCCGGCTGAAGGCCCAATGGGCCGATGAGCATGAGCAGTGGAATCGGCGTGAGCTGTCGTCGGCGCGCTGGGTCTACTGGTGGGCCGACGGCATTCACACCGGTGTGCGCAGCGACGATTCCGACGGCCAGTGCCTGCTGGTGATCGTTGGCGTCAAACCGGACGGGACGAAGGAACGTGTGGCCATCGGTGACGGCTACCGGGAATCGAAGGCATCGTGGAGCGAACTGCTGCTCGATCTGAAGAAGCGCGGCCTGCCGTCGGGGCCACTGCTGGCCTGCGGCGATGGCGCGATGGGATTCTGGGCCGCGATGGAGGAAGTGTTCCCGCAGACGAAGCATCAGCGCTGCTGGTTTCACAAGATGGGTAACGTGCTCAATGCGCTGCCGAAATCGCAGCAGGCTCGAGGCAAGAAGGCGATGCAGGACATCTGGATGGCGGCCACGCGCGCTGATGCACTGGCCGCATTCAATCACTTCGTCGACGCGTACTCGGCAAAGTACCCGAAGGTCGCCGAAAAGCTGACGGAAGATCGTGACGAGCTGCTCGCGTTTTACGATTTCCCGGCTGAACACTGGCAGCATCTGCGCACCACGAACCCGATTGAATCGACCTTTGCGACGGTGCGCCATCGCACGAAACGCACGCGCAACTGTGTATCGCGCGCGACGTTCCTCGGGCTGGCGTTCAAGCTGATCGAGTCGGCCGAAGAATCGTGGCGGCGCATCCGCGCCCCGGAAAAGCTCACTTCGATGCTTGACGGGATGACGTTCAAGGATGGAGAACCGGTGACCGACAGCACACCGGCTCAGCAATCGCTAGCCGCCTGATTACGCCGAGACCGCATACACCAGATTTGACTTTAACTCGTCTCGCAATCGGCATTCACCGCATCCAGTGCGGCCAGATTGGAGCCGCTTTTGTCGATGGTCACGGTCTCTGGCGTACCATTATGGGCGATCGCCTTTTCAAAGAACCGCCGGGCAGCGACCTTGTCCCGCCTGGCCCTGAGCAGGAAGTCGACCGTGTCGCCCGCCTTGTCCACTGCCCGGTAAAGATATTTCCACTCGCCTTTGATGTTGATATAGCTCTCGTCCATTCGCCAGCTTTTCCCAACCGGACGCTTGTGCTTGCGCAAGCTCCTTTCGAAGAGCGGCAGCAGTTTGATGACCCAGCGGTACACCGTCGAATGATCTACCGCGATACCACGCTCGCCCATCATTTCCGCAAGATTGCGCAAACTCAGCGAATAGGCCACGTACCATCGCACGCACAGCAAAATCACTTCAAGCGGGTAGTGAAGGCGCTTCAGGACCTTGGCCAGGCCCGGCGCGAGTGTGGTTCGCGGTGTCTTTGTCTTCTTCATCGCACAGCTCAAAAATTCGCTACCCAATTTTAACGTGGGCCTTACTGCAACAGAACCTGATCTGCTCGGGATGTTTTTGCGGAGCGGGTCCAAGAACTATTGGCCCGAGAACTGGCGAGAAACACTGCTTTCCTAGTTTATTAAACCCACTTGGTGTGGCGTGCAACTCATTTGCCCACTCGTTATCCGACAAGATCCCAGGCGTCCTCACGCGAATTACTGAGGCAATAAAATCGCGCACCAAGGAGTCTTGCATCACGCCCAATTCGTCAATGAGAATCTTAATTAGAGTGCGCCGAAACGAACCCGGTGCTAGATCGTCTGGATCGGGAACTCTTCGGGCATCCATCGGCGCTTTCAACCATTGCCCGAGACCTAAAAAGCCTTTTCCCGTCGGGATTGCGTAATCATAGTTATGGAGATGAATTTTGGCGCTCGGCCGAATCGCTAACGTTGCGTGAATAAGCCGTTCATACGACTGGTAAACAGTGTTGATCAAATTCGTTAAGCCTACGCTGTCGAAGCAGTCCGAAGGTTTTTTGGCGTTAGAACAATCCGGTTTCAATATTTTTTGAAAGTCATCGAATCCGGCGAAATCGTTACCTCCAGCGCTGATCAGGACGGCAGCTACCGCTGTGTATCCCTTCAATGCAGAAATGAAGCTCGCATAGTAAAAGCCGCTGGCTAATTCAACTGACGTCGCTCCATTAGCCCCGAAACATAGGATATTGGGCTCGTTTGAAAATCTGTTGATTGAGTTCAGCAAATTATTCTCGGGGTACCAAAACCAAGAGTCGCCCAAGGCCAATACATCGAGTCTTTCATTCGCTTTTTTGAATTCGGCTTCGTCCCAATACACTTTTCCCATCTCTTTTCTCCTCGAAAAAAAACGAAGAAGTAGCTCTTCCTGCAGAACCGAGCGTCAAGCCATCAAGGTTCAGGGTACAAAACTCTCCTTTGTCGCTCGCGCACGACTTAAAGACCCAAAATACACAATACTTCGGGAGATTTTGAGTCGAAAGATCGCGTTTTTGCGAAGCGTTCGTTCGCGCACTAGAGAGCGTCAAGCAGCGTGGCCGGCGTGTTGCCTCACGGGATGATGTTACTCCCGGGTAATTGTCAGTCTCTGGTTGTTTTGCGATGACGGCTGGCGCTGCGTAGCGGCGCCAGCCGTCATCGCGTCGGCATCGCCGAGTATCCGCGTCACCAGTTCTCTGGCACGGTTCGATCGCCATGCCTTCACGCGGCGCTGCAAGGTGCGCAGCTGCGCGCCGGAATACATGGTGGGAGCCATTGAAGTGAGACGCTCATGGAGCTTTTGCGCGGTAATGCCGGGCTCCGCTTCGAGCCACTGCTGTATCTTCGGCCAGGTATGCTCGAACGGATCTTCCCGGGTACGCCAGTCATGGGGGACGCGCGCTTTTCGATGATGCGTCGGCCGGACCTCTCCGGCCTGCCACGCCGTTCCAAGACTCACCAGGAAATCCGCGAGTGGAACTTGACCGGATGGCTTTGTCTCTGTCGGCGCCGCTCCGGAAGCACTGCATTCGGCGACACGCTGCTGGGCCTCGCGCATTCGACGTAAGAGATCCAGTGGGTCGAGCGCTCTGAACTGGGCGCGCAGTCTGCGTCTGGTTGCCTCTGACACCGAAGCAGAACGCAGCACGCGCTCGAGCGGCGTCAAGGGCGCCTCATAGCGCTTTGTCACCTTCGCGCCGTGACGGGTCTTCGATTTCAGCTTGAATGACGGCTGGAAGAAGTTGATGTACAGCCGCGACACCTCGTAGAGGGAAGCAAGGGTTGCCGTGGCTTCGAGGCCGCGTAACCTGCCATAGCCAACGAGGCGACGCACGATGGCGCCATTCTTTTGCTCGACCCACGCCTGATCGTTTTTCTTGTAGGCACGTGAGCGCGTCAGTTCGATACCCGTTGCCTTGCAGAAGTCAAGCATGGCCGCGTTCATGAAGGCAGTATCGTTATCGCAATCCAGACCACGCAGCGGAAACGGCAAGGCACGGCTAACACGCTCGATGTGCTCGAGAACGAACGCCCCGCTGCGATACGGCATGGTCAGGCATTCGGTCCAGCCGGTCGCGATATCTGTCATCACGAAGCTGTGCACGAAGTCGCCGTCGATCTTGGTGCCACCACAATGCTCGACGAAATCGACCTCGAGATAGCCGGGCAACGGATCGTTCCAGTCAGAGAACGTGCGGATCGGCACCGCACGGCGAATCGCATTGCCGATTCCTCCGGCGCGCCGGCGCTGGCCGGAGAAGGCCTGCTCGCGCACGTCGCGCAGCAGCCGGTCAATGGTAGCGGCGCTGATCTGCTCAAGCCGTTGGCGCACGTCCTTCGATAGCGACAGGTGACCATGCCGTGTCATCGAGTGGATCAGCGTCGGGATCAGCGCCTTCAGCCGCTTGCCGCAGATCCGGTCGGCAGCCTCCCACAGCGTGATCAGCGCCGCACGCACTTCGTCGTCGTAACGTCGCTGCGGACCTGGCTTCGTCCTTTGCGGCTGCGGATCCCGGCACAGCACCCGGATCGCATGCTTCCGGTGATAGCCCGTCAGTTCAATGAATTCGTCCAGGATCTGGCGTTTCTCCGTCCGGTCAGAACGTCGATACCGCTCGCCAACCGCATCAGTCAATTCCCGTCGTGTTGTCATGCTGAGCCGCCTCGTCATAAGTCGTCCCCGCCAGCATTCTGACGGGTAACAAATTACATGAGGCAACAGGTGAAGCGCCCCGGGTTTTCCGGAGACCGTTTTGCTTGCGTCATGCCACAGTGACAGACTCAGCGAGATTTGCATAGTAAGCGGCTTCTGCCTCGGCAGGTGGAATGTTGCCGATGGGGCCGAAGAGCCGACGATTGTTGAACCAGTCCACCCATTCGAGCGTGGCCATTTCAACGGCCTGCAGATTGCGCCACGGCCCGAGGCGGTGAATGACCTCTGCCTTGTACAAGCCATTGATCGTTTCAGCCAGCGCGTTATCGTAGGAGTCGCCCACGCTGCCCACGGATGGCTCGATGCCAGCCTCGACCAGCCGATCCGTATAGCGGATCGATACGTATTGCACGCCGCGGTCGCTGTGATGGATCAGCCCGTCCTGCTGCGCCGGCTGTCGTTCGTACAAGGCCTGCTCCAGTGCGTCCAGAACGAAGTCCGTTCGCGCCGAGCTCGAGACGCGCCAGCCGACAATGCGCCGGGCGAACACGTCGATGATGAACGCGACATAGACGAAGCCTTGCCAGCTCGATACATACGTAAAATCTGACACCCACAGCGCATTGGGCCGTTCGGCCGTGAACTGCCGCTTCACCAGATCCTTCGGGCACGGCGTCGAACCATCGCTCACTGTCGTGCGGACCGTCTTGCCCCGCACCACACCGCGCAGGCCCATCTGCTTCATCAGCCGCTCGACCGTGCAACGCGCCACGACAATGCCTTCGCGCTTCAATTGCTTCCAGACCTTGTCTGCGCCGTAGACCTGGAAGTTTTCTTCCCACACACGCTGGATCTCGTCCTTGAGCATCCTGTCGCGCTGGGCCCGCGCCGGCACCAGCTCAGGATGGGCGCGGCGGGCCACATGCGTGTAGTACGTCGACGGGGCGATTGGCAGCACCCTGCAGATCGGCTCGACCCCGTAGACGTGCCGGTGATCATCGATGAACGTGATCATCACTTCGGTCGGCGGTCGAGCTCCGCCTGTGCGAAATACGCTGACGCCTTGCGCAGGATTTCATTGACCTGCCGAAGCTCACGCACTTCCCGCTCCAGTTCCTTGATCCGATCCTGCTCCTGCGTGCTCGTGCCCGGGCGCAAACCCCGATTCCGCTCTTCCTTGCGTACCCAGCTACGCAGCGTCTCGCCCGAGCAGCCAAACTTCGCTGCGATCGACGCGATCACCTTCCATTGCGATTCGCGATCGCCTTGATGTTCCAGTACCATTCGCACAGCCCGCTCACGAACTTCCGGCGAGTACCTCGGGGACTTCTTCTTCGTGTTTTCCATAGCTCCATTTTCTCAAGAAGTGGAGTCTCCGGAAAACCCGGGGCGCTTCACTGATCTGCGTGGTAAGGTACTTGAAATGGTCGTGCAATCGCTCAAGGATCGCGATAAGTCGTGGCGGTAACTGGTGTTCGGCCAGTACGACAGGAAGGCGCTTCACGACGCCATGGCCTACGGGCAAGCTGATGCCAAATTCGAGCAGGAATCCATGCATCTGATTTGTCGTGCGTACTCGATCCCGAACCAGGGCCTGGCGGACCCGGTGCAGCGCCGACAGGATCTGCTGCGACTCGTTCTTCGGCGTGACGAACCGCATCGAAGGCCGTGATGCAGCCTCGCAGATCGCCTCAGCATCGACGAAGTCGTTCTTGTTGCTCTTCACGAATGGACGCACGAATTGTGGCGAGATCAGCTTGACGCAGTGTCCGTACTCGCCGAGCTTACGTGCCAGCCAATGCGCACCGGCACAGGCTTCCATCACGACCGTGCAGGCGTGGAACGTTGCGAAGAACTCGACGAGCTGCTTGCGTGAAACCTTCCTGCGAAACACTGCCTTGCCGGCCTTGTCCTGGCCATGCAGATGGAAAGAATGCTTGCCCAGATCAATTCCTACCAACGTGACGTTCTGCATGACAGTGGCCTCCGAAGGAAATTACCGGCTGCGAGGTGGGGGTGACCATCCCATTACAGCTTGCCGAAAAGGTTAACAGCCCCCAGCGGTGTCTTTTTGATTCCGTCTCTAAGCGATTGCTAAAACGCCTCAGGGATCCTGGCTAACCGGTGCAGCCATTTTCTTCGTCATAATGCCCTTCTTGTCAGAATGGATGCGCATATCGTGACGTTGGCTCAGCTATTGCATACGCCCCTGGCCAACCAACAAGGGCGGACTGAATTGAAGAATAAACAGGGCTGCATACCTCACGAATCGCAGGGAAAGACCCGGCGCGCCGAGCTCGACCTGGCATCGGGATGGGCTGATGCAGGAGCTGCGCGGTAAACCTCACCTGCTATGGCGTGCAGTCGATGAGGACGGGACTGAACTGTACATCCTGTTACAGAAGCGCTGCAACATGACCCTAAGGAGAACACAATGCCAACATCCGGGATCGTCCTGCGTGGACTTGCCGGCAAAAGGCTCGCGCGCATCGCAATAGGGTCACTTCTCGTGATTGCGCCCGCGTTGGCATCCACGTCAGCGGACAAGTTACGGCCCGTAAAGACACAATGGGGCACAGTCAACGAACCGTCACTACCTGCAACCGTCTGCAGGCGGCTCGAAGCATCGCTTGCGCCGGTCAACGGCTCCATCGATATGTGGGACGCGAATGCATCTTCGTCCAATCCGGACACCGCGCGCATCCAAGACGCAATCGACGCCTGTCCGGCAGGCCAAGCGGTTAAGCTTGTCACCGGTGCATCAGGAGATCCCGGCTTTCTCAGTGGTCCGCTCAGGCTAAAATCCGGAGTATCGTTGTGGATCGACCGAGGCGTGACGCTATTCGCCTCTCGCAATCCCGCAGACTTCGATAATGGTGCGGGAACGTGCGGTACTGCGACTACATCAAATAAAAAATCTTGCAATCCGCTCATACTTGCACAGACAACTACGGGCAGCGCGATTCTGGGTGACGGGACCATCGACGGTCGTGGTGGCAGCTTGCTCACCAGCGGCGCCAATGCGGGCAGGCGCACCTGGTGGGACGTCGCCTATCAAAACAAGATCTCCGGACTACACCAGCAAAATCCCCGGCTTGTCCAGGTGACGGGAGGCTCCGCTTTCACACTCTATCGCATCACCTTGCAGAACTCGCCCAATTTCCATGTTGTCACCGATGGCGTTGCGGGAGTAGTCGCATGGAATATAAAGGTCCTGGCACCAAGCTTCGCGTACAGCGTCAGCGGGTATGCTTGTCCCTCTGGCACCACACCTGACCAGAAGACCCCCGCTACATGTTTCACGCCGGACACCGTGAAGAACACTGACGGTTTCGATCCCGCTCAGTCACGCAACGTGTTGCTGGCTTATTCGTATATCAGCACAGGTGACGACCACGTCGCCATCAAGGCTAGTGCATCACCTGGCAGCAAGAACCTGATGTTCGCGCATAACCACTTCTACTATGGACACGGCATGTCGATTGGCAGCGAGACGAATGCGGGAATCAGTAACGTCGCGATCATTGATCTAACGATGGATGGAGGAGACAGTCCAAACGGAAACGGCTTGCGGATCAAGTCTAGTTCGTCGCGAGGTGGCAAGGTGAGCGCTGTATCATACAGCGACGTGTGCATGCGCAACGTCGCGGAGCCACTAGTGTTCGACTCGTATTACAGCTCATCGTCAGGCACACTGTACCCGAACTTCCTTCAGATTGCCGTCCACCGATTTCACTATCTCGGCAGCAAGAAGTATGGGGGCGGACGGCTGACATTCTCGGGGTATGAAAACAAGAAGCAGAAGAATCCACTCGTGATCAGCCTGGACAACGTGGTGTTCGATGATAAACAGCCAGCTCTCGCGGAAAGTTTTGCAACGCACTATGCGCTCGGTCCCGGCCCAGTGAGCTTTTCTGACAAGATTGTGACCTCAACGTCCAGGGACGTTCAGGTATCCGGATCACCCGGTCAAGCTGCGCCGGTCGATTGCAGCGGCGCCTTCATTCCCCTCAATGCCGTGGTTCAGGCTTCACCTATCTGATTTGGTCCTTGTTTATTCGTTTATGCTTTACTACATTCCGAGGCACAGGCTTAGCGGATGTAGGGACTTCCCCGTCCCGAGGCTGCGGCGGAAGCGCGAGTCGGCATCAATGTGCCACGATGACGTTGCGAACGTTCAGCGACACCAGCGAGAGAGGAAGTCCCTTTCATTCTCCAGGTTCTGTTCACATTCTCACGAGCGGTCCAAAGGCACAGACAAGCGAAGCGAAGGCGAGATAGTTCCCTGCGAGCTTGTCGTAGCGAGTGACGACACGACGAAAATGTTTGATACGACTGCAAAAGCGTTCGACGATGTTCCGGGTCCGATACAGCACGCGGCTATAGCGACGCTTGGTCTTCAGGTTCGAACGCGGCGGGATTACGGCCTTCGCACGAGTAGTGCGGATACTTTCCACAAAGGCGTTCGAGTCGTAGCCCTTGTCAGCGATGACCGCACCGGTGCGCAGATGCTCAACCAGTTCGTTCCCGCACGTAATATCGGAAACCTGTCCCTCGGTGGCAATCAACCGCAGGGGGCGTCCGGCGTCATCGACAGCCAGGTGCAACTTGGTGGTCAATCCATCTCGCGAGCGACCGAGCGCTTGCGGACCGTTTTTTTCGAGCTCCGGACGAATGCTGGTGCGCGCGCACGATGGTCGAATCGATCAACACATGCTTGATCTCGGTTTCGTCGGCCACAGCGTGGATCACGGTTTCCCACGCACCCTTGCGACGCCACCGGGAGAAACGCACGTACACCGATGCCATCTGCCGAACGCCTTCGGCAAATCGCGCCACGGGGAGCCGTCCGGCCGATCCAGAGGACAGCTCAACAAACCGACGATTGTCGGTCGCCGTTCGCCCCGGATCGCCTTCCCTGCCGGGCAAGACGGATTCGATTCGTGAGCTATTGTCGAATCTGGTGTACAGCGGGAGCGGCGGGAATTTGAGAAGGCGGTGGCGGTCTAGCGAGAATGTTGCTTGTCAAAGGCACAACCAGCGAACCCGAGAAGGCCGGACCCGACCACCATGAAGAAGATTACGCAAGAAGCGAACAGCAGTAAAGCGCAAACGAAAAGCGTGCTAGATGAGCTGATCCAGCAAGGCGCGCGGCAGATCATTCAGCAGGCAGTCGAGGTGGAACCGGCGACCATGCTCGAACAGTACAGCAACGTGAAGTCGATCGACGGCCGGCGTGCCGTGGTGCGCAACGGCTACCTGCCCGAGCGCGAGGTCGTCACAGCGATCGGTCCGGTGACGGTTCAGGTGCCGAAGGTGCGGGATCGTTCGGGCTCGGGCATCCGGTTCAATTCGACGATCGTGCCGCCGTACGTGCGCAAGTCCGCGCGCGTGTCGGCAGCGCTGCCGTGGCTGTACCTGCGAGGCATCTCGACGGGCGACATGAGCGAAGCTATGGGCATCATGCTGGGCGGCCAGGTCAGCGGCATGTCGCCGAACGTCGTGAGCCGGCTGAAGGCCCAATGGGCCGATGAGCATGAGCAGTGGAATCGGCGTGAGCTGTCGTCGGCGCGCTGGGTCTACTGGTGGGCCGACGGCATTCACACCGGTGTGCGCAGCGACGATTCCGACGGCCAGTGCCTGCTGGTGATCATTGGCGTCAAACCGGACGGGACGAAGGAACGTGTGGCCATCGGTGACGGCTACCGGGAATCGAAGGCATCGTGGAGCGCACTGCTGCTCGATCTGAAGAAGCGCGGCCTGCCGTCGGGGCCACTGCTGGCCTGCGGCGATGGCGCGATGGGATTCTGGGCCGCGATGGAGGAAGTGTTCCCGCAGACGAAGCATCAGCGCTGCTGGTTTCACAAGATGGGTAACGTGCTCAATGCGCTGCCGAAATCGCAGCAGGCTCGAGGCAAGAAGGCGATGCAGGACATCTGGATGGCGGCCACGCGCGCTGATGCACTGGCCGCATTCAATCACTTCGTCGACGCGTACTCGGCAAAGTACCCGAAGGTCGCCGAAAAGCTGACGGAAGATCGTGACGAGCTGCTCGCGTTTTACGATTTCCCGGCTGAACACTGGCAGCATCTGCGCACCACGAACCCGATTGAATCGACCTTTGCGACGGTGCGCCATCGCACGAAACGCACGCGCAACTGTGTATCGCGCGCGACGTTCCTCGGGCTGGCGTTCAAGCTGATCGAGTCGGCCGAAGAATCGTGGCGGCGCATCCGCGCCCCGGAAAAGCTCACTTCGATGCTTGACGGGATGACGTTCAAGGATGGAGAACCGGTGACCGACAGCACACCGGCTCAGCAATCGCTAGCCGCCTGATTACGCCGAGACCGCATACACCAGATTTGACTTTAACTCCGATTCGTGCCCATACATCATCGCTCAGTAACGTTCCAACCATCTTGGCCTGCTCGCGCAAAAGACGAGATGTACTCACATTTACATCGAATGTAAACAGACCCTGGTCGTGGAGTTCATTGCATCATGGAATTGGAACCCGGAAGCTCGCTCATCGAACCTGAGCGTTGGCGCAACTTTTTGGGGACAGCTCTCATCACTGTACTGCTCGGCGCGTGTTGTGGCGACAACGGGGGGTACGCCCCGCAAAGCCAGTCTCGCACCGACAGCGTCAATAACGCGACGGCGAAACCTTTCTCTTCAAGATCGCCTATCTGGCTGACGATCGCTGACGAGGGCGACGCGCTCACTGTAGACGCCGCGCAGACCGTGCGCTTTGGTGCAGGCGCCGTCTGGGTCGAGAAAACCGTAAATGATTCAGGGCGATGTGACTCTGGCTTCTTTGGGAAGAATCCGCTCTCCGGTGCGCCGAAGGTTTGCCAACGGCTTCAGAGCACTCGCGGTCTGCTCTGGCGTGGCGTCAGTTTGGCCGGCGCCGAGTTCGCGCCTGGCAGCCTACCGGGCAACTATGGCAGTGACTATAGGTATCCGACTGCCGACAGTGTGGCTTACTACAAGAACAAAGGTATGAACATTGTGCGTCTGCCTTTTCTCTGGGAGCGGCTGCAGCCGACCCTCAACGGACCGTTTGATGTCACAGAGCTGTCACGCCTTGTCGCCTTCGTCAAACCCGTGACGGCGTCCGGCGAGACCGTAGTGTTAGATCCACACAACTATGCACGCTATCGCGGCAATGTGATTGGCTCGAGCGCCGTACCTGATAGCGCCTACGCCGATTTCTGGTCGCGCCTCGCATCCCAATTCAAGGACAATAAGCGAGTTGTGTTCGGGCTGATGAACGAGCCGAATTCCATGCCGACCGAGCAATGGCTATCAGCGGCCAACGCCGCGTTGGCCGCGATACGCGCTGCCGGCGCGAGCAATATGGTGTTCGTACCCGGTAATGCGTGGACGGCGGCGCATAGTTGGACCCAGAACTGGTACGGCACTCCCAATGCAACGGTGATGAAGGACGTTAGGGATCCGGGGAACAACTTCGTGTTTCGAGGTGCATCAATATCTCGACAGCAACAGCGCGGGAAGTTCGCCAGATTGTGTGAGCGCCAGCATCGGCGTAGAGCGTCTGCAAGACTTCACCACGTGGTTGGAAAGTAACGGTTACCATGGGTTCCTCGGAGAAATCGGCACGGGTGCAAACGATACCTGCAACCAGGCTCTTGGCAATGTGTTGGCATTCCTGCACGGGAACGCCCATGTGTGGACAGGATTTGCATATTGGGCAGGTGGTCCGCTATGGGGCAACTATCCATATTCGATTGAACCAACCAATGGGGTCGACAAGCCGCAGATGTTCGTGTTGATGCCATATCTGAATCAGGCCTCAGACTAGAGAATGAAAGATCCTCTCAGGGGCTTTGTCCGGATGGCTACGAGTTCCCGTGCCATGGACGCGACTATGCATTTTTGACGCAAACCGGTTTGCCGAAGGCGTTCCACCGGTTCAGCAGGTTGGCGATGATTATGCCTTCGCCTTCCTGCGACGCAAGCTCCTGCGTCAGCAGGCGCTCGCCGATGCAGCGCTTGATGCGCGAGATCTGCGCCTCGACCAGCGAGCGCACACCGTAGCCGTATTTCTTGTGAAATGCATAGATGCCTTTGTCCTCGACGTATCTGACGATCTGGTCATGCCGGCGGGTTCGCTCCTCGCCGTGTACGACAGCGTGAGCTGGCGGTGGGATGACGGGCGTCACGCCCGCGCCTGAAAGCGCTTCGGTACGCTCGATGCTGTAGTACGCGCCATCGGCAATCACCCGATCCATCGGCACGTCAGCGGGCAGCACGGCGTCCATTCGTTCGCTGTCCGATACTTCTGTAGTGGTGATGCGGATCGCGTGTACGTTCATGTCAGCGTAGATCGACAGATGCATCTTGCGCCACGGCGTGCGCGCGGCCTTCTGGGCGTACTTTGCCTCGTACCACTGGCTCGCCCGCCCAAAGCTCAATCCCGTGCTGTCGACCATGAGACTGATCGTCCCGCCGCGCGCGAGACGTCGGGCCAGCTGTTCGCAACGCTGCGTGACGCTCACCTCCAGTGAAGCGAACCGTTCGCCCAGCTGACTGGCGCTGGGCACCGGGATGTCCAGCCCGCGAGTCTTCCAGTAGTCCTCCATATAGCCGGTGATCTGCCGCATCCCCCAACCGAACAGCCGGTAGAAGGTAAAGATCAGCTCGATGTACGCCGTGGTGTAGGTCGGCTCACGCCCCGACACGCCCGGCGTACGGATCTTTGCGTTGATAAGCTGCGCCTTCAGATCGCCGCCCGGCACATACAGGCTGATCATGCCGCCCTTTCTCAGGCTCTGGTTATACGCCCGCGCGTTCGTCACCCGGTACCCCGGCTTCTTGCGCTTGCGCGGTTCACCCGTCTTTAGTCTGGCTTTATATGGCATTATTCAACGCTGGCTTCATGATGTTGCGCTTCTACACAACCCGCACCATCTTTGCAATACCCCCATCCGGACAAAGCCCCTTGCAAGCACTTGTCTTTCGACAGCAATAATTGTCCGCTACGCGCGGCACGGTGGTCGCGCAACTTTTTCGTGACGAAGGGCCTTCCAATATCCCGCCAAAGCAGCGACCAATTTTTGGCCTCCGGCGGTCAGGCGAGCGAGGTTGACCGAGCTGGACACCACTTACGGCAATAGCCACGTAAAGCCGAGTTTCCTCTCAGTAAAGCCGAAGTCAAATGATCGCCCCGTTAGGGCGCCGGCTTGATCCAAGCGGTCGTAAAGCCAAGCTCCCGCAACATCGTAAACGTGTTGCAAACCGAAACGCCATTGTCGTGGCACACGTCTGGCACGCGGCGATTCGCTCGCTTTTTGCCCGGCGCAGATACTTCGATCGACACCACAACGCGGTTGTCGGGGTCCGCTGCTGCGTATGCGATCAAGAAGGGGTCTCGCCCAACTTCTTCAAGCTCCGTTTCATCAAGGTCCGGAGCGTAGCCGTTCGCGATGACATTCGTAACGATTTCTGGGTCGGCATCCTCTCGCAAAACCAGCTTCTCATAAACGTCTGCGCGATTGAGCCATGTAACGAGGGCATCCTTTTTAACTTTCCCGCCACCGTCGCGGACCTCCTCCAAAGTCTCAATCGGCATCTTCACATGCCCTCGCTCGGCCATGTGAAGCAGCCAGTCCCAGAATACCGGTACCATCTCCATCGAGTAGTAGTCGCGGTTGGCGGTGATCAGTACGTTAGCGTCAAGAAGATAGAGCTTCATGCAGCCCCTACCAACGCTTGAACATTGGTCGGCCGGACTCCTAAGATGCGACCCGCTTTGGTCGGTGTCACAAAGCCCTCTGCTATCGCTCTACGTGTGACTTCAACGAGGGCATTGCCTACCCGATGTCGCTTCACCACGTAGTAGTTCGGGCCTCCCGCCGCGTCTGCTAACTGTTCCTTCTTTTTGGCTCGCTCCGCCTCCCAGTTCCGACGGAACTCTTCCGTAAGCTCCGACCACTGCTTGCTATCAATCTGGCGGCGTTTAAGCAGTCTATAGACGACGAGGGCGCGGCTCACTTTACGTTGGCTCGCGAAAGTGCTGACAGCCGAAATCAGTTCGTGCCGATCGCCGCCCAAGTGCCGAAGTTCGTCCATCTCGGCCTCAGGCAGAAGAATCTCACTTGCGACCTCATTGCAGAACTGCTCGATCTTCTGCCCGAAATCGGCTCCGCTCACGCCAGTACGTCCAAGCCAGATATGCGCCAACTCATGAAGCAGAGTGAACGACCATGCGACCTTCGCATCCTGATCGTTGACAACGATGAACGGCGCCACTTTTTCTGCCAACGCGAAACCTCTGAATATCTCCGTGCTAAGTGCCGTGTGATGCGTGCCAAGGTTTCCGATGAGAAGCACAAAGACGCCCAGCTTCTCAGTCAGTCCGCGCAAATAGTTGAACGACTCTTCGACAGTTTTTCTACGCCGAAACTCGTCCAGATCTAACGAGAGCCGTTTGCAGATCACCTTGGCCGCTTCGTCCACAGGTTGAGTCAACGCGATACTGCCGACGAAATTTAGGGGCTCCGCCTCGTCCGCGTCTTCGAGAATCGATTTCACCAGGCGCTGGCGGACGAACACATCGCGGACGAGGGCATCCAACTTGGGGGCACTTTCGAACTCGCGGCCTCCGGGAAGTGTTCGGAAGTCCTCGCCCCGTGCGCTTTTCACGGGAGGTTGCTGGAGATAGAACGTAAGAAGCGGCCGCCGATAGACCTTCGCCATCTTAAGGAGCAAGGGTCGGCTCGGAGCCTTCGCGCCCTGCTCATACTCCTCGAGAGCTTCATGGCCGCTTTGCCGGGCACCTCCGAGTTGCAACGATTTGGCGGCCTCGTCGATGCCGAGGCCCGCAGCTTCTCTAGCCCATACGAGGATTTTGGGGTTGACCTGCGGCATCTTGATTGAATTCGATACTTAATAAGACAGACGCATTATAGGCGCAGATCGCGGCATCCGGCGCGGCGTGGGCGTCGCCGTTAGCTCAATGGCACGTCTGAATCACATCTTTCGGGCGGCGGAAGCGAGCCTCAGCGTTGGACTCCGTTCCGCGTGTCCTGAAACACCTTTCCGGCCGCGAAGTGACCGTCGGGAAGCATGCGTGCTCTCATGCACCGTTCACGGCATCCTTGAACGCCTTGCCCGCCGTGAATTTGACCGTCTTCGCCGCCGCAATCTGGATTTCGGCGCCGGTCGCCGGATTCCGCCCGACCCGCGCGGCACGCGCACCGGTCGAAAACGACCCGAAGCCGACCAGCTGCACGGTGTCGCCCCGCGTGACCGCGGCGGTGATGGTACCGATCACCGCATCGAGGGTTTCGCCGGCCAGCGCCTTGGTGGTGCCCGTCTTCGCGGCGACGGCATCGACCAGTTTCTGCCTGTTCATTGATTGTCCTCCAGAGGTGGAGAAGTGAAGCCGTCATCCTACCCGATCCGCGGGCGTGCCCCAACCGGCGCGGGCAAGCACGGAAGCGGTCCGCCAAGGTGTGGTC
Organism: Paraburkholderia sp. JPY465; assembly: GCF_050436725.1. Taxonomy (NCBI): domain Bacteria; kingdom Pseudomonadati; phylum Pseudomonadota; class Betaproteobacteria; order Burkholderiales; family Burkholderiaceae; genus Paraburkholderia; species Paraburkholderia sp. JPY465. The sequence continues at coordinate 182,207 of NZ_JBNDMT010000007.1, forward strand.
ACGCGCGAGCGGCGACGACGAACACATTCCGGCTTGGTACCCGTGCCTGGGTCGATGGACAGCTGCGGCGAGGGACGGCGCTTTCCCGGGGAAGCGACACCGTTCGCTTCCCACAGGTGTCGCCCTGGCGGGCGGCCGCCGGCCCCACAGCCCAGCTACCTGGCCCGGAAAATCAGTAAAGTAATTTTCTGACTAATAAAATGTCCGCAAATGAAGGGGCGGATAGCCCCAACTATCCGACCCTTCATTTGCAGTGGGGTTATCGGCTTGATCTTGAGGGAGTCGCCGAACCGCGGCGTGGTGTCCAAGCGCTGTTAGTTTTTCCCTGAGCGTCCGAAACACGGACGAGCGCCTTTGTTTTCCCGTTGCGTCGCAGGCCACAAATGACCCAAGCGGCCTGCTTAAGGACGTCCATCGCAACCATGGCGCTACAGGTTGCAGACGCTCCCGCCGAAGCGTCACCAAGACTGACGCCACTCACGAAGCGCTGTACGGCGCCTTGCGCCAGTAGCTGGCCATTCTCAAGAAGCTGAAGATCGATGCGCTCGCTCCCCTGTCGCTGTCATGTATAACGCCCACCACGCTAGGATGGTTTCCGCTCACCGAGTTTTCATGGGACGAACAGAAAGACGTAAAAGCCGTGCTGGCCTGCCGGGGACTCGATCTACGTGACTTCAGGATCACGGACAATGACAGCCATCCGGCGAGCGCCAGCAAGGCGGTGAGCCGGCGGATCTCCGTAACACGGATCGCTAACGGGAAGACGGCAACCTACGACACCGATCACTTCGCTCCCTGGCTCTCGGATTTCGCTGAAGCACTCGAGGCGGGTGAGTTCGACGACTGAGACCGCGGCGTTCACACGTTTGTCCGACGACTGCTTGCAGAGGTTGCCCCGCCCGTCATGGTGTCTCGCATTCGAATGCTGACTTGTTTCCGTCGCAATTCGTCGCACATCCATGGCAACGACCAGCGGTTCTCCTGATACAACGCCCGGACGCTCGAGGACAGCCCTATCCTGAGCGTCGTGGACTCACCAACGTAGGCCCAGTAGCGCAACCGCACTGATTCGCTACCGCAGTTGAATACCTCAGCCTAGACTCTCAGAAGAATTGGCAACCGCGACTAATAAGGAGACCGTCGTGGAGCGCACCAGATTCCTCGCAGCCTCCCGACAACTGGCAGCCGCCGCCGAAATTCTGGCCAAGGCTGGTCCCCAAGACGGGCGGCTTGATGCGTTCGAAATGCTCGCGTTCTTTCGCCAATTCGACGAGCCTGGCCTCGGTTTGAATGTGGTCGAGACGTCCGACGACGAGCTCTTCGCGCGCACCAGTGACGCCGCTGTAACTATGGCTGGACGTAACGAGTTTGCCGCGTCGCATGCGCTTCTCAAACAAGCACGGTCGCTCCTGCCCTTTACATGAAAAGGCATGTGTGAATTGCGAGTTTCTGCCAAGAATCGCTCGGCAGCAATGCTATTAAGATAAGAAAGATTATCTTAATGGACGCCTTAAGCATTACAGTGTTGAAAGAACTGGACGCTCACACAACTAAAGTTGTTAAGGAAGGTCTGCAAAAGTCCTGGCATTGACGCCCCGTTCAGCTATCCTGGAAGCATCGCGAATTAGTTGAGGAGAAGAGTAATGTCGCAGTTGGGTCTTCACCTGGATCTGTCAACCAAGCGCACGCGCAAGCGGGAATTTCTCGATGAGATGCGGCGTGTCGTGCCTTGGTCGAAGCTGATTGCGCTGATCGAGCCGCACTATCCGGCAGGCAAAACCGGACGGCCGCCTTTCCCGATCGCGACGATGCTGCAAATTCATTTTATGCAGCAGTGGTTCGGTCTGTCGGACCCTGCAATGGAAGAGGCGCTGTACGACGTGCCGCTGTATCGCGAGTTCGCGGGTCTCGACGGCGGCATGGTGCGTTTGCCGGATGAAAGCACGATTCTCCGGTTCCGCCATCTGCTTGAAACACATGGGCTGGCCGCGCAAATGCTCGCACTGGTCAATGAGATCCTGACGGAGAAGGGCTTGATGCTAAAGGCTGGATCCGCAGTCGACGCCACCCTGATTGCCGCGCCCAGTTCGACAAAGAACGGTTCCGGCACCCGGGATCCGGAAATGCACTCGACGCAGAAAGGCGGCAACTGGTATTTCGGAATGAAATCGCACATCGGCGTCGACGCAGACTCCGGACTGGTTCATACAGTCATTGGAACGGCGGCCAATGTGCACGACACCACCGTTGCCCAGGCGTTGCTGCACGGCAAGGAGACGGATGTCTACGCTGACGCCGGGTATCAGGGAATCGAAAAGCATTGTAAGGCCGACGCAGCTCGTTGGCATGTTGCGATGAGACCGGGCAAGCGCAGACTACTGGACCAGAGTAATCCTCTGGACGCGATATACGATCAGATCGAGCGGCTCAAGGCCGGTATCCGTGCCAAGGTTGAGCACCCGTTTCGCGTCATCAAGCGGCAGTTCGGCTATGCGAAGACCCGCTATCGCGGTTTGATGAAAAACACTGCCCAGATCACCACGTTGTTCGCTTTGAGCAATTTGTGGATGGCGCGCAGAGCTTTGCGAAACGCTTAAGATGGAGCCGGTGCGGGCATATGTTTCACCGGTACAGCCTCCGACTGGTGACTGTACCGGGCGATCTCCGCACAAGGAATGTCGTCGCCGTTCAGACTGCGATGCGTGTGGAAAATCGCCGCTACGAAAACGACTTCTGCAGAGCTTCCTTAACAGTAGTGTCCGGTTTATTTGAGGTCGACAGGCTGGAGGGCGCCTGCTGACGCGGGGTTTGAGGATTTCGAGGGTGTCCACGATTTGAATTTCGAAAGCAGCATTTGCGATCCTTTCGGGTTTCGACGACCCGGGGTAGCGCATGAACGTGGGCAAGACGCTGTTTGCGCAAGTTATGGAGTTTGTGCCTTGGAAGACGTTTGGCCGCATCATCGATCGACATCGCGGCGACGCGGGTGTGCGCACGCTGGGTTGCGCGGATCTGTTTCGCATCATGGCCTTCGCGCAGCTGACCTGGCGCGAATCGCTGCGCGACATCGAGGCCTGCCTCGCTGCGAATCAGAGCAAGCTGTTTCATATGGGTTTGAAGAACGTGCCGGCACGCTCCACCTTGTCGGACGCGTTGAACCTGCGAGACTGGCGTATCTATCATGCGCTGGCAATGCGGCTTATCACCCGTGCCCGTGCGCTCTACGCGACCGAGTCGCTGGACATCGACCTCGATGCGACGGTCTATGCGCTCGATGCCACGACGATCGACCTGTGCCTGTCCTTGTTCCAGTGGGCGCCGTTTCGCACGACCAAGGCTGCAGTGAAGATGCATACGCTGCTGGATTTGCGTGGCGCAATTCCCGCGTTCATCCACATCAGCGACGGCAAGATGCACGAGGTGGGCGTGCTTGATTTCCTGCCCATAGAAGCCGGTGCGTTTTACGTCATGGATCGCGGCTATCTCGACTTCGCACGACTTTTCAAGCTGCATCAGGCGGGTGCTTTCTTTGTTACGCGCGCCACGAGCAACATGAACGCGCGCCGCGTCTACTCGACCGCCACCGACCGGAGCACGGGTGTGATCTGCGATCAGAGTATTGCTCTGAACGGTTTCCGCGCTTCGCAGGACTACCCGGGAACGTTTGCGGCGCATCCGTTTCAAGGATCCGGAATCTGGCAAGAACCTGATCTTCCTGACCAACAACACGACGATGCCGCCCTTGACCATCGCCGCGCTGTACAAGAACCGTTGGCAGGTCGAACTGTTCTTCAAGTGGATCAAACGGCACCTGCGCATCAAGCGATTCCTTGGCACAAGCGAGAACGCCGTCAAGATGCAAATCTGGTGTGCGGTCTCCACCCACGTACTGATCGCAATTGTCAAAAAGGAGCTTCAACTCGATGCCTCGCTCTACACATTGCTACAGATTCTTTCGGTCTCCGTGTTCGAGAAAACCGAGATTTCATGCGCCTTGAGGCCTGATCTACAGGCGCCAGAAATGACGCAATCCGCTAACCAGCTGAATCTATTCGAAATTTAACCGGACACTACTGATATTTCTTCACAGGTATGCCGGCCATCCAAATAACGCTTCATGCTAAGGAATTGTTCTCGCGAACCGGCAACCTGTTCAATTTCAAATCTTTCTTTTCCCACGATCATCGTTAAACGACCTGAAACATCGATGACAAGTGTGCAGTGACGCAGACGCGGTCGATTCCAGCGATCGAATGTCATAGTGGATGCCTCGGAAGAAGAGTCTATGCCGGATGGATCATTTAGTCTTTTCTTAACTCAGGTTCTGCTATCGCTGCGCACAACGTTGTACTAGATTAGTAACGGTGCATTCTTTTGGCAAGGAGAGGTTGCTCTCACTTCGACTTTGCTCGCGCCGCTCGAACTGACATTCCATAGGCCGATCGGTACGTCAGCAATCTGCAGACGCAGCCCGTTTCGCCTTTACCGTTCATATTTGGAGAATCAACATGGCTACGCAACCACTGACAGTGGTAGTCCCACGCGGAACGAAAGTCGACATCAAGGAAGTGGACGCACTATCGAGCGAAGACCCACGAGCGACAGACGACCGGGATGCGTTGATAATTGGCGGGGAAAATCTAAAGATTGCCGTCCGAAAAGCCGCCGCCCCCGCTGCTGGTGCTGCTGCCGCGTTCATTACAATGTGCGGGTAAGCATGAAGTGATTTGCATGTCAGCACATCGGAAACCGCTAACGCGGTTCCCGATGAATTGATCGCCGACGCTCTTTTCCCTGCCGAAAATCTATGCTGCTGTAATCGTACCGCTGTTTAACTCTCGCAGACGGATGCCGACGCCCCACTCTGGAGGAGACTTTGAAAGATAAACCTGCATTCAGCTATCCTGCAACCAGTCGGTATGACGGGCCCGAGTTCGAAGAGTACTGTATTAGCGAACAGAAGTACCTACCGGCAACGAGGGACCGCACACCGTGCCTTTCATGTCCACTTTCGAACCTTTGTCAGGCGGGATTCGATGAACAGGTCCGGCGCTTGCAAAAAGGAGAGAACCCAAGCCTTACCGAATGTTGTGCGTTTGATCCAAAAGCCTTGACACCGCAGGCGCTACTCGAAAACCTTACGCGCGAGCAGAAAGCGTTCGTTATATCCAAGATCCCGACGTTCAAGCTATCGGAGCCATCATGAGCCACGATATTGTTGCGTTGCAATTGGAAGCTAAGAAGCAGTTGGCACAGAAAGCAGACCTTCTATCAAAGCAACAACTCGAAGCAAAGAAGCAACTGGCGCAAAAAGCCGACTTAGTATCAAGACAGCAATTGGAAGCGAAGAAGCAGTTGGGGCAGAAAGCTGACCTTCTATCAAGACAACAGCTCGAAGCAAAAAAACAGCTAGCTGAGAGTCCTGATTGATTGCTATCGACTAGAGGCTGTTTGGGACAACGGTCTCGCAATCGAGACCAATTGCAATCTTGGGATCGGCAAAGCCGAAGTGAGCAGCATATTTCTCACTGATCCAGACGACTTTGGCCTGTCGGTCGACGATCAGGGTGCCCTCGCTTGAATTAATGAGGGTGTCGAAGAGCGAACGCACAGCGCGCCGCCAGACATAGCTGTAGTCGCTCAGGATTGTGCCGACCTCGGTTGCCATTCGGATCTTCTCCTCGTGTGACAGCGCCGCCCGGTCCAGCTTGCTATGAACCGTCTCGGACCAGAGACGAAGGCGAGCAGTGTCTCAAGTTGTGGATCCGCGCGGGAGTGGGATTTCCCCTACCAATCCAGTTCTGTGGCTGGTGCTAGCACATTTCCGGAAATGAAGTGTGGATTCCTCAATGTCGGACTGCATAGGGGTGGCGGAAAAGGATGGGAAAGCGGTCTTTGAGCGTTGAGGGACGCGCCTTGCCCGACGGTTACGTGGCTCCGCTGGCGCGATGCCGTATCCACAATGGGCATGGCATGGACGCTGCTTGTGGTTCGCGGCGGTGCTAGGGGCGGCGGTTCTGTCCGTTTGCTTCTCGACGAAGATGGCGAATTGTCACTTCGCATCGCGAACCAATCATCCCATCGAGTCTAAATGCCCCCACGTCCCGGGGTGCTTGCCTCTCGACAGCAGTGTCCATACAACTAAAGGAGACGTTATGCAACCGCTCTCACGACCCCAAAGACGATGGATTGTTGGCTTCTTCGTCGCGCTGGCGACGACTCCTGCGTTGGCCGCGGTCACGCCCGGACCCGGAACCTGGAGTGGGCAGCAGATCTGGGCCACAGATTCGGTGAATGGCGGCAACCTGACCGGCTATTACTATTGGCCGGCGAGCCAGCCCACCACTCCCAATGGCCAGCGGGCACTGATACTTGTGCTGCACGGTTGTCTGCAGACCGCGTCCGGCGACGTGATCAACAGCAGCAGTGCGGCCGGTTTCAACTGGAAAGCAATTGCAGATCAGTACGGGGCGATCATTCTGGCGCCGAACGCGACCGGCAACGTTTATAGCAACCACTGCTGGGATTATGCGAACACGTCCCCGAGCCGCGGTACCGGGCATGTCGGTGTGCTGCTGGATCTAGTGAACCGCTTTGTTTCCAATTCGCAGTACGCGATCGACCCCAATCAGGTGTACGTCGCGGGCCTCTCCTCGGGCGGTGGCATGACGATGGTGCTGGGTTGCATTGCCCCCGACATCTTCGCCGGAATCGGTATCAATGCCGGGCCGCCGCCTGGAACGACCACGGCGCAGATCGGTTATGTGCCAAGCGGCTATACGGCTACGACCGCGGCGAACCAGTGCAGGGCATGGGCAGGATCGAACGTCGGCAAATTCTCAACGCAGATCGCCGGCGCGGTCTGGGGGACGTCGGATTACACGGTCGCGCAGGCGTACGGCCCACTCGACACTGCCACTTTTCGAATCCTCTATGGCGGCACCTTTACCCAAGGGGCGAAGGTGACGATTCAGGGCGGCGGAACGAACACGCCGTATTCCGACAGCAGCGGAAAGGTTCGGACGCACGAGATCTCAGTTTCCGGCATGTCGCACGCATGGCCGGCCGGAACCGGCGGCAACAACGCGAACTACGTGGATGCAACCCGCATCAACTATCCGACATTCCTGATGGACTATTGGGTCAAGAATAACCTCCGCGCGGCGTCGGGGCCTGCACCGTCAGGCTCCGCACCGAGCGGCCTCGCAGTGTCGGGAACAACACAGACGACCGTTTCTCTCTCGTGGAATGCCGTTGCAAATGCCACCAGCTACAGCGTCTATCGCAACGGAAGCAAGGTGGGCTCGTCCGCATCTGCCAGCTATACCGATTCAGGGTTGATCGCTGGGACGACCTATTCCTACACCGTGACCGAAATCGATCCAAATGCGGGTGAGAGCGCCCAATCGTCGTCAGTCTCGGCGACGACGCAATCGAGCTTCGTGTGCACCGAGACGACGACCACTAACTATGCACATGTACAAGCGAGCCGAGCGCATGATTCCGGCGGCACGGCCTATGCGAACGGGTCGAACCAGAGTATGGGGCTGGACAACGTCTTTTATTCGAACACGCTGGCGCAGACGTCTGCCGGATACTATGTCATCGGCAATTGTCCGTAATACGGGACGCGTTTGATGAACGCCTGAACGGACATCCTGTCCGTTCAGGCAAACCTAACGATGGTTGTTTCCGACATGGTGGCCGCGTTTTTCGTTCGACCGGGCTTTGTTCAAGAGGGCCGCTTGCGCGGCGGCCGTGGGTCGGGTAGAAGGAGTCCGGTGATCTATCCGACGAGCGAGCTTTCATGCCTTACAAGGCAAGACTGAAGACGGGCGAACCGCGCAAACGAGCGAAGCCGGGCTATGCGGTAACAAACGCGCACGAGTACAACGAAAGCCTGAAGCGGCGCGGGCAACTCAGCCTGTATTGTCCCGACGGAGACCTGAAGGCGCTGTTCATCAACGACACGCCCTACCAGAAGGGCGTGTCGGGTCAGTCCCGGACGTACAGCGATGCGTACCTCGAACCGATCTTCATCTTCTATCGGCTGTTCGGCTGGGGCATGCGGCAGATCACCGGCCACATGCACGAATTCTGGGCGCTGCGCGGACTCGACATCGGGGTACCGAGTTTCGGGCTTCTGAGCGAGCGGTTCCGTACGCTCGAGGTTCAGGTCAAGCAACGCTGCGCTCGCGTGGCCGAACGCCTGCGCAACGGCGAAGCCATCAGCCTGATCGTCGACAGCAGCGGCATGAACTTTGGCCGGGCCAGCGAATGGCATCGGCAAAAGTACGGGCGCGACGCGAGCCAGACGCCGTAGCGCAAGATGCATCTGTCGATCGACCCGGAGATGAATGTCCACCAGATCGCGATTACCGAGGACAACGTCTCCGACGAGGCGGGCCTGAATGCGATGCTGGCAGTCGACGCGAACGTCGACTGCGTGATCGCCGACGGCGCGTACTACAGTATTGCGCAGACCGAGGCGTGATCAGCCTGCGGCGTGCTGCCGGTGATTCCCCCACCGGCCAATGCGGTCGTTCACAATCAGCCGGCGACGCGCTGGCACGACCATCTCGTTCGGTACATCAAGGACAAGGGCATCCATGCGTTCCGCAACAAATACGGGTACGGCCAGCGCGCGCTGGTCGAGGCGCAGATCTCGCGAATCAAGCGTTGCATCGGCGCGCGGCTACTGACGCGCAAAACCGAATCGCAGCAGCGCGAGGGCGTGATTATCGCGAACCTCGTGAATCTGTGGAACAGTTTCGGCAAGGCTGTTTGCGTCAAAAATGCCTAGTTGCGTCTGCAACCAACTGCGGCTCTGCCCTGCTGAACAAAGCCCACCGATGCCATCTTTGCTGGCTCGGTACAGGCTTCATGACGACAGCCTGCTTGATCTAACGGTTGTTCACGGCGATGGCACCACGACGGCCGCCAAGAAAGGCGGTGACAACCTCGGCTACAGCGGCCACAAACATCTGAAGGGTGACAAGGTGGTGCCATTCTGCGATCGCCACTGCAACGTCATCGCGCCCTTCGTCAGTGCCCCAGGTAACCGCAACGAATCGCCCCTGCTGCGCGAGGCGCTGCCGAAACTCACTGCAATGGCCCGCGCCATCGGCGCAGACCTGCAAGGCGCAATCGTCAGTCTGGATGGCGTCTACGACTGTCGTGCCAACCGACGCGCGATCTTCAATCGTGGCATGGCGCCCAACATGGTTCTGTTGCAGTAACGGTGTCGGGACGAGAAATGTCGATATGATAAGTATTGCTTATGACACAAGGGAGTAAAACTGCTGGGAAGCAGACGACGGGTCTTTGCCCGCACATTTCATCTGTCCTTTCCTGATCATGTGCATTACCTCGATGCCGCCGAGAATGACCCTCGCACGGTGGAAGTTCTTGAATCCCAGCATCGGCCGGATCCGGCGTTTGATAGCCCGATGGTCCTGTTCGACAATGTTGTTCAGGTACTTGATCTGACGGACCTTGATCGGCGTCTCGCAATCGGCATTCACTGCATCCAGTGCGGCCAGATTGGAGCCGCTTTTGTCGATGGTCACGGTCTCTGGCGTACCATTATGGGCGATCGCCTTTTCAAAGAACCGCCGGGCAGCGACCTTGTCCCGCCTGGCCATGAGCAGGAATTCGACCGTGTCGCCCGCCTTGTCCACTGCCCTAAAGATATTTCCACTCGCCTTTGATCTTGATATAGCTCTCGTCCATTCGCCAGCTTTCCCCAACCGGACGCTTGTGCTGGCGGAAGCTCCTTCCGAAGAGCGGCATCAGTTTGATGACCCAGCGGTACACCGTCGAATGATCCACCGCGATACCACGCTCGTCCATCATTTCCGCAAGATTGCGCAAACTCAGCGAATAGGCCACGTACCATCGCACGCACAGCAAAATCACTTCAAGCGGGTAGTGAAGGCGCTTCAGGACCTTGGCCAGGCCCGGCGCGAGGGTGGTTCGCGGTGTCTTCGTCTTCTTCATCGCACAGCTCAAAAATTCGCTACCCAATTTTAGCGTGGGCCTTACTGCAACAGAACCTGTCGGCCCCGGTCGTACCGGTCTTGCCCAGCAGTTCGATCTCGCCCGCGTCGATCGCGTAGGCGACCGTGATCGAGCCTTGTGAAAATCCAGTCCAACGTACACCGTGCTATCGTTTCGCATGCTGGCCTCCGTGCTGGAAATCGCCGGGTGTGGCACCGTCCACACCGTGCGGCTCTGGCAGCGATGCTAACCCGCGTTCAGTTTCCCCACGGCGGGCCAGCCCCTGCCTCACGCAAAGTCATACTGCCTTCCGGTTTAGCCTGAGCCTGCGCGACATCGAGGAGTTGTTGCTTGAGCGTGGCGTTGTGGTCGCATATGAAACGATCCGTTGCTGGTGCGACAAGTTCGGCGCTGGATTCGCTCAGCGTGCCAAACCGGTGCGGCCCAAGCCCGGCAGCACCTGGCATTTAGACGAGGTATTCGTGACGCTGCGCGGTGAGCCGTATCTCCTGTGGCGCGCGGTCGACGAGCATGGCGCCGAACTCGACATGCTGGTGCAAAAGCGTCGCGACAAGGCCGCGGCAAAGCGCTTCTTCCGGCGGGTGCTACGTTCAAACCCGGTGCCACGCAAGATCGTTACCGACCAGCTGCGCAGTTATCCGGCCGCGAAGGCTGATATCCCTGAGCTTGCTCAGGTAAAGCACGTTTTCGTCAAAGCGGCCGCACGCGTGAACAACCGCGCCGAGAACAGCCACCAGCCCACCCGTAGGCGGGAACGCCAGATGTGCGGGTTTCGCGAGGCGCATCGCACGCAGGCTTGTCTTTCGTGCTTCGGCCCGATCCGTCAGCACTTCGCGCTATCAAGACATCAGATGAACGCCGCTCGTCATCGCGCTATCCTGAAAGAACGTCTCGCAACATGGCATGGCTGGACCGTCTCAGACCCGGTTGAGACGGTTGACTGATAAGGATAACTATGCATGTGCCGAGACATTGGCCTACAGTACCCATGACAACGCCGCCCGGATTTCTTCCGCCGTCGCATTGGCAGCGTCCAGATTGAGGTCTGCGATGGCGACCAGCGCGCCTTCGCGTGCATAGGTAATGGCGATTTCCTTGCCGATGCCACTTGCCGCGCCCGTGATAATGACGGACTTGCCTTGCAGTTTCATGATGGTTCTCCTCACTCGGCAAGATAGTCGTGAACCACCGTGCCAAGGCCAAGAGTCAGATCGGAAAGGATGTGCACGCCCGAGATCACTTCCAGTACCGGCAGCGACGCGACAGGCGCGAGCGCATGATGGAACAGTTCTAGCGCTGCTGGACCTTCCCACGCACCCTTGACGGCGATGTCCTCGCAGAAGTAGCGCACGAGTTCGCAGATTCGCGCCGTGCCATCGACATGCGGAATGATCTTGAGTAGATAGTTCGGCGCCGAAAGCGACGCGAGAATCTTGTCGTGCGGCAGCGCGCGATGCTTGTAACCCATCGTCGCGACTGCTACCGGAACCGGGCCGTACCTCAGGACACCGCCAATCGTGTCCTTTTCGATCCGCAATTGCGGAGATGCAAGCTTCTTGGGAAATCCCCAGATTTCGCGTCCACCGGCAATTGGCGGCTCATCGTCGAGAAACATGGCGTGCACATAGTCGCCCACCTGGCCCTGGAACCGGACCGGGATGACCTGGCCGCTTTCCGTGTAATCCCCGAAGCCGGTCGAATCAGGCATCCGGATGAATTCAAATTTTACGAGTGGATCGGTCATCTCCAGCGGCGCGGGTATCACTTCGGCAAGTACGTCCGGATTCAGTCCGATAGGTAATGATGAGGAACTCGCGATCGACGAAGCGATACGGGCCCGGCGGAAACGCAGGGCTCGTGAGCGGCATCGCGAAGGCGCGCTCTTTTACATCGGTTTCGGTCATGATGTGTGCTCCTGTTGCGGAGGTTTATCTATGGTCACCCCCGTTTTTGCAATGCTGAATTTTTTGGCGCGTTGGGTTTGCGTAAATCTATCCGGCGTCAGAGCGGGATGAGCCGTCGCGCCTCGATGAGAATCGCGCCTGATGGTCCTGATAACAGGGGCAGCTTCAGAAGCTGGTTAACCTCTCAGGGTTTCCGTCAGGCCGGTTTGCCGTTCACGTCATCAGTATTCAGCAATCGCAAAACCAGATGGATCGACTTCGGTAAAGCAGTTCGGCGGGAGGTGGCTCATCGAGGGGCGCTTCGCGTGCATGGGTCGAATACAGCGTCGCGACTCGCAATGGCCCAGGCTATTCGCGCGAACTTGTTAGCGAGCGCACAGGCCACTACGTTTGAGTGTCGTCGCGCGAGCATTGAGCGCACCCAGTCGGCCATCTTGCCCGTGTGCCTGTTCAGATGCAGCATGAAGGCACGGGCACACTGGACGAGCAACCGGCGAATGTTCTTGTCCCCCCGCTTGGAAATTCCCAACAGGTTCGACCGGCCTCCCGTACTGTACTGGCGGGGGACCAGTCCGACGGCAGCGGCAAAGTCGCGGCCGCATCGATACTGCTTTCCATCGCCGAGTTCTGAGGCAAGTAAGCTTGCGGTAATCGGTCCAACTCCCGGAATGGTAAGCAGTCGCTGGGCTATAGCGTCATCCGCAAGCTGCCGGTTGAGCTCCTTCTCGATCTCGCCAATCTGCTCCGAAAGATATTTGAAATGCGCATGCAGGCGCTCAAGAATCGCGACGAGACGTGGCGGGAGGGAGTGCTCGGCCAGCAACGCGGGCAGGCGCCTGACAACGGCATTGCCGACAGGTAGCGTGACGCCGAATTCAAGCAGGAATCCATGCATCTGATTGGTCGTGCAAACCTTGTCCCGAACGAGTGAGTCGCGTACCCGGTGCAGGGCAGACAGTGTCTGCTGCGATACAGTCTTCGGCGTTACGAAGCGCATTGACGGTCGGGAAGCTGCTTCGCAGATTGCCTCGGCATCGACGAAATCGTTCTTGTTGCTCTTCACGAACGGGCGTACGAACTGCGGCGAGATCAGCTTTGCCTCGTGCCCGAGTTCGGCGATCTTGCGTGCCATGCAGTGCGCACCAGCACACGCCTCCATGACTATCGTGCATGGATGGAGCGTGGCGAAGAACTCAATCAGTTGCTTGCGCGATAACTTTCTGCGAAACACCGCTTTACCCGCCGCATCCTGACCATGAAGGTGAAAAGCGTGCTTACCCAGATCAATACCGACCAATGTGACGTTTTGCATGGCAGATCTCCCAAGGAATCCCGGCAGAGTACCCCTGCTGCGGGGAGGGGGTGACCATCCCATTACAGGGGGGGAGGTCGTAGATGTGAATGCCAGGGGCGACCTCCATTGCGCTCGGCCATTCCGGATGAGCAGTCGAGTAGCGTACGTCGCTTTGACCGAAGTCCCACAAGTCCATCACAGTGGCGCAAATGCCTTTTGCTGCGGTGGCCCGCGCCGTCGGCGAGTCGTGGCACCGCGTGCACGCGATCTGCAAGCGCTACGTCGAACTGGCGTTGGCCGAGATCGATCTGTCGGACGTGACGAACGCTGCCGTGGACGAGACCTCCTATAAGCGTGGGCACAACTATCTGACTCTCGTGGCCGACGCCAAGCAACGCAAGGTCGTGTTCGTTACCGAAGGCCGGGACGCCGCCACCATCGAGCAGTTTGCCGCCCATCTGCAAGCGCACAACGCCACGCCCGGGCCAATCACCTCGGTCAGCATCGACATGTCGCCTGCCTTCATCAAGGGCGTCAGCGAGCACCTGCCCAACGCCCGCATCATCTTCGACAGATTCCACGTTGTCGCTCAGGCATCGTTTGCTCTGGACAAGACGCGCGGCTCGAACAGAAGACCGACCCGGCCCTCAAGGGCCTGCGCTGGGCACTGCTCAAGGACCGCGATCGGCTGAGCGTGGCGCAGCGTGCCGATCTGGACGCGCTCGTTGCTAACGTCACGACCAAGCGCACCGCCCGGGCCTGGCTCTATCGCGAGCAATTGCGCGACATCCTCGATCGCAAGCAGATCAACGTCGTCTCCGAGATGCTCGAGCAGTGGTGTATCAACGTGATGCGCTCCAAGGTCGAACCCATGAAGGAGGTTGCGCGCATGATCCGCAAGCACTTCGACGGCATCGTCGCCTGGACCCAGACGCGTCAGACAAACGGCTTCCGGGAGGCCCTCAACGGCCTTTTTCAGGCCGGCAAGCGACGCGCGCGCGGTTACGCCAACCTCACGACCATGCGTACGGTGCTGTTCCTGATCGCCGGCAAGCTCGACTTCACTTCGATCAACCCGCACGCGGCACAACCCACTCAAATCTCAACAGAGCCACATTTTTCTTACGATTGTATTCGAACGGTGGTCTTCCACCTGCACACATACGGGCGCGCCCCTCGCCAGTAAAGGCGTCTGAAGATTTTCAGAGGGACGGTTCGCAAGTTTTACGCGCGATCGTTCAGAAGGGTAAGCGACAACTCAGTTTTGTCTGATAATAGTAGACGCCCCCGATCTGGAGCGCAACATCTGTTCGCATGAAGTGTACGTTCCGGTAGGGACCGCGCGCTCTTTGTGGGACAGGTGGTGAAACACCTCAGGCCTCATCGGTCACTTCTCGTGATTGCGCCCGCGTTGGCATCCACGTCAGCGGACAAGTTACGGCCCGTAAAGACACAATGGGGCACAGTCAACGAACCGTCACTACCTGCAACCGTCTGCAGGCGGCTCGAAGCATCGCTTGCGCCGGTCAACGGCTCCATCGATATGTGGGACGCGAATGCATCTTCGTCCAATCCGGACACCGCGCGCATCCAAGACGCAATCGACGCCTGTCCGGCAGGCCAAGCGGTTAAGCTTGTCACCGGTGCATCAGGAGATCCCGGCTTTCTCAGTGGTCCGCTCAGGCTAAAATCTGAACCGCCCCGGGTTTTCCGGAGACTCCACTTCTTGAGAAAATGGAGCTATGGAAAACACGAAGAAGAAATCCCCAAGATACTCGCCGGAAGTGCGTGAGCGGGCTGTGCGAATGGTGCTGGAACATCAAGGCGACCGGGAATCGCAATGGAAAGTGATCGCGTCGATTGCGGCGAAGTTTGGCTGCTCGGGCGAGACGCTGCGTAGCTGGGTGCGCAAGGAGGAGCGGGATCGGGGTTTGCGCCCGGGCACGAGTACGCAGGAGCAGGATCGGCTCAAGGAACTGGAGCGGGAAGTACGTGAGCTTCGGCAGGTCAATGAAATCCTGCGCAAGGCGTCAGCGTATTTCGCACAGGCGGAGCTCGACCGCCGACCGAAGTGATGATCACGTTCATCGATGATCACCGGCACGTCTACGGGGTCGAGCCGATCTGCAGGGTGCTGCCAATCGCACCGTCGACGTACTACACCCATGTGGCTCGCCGCGCCAATCCTGACCTGGTGCCGCCGCGGGCCCAGCGTGACAGGATGCTCAAGGATGAGATCCGGCGCGCGTGGGAAGAAAACTTCCAGGTCTATGGCGCAGACAAGGTCTGGACGCAATTGAAGCGCGAAGGCATTGTCGTGGCGCGCTGCACGGTCGAGCGGCTGATGAAGCAGATGGGCCTGCGCGGCGTGGTGCGGGGCAAGACGGTACGTACGACAGTGAGCGATGGTTCGACGCCGTGCCCGAAGGATCTGGTGAAGCGGCAATTCACGGCCGAACGGCCCAATGCGCTGTGGGTTTCAGATTTTACCTATGTATCGAGCTGGCAGGGCTTCGTCTATGTCGCGTTCATCATCGACGTGTTCGCCCGACGCATTGTCGGCTGGCGCGTGTCGAGCTCGGCGCGCACGGACTTCGTTCTGGACGCACTGGAGCAGGCCTTGTACGAACGACAGCCGGCGCAGCAGGACGGGCTGATCCATCACAGCGACCGCGGCGTGCAATACGTATCGATCCGCTATACGGATCGGCTGGTCGAGGCGGGCATCGAGCCGTCGGTGGGCAGCGTGGGCGACTCCTACGATAACGCACTGGCTGAAACGATCAACGGCTTGTACAAGGCAGAGGTCATCCATCGCCTCGGACCGTGGCGCAATCTGCAGGCCGTTGAAATGGCGACGCTCGAATGGGTGGACTGGTTCAACAATCGTCGGCTCTTCGGCCCCATCGGCAACATTCCACCCGCGCAGGCCGAAGCCGCTTATTATGCAAATCTCGCTGGGTCTGCCGCCGTGGCATGACTCAAGCAAAATAGTCTCCGGGAAACCCGGGGCGGTTCAATCCGGAGTATCGTTGTGGATCGACCGAGGCGTGACGCTATTCGCCTCTCGCAATCCCGCAGACTTCGATAATGGTGCGGGAACGTGCGGTACTGCGACTACATCAAATAAAAAATCTTGCAATCCGCTCATACTTGCACAGACAACTACGGGCAGCGCGATTCTGGGTGACGGGACCATCGACGGTCGTGGTGGCAGCTTGCTCACCAGCGGCGCCAATGCGGGCAGGCGCACCTGGTGGGACGTCGCCCAGCCTATCAAAACAAGATCTCCGGACTACACCAGCAAAATCCCCGGCTTGTCCAGGTGACGGGAGGCTCCGCTTTCACACTCTATCGCATCACCTTGCAGAACTCGCCCAATTTCCATATTGTCACCGATGGCGTTGCGGGAGTAGTCGCATGGAATATAAAGGTCCTGGCACCAAGCTTCGCGTACAGCGTCAGCGGGTTGCTTGTCCCTCTGGCACCACACCTGACTAGAAGACCCCCGCTACATGTTTCACGCCGGACACCGTGAAGAACACTGACGGTTTCGATCCCGCTCAGTCACGCAACGTGTTGCTGGCTTATTCGTATATCAGCACAGGTGACGACCACGTCGCCATCAAGGCTAGTGCTCGTACGAATTCTTCGATCAGTGTCCGCACCGCATGGCTTGCGCACGTTGCGACTTTTACATTCCGAAGGAATCGTCCCGCGCCGACCTGCTCCAATCGAAGACTGGAATGATACGGATGCTGCAGGAGATACCGCTGACCGACGATGAACGTGCAGCAGTGGAAGGCGACCAGAAAGCTATAGACCGTCTACTCCTGCGACTCAAGAAGACGCCGACGCCTGACCGGCTCACCGCACCAGATAGAAAGAAACAAAGGTAGAAAAAGCCCTCAATTCCATATAATGACGAGCAATTTGCCATTCGGCCAGTGGGACCAGACCTTCGCCGACGACGCCACGCTCACGGCGGCACTCCTCGATCGACTGCTTCATCACGCACACGTCGTCCCGATCTCCGGCGACTCGTACAGACTGAAGGAGAAACGTCAGGCCGGCATGATCAACCGTGTCCCGCCGCCATACCTAAGCGACGAGAACGACGTCAAACGCAAACGCAATTCGAAGGAGGTCAGCGCCACCCAATAACCGCAGGACGGGGTGTATCAAACTACGATTGCGTTCGCGTCCGAAGCTGTATCAACTTGAGATTGCGTTTGACATCAGCAACCGGATCGGTCGCAACGGGTGATCTGCCGGGACGAACTCCTCGAGCTTGACCGTCGTGAACAGGGGTTCCTGCATCTCATCCATTCCGCCATCGCAGCCGCTGCCAAAGATCATGAACACGATATCAATAACGCCCGTCCCTCAAACCCCGTTTACACGGGACCCAAATTCAACAGCCTGCTTCTATGAGCAGTAAATTTTCAAGGACTATTTTTAACTGAACCGTTTCTTTCCCCTCCACACATGTGCGTCAAGGGCTAGGCAAAGCCTCGGGGCCGGTCAGGCCCGAACCCTTGACGCCCACCGGGCCAATATGCTGCCTCATGGTGGAGGGCGCGGGGGTATCGCGCCCCCCCACCATGCAGGCACATGGGGTGGCTGCTGTTGGCATCGGAACTGCATCCTCCTCTGGTCTGAAGCCGATGGTCGCGCACGTGAGACATCAACGTCTCACTTCCTTCTATCCGCCGACGGGCATCGCCGGCCTCATCCTATGCGCGTAACGCTGGAAGGCTTGCCAGGAACATGCCCCATCTAGAGAATCGGTTGCGTGGGCAACCCGCAGGCTGTACGGGCATGTTCACTTCGACCAAGTGGAATGTTTTCCTCATCCAACGGTTGTGTTGCTACTCAATAGGTTTCCTCATGGTGTTTTCAGTTGTGCACCCTCAGGAATCACGGCGTCCGTCAGGTAGCGCCACAGTGCAACGACCAGGCGCCGTGCCACCGCGCCGATCGCAATGCGTCGGGCGCGCCGGTTCGGGCCAGTGCCCTGCGTGCGCTCGTTGAACCAGCGGGTGAGCGCACTGCGGGGCTGGTAGCGGATCCACGTCCACGCCGTTTCGATCAGTAACGCGCGTACGCGGCGGTTGCCCTGTTTACTGATGCCCTGGTCCACCTGACTCTCGCCGCTGTCATAGGGCTGCGGGACCAGTCCCGTACAGGCGCCGACCTGACGGCGGTTGGCGAACTGCCTCCAGAAGAGCTCCAGCGCGAGTCTCGAGCCGCTGACCGGTCCAATGCCGCTCAAGCGTGTGAGCTGATCGATACGCTCGCGCGCAGGTTCGGGCAACTGGGCACGGTACGCCTTCTCCAGCGCGGCCAGCTGCTGCTCGGCCAGCGCCAGCCGCTCGCACTCGCGCAGCAGCCGTTGGTGGAGCTCTTCGGGCAGCGGCGCACCATCGTGACAGCGCACTTCACGGCGCGCGAGCCTGGTGGCGAATTTCCTGCTGTCGACGTCATCCCAGCAGCCCAGTGTGGCCAGCAGCTTGCGCATCCGGTCACGGTGCTGCAGCACTTCCTTCTGCAGCTGGCCGCGCTCACGCATCAGGTGGCGTGACGCTTCGTCCTGCGGTGATGGTACGTGGACCACGTGCATGCGGTCGCGTTCGCCGCGCAGCCAGGCACGCAGGTTGATGACCAGCTTCGTGCCGTCGAGCCGGTCGGTCTTCGCGCGCCGCCTGTGGCGCTCCACCGGGATGCTCGCGGGATCCACGACGTAACATTCAATGCCGTGGGTCTGCAGGGCCCGGCAGATCCAGAATGCGTCCTGGCCGGCTTCGTAGCTCACGACGACCCGTGTATTGTGCGGCAGTGACCATGCCTGCCTTTGTGTTGCAATCAGCGTCAGCACCGCCTGCAGGCGGGCAGCCGGGTCCGTTTGCGCGACCGTGTGAATCGACGGACTCTCGCGACATCCGTCATGCAGCGCGACCTTCCACTTGGCCGCCGCCAGTTCAACCGATACAGCCAGCACCGCGTCCGTCGCGTTGACCCAATCCGTTCCGTGTGTACGCATGACGCTCTCCCATAAGCAGCTCCATCCCGACAGGCTGATTCTACCGATCAGCCTATGGCCCCCTGCACATAGGATCTAGGGAACTCTATCCCCCTACATCGCGACCCTCCAGAGAGATATTGTCGCTTTCATTAGGCGATTGACGGGGCGACAGCTGCTAGCGGCGAGCATATCAATGCGGGGCAGCGAGCAGCGATGTGCTGCACAAAGTGATCGGCCAGTTAACGAAAGCAAGTAATGCGGCAGTGTATTGCAATATTTTACATGAAAAATAGTAGCCTTCAGGGATGGTTGGACATTAAATCCATTTGTCATTAAATCATTTAACTTTCTTCGCATTAACAACCTGATTTAAAGGAGATCGCCATGAGTGTTCGTAACTACCTTGCACATCGCAACATTGTCCGCCGCATGGAACGTGAAGAACGTGCCTATCGCAGTTATCACGTTACCTTGACGGATGACGGGGAGTGGATGCACGCGGCCGGCTCGGACTTTCTGTTCGCGTACCTCGAGAACTCCTGGCCTGCGGACGTGAAAACCCAGGTGGTGGACGCGTTCAAGCAGGCGTTGACAATGTCCTCGACCATCAAAACAGCCGTTCTGAATACCTCAGGACAGGCAGTGGAATCGGGGCTGTACCTTGTCGACCAGAGCACGATGACGCAAGCCATGAATTCCGTCGCGGGCATGGGCATTACGAGCGTTGACCAGAATAGCGAGAGCGGTTCCGGTACCGCGGTCTCCATTACCGAGCAGTTCTTTTCTGCAATTCTCGGCGGTCTCGGCGGAGACGTGGCACCGATGCTTGACTATCTCACGACCGAGATGGGCGATGTACAGGCACAAACGAAAAAGAGTACTGTCACGTCGAAATTCGGCACGGTGATCGGGACCATTTCAGTCATGCCTGTGCTTAACGTTCCGGTCACCAACTTCGTCTACGCCTACTCGGACTCTCAAGCGAGCTCATGGTTCGTCAAGGTCAATTGCGGCAGCGAGGAGCACGAATCCTACTCGTACGCCTATACGGCCGTTAATTACAACTACGTCAAACCCGACGCCAAGTAATGGTTAGCCGATGCACAGTAATTGGCTTGCTGCGCATCGGTGCTGTCGATTCCGACGCCTTCAACGTTTTCCGCCTCGCGGGCGTCCAGATCTCGTTTAGAGCGGCGAACACAACCTGGACATCAAGCCCTAGAGGGTGTTAGGCACTTTTGTTAAGGGATGCAAAGTGGACAAGCATAAGCACGGAGAATACGACGAAGTGCAATCCAGCCAGGGTTTCGGGCAACCGCTCGTAGTCTCTGGCCAGTCTGCGGAAGCGGTTGAGCCAGCCGAAGCTGCGCTCGACCACGCAGCGGCGCGGCAACAGCACGAAGCCCTTTTTCGCCTCCGGCAGCTTGATCACCTGCAGTTCAATACCCTCATCGAGTGCCGCCTGCGCAGGCTCTTCGCCGGTATATCCCTGCTCCGCAAACGCCCCCTTGACCGTGCGGCCCGTGGCCTGCTGAACCTGACGCGCCAGTTCACCGACCTGCGCGCGCTCCTGCTCATTGGCCGGTGTCACATGCACCGCAAGCAACTGCCCCAAGGTATCAACCGCCATGTGGACCTTGCTGCCGCGCTTGCGTTTGTAGCCGTCGTAACCGGCTCGAGACCCACTCTCGCAGGTCGACTGCAGCGTACGCCCGTCGAGAATGACCGCGCCGGGTCGACCACGGCGTTCCTGCGCGACGCGGATGATCGAACGCAGGTCGCTCACCATGGCCTCGAAACAGCCTGCCTGAATCCAGCGTTGCGTTTGCTGGTAGACCATCTCCCACGGCGGAAAGTCGTTGGGCAACAACCGCCACGGTGCACCCGCGCGCACGATCCAGCGCAGCGCGTTGAACATCTCGCGCAGTTCGTAGCGGCGCTACGGTGCGTCTTTGCTCATCAAGGTCAGGTATGGAGCGGCGAAGTACCACTCTTCATCCGATACATCCGTTGGGTAAGGCCTGCGTTTTTTCATTCCGCCAGGTTACCAGGTCTGGCCGAAAGTGCCTAACACCTTCTAGCTAAGAGAAAGGAGCAAACAACATGAACGGTAAAGCGATTCGCCGCATTTGCAATCTTGTGCCCTCTAAAGGCACAGAACGCGACTGGCGATTTGAGCATGCGATCGAAGCTGAAGCAGTAGGAGCAGTAGCAGCATTACCGTCCAGTTACGATCTCCGCGTCCCTTGGTGGGCGATCGGTGATCAGCAGGCGACGGGCTCCTGCGTTGGATGGGGGTCGACGGACGGCGTGATGCGCTATCACCTGGTCAAGGCTGGCAAGTTGGGGCAGAACGAATTGCTGTCACCACGCTATACATGGATGGCATCGAAGGAGTCCGATGAATTTGTCGCGCGACCAGAATCCTTCATAGAGGAAGCGGGAACGAGTCTGAAAGCAGCGATGGAGATTTGCCGCAATTATGGTGTGGTAACCAATGAGCTATTGCCTTTTCACATCAACACCTTGATGTATACGGATGGTGAGGAAAAATTTTACGCCACTGCCGCGACACGACGCTTATCCGCGTACTTTAATTTGGGAAAAGATCTGAATCGTTGGCGGGTATGGCTTGCGTCGCACGGTCCGATCCTGGTCGGCGTTAACGTCGATGCCACGTGGGACAATGCAACCACGACGAACGGGAACCTCGACGCGTTCCAGCCCAGTACGGTCGGCGGCGGACATGCGGCGTGCGTTGTGGGTTATACGCAGGACCACCGTTTCATTATTCGGAACAGCTGGGGCGACTCCTGGGGGGACAAAGGTTTTGCTTACGCGAGCGAGGCATATATCAATGCAGGGTTCTTTAACGAGAGTTATGGCATCACGGTATGAGTCCATGTATTGGTGGCTGGCTCCGATTACGCATTCCGCCGCGCGCGGCGACATTGAGATGGTGCCTTGCCATCTTGGGTTTGGTCTTGCTTGTACTCCTATTGAAGGTGCGAAAGCTTTGAGACATAACGATAGCCGGACGATAGCGGAAGCCGACAACGGCACGACCATGGAGCTAGGTGCGGGCGAGACGTTCGTGCTGTATCTGTCTGAAAATGCGACGACCGGCTATCGCTGGGCGTCGATGGATTGGACACCGGCCTCGTGGAACTGCAGGAGAGCGACTATATCGGCGGTTCGGAAGCGGTTGGAAGCGGCGGCAAAGCACACTGGACTTTCCATGTTATGGCACCAGGTACGACTTATCTCAAGCTTAAATTGTGGCGCCCTGGGAGGGCGACCGCGCCATTCTGAAGCGTTTCGCGGTCACGCTGAAGATACTGCCGCCATCAGTAGTGTCCGGTTAAATTTCGAATAGATTCAGCTGGTTAGCGGATTGCGTCATTTCTGGCGCCTGTAGATCAGGCCTCAAGGCGCATGAAATCTCGGTTGAGCTATTGTCGAATCTGGTGTACAGCGGGAGCGGCGGGAATTTGAGATGGCGGTGGCGGTCTAGCGAGAATGTTGCTTGTCAAAGGCACAACCAGCGAACCCGAGAAGGCCGGACCCGACCACCATGAAGAAGATTACGCAAGAAGCGAACAGCAGTAAAGCGCAAACGAAAAGCGTGCTAGATGAGCTGATCCAGCAAGGCGCGCGGCAGATCATTCAGCAGGCAGTCGAGGTGGAACTGGCGACCATGCTCGAACAGTACAGCAACGTGAAGTCGATCGACGGCCGGCGTGCCGTGGTGCGCAACGGCTACCTGCCCGAGCGCGAGGTCGTCACAGCGATCGGTCCGGTGACGGTTCAGGTGCCGAAGGTGCGGGATCGTTCGGGCTGGGGCATCCGGTTCAATTCGACGATCGTGCCGCCGTACGTGCGCAAGTCCGCGCGCGTGTCGGCAGCGCTGCCGTGGCTGTACCTGCGAGGCATCTCGACGGGCGACATGAGCGAAGCTATGGTGAACCGCCCCGGGTTTCCCGGAGACTATTTTGCTTGAGTCATGCCACGGCGGCAGACCCAGCGAGATTTGCATAATAAGCGGCTTCGGCCTGCGCGGGTGGAATGTTGCCGATGGGGCCGAAGAGCCGACGATTGTTGAACCAGTCCACCCATTCGAGCGTCGCCATTTCAACGGCCTGCAGATTGCGCCACGGTCCGAGGCGATGGATGACCTCTGCCTTGTACAAGCCGTTGATCGTTTCAGCCAGTGCGTTATCGTAGGAGTCGCCCACGCTGCCCACCGACGGCTCGATGCCCGCCTCGACCAGCCGATCCGTATAGCGGATCGATACGTATTGCACGCCGCGGTCGCTGTGATGGATCAGCCCGTCCTGCTGCGCCGGCTGTCGTTCGTACAAGGCCTGCTCCAGTGCGTCCAGAACGAAGTCCGTGCGCGCCGAGCTCGACACGCGCCAGCCGACAATGCGTCGGGCGAACACGTCGATGATGAACGCGACATAGACGAAGCCCTGCCAGCTCGATACATAGGTAAAATCTGAAACCCACAGCGCATTGGGCCGTTCGGCCGTGAATTGCCGCTTCACCAGATCCTTCGGGCACGGCGTCGAACCATCGCTCACTGTCGTACGTACCGTCTTGCCCCGCACCACGCCGCGCAGGCCCATCTGCTTCATCAGCCGCTCGACCGTGCAGCGCGCCACGACAATGCCTTCGCGCTTCAATTGCGTCCAGACCTTGTCTGCGCCATAGACCTGGAAGTTTTCTTCCCACGCGCGCCGGATCTCATCCTTGAGCATCCTGTCACGCTGGGCCCGCGGCGGCACCAGGTCAGGATTGGCGCGGCGAGCCACATGGGTGTAGTACGTCGACGGTGCGATTGGCAGCACCCTGCAGATCGGCTCGACCCCGTAGACGTGCCGGTGATCATCGATGAACGTGATCATCACTTCGGTCGGCGGTCGAGCTCCGCCTGTGCGAAATACGCTGACGCCTTGCGCAGGATTTCATTGACCTGCCGAAGCTCACGTACTTCCCGCTCCAGTTCCTTGAGCCGATCCTGCTCCTGCGTACTCGTGCCCGGGCGCAAACCCCGATCCCGCTCCTCCTTGCGCACCCAGCTACGCAGCGTCTCGCCCGAGCAGCCAAACTTCGCCGCAATCGACGCGATCACTTTCCATTGCGATTCCCGGTCGCCTTGATGTTCCAGCACCATTCGCACAGCCCGCTCACGCACTTCCGGCGAGTATCTTGGGGATTTCCTCTTCGTGTTTTCCATAGCTCCATTTTCTCAAGAAGTGGAGTCTCCGGAAAACCCGGGGCGGTTCAATGGGCATCATGCTGGGCGGCCAGGTCAGCGGCATGTCGCCGAACGTCGTGAGCCGGCTGAAGGCCCAATGGGCCGATGAGCATGAGCAGTGGAATCGGCGTGAGCTGTCGTCGGCGCGCTGGGTCTACTGGTGGGCCGACGGCATTCACACCGGTGTGCGCAGCGACGATTCCGACGGCCAGTGCCTGCTGGTGATCATTGGCGTCAAACCGGACGGGACGAAGGAACGTGTGGCCATCGGTGACGGCTACCGGGAATCGAAGGCATCGTGGAGCGAACTGCTGCTCGATCTGAAGAAGCGCGGCCTGCCGTCGGGGCCACTGCTGGCCTGCGGCGATGGCGCGATGGGATTCTGGGCCGCGATGGAGGAAGTGTTCCCGCAGACGAAGCATCAGCGCTGCTGGTTTCACAAGATGGGTAACGTGCTCAATGCGCTGCCGAAATCCGCAGCAGGCTCGAGGCAAGAAGGCGATGCAGGACATCTGGATGGCGGCCACGCGCGCTGATGCACTGGCCGTATTCAATCACTTCGTCGACGCGTACTCGGCAAAGTACCCGAAGGTCGCCGAAAAGCTGACGGAAGATCGTGACGAGCTGCTCGCGTTTTACGATTTCCCGGCTGAACACTGGCAGCATCTGCGCACCACGAACCCGATTGAATCGACCTTTGCGACGGTGCGCCATCGCACGAAACGCACGCGCAACTGTGTATCGCGCGCGACGTTCCTCGGGCTGGCGTTCAAGCTGATCGAGTCGGCCGAAGAATCGTGGCGGCGCATCCGCGCCCCGGAAAAGCTCACTTCGATGCTTGACGGGATGTCGTTCAAGGATGGAGAACCGGTGACCGACAGCACACCGGCTCAGCAATCGCTAGCCGCCTGATTACGCCGAGACCGCATACACCAGATTTGACTTTAACTCCATGGACTGTGCGGGTCGGCGAAGAATACCTGTACCCCGGACTCGACCGTGAAACGGGCGTGATCGGATAGTTCTTTGCCACGATCCCAGGTCAATGACCGCCACAACTGGGCGGGCAGGTCAGTCACGGTCTTCTTGAGCGCATTGGCCATCGTGACAGCTCCGTAGCCAGCCAGCGCAGGACCATTCTTCGTTCTGGGAATCAGCCCGTAGCCCTCCTCGCGAGGCAGATGGACGAGCATGGTGAACCGGCTTGACCGCTCAACCAGCGTTCCGATCGCGGACCGGTTTAGGCCGATGATCAGGTCACCTTCCCAATGCCCTGGCACAGCACGATCTTGCGCTTCAGCAGGCCGGCTGGAGATCATCACCTCCTCGCTAACGTGCGCCCAGGCCTTGGCCTGTGCCCGGGCCCTCGGCACGCGCAACGCCCGCCCAGTGCGCAAGCAGTTGACCAGCTCGCGCTTGAGAGCACCTCGGCCCTGGATATAAAGAGCCTGGTAAATGGCTTCGTGAGAGATGCGCATGGATTCGTCATCCGGGAAGTCGATCTGCAGCCGATTGGAAATCTGTTCGGGCGACCAGCCATTGACCCATTTGCGATCACCGCGATGCGGTTTGTTTCTCCCTTTGAATGGTGCTTGCCGTGGCCCAGAAATCTCACGACCATCAGCGTCGCGAACCTTGCCCTCCAGACGGTCTTGCACGTAGTGGCGCAGCCGCGAGTTAGTCACCAGTTTCGAAGGTTTGGGTCTTTTGGCAACCAGCTCCGCCTTCCACTGCGCAACCGAGAGTTAAAGTCAAATCTGGTGTATGCGGTCTCGGCGTAATCAGGCGGCTAGCGATTGCTGAGCCGGTGTGCTGTCGGTCACCGGTTCTCCATCCTTGAACGTCATCCCGTCAAGCATCGAAGTGAGCTTTTCCGGGGCGCGGATGCGCCGCCACGATTCTTCGGCCGACTCGATCAGCTTGAACGCCAGCCCGAGGAACGTCGCGCGCGATACACAGTTGCGCGTGCGTTTCGTGCGATGGCGCACCGTCGCAAAGGTCGATTCAATCGGGTTCGTGGTGCGCAGATGCTGCCAGTGTTCAGCCGGGAAATCGTAAAACGCGAGCAGCTCGTCACGATCTTCCGTCAGCTTTTCGGCGACCTTCGGGTACTTTGCCGAGTACGCGTCGACGAAGTGATTGAATGCGGCCAGTGCATCAGCGCGCGTGGCCGCCATCCAGATGTCCTGCATCGCCTTCTTGCCTCGAGCCTGCTGCGGATTTCGGCAGCGCATTGAGCACGTTACCCATCTTGTGAAACCAGCAGCGCTGATGCTTCGTCTGCGGGAACACTTCCTCCATCGCGGCCCAGAATCCCATCGCGCCATCGCCGCAGGCCAGCAGTGCCCCGACGGCAGGCCGCGCTTCTTCAGATCGAGCAGCAGTTCGCTCCACGATGCCTTCGATTCCCGGTAGCCGTCACCGATGGCCACACGTTCCTTCGTCCCGTCCGGTTTGACGCCAATGATCACCAGCAGGCACTGGCCGTCGGAATCGTCGCTGCGCACACCGGTGTGAATGCCGTCGGCCCACCAGCAGACCCAGCGCGCCGACGACAGCTCACGCCGATTCCACTGCTCATGCTCATCGGCCCATTGGGCCTTCAGCCGGCTCACGACGTTCGGCGACATGCCGCTGACCTGGCCGCCCAGCATGATGCCCATAGCTTCGCTCATGTCGCCCGTCGAGATGCCTCGCAGGTACAGCCACGGCAGCGCTGCCGACACGCGCGCGGACTTGCGCACGTACGGCGGCACGATCGTCGAATTGAACCGGATGCCCCAGC
Source organism: Paraburkholderia sp. JPY465 (assembly GCF_050436725.1). Taxonomy (NCBI): domain Bacteria; kingdom Pseudomonadati; phylum Pseudomonadota; class Betaproteobacteria; order Burkholderiales; family Burkholderiaceae; genus Paraburkholderia; species Paraburkholderia sp. JPY465. The sequence continues at coordinate 209,495 of NZ_JBNDMT010000007.1, forward strand.
CCGAACGATCCCGCACCTTCGGCACCTGAACCGTCACCGGACCGATCGCTGTGACGACCTCGCGCTCGGGCAGGTAGCCGTTGCGCACCACGGCACGCCGGCCGTCGATCGACTTCACGTTGCTGTACTGTTCGAGCATGGTCGCCAGTTCCACCTCGACTGCCTGCTGAATGATCTGCCGCGCGCCTTGCTGGATCAGCTCATCTAGCACGCTTTTCGTTTGCGCTTTACTGCTGTTCGCTTCTTGCGTAATCTTCTTCATGGTGGTCGGGTCCGGCCTTCTCGGGTTCGCTGGTTGTGCCTTTGACAAGCAACATTCTCGCTAGACCGCCACCGCCTTCTCAAATTCCCGCCGCTCCCGCTGTACACCAGATTCGACAATAGCTCCGCAACCGAAGCCCGATACTCAAGCTGCCCGCCACGCGTTGCAGCGTTACGTGTCAGTTCCCGGGAGACCGTTGATGGGTTGCGTCCAATACGGCGAGCAATCTCGCGCACCCCGACGCCTTGATGCGAAAGTAGTCCAATCTCTTCTCGCTCCGCGAACGACAGGTACCTCCCGGATATCGGGCTCAACATGGAAAGTGGCATGCCGCCATTATGTCGGAACCAGCGAGTGCCTACTGCCTGCGACACGCCAACCGCCTCTGCAGCCTTCTCGCTTGTAATGCCTGTTGCGATTTGCTCCCAGAATCGCCGCTCGATCTCGCGCCGATGCGACGGCGCACCGGGCGAGCGCATCGCTCCTCGCCCTGTCAACTTATGCATCCAACCCGCTGGTCGTCCCATAAACATCTCCTCGATCAAAGGTGTTGCGACGACCGGTTGAATCCGCCTTGCACGCCGCGGTCGCTGTGATGGATCAGCCCGTCCTGCTGCGCCGGCTGTCGCTCGTACAAGGCCTGTTCCAGTGCGTCCAGAACGAAGTCCGTGCGCGCCGAGCTCGACACACGCCAGCCGACAATGCGTCGGGCGAACACGTCGATGATGAACGCGACATAGACGAAGCCCTGCCAGCTCGATACATAGGTAAAATCTGACACCCATAGCGCATTGGGTCGCTCGGCCGTGAATTGCCGGTTCACGAGATCCTTCGGGCACGGCGTCGAACCATCGCTCACTGTGGTGCGGACCGTCTTGCCCCGCACCACACCGCGCAGGCCCATCTGCTTCATCAGCCGCTCGACCGTGCAGCGCGCCACGACAATGCCTTCGCGCTTCAATTGCGTCCAGACCTTGTCTACGCCATAGACCTGGAAGTTTTCTTCCCATACGCGCCGGATCTCATCCTTGAGCATCCTGTCGCGCTGGGCCCGCGCCGGCACCAGCTCAGGATGGGCGCGGCGGGCCACATGCGTGTAGTACGTCGACGGCGCGATTGGCAGTACCCTGCAGATCGGCTCGACCCCGTAGACGTGCCGTTGATCATCGATGAACGTGATCATCACTTCGGTCGGCGGTCGAGCTCCGCCTGTGCGAAATACGCCGACGCCTTGCGCAGGATTTCATTAACCTGGCGCAGCTCACGGTTCTCCCTCTCCAGCTCCTTGAGCCGATCCTGCTCCTGCGTGCTTGTGCCCGGGCGCAAACCCCGATTCCGCTCTTCCTTGCGCACCCAGCTGCGCAGTGTCTCGCCCGAGCAGCCAAACTTCGCCGCGATCGACGCGATGACTTTCCATTGCGAGTCGTGATCGCCTTGATGTTCCAGAACCATTCGCACAGCCCGCTCACGAACTTCAGGCGAGTACCTTGGGCACTTCTTCTTCGTGTTTTCCATAGCTCCATTTTCTCAAGAAGTGGAGCCTCCGGAAATCCCGGGGCGGTTCAGTTCCGCCGTGACGACTTTCGCGCCGGGGCCGTTCAGCTTACCGGCTTCCGACGCTGTGAGCCAGTTGCGCAGCGTCTGCATCGACATGCCTAGTTCGCGGACCACGGCGCTCACGCCTTGCCCGTCCTTGACTCGTTGCACGGCAGCTTCCTTGAACTCCGCCGTGTACACCTGGTGCGGTACCTTAAAACATTTCTTCTTTCCCTCCTTTCGGTCGAGTTTATACACGACCTGCGGGAAGGCGAAATTTCAGGGGAAGCTCACCAAACGCCGCCTGAATGGGTGGTTGACCAGCCTTTTCTTCTATATTGCTTCAAATGTCGCGTGCTCAATGACGTCGACTCGCCTGCGAGACCGTGAAAGATCGCTTGCGCACATCGGCGGGCTCTCGTCCGCTATACAGCCGCCACCCGGTTGCGACCCTGACGCTTGGCGTGGTAGAGCCGCTGGTCGGCTGCCCGAAGCAGTGCGTCAATCGTACTGCCATCCCTACCGAACTGCGATATACCGATACTGACTGTTATCGACACCTTGCGTCCGACCTCACCGGCGAACGTCGTGCTTGCAATTGCCGCGCGAATGCGCTCGCCAACTGCAAGTGCGGCATCCAGCGACGTACGGGTCAACAGCACCATGAACTCTTCACCACCCACGCGTGCTACGCCGTCGTACGGCCGGATCGCGTCGAGGCATGCTTGCACGAATCCCTGCAGGACTGTGTCGCCGACCTGATGCCCGTAAGCGTCGTTCACCCACTTAAAATTGTCGAGGTCGAGCGCCAGGAGTGAGAACGGGGCACCGTCACTCTTTGCGCGAGCGACCTCTGCTTCTAAACGCTCAATGAAATGACGCCGGTTGGCGGCCCCTGTTAGCGGGTCGGTCGCCGCCAGATGCTCAAGTTTCCGGTTGGTACGCTGCAGCTCCTGCAGAGCGCTTTCGGTGCGGGCCATCGCATGGGCGAGCCGTGCGTTCAGTTCCTCGCGACTATAGATCGTCGCAAATGAGCGTGTTGTCAAAAAGGCATACGCCACGCCATAGCTGAGAAGAAAGAAGCCGCTGGCGAAAATGACATGAGCAAGCCACCACATGTGATTCCATGGGCGACCAAGGAGGAAAGCGACCGACGACAGCGCGAACGACGTGATGGAGATACCGTACACCAACATCAACGGCGACCGAGGCCGACTCAGCATCAAGATGGCGACGTTCAGCGTTGACAGAATGAGTGCCGTAGCCTCCGTGAACCGAAGCAGGACTATCCCAGCAACCGTAGAATGCGCCAGAAGCGCGACCAAAACGTCCACGACGAGGAAGATTGCGGCCCAGCTTAGCCAGTACCGGGCTCCGGCGCGGCGGTCGGCTGGGTCAGGCGGCCGGTGATACGACAGAAGCCCGACTAGCAGCAGGATTGACATCGTCAGGCGCGACGCCGGTCCGTACAACAGGAATAGCCAAATGTTGTCATGTGCGAGCCCGGTGAATGCTCCATGCAAGGCGTAGATCAGTACAAATCCCAGGAAAGCCAGTGTCATCCATCGCAGCAGCGGCTCTCCGGAGGACCGATAACACTGCCATGCCACGTATGTGACAAAAAGGGCCTCAAGCGTCGCTGCTGCAATTGCAAATTCGTGGAACGGATGGTTCTCGAACTTGAGTGTCGGGTTCTGAAATAAATGCAGATAGGCGATCAGATAGGACGGAACAAGAGCGAAAGCGGCCAGCACTAACTGTGCGTAGACTCGCGTGATAAACCGAACAAGCGGAAGTGGCTGGTCAGTCTGCACCGCAGTGGTCGCGCTCATGGATTTGGTTCTCTCGGTCTGTCGTTGGCATACCTCGATGTACTCGCCCGAGTGTTTGCGTGGTTGCCGCAAACGACGAGAACGCTGCCAACTCCCATCTTCAGTACAATCCGACAAGCTTTCGCTTGTGTTCCTGACACACCTTCGTCGAGAGGCCCACGTATTGCCGGGCTTGCGATACGCGGCCTGAATCTGATGTGCAAAGCGAGCGCCGAATTTGTCGCATCAGCGTCGTACGGTTTCGCAACTCATACGGCTCCCCGCACAGGCAACCCTCAATGTCGCGCAGAGTCAACTGGAAGCACCTCGGCGATTCTTACCTGACCGGTGTATCAAATAGTGCGCACTTGATCAGTGCGGCGTAGCGGACATGCTTTTCCTTGAACAGGTTGCGGATCACGTGCGGCTCCTTCTGTCGACGATGCAGATGCCGGCGGACGGTGCCGATCATTTCCGCCTTGCTGGTCGGTCGGCTCTTGCCGAGCGCATTGGATTTCACATCCTGATTCAGGAGTTCGTCCGGGTTCAGCTCGGGACAATACCCCGGCAGCCGGATCAGGCGCAGACGTTCGGCGTTATCGGCGACGAACTGCCTGACGGCAACGGATCGGTGCACTGGGTGTCCATCGACGATCAGGTAGATCTTGCGCGTGACCTGCCTGAGCATGCGTTTCATGAATTCGATGACGGTCGCGTTCCTGAAGGTTCCCTCAAAGACCATGAAGCTCAACTCCCCGCGGTTCGTAATGGCCGAGACCATGTTGCAGCCGAAGCCTTGTCCTGTCGCGCGCACCACCGGCGTTTGGCCCTTAAGCGCGAAGCTCGTGCCGCTGATGTGATCACTACGCAAGCCCATTTCGTCACCCCAGTAGATCGTTGCTTTCTCAAGCTTCGCCTCTTTCGCTGGCACTGTCACGTTGGCGAGGTAGTCACGTAAGATGTCACGATGAAGAAAAGAAAATCGCTTTATCACGGCCACCGGTTGCCGGCGGCAATCATTAGTCTCGCGGTTCGGTGGTATTTCCGGTTCCAACTTGGCCTGCGTGATATTGAAGAACTGCTGTTCGAGCGCGGTGTCGTTGTCCGTTACGAGACGATCCGCCGCTGGTGCGACAAATTCGGCGCGGGCTTCGCACATCGCGTCAAAGCTGCTCGCCGCAAGCCTGGCTTGCACATGGCATCTTGACGAAGTCTTCGTGACGTTGCGCGGTGAGCCTTATCTGCTCTGGCGGGCAGTCGACCAGCACGGCGCCGAACTCGACATCCTGCTGCAGAAACATCGCGACAAGGCCGCAGCAAAGCGCTTCTTCAATCGCGTGCTGGCCGCCTGTGCCGACGCGCCACGAAGGATTGTCGCCGATCAATTGCGCAGCTATCCGGCCGCGAAGGCCGAAATTCCCGAACTGGCAAACATCAAACACGTCTTCGTCAAAGCCAGTGCCCGGGTGAACAACGGTGCCGAAAACAGCCATCAACCTACGCGTGAGCGCGAACGCCGGATGCGTGGTTTCCGCGATCCTGATCGCACACAAGCGTTCTTATCGAGCTTCGGTCCGATTCGCCAGCACTTCGCGCTCAAGCGACATTTACTGCGTGCATCACTCTATCGCAAACAGCTCGCCGCACGCTTTGTCGGGTGGCATCGCTTCACTGGGCTCACCTAGGATCCGTCCAATTTCTGAGCAAATGTACGTCCCGTGCGCTCTTGCGTCTCGTATACCTTAACGTGACAACGCCTGAAAAAGGCTTTTGCCGCCTCCACGTCGCGCTTTGCATGGAACAAAATCAGTCTATTCGAAAACTCTGAATAGGCATCGAGAAAAATACATAATTGTCGACGTGGATCAAATTTTAGTTCACTTCCTTTATAGGCACGTGTTGCCTACAGATCGAAGCGTTCTTCGCCGCTCATCCGCAGCTCACGGAACGCCCCCGGGCATTGATTGCTGTCGCACAGCGAAGCGCAATCGTGCCATGGGAACAGTTGCGCCTGCCCCACGAGGTCGATGGTTCGCACGGCAGTTTCCGGGCCCCGCGCGAGGCCTGCACGCTGAACGCAACGAACGACTACGAGGCGGTGCAGGCGTGGCTTGCACTGCACGAGACGGTTGCCACGCAACGCGCCTACCGCAAGGAAGCCGAAGGTCTCATCCTGTGGGCCATTGTTGAACGTGGACGGGCGCTGTCGTGCCTGACGACCGACGATGTGATCGCGTATCGGGCGTTCGTCAGGCGGCCGACGCCGCGCGAGCGCTGGGTCGGTCCGCCCCGATCGCGCGATTCGGTTGAGTGGCGACCCTTCGCGGGCGGACTGTCGGCGCGCCTATCTCTTCCTCTCGCTTTGCTACCCTCCCTTGCTGCCTAGTCTGTTCGCGCTCATCGAGACATTTGTTAGCGGCACCAACTTACGAATGGCGTACTCGGCGTACGATAAGATCACACTCCGCCTTGGCAACAAGCCGACATATTTCGTCGTGGATTGAACAAAAAGGACAGCCACCTTCAAAGCTTGTCGACAAGCTGATTGTTTTTCGCGGTTTCACGCGGGGTGACTATAAGGCATACAGATTGCGCGTGTTTTCACCAAGCACGGTGAACTTTCCGTCACGTTCGCGTGAGCGGAGATGGTGCGCTCATTTCTAAGTCCCACTTGACCAAATCGTGCTGCGATTCAACCATGCTGAGGAAAGTAGCTGACGAATTGCACCCAAAGAAAGGCTAATAACCCAACGTTTTGGGGCACGTTTATGGTGAAGCAAAACAGTATGGCTCCCGATAGGGCTGGCTTGCGGTGTGGAATCATACGCGGGCTACCGATGCCGCCAGAGCCGCACGGTGTGGACGGACACCTCCGCGGGGAGAATGGGACTCGATCATAGCTGATAATCGGTTGGCTCGAGCGAAGTCGAATTGTTTGACAGGGGATGGACAACGCGGACCGACATCTCGCTGAAAAAGCGGCGCGAACAAGTCCTCTATCAAGCAGAGCCGGAGGTTAGCAAATCGGACCATATCCGTTGCGCAGTCCGTTCGCGGGTCGGGCAAGCTGCCTTCAGGAGAGACTTCCTCCAGTGGTTACGTTGATTTCAATGGACTACTCGGCAGCTGCATTGCATCGCACAGACCTCATGCGACCTAGGAACGACATCCAAAGACGAACGCCTTGAGCCATCGGACGATCGGGATCACCGCAATGTTTTCTCGTTGCCGCACGCGACGAGTTTACGATAGCGTCGGCACAGTCGAAACTGCGTCTTATCCACAGTCGATGATGGGCTTGGGAAAGGCGATTAGTTCGCCTGAATGCACGAAGAGCGAGAGATCGCCCAATTCGGCGAGCATGCCCACGGTAGTAGGATTCTGCGCGATGGGTGCGACAGGACTGCTTTACGAGACGGATGCAGGCTCGTTCGCACGTAGGTAACGCAGATAGGCGTCCGCGTCGCTTTGCCACGCCGCAGCGTGCGGCCGAGCATAACTGACCCAAGTCGCTCTTCTGTAATCAAGCTGATAACTATTTGATCTTCACTGACCAAGTGTTTCACCATCGTGACGCTCATATGGTAAAAATTTCGACAAGGTCTACGGAAAAATCGGCCCAACGGCTGCGTTGAAGCACGCGGAGATTTGAATGTCTTTTCAAGAGCTTACAGATGAGGAATGGGCGCAATTGTCGGCGCTTTTGTCAAACCCGCCAGACGGCCGCCGCGTGCTTCGACGCGGACGACCCTGCGCGCCAGCCCGCACGATCGCCAATGCCATTTTGTGGCTCCTGTCAACTTGTCAGCCGTGGTCGAAGCTTCCCCCTTACTATCCGTCCCAGCCCACTTGCCGGCGGCGTCTTACGGAGTGGCACACCAATGGTACGTTGGCCGAGATGATACGACTGCTGACACTCAACGGCCGCAGTCTCTCCTATGTGCCTGAAACGCCGCGCGCCGCGGCAAAACCAGTACAGTCAAAAATAGTGCACAGGCCGCCGGAAACATTCGAGCAGTCTGTTTTCTGGAGTAGTCCTGAAACGTGGCAACGTGGCACTCAGCAAGAAGACGATACGCTCCCGCTGTGTTCACTTGAGCCTCTGGCACGCATTACGCATCAGCTGACTTCCCCTGTCGCCATTGAAGCATGTAAAACCACCTCCCTAGCCAAAACTGCTGAGGTGTACCCGCCGTTCTCCTCCTTGGAAAAGTACAACTTTCATAGTCGACCAGACCAGACTTTTAGCCTCGAGAGCAAAGACTGCCGACAACCACTTGCCGGTGCGCAGCGTAAGACCAGCGAGACACATAACGAACTCGAACCCAACAGCCGGCAGCAGATGCCGTTGTGGATGAGTTGCGCAAGGCCGCGCGGCGTGCGTGTGATTGGACCTAATGGCTACATTATCTACGTTGTCGCAGAACTTGTGCGTAACGGTGAATATCGCACAAGTGTTGAAATCGTCAGGAACGGCGAGCGCATTGAACGCTCCGGCCTCATCGGACCGCCTTTCGCCGATATGGATACCGCGCATCAATTTGCTCTTGAACGGGCACGCGAATGGATCGATCAATGCCAACTGGATGCCACCCGTCGGCGGTAAAACTCGGATTGGTTTGCGCCTTGATTTCGAGGCTCTCCCAGTATTCCAGCGGACCGAGTATGCCTAGCGAGACCTTGACCCGGTTTTGGAACGATTGCCAAAAGTGGGGCATGTATGTGGTCCGACATGATCGGGCGGCCTGCACGTGAGGCGTTAGTCTTTTTTAATCGCCGGGGGTGCGTCCTCGCGGAGTATCCCTTCAGAAGGGTCTTGATCTTCTCCGTACCGCGGATTTTCCTCTCTACTGGTTGCAGGTTTGATTTGATCGGCCATGATGGGGTTTTCTTCATATCGTACGGAATGCAAATTGATTCTACACTGCTGAATTGAAGACCGGATTTAGATGATAAGGGGAATGTGGGGCAAGACACACGTGACGTGTGATGGATCATGGCGCACTGCGCCGGATCTGAAAGCTGCGACGACGCCGTTCGATTAACTGCGACAGTAGTGCCGCAGGTTGATCATCGTGCAGGCGAGTGTCTTGAACGCGTAGTGAAGAGGGCTGAGACGTTCGAAGCGCAACAGCAGGCGGCGAAACTTGAAAATCATCTAGGGGGCCTCCCACCGTCGTCGTGGAGGCGGCGGGGTTAAAGTGAGTTTGCGAACAGCTTTAACCAGAGGGAGGCTGAGATGAAATATAGCGGAATCGACCTGCATTCGAACAACAGCGTCGTAACGGTGACCGATGAAAATGGCCGGGTGGTGGCCGAAAAGCGCCTCCCCAACGATCTGGCGAAGATTCGCGGAATACTCACGCCATGGCGCGACGAGCTGGCGGGAGTCGTCGTCGAATCAACGTTTTATGGACGCCCCGGAATTATGCACGGTTTGTCGGTCATTCTGAGGTGCAACACCCAATTCCTCTGGGTGCCAAGTAGTGAGCCGCCCCGGGTTTTCCGGAGACCGTTTTGCTTGCGTCATGCCACAGTGACAGACTCAGCGAGATTTGCATAGTAAGCGGCTTCTGCCTCGGCAGGTGGAATGTTGCCGATGGGGCCGAAGAGCCGACGATGGTTGAACCAGTCCACCCATTCGAGCGTCGCCATTTCAACGGCCTGCAGATTGCGCCACGGTCCGAGGTGATGGATCACCTCTGCCTTGTACAAGCCGTTGATCTTTTCAGCCAGTGCGTTATCGTAGGAGTCGCCCACGCTGCCCACTGACGGCTCGATGCCAGCCTCGACCAACCGATCCGTATAGCGGATCGATACGTATTGGGCGGATTCAACCGGTCGTCGCAACACTCGATTATTGAGCAGACCTCAGGTATTCGTCCAGTGCTTCGGCAGGTGTCTTCCAACCAAGTGTTTTCCGGGGTCTGGTATTCAGTGCATTGGCAACGGCCTGGATTTCTCGAGCGCTCCACCGGGACAGGTCTGTACCCTTTGGGAAGTATTGTCGCAAGAGACCGTTCGTGTTCTCGTTCGTGCCGCGCTGCCATGGACTGTGCGGGTCGGCGAAGAATACCTGTACCCCGGACTCGACCGTGAAACGGGCGTGATCGGATAGTTCTTTGCCACGATCCCAGGTCAATGACCGCCACAACTGGGCGGGCAGGTCAGTCACGGTCTTCTTGAGCGCATTGGCCATCGTGACAGCTCCGTAGCCAGCCAGCGCAGGACCATTCTTCGTTCTGGGAATCAGCCCGTAGCCCTCCTCGCGAGGCAGATGGACGAGCATGGTGAACCGGCTTGACCGCTCAACCAGCGTTCCGATCGCGGACCGGTTTAGGCCGATGATCAGGTTACCTTCCCAATGCCCTGGCACAGCACGATCTTGCGCTTCAGCAGGCCGGCTGGAGATCATCACCTCCTCGCTAACGTGCGCCCAGGCCTTGGCCTGTGCCCGGGCCCTCGGCACGCGCAACGCCCGCCCAGTGCGCAAGCAGTTGACCAGCTCGCGCTTGAGAGCACCTCGGCCCTGGATATAAAGAGCCTGGTAAATGGCTTCGTGAGAGATGCGCATGGATTCGTCATCCGGGAAGTCGATCTGCAGCCGATTGGAAATCTGTTCGGGCGACCAGCCATTGACCCATTTGCGATCACCGCGATGCGGTTTGTTTCTCCCTTTGAATGGTGCTTGCCGTGGCCCAGAAATCTCACGACCATCAGCGTCGCGAACCTTGCCCTCCAGACGGTCTTGCACGTAGTGGCGCAGCCGCGAGTTAGTCACCAGTTTCGAAGGTTTGGGTCTTTTGGCAACCAGCTCCGCCTTCCACTGCGCAACCGAAGCCCGATACTCAAGCTGCCCGCCACGCGTTGCAGCGTTACGTGTCAGTTCCCGGGAGACCGTTGATGGGTTGCGTCCAATACGGCGAGCAATCTCGCGCACCCCGACGCCTTGATGCGAAAGTAGTCCAATCTCTTCTCGCTCCGCGAACGACAGGTACCTCCCGGATATCGGGCTCAACATGGAAAGTGGCATGCCGCCATTATGTCGGAACCAGCGAGTGCCTACTGCCTGCGACACGCCAACCGCCTCTGCAGCCTTCTCGCTTGTAATGCCTGTTGCGATTTGCTCCCAGAATCGCCGCTCGATCTCGCGCCGATGCGACGGCGCACCGGGCGAGCGCATCGCTCCTCGCCCTGTCAACTTATGCATCCAACCCGCTGGTCGTCCCATAAACATCTCCTCGATCAAAGGTGTTGCGACGACCGGTTGAATCCGCCCAATACGTATCGATCCGCTACACGGATCGACTGGTTGAGGCTGGCATCGAGCCGTCAGTGGGCAGCGTGGGCGACTCCTACGATAACGCACTGGCTGAAACGATCAACGGCTTGTACAAGGCCGAGGTGATCCATCGCCTCGGGCCGTGGCGCAATCTGCAGGCCGTCGAAATGGCGACGCTTGAATGGGTGGACTGGTTCAACAATCGTCGGCTCTTCGGTCCCATTGGCAACATTCCACCCGCCGAGGCAGAAGCCGCTTACTATGCAAAACTCGCTGGGTCTGCCGCCGTGGCATGACTCAAGCAAAACAGTCTCCGGGAAACCCGGGCCGGTTCAATCGCGGTGGATCATTCGACGGTGTACCGCTGGGTCATCAAACTGCTGCCGCTCTTCGAAAGGAGCTTGCGCAAGCACAAGCGTCCGGTTGGGAAAAGCTGGCGAATGGACGAGAGCTATATCAACATCAAAGGCGAGTGGAAATATCTTTACCGGGCAGTGGACAAGGCGGGCGACACGGTCGACTTCCTGCTCAGGGCCAGGCGGGACAAGGTCGCTGCCCGGCGGTTCTTTGAAAAGGCGATCGCCCATAATGGTACGCCAGAGACCGTGACCATCGACAAAAGCGGCTCCAATCTGGCCGCACTGGATGCGGTGAATGCCGATTGCGAGACGCCGATCAAGGTCCGTCAGATCAAGTACCTGAACAACATTGTCGAACAGGACCATCGGGCTATCAAACGCCGGACCCGGCCGATGCTGGGATTCAAGAACTTCCACCGTGCGAGGGTCATTCTCGGCGGCATGAGTTAAAGTCAAATCTGGTGTATGCGGTCTCGGCGTAATCAGGCGGCTAGCGATTGCTGAGCCGGTGTGCTGTCGGTCACCGGTTCTCCATCCTTGAACGTCATCCCGTCAAGCATCGAAGTGAGCTTTTCCGGGGCGCGGATGCGCCGCCACGATTCTTCGGCCGACTCGATCAGCTTGAACGCCAGCCCGAGGAACGTCGCGCGCGATACACAGTTGCGCGTGCGTTTCGTGCGATGGCGCACCGTCGCAAAGGTCGATTCAATCGGGTTCGTGGTGCGCAGATGCTGCCAGTGTTCAGCCGGGAAATCGTAAAACGCGAGCAGCTCGTCACGATCTTCCGTCAGCTTTTCGGCGACCTTCGGGTACTTTGCCGAGTACGCGTCGACGAAGTGATTGAATGCGGCCAGTGCATCAGCGCGCGTGGCCGCCATCCAGATGTCCTGCATCGCCTTCTTGCCTCGAGCCTGCTGCGGATTTCGGCAGCGCATTGAGCACGTTACCCATCTTGTGAAACCAGCAGCGCTGATGCTTCGTCTGCGGGAACACTTCCTCCATCGCGGCCCAGAATCCCATCGCGCCATCGCCGCAGGCCAGCAGTGGCCCCGACGGCAGGCCGCGCTTCTTCAGATCGAGCAGCAGTTCGCTCCACGATGCCTTCGATTCCCGGTAGCCGTCACCGATGGCCACACGTTCCTTCGTCCCGTCCGGTTTGACGCCAACGATCACCAGCAGGCACTGGCCGTCGGAATCGTCGCTGCGCACACCGGTGTGAATGCCGTCGGCCCACCAGTAGACCCAGCGCGCCGACGACAGCTCACGCCGATTCCACTGCTCATGCTCATCGGCCCATTGGGCCTTCAGCCGGCTCACGACGTTCGGCGACATGCCGCTGACCTGGCCGCCCAGCATGATGCCCATAGCTTCGCTCATGTCGCCCGTCGAGATGCCTCGCAGGTACAGCCACGGCAGCGCTGCCGACACGCGCGCGGACTTGCGCACGTACGGCGGCACGATCGTCGAATTGAACCGGATGCCCCAGCCCGAACGATCCCGCACCTTCGGCACCTGAACCGTCACCGGACCGATCGCTGTGACGACCTCGCGCTCGGGCAGGTAGCCGTTGCGCACCACGGCACGCCGGCCGTCGATCGACTTCACGTTGCTGTACTGTTCGAGCATGGTCGCCAGTTCCACCTCGACTGCCTGCTGAATGATCTGCCGCGCGCCTTGCTGGATCAGCTCATCTAGCACGCTTTTCGTTTGCGCTTTACTGCTGTTCGCTTCTTGCGTAATCTTCTTCATGGTGGTCGGGTCCGGCCTTCTCGGGTTCGCTGGTTGTGCCTTTGACAAGCAACATTCTCGCTAGACCGCCACCGCCTTCTCAAATTCCCGCCGCTCCCGCTGTACACCAGATTCGACAATAGCTCTCCTCCCCCGCACATCCTAACAGCATTAAGAAGTGGGACTTTGTGCGACCAGGGAAGGCAATTCCCCTATTTTGGTGAAGTTCCGTTGGGTAACCTGCACTCGTTGGACAAGAGGAGAAATCCAGTGTGGCAAATCAATCATCACCCGATCAATGATGCAGACCCCGCCGCGATACCAGAGGAGGAAGGTTTCATTCACTCCATCGGAGGCGCGGGCCTGTTCGCAGAGAAATCTCGCGAACCGTGTATCCGATTTTGCGAGCGCAATCGCGACCGCGTGTAAATTTGTCTGCCCAACTCGTTGGCTGACGTGGTGCGTCCAACCAGCTTTGGCATGATGCTTGATCTGGTGAAAGCCCATGGTGGGTGTCGACTTTACCTACCAACGCGCCACGAAAAGTTCTTCCACCGAACCGGCCTGTACGTGCCAGAACCAATATACATCCGGTGGCGCGATACTGCCGACGTGAACGGCCAGATCGATATCCCCAACGTTTGGGGGCTGCTCCAGGCACTTAGGCGTGCCGCTATCCGAACGGCGCTCGCGCGCGGCTGGTCTCCAGACGCGTTGCACTCAACATTTGGCATATCCCGTCGTCAAATCAAGGCTTATCTTCTCGACGAATACGAGACGGCACCGTCCTAGTTTCTCTCAGGCGGGCGATGTATTTCGCCGATGTGGCACCCGTAGGCCCACTGCGATGAGCAGTGGATTTTCTTTACCGTCGCACTAACGAACAGACCCCTAATACCCGTAGACACAGGAGTATCCCATCATGCCTTCGGCGATTCCCTACGATCCCGCGCTTGCGCTCGGAAATCTCGTCAGTATAGAGCGCCTGCATTTGCTCGAGCAGGTTGTGGCTGCTTGTGCGCCTGCCGATGCCGCAGAAGACACTCTCAATTCCCTAATTTCCGCCAAGCGCTCGCTTGACATGACGTCTCAGGAACTGGCGGGGATGGGTATCGACACCTCTCATGTCGATGCCGAGTCCGTAGCGGTAGGCAAGGATCTCGCCGCCGCAGCGCAGGAGTTTGCAAAAGCGAAAGTTGCTGCGATCAAGTCAGTCCAGCCGCTCAAGAAAAAAATGTCCAGTATCAGCGACTCGGCGGAGAGTCCGGTCGACTTCGATCGCTCGCAGATCAAGCAGATACCACTGTCAGCTGACAGTCTCAAGATGAACGTTCAGTTCTTTTCCAATGATGCAAGCGACTTCCGATCAGGGACACATTCGTCCATAATTGGCTCATTCGTCAGCGGTCAGGTCGGTATTTTCGGAGATGAGTTCGCGACACATACCTCCAGCGCTGCCACGAGCCAGGTTATCAGTCAACTCCAGAACCACGACATCGCCGGTACGCTCGTCATCAGCGTGACATGTTCGCATAAGAATGCCGCACTCCTAGCACCGTTCATTCTAGATGTGGACAAAGGCATCCGTGCGTTCAATTCCTCTTTCCCTGATGCGATGATTAAGACTGACTCGATCGCCTCAATGCAAAAGATTGCAGCCCAGTCCGACACCAAGGACGAAAAGGCGCTAACCATTCTATCCGGCGCGACGATGGGTTCGTGCTTTATTGGCATGGTCCACGTGCTAAACACAACTGAAACGCGAAACCGCCAAGCCATGGAGAGCGTTACTGCGTCGCTTCAAACGCAATTCAAAATCGCGAGCTGGTTTGAAAACGCCTCGGGTGGCTTCGGCGTAAACAGTTCGTTCAGCAAGGACGCGAAATCGCTGCTCTCCGCGCAGAATGTTACTTCCCACTGCACGCTCGTCACTGTCGGTTCTATTCCTTCGATCAAGTCGAACGAAGTGCAGATGGGGGTCAAGCAATTCGCCGATGCGGATGGCGCCAAGTCGATGACAGCGCTGCTCAAGCTGCAAGGAGCTACGGCGACGGACCAGGAATCGGTCTCATCGGCAGCCGCTCGCGCCCGTACCGGCCAGGAATTGCTGGCCATGAAGTCGAGCCAGGTCGAAAGCGCACTGTCCGCGCTCTCGGACATCGATGATGGCAGGAACAAGATCATCGATACGAATTCAATGATGAATGCTCTTGACGACTACATCCAGAAATGTCTTGCGGGCAATATGGGCGCTCCGATCACTTACTACCTCAAAAGGATCACTGCCTCGCAACTTGCGCAAGCATGGATGGCGAAGTACTTCCCGGCAAAGTTCATCAGCTTGCCGGCTGATGATTCCGGCACAGGTCGCGACGGTGGTGCCAGGGAGGCGTCGGGGGGTAACAGTGGCGGCAAGGGAAGCGGCGATGGCGGCGACACCTAATCGCGCAAGGTATTGCATCAACTAGCCACTGTAAGGCCGTGAAGGGATCGAGGACCGCGCAATCGCTGGCTGCAACCTCGGGAACATTTTCGTATCGGGATAGGCCACGTCCTGCCTGCCCCGATATCGATCGTACTAGGGCTCTAGCTATGGATATGCATCGCATCGCCCGCGTCATCCAGTCGCTCACAGAAGCCCGAACACGCGCGTGAGATCGAGCGGACGCTGAAAGTCGCGATGTTGTTTGACCTGCTCCTCACAGCAGGTCTCATGCAGGTACACCATTCACGCGAGACGTCGCGGAGCGTCATCCGCTGCATTGGGGCCATCTTCAGCGAGCCGCGTATGGAAGTCGTGCGCGGTAAGCCACGCATCGTGATTAATCAAGCCGGAGACTATACAGAGGACCCAACTACGATAGTTAACTGCGCCGGGGAGGTTCTGTACCGCAGCGCGCGACTCGGGCAGGACGCTTTTGATCTTCTTGAAGAGGCGACTCACGGGATGTTGCAAATTCAACCCGTCGAGCGGGCTGCATTGCTCGCTGCTATCGGGGTACCGGACCGCCCGAACGCAATGGTGAGTTCTCCCGAAGGAGGCCATGCACTGAATCAAACTGACGTTGGGGAGGTCACCGACGACCGAGACGATGACGAACGTACGCAAGCGCGCCGCAGTATGCCGAGCGCGGATGCTCTACATACAGAAGAGCATCCGAGCCGGCGAGAACCACAGGCAGTTGCTGTCTCTCGAATTGAGAACAGCGGTCAGAAACAGTCGCAGTCCGCGCGGATGCGCGCCCCGAGCACTCCGACAAGATGGCCCCGATGTTGGTTAGTCATATTGTCCATACTCGCTCTTCTTTGCGTCCTAGCGGCTGAATTCACGGTTGCAAATCGCAACTGCAATCACGCGGCGCATAAGAGTGAGGGCGAAGCGCCGAAAACGAGCGAACCCACATTACAAGCGCCAGCGCCTGCTGTCGAGAGCTACGGCAAATTGAAAGGTTCTGTTGCAGTAAGGGTGTCGGGACGAGAAATGTCGATATGATAAGTATTGATTATGACACAAGAGAGTAAAACTGCTGGGAAGCAGACGACGGGTCTTTGCCCGCACATTTCATCTGTCCTTTCCTGATCATGTGCATTACCTCGATGCCGCCGAGAATGACCCTCGCACGGTGGAAGTTCTTGAATCCCAGCATCGGCCGGGTCCGGCGTTTGATAGCCCGATGGTCCTGTTCGACAATGTTGTTCAGGTACTTGATCTGACGGACCTTGATCGGCGTCTCGCAATCGGCATTCACTGCATCCAGTGCGGCCAGATTGGAGCCGCTTTTGTCGATGGTCACGGTCTCTGGCGTACCATTATGGGCGATCGCCTTTTCAAAGAACCGCCGGGCAGCGACCTTGTCCCGCCTGGCCCTGAGCAGGAATTCGACCGTGTCGCCAGCCTTGTCCACTGCCCGGTAAAGATATTTCCACTCGCCTTTGATGTTGATATAGCTCTCGTCCATTCGCCAGCTTTTCCCAACCGGACGCTTGTGCTTGCGCAAGCTCCTTTCGAAGAGCGGCAGCAGCTTGATGACCCAGCGGTACACCGTCGAATGATCTACCGCGATACCACGCTCGCCCATCATTTCCGCAAGATTGCGCAAACTCAGCGAATAGGCCACGTACCATCGCACGCACAGCAAAATCACTTCAAGCGGGTAGTGAAGGCGCTTCAGGACCTTGGCCAGGCCCGGCGCGAGTGTGGTTCGCGGTGTCTTTGTCTTCTTCATCGCACAGCTCAAAAATTCGCTACCCAATTTTAACGTGGGCCTTACTGCAACGGAACCGTTTGGTCTGCTAAAATCTGCACCGACTCGAGACCTGATTATCGGGATTCTTCTGGAGACGTATCACTTCGTGCGGTTGAGCACACGACACATTGGGGCCGCCATCAACTCTGCCGAGGATGATTTTGCCGCTGGACTACTAAGTCGTTATCTCACTGAGGAATATTCTCACTATTCGCTCATAGCGACATGTTTACGGAAACTCGGCCTTGCGGAAGAGCATATCGTCACTGCGCATCCACTCATTGGTACGGCGTCGCTCGTGAGCATGTTTTCAGATGTCGCGCGTAGTTCCACCCTCGGCTATCTTTGCTGTCTGAACCTCATCGAAATGCGGTCGGAAGACGTTGCCGAAGCGGAGGACGCATGGGTCGACATTGCTCGCAAAGCCAATTTGCCGCCTGATACATTTTCTGGATTGCTGCTGCATATGCAGACAGACGTCAATTCAGGCCAATATGCACGATATTAAGCACTCTTTCGATCAATATCATGACCAAATTGTTCAATATTACTCGGACGTTTCAAACTACATTCCACGGTTAAAGGTAGACTACTTTTCGTTTTGAAGTGGTGCCGATAGGAGCGTTCACGGGCTTCGTCCGCCTTCGGTTTTCGGGCAGCATGATCCCCCTCAACATTGCGGTCGGAATAACGTCCGTGAAATAGTGCACCTGATAACTGCCGTTGACCGGTTGCCAACCCCAACAGCCGAGAAAAGTCGTCAAGGTAAGCCGCTGCGGGGCGACTAAGGCAACGCTGAACAAGCCGTTGTATTCATCGATTCGGGCGCAAACGGAGGCAGATTCATCGTGAGTGAAGCTTTCCGGCTGCATTTCCTGCCCACCAGGGCGTTGCGCACGGGCCTGCGGCCCGCTTTTCGCCCATTGCGGGCGTACCTGTGCCATCAATCGCCTGCGCGAGAGATAGACGTTGGTCAACGCGAGCGCGACGAAGGCGCGATTGGCGTTCTTCGCCAGACCGCGATAGCGCACCTTCGTGAAGCCCCACAGGCGCTTGACAACAGCAAACACGTGCTCAACCCGAGCGCGGATCTTCGACTTGTTGCGATTCTTGCCGCGCGCTACCTCGTCAACTTCGCCCGCACGGCGCGTACGCTGATTGGTGAAGTCGCGTGCCTTGGGGGCCTTGCCGCGGATCAGCGCTTTCTGGCTCGCAACAGATTGCGGGTTTCGGCCTCTTGCAACTCACGGATTTTTCGCGACATTCATGAGCGGGCGAAATGGGCGGGACCGTTGCGAAAAATGATGGCTATAAAATCATACGACGACGTATTATCATTAGGAATGCGAACGTAATGGACGTTGCATTGCATGGCACGGTGAACCGACCATGGAGCCGTAGGTCCTGCGATGATTTTCAGCAATAGTGCCGAAGGTTGATCATCGTATAAGCGAGCGTCTTGAACGCGTAGTGCACCTCGCTGATGCGTTCGAAGCGCAGCAACAGACGGCGAAACTTGTCTTCCAGGCGAAGACGCGCTCGAAGGTTCTGAAGCGCTCCTCGGAGATGGCCGGATCAAAGCGCCGCTTGCGACCGCGTTTAGGCGTTTTGCGCCCACGCGGGTTCTCGGGAATGTTGGGCGCCATGCCACGATTGAAGATCGCGCGTCGGTTGGCACGACAGTCGTAGACGCCATCCAGACTGACGATTGCGCCTTGCAGGTCTGCGCCGATGGCGCGGGCCATTGCAGTGAGTTTCGGCAGCGCCTCGCGCAGCAGGGGCGATTCGTTGCGGTTACCTGGGGCACTGACGAAGGGCGCGATGACGTTGCAGTGGCGATCGCAGAATGGCACCACCTTGTCACCCTTCAGATGTTTGTGGCCGCTGTAGCCGAGGTTGTCACCGCCTTTCTTGGCGGCCGTCGTGGTGCCATCGCCGTGAACAACCGTTAGATCAAGCAGGCTGTCGTCACGAAGCCTGCTTACCGAGCCAGCAAAGATGGCATCGATGCAACCCTCGGCCTGCCAGCGACGAAACGATCGATAGATACGCGTATAGTGAATTTCGGGGAGACCTTTTGCATTCCTCTCGATAGGCAACATCTTCCATTGACAGCCCATGTACAGCACCTGCAAGATGTAGTTGAAGGTCTTGTGCAAGGGTCAGTGAGGCCGTGGTCCGCGCCGACCCGTGCTCAGATGCGGCAAGACAAATTCTTCGAACTGCGCCTGGCTGAATTTCACGGGAATTACCTGCCAGCGTGGGTTTCCGGTCATGCGCTGCGTCCAGAAATCTGGACGTTATAGCTGATCTCGCGACCTGATCGGAAATCCAGTCCTCAGCGGCTCGCACGCAAATTCGATGGCATTGAAAAACTAGCAACCAGTTGCATGAAATCCAGCATTGGCGCGGCCCCAGACAAATCGGGCTGCCCGGAAAGACTAGCAACCAGTTGGCAATTTGCGCACCCTATCAACCTGGACAGGGGCCAGCACGGGAACCATGAAGTAAGCTCAATTCGTTCGGATAACAGATTGTTCGTTTGGTCGATGCACTCTCGCTCCGACGACCGGTGATCGGGCGTCGATTGACAAGACCGTGTGCCTGCAAAGCGTAACCGGTCTTTCATTCCGAACAGGAAAGTTACAACAAGATTTTGCTTACACGTTGGCGTCGGCCGCCTTACGGGCAGCGGTTGCATTGCCCACCACCCCGCGTTGTGTGGCGAGACGAGGGCTGAAGAACGCCGCACGATACCAAGGAGATCCCATGTCCACCCCCCTGTCTGCAGTCGAATTCAAGGAAGCCGAGTTTGCGAGGTTGTCCGTCAGTCCCACCTCGGAGTGGGCAAACCTCGGCGGGCAGTTTCGCGGCTTGCCCACACCCGTCTACGGCATTGTCACGTTATCGAGATGGTCGGGTAAGATCGCATGATGAAAAATGCAAAATCGCTGTACCGCGGTCATCGCTTTCCCGCATCGGTCATCAGTTGCGCGGTGCGTTGGTATTTCAGGTTCCATCTCAGCCTGCGCGATATCGAAGAGCTGCTGTTCGAGCGCGGGGTTATCGTCAGCTACGAAACGGTACGACGCTGGTGCGATAAGTTCGGCGCGTGCTTCGCACACCGTGTGAAAGCGTCGCGTCGCAAGCCCGGCACCACATGGCACCTTGACGAAGTATTTGTGACGTTGCGCGGTGAGCCGTACCTGTTGTGGCGCGCCGTCGAACAACACGGTGCCGAACTCGATATCCTGCTACAGAAGCACCGCGACAAGGCAGCAGCGAAGCGGTTTTTCGAGCGCGTGCTTGCCGCGTGCTCTGAGGCACCGCGCAAGATCGTTACTGACCAGCTGCGCAGCTATCGGGCGGCGAAAGCCGAGATTCCCGCACTGGCTTGCGTCAAGCACGTCTTTGTCAAAGCCAGCGCGCGGGTCAATAACCGGGCTGAAAACAGTCATCAGCCGACCCGCGAACGCGAGCGACGCATGCGTGGCTTTCGCGATCCAGAGCGCACGCAGGCTTTCCTATCGAGCTTCGGTCCGATCGGGCAGCACTTCGCGCTGAAGCGACACCTGCTACGCGCCTCGCTCTATCGCAAACAGCTTGCCACACGCATCGCCGCCTGGCATCGCTTCACAGAGATCACCCAAGTTCCGCCGGTTTTCTGAGCAAGCGCGTTGCCCCCCACTATTACGTCGCGAGCAAATTAACGTGACAGTGCCGTCCCGACATTTAAAAATGGCCTTGACAACGCATGCGCCGATTCAGGGAAAATAATTGCACATGCCATTAAATAGATCTTGAACCGCGCAAACGTTGTACTAAATTATCAAGTGCGGACGAATATCTACCAATGAATCATCCGCACAACGGATGAAAGGAAATAAACCCACGTTCTCATTTCATTCCGGATTTCACTGTAAATCATCCAGCCCGATTGTTCGAATCAGATCGGATGCCCTTTCATTTTTTAAACGGTGATCGATATGGCAAATTCACATCAGCCAACGGTTCATGAAGTGAAAAACGCCGAACCGGCCAAGAACGTGTTCGACGGCCACAAGGTGGATCTCTACATCAATACGGGCACGCTCGGCGGCAAGCACTACCTTGTCACCGTCAACAAGCCCGACGGCACGCCGACGCTGATCGCGATCCACCTGTAATCGCCGCGGCACAGGTTCCGCCAGTTGCGGGGCGAGCCGCGCGCCCGCCCCGTGCGCCCACTTCGGGAGCCTCATCATGGAACAGATCGAATCGCCCGCAGCCCGCCCGCGGCTGGTGGCGCCCGTGACGCTGCGGCAGGTCGACGCGCCGCCCGACAGCCCGTACGCCGCCGTCGCGCTGGCCCGCACGCTCGACCAGTTCGACGGCCGCCACGATCTCGACGAGATCGCGCGCGATGAGCCCGCGTTGCCGCGCGCGCTGCTCGACGAGCTGGTCGGCACGCTCGACGAGGCCGGCCTGATCGACGACGACGCGCCGGTCGCGAGCCGCGCGGGCTCGGAAGTGATTCTCGAGATCGAGGATCTCGTCGAGCAGTACTGCGAAGAGACGCTCTACCGCAATCCGTTCTGGCGCGCGTGCCTCGACACACGCTCGCCGGGCGACCTGCCCGAGCGGCTCGCGATCGGCATGGTGATCGAGAACTGGCACTTCCTGTTCCGCGAAAGCTATTTCGATGCGCCCGTGCTGTCCTACGTGCCGAGCACGCCGGTGCGACTGACGCTCAACCGTTTCTTCTCCGAAGAGTACGGACACGACGAAATCCTGCTGCGCGCGCTGAATTTCGCAGGGCTGAGCCGCGCCGACATGCTCGATGCGATCCCACTGCCAGAGACGATGGGGCTGTGTAACGCGCTCGCGTACTGGTCGCACAGCGATCCACTGTTCTTCTTCACGACGCTTGGCTTGCTCGAAGGCCAGGGCATGCAGCACGACAGCTTCATCCAGGCGTGCGAGCGCGCGCAACTGCCCGACGGGCTCGTCGGCCCGCTCAAGACGCACGCGAACATCAACCTCAACGCCGCGCACGGTAGCCTGACACGCGCGATTTTCCAGGACGTCCCTGTGCTCGATGCCGTCACCGTCGCGCGCGTGAAGGCCCAGCTACGGCTGTTCGTCGAGCTCTACGACGACTTCTACACGGCCGTCTGGCACTACTACACTTCCGACGCGCCACTGCTGCGGCGTGTGTCCGACCTGTGAGGCGACCACCATGGACAGCTCGCTAGCAGCTCCCGCGATGCCGAAATTCCGCGGCATCGTCACCTCGCAGCTCACGGATAGCGACGCCGTGCTGAGCGCCGGCGGCCGGCAATGCGCGTTCCGCTTCGCGCCGGACGAGGCGACCGACGTCGCGCGCCTGATCGGCGACCTGCACGTGGGCGGCCTGACGCCCGAGGAACTGGCCACGCGCTCGCCCCGCATCGCCGACAAGATTCCACCGCTGCTCGCCGATTTCAACGTACTGCGCCTGCTGATCGAATCCGATCCGCGCCGCGCCGCGGTGGCGACGAGCGGCGCGCAGCTCTACCGCGACATCCGCCGGATCGCAGACCGCACCGCCGCGCGCAGCGCGCGCTCGGCATTCCTGCGCGCGCTGGTCGAACAGCGCGCGACGCGCCGTCAGTTGATCGGCTATGCGCTCGAGTATTACTGGATCGTGCGCGCGGCGCCGGGGCTGATCGGCCCCGCGCTCGGCTGGGCCGCCAGTCCCGCGGAGCGCACGCTGCTGCAGGACTTCCTGAAATCGGAGCTCGGCCACGACCGGTTTCTCGAGGGGTCGCTGAAGGCCGCAGGGCTCGGCGATGCCGAGATCGAGCAGCACCAGCCGCTGCCCGCGACTTTCTCGCTCGCGGCCGCGCTCGGCGTGCACGCGCGCCAGCATCCGCTGTCGTTCAAGGCGAACCTGTTTCTGTTCGAGCGCGCGCAACCTGCATTCATCGACAAGTTCGACGCGCGCTGCGTCGCCCTCGGCATGCCCGAAGCGTTCTACCGGCCGCTGCGCGCACACGCGGACCTGAACGACACCTACCGGCACGAGGACATCTCGCGGCAGTTGATGGCGCTCGACACCGCGATCGACCCCGAAGCCTGCACGGTCACGAAACGCAACGTCTCGCTGATGGTCGAGACGCTGGTGCGCCAGGAACACACCATCCTCGCCTACTACGCAGACGACAGCGCGCCGCTGCCGCGCATCTTCCACTGAGGGTCGCCATGGATCTCTGGACATTTCAGCGTTATCAGTCGCCGCGCCTCGTCATCGACGCGATTCACCACGAGCCCGGCTCGGCGCTCGTCAGCATGCGCGCGGGCGCGCACGAATACCGGCTGGCGTTCGACGCCAGCGACGCCGCGGACCAGATCGCCGCGGAGCTCCACAGCCTGACCGACACGGCGTCGCCGCTGTGGTGGACGCTGCGCGAAAGCGAACCCGACTCCGGCTGGCACGCGCTCGGCACGTTTCTCGACACGCATTCGCTGATTGGCGAGGCCGACGACACGGCCGCCGATGCGCTCGCCGCGCAGGCCGCGCGGATCGACTCGTGCATCGCGCAAACGGTCGTCGCCAGCCTGGCCACGCTCGACTCCGCGCGGCGCGACGCGATCGCGCGCGACGCTGCGATGCTGCGGCTGCACCTCGACCGGCCCGCCTCCGCGCGCACGCTGTTCGACGCGCACGACGATCCGTTCGACGCGCAGGTCGAACCCAACTTCCATCTCGCGTTGCTGCGCATCGAGTTCGAATACTTCCGCCGCGCGGCACCGCTCACGCTGGCAGCCGTCGACTTGATGCTCGACGCGTTTTCCGGCGCGCCCCGCGCAAGCGCCGCGCACGATGCGCGGTTCGACACGGCCGGCCTGTACGATGAGCACGACCTGATGTCGCATCTGTGGCTCGTCGCGTCGAGCCTCGTCGCCGCGAGCGGCGACGAGGCGCAGCGGCTGCCGTGCGCGGACCTGCCGGCCGTGTCGCTGTCGAGTGGGCTCGAGTTCATGCGCCAGACCGAACTGATCACGCGCGAAACGCTGAACCGCTGGGGAGAGAATCCATACGTGAGCGCGGTCGACGCGCTGAACGGCGGCTATTCGCCGCTCGTCGCCGGCCCGTTTATCGAGCAGTACCACGTGACGCGGCGCTTCGTCGAGATCATCGCGCCGCTGCTGAGCATGCGGCTCAGCATCCCGCTGCGCTCGATGATGTTCCGCTACTACGGCGAGGAATACGGCCACGAGGCGCTCGAAAGCACGACCTGCGAGGCGCTCGGCGTCGCGCCCCCGCATGCTCGCGAAGATCGTGCCGCTGCCGCTGCACTTCGCGTTCGTCGACGCGCTCACGCTGCTCGCCGATGTCGATCCGGTGTCATCATTCGCCGCGATCATGGTCGTCGAGGGCATCTTCGGCGAGCCGCCGAAGATGTCGCTGCGCCTGATGGCCGCGGTCAAGGACAACGAGGCGTTCCACAGCGTGTCCGGCGACCACGAGGAACTGAACGAATCGCTGAACCACAACAGCATCTCGCGCGACACGTTCGAGCAGATCGCCGCGATCGATCCCGCGCGCCAAGCAATCGCGATGCGCCGCATCCTGTTCCTGCTCGAACTCAACCACCGCGCCTGGAGCGGCATCGCCGGCTTTTACGGCGCGCAGCCCACGCTCGCGCTGCACGGCCCGTACGGCCGGCTGCTCAACCCGCGCGGCTGACGGCGCCGCGCCAGCTCGCACGCAGAAGGAGAGCCCCTTGGACGCACACTGCGACTACATCGTTATCGGCTCCGGCTCGGCGGGTAGCATCGTCGCCGCGCGGCTCGCCGCCAACCCGTCGATCAAGGTGCTCCTGCTCGAGGCCGGGCCGCTCGCGTCGCATTACCCGCCGATCCGCGACCCGAACCAGATCAACTGCCTGTATCGCATCGACGCGATTCACTGGGGCTACAAAAGCGTGCCTCAGACGCGCATGAACGACCGCGTGATGGACGTCTGGCGGGCGAAGGTAACGGGCGGCTGCACCGCGCACAACGACATGGTTTACGTGCGCGGCGCGCCCGCCGACTTCGACCAGTGGGCGCGCCAGTACGGCTGCGCGGGCTGGCGCTACCACGACGTAGCGCCGCACTTCGAGCAGGTCGAAAGCATGCTGCAACCGACCACCACGACACGCAACGCTTTCGGCCAGGCGTTCGTGAGCGCGAGCGAGCAGCTCGGCCACCGCTACAACCCGAACTACAACGACGGGCGCCCGATGGCCGGCGTGTCGCCGTTGCGCTCGACGATCGACACGCGCTTCCAGCGCGTGACTAGCTACCAGCGCTACGTCGAGCCGCTGCTCGCGCGGCAGTCGAACCTGACGTTGGCCGCCGAATCGCTCGTTGAACGGATCGAGTTCAACGGCACGCGGCGCGCCGCCGCGGTGCACTACATCCGTGGCGGCGCGCGCGTGCGTGCGGCCGCCGACCGGGAAATCCTGCTGTGCGCGGGCGCGATCAACTCACCGCAGATCCTGATGCGCTCGGGCGTCGGCGACGCCACGCAGTTGCGGCAGCTCGGCATCCCCGTGCAGATGGACCTGCCGGGCGTGGGCGCAAACCTGATGGACGCGCTGATCTTCCAGGGCATCTGGACGTCGCGGCAGCCGATTCTCGACCAGCCCGTCAACGAGGGCTACGCGATCGTCTGGGCCAACGCGAATGCCGACGGCCAGCCGGCCAATGCGGCCGAGATGATGCGCGGACGCTATACGTGCGGCCAGTCCGAGCAAGAACTGCGCAGTTTTTATTCGGTGACGGGCGACATGATGCGGCTACAAAGCCGGGGCCGCGTCGCGCTCCGCTCGGCCGATGCGACCACCGCGCCGCTGATCGACATGAACTTCCTGTCGGCGCCGGGCGACTTCGAGCAATGCGTGCAGGGCTTCGAGCTGATGCGCGCGCTCGGCAACGCGCCGGGGCTGTCGGCCTGGCGCGGCGAAGAGCAGACACCCGGCCCGTCGGTACGCACGCCCGCCGAGATCCGCAACTGGATCTTGAGCAATGCGGGCTCGCTCAGCCACCCCGTCGGCACGTGCCGGATGGGCACCGGCAACGATGCGGTGGTCGATCCGCAGTTGCGCGTTCACGGGGTCGAGGGGCTGCGGGTCATCGACGTGTCAATCATGCCGCGCATTACGTCCGGGCACACGCAGGGGCCAGCGCTGATGATCGGCGAGAAAGGCGCCGCGCTGGTGCTCGCGCACGCGTGACAGCGCGCGCGGCTCGTAACGCATGCGTCTGCGCGGGGCTCATCGCGAGGAACGGCGCGACGCGGCGCCGATCGTCTCGGCCCATCGATCGTCGTGCGACGAGGAACACGATCCCGTCCGCGCGTTGCGGCGGGGGAATTTTCTGAGAACGTTTTGCGTTCGTCGGGCTGGCTCCAAAGTGGTAGGGGTGTTGTGCGTGGCCGGGGCGTTGTCACGTTAAGGTATACGAGACGCAAGAGCGCACGGGACGTACATTTGCTCAGAAATTGGACGGATTCTGGGTGAGCCCAGTGAAGCGATGCCACCCGGCAAAGCGTGCGGCGTCACGATGCTGCCTGACAGCGACATCGTTCAACCCTGACGAAGAAGCCGAAAATGAATTGTTCAGGACCGGCTACTGAGGATGGGAGTTGGCAGCGTTCTCGTCGTTTGCGGCAATCACGCAAACACTCGCGCGAGTACATCGAGGTATGCCAACGACAGACCGAGAGAACCAAATCCATGAGCGCGACCACTGCGGTGCAGACTGACCAGCCACTTCCGCTTGTTCGGTTTATCACGCGAGTCTACGCACAGTTAGTGCTGGCCGCTTTCGCTCTTGTTCCGTCCTATCTGATCGCCTATCTGCATTTATTTCAGAACCCGACACTCAAGTTCGAGAACCATCCGTTCCACGAATTTGCAATTGCAGCAGCGACGCTTGAGGCCCTTTTTGTCACATACGTGGCATGGCAGTGTTATCGGTCCTCCGGAGAGCCGCTGCTGCGATGGATGACACTGGCTTTCCTGGGATTTGTACTGATCTACGCCTTGCATGGAGCATTCACCGGGCTCGCACATGACAACATTTGGCTATTCCTGTTGTACGGACCGGCGTCGCGCCTGACGATGTCAATCCTGCTGCTAGTCGGGCTTCTGTCGTATCACCGGCCGCCTGACCCAGCCGACCGCCGCGCCGGAGCCCGGTACTGGCTAAGCTGGGCCGCAATCTTCCTCGTCGTGGACGTTTTGGTCGCGCTTCTGGCGCATTCTACGGTTGCTGGGATAGTCCTGCTTCGGTTCACGGAGGCTACGGCACTCATTCTGTCAACGCTGAACGTCGCCATCTTGATGCTGAGTCGGCCTCGGTCGCCGTTGATGTTGGTGTACGGTATCTCCATCACGTCGTTCGCGCTGTCGTCGGTCGCTTTCCTCCTTGGTCGCCCATGGAATCACATGTGGTGGCTTGCTCATGTCATTTTCGCCAGCGGCTTCTTTCTTCTCAGCTATGGCGTGGCGTATGCCTTTTTGACAACACGCTCATTTGCGACGATCTATAGTCGCGAGGAACTGAACGCACGGCTCGCCCATGCGATGGCCCGCACCGAAAGCGCTCTGCAGGAGCTGCAGCGTACCAACCGGAAACTTGAGCATCTGGCGGCGACCGACCCGCTAACAGGGGCCGCCAACCGGCGTCATTTCATTGAGCGTTTAGAAGCAGAGGTCGCTCGCGCAAAGAGTGACGGTGCCCCGTTCTCACTCCTGGCGCTCGACCTCGACAATTTTAAGTGGGTGAACGACGCTTACGGGCATCAGGTCGGCGACACAGTCCTGCAGGGATTCGTGCAAGCATGCCTCGACGCGATCCGGCCGTACGACGGCGTAGCACGCGTGGGTGGTGAAGAGTTCATGGTGCTGTTGACCCGTACGTCGCTGGATGCCGCACTTGCAGTTGGCGAGCGCATTCGCGCGGCAATTGCAAGCACGACGTTCGCCGGTGAGGTCGGACGCAAGGTGTCGATAACAGTCAGTATCGGTATATCGCAGTTCGGTAGGGATGGCAGTACGATTGACGCACTGCTTCGGGCAGCCGACCAGCGGCTCTACCACGCCAAGCGTCAGGGTCGCAACCGGGTGGCGGCTGTATAGCGACGAAAGCCCGCCGATGTGTGCAAGCGCTCTTTCACTGTCGCGCAGTCGCGTATCTGCAGGACGAGCCAGGCAGCGAGCTTGGGATACCGCTCGAGCAGCAAGGAAAGCGCACCGACAGCACCGCCCCGTTCACTACGCAAGGTGACGGGCAGCAGGCGTGTATATTCCGTCACGCGGACATGAACGACAAGAGCAGGAAAGCCGTATATCCGCCCATCGGCATGTAACGAGAGGGTTCTGATAATCATATAGCCGGCCCCACGCCGTTGTGGTGAAGCGGCGGGCGTAGAGTTGAGGTTGCGAGACCCACTTGACGCACAGGAGGCCGGCATGGACAAGTTTAGCGGAATCGACCTGCACTCGAATAACAGCGTGGTTGTGGTCAGCGACGAAACTGACCGTGTTCTCTACCAGCGGAGGTTACCGAACGATCCCGTCCAGATTCGCGCAGCACTGGCACCCCACCGTGCAGATCTCGTGGGAGTGGTTATTGAAGCAACCTTCAACTGGTACTGGCTTGTGGATGAGTTGATGAGCGACGGCTACCGGGTGCATCCGGCCAACCCTGCAGCGATCCGGCAGTATGATGGCCTGAAATACAGCGGTGACTTCACCGATGCGATCCATCTCGCGCAACTGCTTCGTCTCGGGCTTTTGCCCGAAGGGTACATCTATCCGGTGGAGCAACGTCCGCTGCGCGACCTTGCGCGCAAACGGATGCAACTGGTTCAGGGTTCTGGTGCAGTAACGGTGTCGGGACGAGAAATGTCGATATGATAAGTATTGCTTATGACACAAGGGAGTAAAACTGCTGGGAAGCAGACGACGGGTCTTTGCCCGCACATTTCATCTGTCCTTTCCTGATCATGTGCATTACCTCGATGCCGCCGAGAATGACCCTCGCACGGTGGAAGTTCTTGAATCCCAGCATCGGCCGGATCCGGCGTTTGATAGCCCGATGGTCCTGTTCGACAATGTTGTTCAGGTACTTGATCTGACGGACCTTGATCGGCGTCTCGCAATCGGCATTCACTGCATCCAGTGCGGCCAGATTGGAGCCGCTTTTGTCGATGGTCACGGTCTCTGGCGTACCATTATGGGCGATCGCCTTTTCAAAGAACCGCCGGGCAGCGACCTTGTCCCGCCTGGCCATGAGCAGGAATTCGACCGTGTCGCCCGCCTTGTCCACTGCCCTAAAGATATTTCCACTCGCCTTTGATCTTGATATAGCTCTCGTCCATTCGCCAGCTTTCCCCAACCGGACGCTTGTGCTGGCGGAAGCTCCTTCCGAAGAGCGGCATCAGTTTGATGACCCAGCGGTACACCGTCGAATGATCCACCGCGATACCACGCTCGTCCATCATTTCCGCAAGATTGCGCAAACTCAGCGAATAGGCCACGTACCATCGCACGCACAGCAAAATCACTTCAAGCGGGTAGTGAAGGCGCTTCAGGACCTTGGCCAGGCCCGGCGCGAGTGTGGTTCGCGGTGTCTTCGTCTTCCTCATCGCACAGCTCAAAAATTCGCTACCCAATTTTAACGTGGGCCTTACTGCAACAGAACCCTTTCGTCCGCGACTTGATGTTGCGGTGGTCCTGCTCGACCAGTTTATTGGGATATGTCGAGGATCGGACCTTCGGGTCCTCAGGCAGCAAGCCATCGGCCTTCATCTCGCGCACGGCGCGGTGCGAGGCCGCCTAGCCGTCAAGCGTGGTGGTCTTCGGTGTATGGCCTTGATGTTTGATAGCCTTCCTGAAAAAGGCTTTCGCCGCCTCCCGTCCCGCTTTGCACGGAGCATGAAGTCAACCGTCTGACCCACCCGATCCTCTGCCCGATAAAGATAGACCTACTTGCCGCGCAGCCTGAGATAGGCTATTTGCACCAGCACCGCTGGCTGGGCCGGTGTTCGTTTTCCCGGCGCCTCGCAGCACCTTGCCTTTGACGAACACCGGCGCACGATCGAAGACCGGCCTGCGCAATGCGCCCGTCTCGAAACAGCCTCCCGCGTAGCGATAATCTCCTGACGCTTCTTAGAACCCGTTTCCCGATTTCTTTATTGCGACACAACCGCTCTGAGCCCTCTATCATTCTGATTTCCAGCACCGCTTGTCCAGAGCCCGACATTGCCAACATCCGTGGGCGCAATTGTAAGAAGTGTGTCACACCACCCGCTGTCAACCCGGCTCCATTGGCGGAACCTTATTTGCATGCACCCGCAACGTTCCGACCTGCGTCTACCTCTTGAACTTGTTCACCGGATTTCTCAGTGCTGTCCGCTCCCGCTGTTCAATTGGCCGGTGACACTTCTACTCTGGCACATGGATGCTGTTATAGGTGGGCGCATCCATCATGCATTGCTTACCGCTCAGAATCACAAGGCTCGAGTCATCACAGCCGATTGAGTTGGAGGGCGGGTGGGCCCGAAGCGCCTTGATGATCGATACACCTATCTTGGCATTGGCACAACCATTGCATATGCTCCTCGAAGATCACCAGAAATGGAATCAGGGGATGATTAAACAGCAAACCATACCTAATGAATCGCAGGCAAAGCCTCTGGGAACGATAGTCGATGGCTGCGTCGTCACCGCACCGGCGGCCGATGTTTTTTCATCCCCGGCCAACACGGCTGAGCCGTCTGCGCCTGCATCAGGCGCAGCCACGACGTCGTCCTCCGGCTACGATCGGCCTCCCAAGCCGATCCTCGACGTGATGCTCGCGCCATCGCTCCGGGTGCCATTCCTTAGCCCGACTGGCACCCGGATGCTGCTCGTATCGTGGCAGAAATGTTTTTCCATCGCACGGATGGCAAGGCCATTCCTGCGCCTCGCCGGCGTGCGTGTGGACCCCGGCAACCACGGCCGTCGCGGCATGGCCGGCGGCGGCATCAGGGAGCTCGTACTCGCGCAGGTGCCCAGCGGTGCAACGCGCCCCGTGGTGCTGCCGGAAAACGGTTGCGCGGGATACCCGCGATGGAGCGCCGATAGCAGGTATTTCGCCTTCGAAAACGTGACGGCGAATTCGGTCGATCTGTGGATCGGTGATGGCGACACTGGCGAGGTGCGTCAGGTGTCGGGCGTGCGACTGAATCCGATGTTGGGGAGTGAGCTCCGTTGGATGCCGGATCAGCGCACGCTGCTGGTAAAGCTCGTTCCCGCGCACCTTGGCCCGCCGCCTGCCACACCGAGCGCGCCGGCAGGGCCGATCATCCAGGAATCGGACGGCCGGTCGGGCGAAAGCAGCACCTACGAGGCACGCGATACGCTCAAGGACGCACACGATGTTGCGCTCTTCGACTACTACGCCACATCCCAACTCGCAGTCGTCCGTATTCGCGATATGAGCGTCGCGCTGGTTGGCTCGCCCGGTCGCTACTATGGGGTCCATCCAGCACCGGATGGACAGCATCTGCTGGTGTCGACGATACAGAAGCCGTACTCGTACCTTACGACTGTTGCGCGCTTCCCACGCGACATTGCCGTGTGGGACATTTCGGACCAAGCCCATGTCGTTGCGCATAAAATCGCATCGCGTCCTCTGATGGAGCGCGTACCGATTCACGGTGTGCCAACCGGACCGCGCCAATTTTCGTGGCGCACCACCGAACCGGCGACCCTTGTTTGGGCAGAAGCTCTAGACGGAGGCGACTGGAACGTCAATGCTCCGCAGCGCGACCGGCTCATGACGTCGACGGCGCCGTTTGACCAGCCGCCGCGAGAAGTGATGCGACTCGCGCAGCGATACTGCGGCATCGACTGGACGGCGCAGTCGGATCTGGCATTGCTGGCCGAATACGACCGCAATCGCCAATGGTGGAGCGCCTACCTCATCAACTTCGACGCGCGCATTCCCGCGCCGCGCCTGCTGTGGGATATGTCGTCTCACGAACAGTATGCAGATCCTGGAAACCCGGTAATGCGCACGCTGCCGAATGGCTTTTCGGTCATCCGTAAGGAGGGCGATTCAATCTTTCTCGCGGGTGCCGGCGCGTCGCCGCATGGCGACCGGCCGTTTCTCGACCGGCTCGACCTTGCGACGTTCAAAACGCAGCGACTGTTTCGCAGCGATAGGTCGAGTCTGGAGTCCTTCTTCGCGTTCACCGAAGATGACAGCCGCTCGTTCCTCACTTCGCATCAGTCGCCGACTGATCCGCCCAACGTCTACGTGCGCAGACTCCGTGCGGCAATCGACGCGCCGCCAGGCGAGGCAACGTTCACGTCGTCAAGTGCGGCGGTTACGCACACCACGGACCCGACGCCCGCCGTCCGGCAGATCAGGAAGCGCCTGGTGAGATACCAGCGGGCGGACGGGGTGGAGCTGTCTTTTACGCTCTATACGCCGCCCGGCTACCAGGAAGGCACGCGCATACCAGCGATCCTGTATGCGTATCCTCGTGACTATGCCGACGAATCGAAGGCCGGCCAGACCAGCGGCTCGCAGGAGACCTTCACGCAGCTCAGCAGGCACCGCCTGCTGCTGCTGGCCGGCTACGCAATTATCGACAACGCATCATTCCCGATCATTGGCGACCCGAAGCGGGCGTACGACACCTACATTGAGCAGATCGTCGCCGACGCACAGGCCGCGGTGGACGAGGCGGTTCGACTCGGCGTCGCAGACCCGAACCGCATTGGCGTAACCGGCCACAGCCACGGCGCACTGATGACCGCGAACCTGCTCGCGCATTCAAACCTGTTTCGTGCGGGCGTCGCGACGAGCGGTGCGTACAACAAGACGCTCACTCCACGTGGGTTTCAGAATGAACGGCGCACCGTCTGGCAAGCGCAAGACGTCTACCTCAAGACGTCGCCGTTCTTCTATGCAGACAGATTAAAGGCTCCACTGCTGATCGTGCACGGCGCCGACGACCCGAACCCTGGAACGACGCCGCAGCAGGCCAGCCTCCTTTACGAGGCGATCCGCGGTAACGGCGGTATTACCCGACTCGTGATGCTGCCGCATGAGACACACGGGTACGCCGCGTGCGAATCGAATGAACAACTGGTTTATGAGATGCTGCGGTGGTTCGACCGCTACCTGAAGAGCGCACCGCCGGGCAACGCAACGCATTGTCGCGTTGCTGCCTGAGTCCGGTAGGGCCCTGTCAACTTGGCTGACTTCGTCGATGACGATCCACAACGCACGGGGGCTCAGAAGCCAGTCGACGGAGCTTGGATGACGTTGGTAAATTCGCGCCACGCGAAAAACCGGGCCCCGAGGTGTTTGCGATAGAGAGAAGCGCAGCAAAAGTCGTTCCAGTGCAAAGTGCTGCCGGATCGGACTGAAGCTCGACAGGAAGGCCCGGGGCACGAAAGCCTCGCATGCGCCGCTCCCTTGTGGGCTGATGGCTATTTTCAGCCCGGTGTTGACACGGGCCGCCGCCTTGACGAACACATGCTTCACGTTCTGCCGTTCCCGGATGTTTGCTTTCGCCGCCGGATAGCTGTGCAATTGATCGGTGACGATCTTGCGGGACACCGGCGTCGAATGCAGCACCCGGTTGAAGCACAAGCGTCCGGTTGGGAAAAGCTGGCGAATGGACGAGAGCTATATCAAGATCAAAGGCGAGTGGAAATATCTTTACCGGGCAGTGGACAAGGCTGGCGACACGGTCGAATTCCTGCTCAGGGCCAGGCGGGACAAGGTCGCTGCCCGGCGGTTCTTTGAAAAGGCGATCGCCCATAATGGTACGCCAACTGGTTGCTAGTTTTTCAATGCCATCGAATTTGCGTGCGAGCCGCTGAGGACTGGATTTCCGATCAGGTCGCGAGATCAGCTATAGCGTCCAGATTTCTGGACGCAGCGCATGACCGGAAACCCACGCTGGCAGGTAATTCCCGTGAAATTGAGCCAGGCGCAGTTCGAAGAATTTGTCTTGCCGCATCTGAGCACGGGTCGGCGCGGACCACGGCCTACACTGACCTTGCACAAGACCTTCAACTACATCTTGCAGGTGCTGTACATGGGCTGTCAATGGAAGATGTTGCCTATCGAGAGGAATGCAAAAGGTCTCCCCGAAATTCACTATACGCGTATCTGAGCCGCCCCGGGTTTTCCGGAGACCGTTTTGCTTGCGTCATGCCACAGTGACAGACTCAGCGAGATTTGCATAGTAAGCGGCTTCTGCCTCGGCAGGTGGAATGTTGCCGATGGGGCCGAAGAGCCGGCGATGGTCGAACCAGTCCACCCATTCGAGCGTCGCCATTTCGACGGCCTGCAGATTGCGCCACGGCCCGAGGCGATGGATCACCTCGGCCTTGTACAAGCCGTTGATCGTTTCAGCCAGTGCGTTATCGTAGGAGTCGCCCACGCTGCCCACTGACGGCTCGATGTCAGCCTCAACCAGTCGATCCGTGTAGCGGATCGATACGTATTGGGCGCCGCGGTCGCTGTGATGGATCGACCCGTCCTGCTGCGCCGGCTGTCGTTCGTACAGAGCTATTGTCGAATCTGGTGTACAGCGGGAGCGGCGGGAATTTGAGAAGGCGGTGGCGGTCTAGCGAGAATGTTGCTTGTCAAAGGCACAACCAGCGAACCCGAGAAGGCCGGACCCGACCACCATGAAGAAGATTACGCAAGAAGCGAACAGCAGTAAAGCGCAAACGAAAAGCGTGCTAGATGAGCTGATCCAGCAAGGCGCGCGGCAGATCATTCAGCAGGCAGTCGAGGTGGAACCGGCGACCATGCTCGAACAGTACAGCAACGTGAAGTCGATCGACGGCCGGCGTGCCGTGGTGCGCAACGGCTACCTGCCCGAGCGCGAGGTCGTCACAGCGATCGGTCCGGTGACGGTTCAGGTGCCGAAGGTGCGGGATCGTTCGGGCTGGGGCATCCGGTTCAATTCGACGATCGTGCCGCCGTACGTGCGCAAGTCCGCGCGCGTGTCGGCAGCACTGCCGTGGCTGTACCTGCGAGGCATCTCGACGGGCGACATGAGCGAAGCCATGGGCATCATGCTGGGCGGCCAGGTCAGCGGCATGTCGCCGAACGTCGTGAGCCGGCTGAAGGCCCAATGGGCCGATGAGCATGAGCAGTGGAATCGGCGTGAGCTGTCGTCGGCGCGCTGGGTCTACTGGTGGGCCGACGGCATTCACACCGGTGTGCGCAGCGACGATTCCGACGGCCAGTGCCTGCTGGTGATCATTGGCGTCAAACCGGACGGGACGAAGGAACGTGTGGCCATCGGTGACGGCTACCGGGAATCGAAGGCATCGTGGAGCGAACTGCTGCTCGATCTGAAGAAGCGCGGCCTGCCGTCGGGGCCACTGCTGGCCTGCGGCGATGGCGCGATGGGATTCTGGGCCGCGATGGAGGAAGTGTTCCCGCAGACGAAGCATCAGCGCTGCTGGTTTCACAAGATGGGTAACGTGCTCAATGCGCTGCCGAAATCGCAGCAGGCTCGAGGCAAGAAGGCGATGCAGGACATCTGGATGGCGGCCACGCGCGCTGATGCACTGGCCGCATTCAATCACTTCGTCGACGCGTACTCGGCAAAGTACCCGAAGGTCGCCGAAAAGCTGACGGAAGATCGTGACGAGCTGCTCGCGTTTTACGATTTCCCGGCTGAACACTGGCAGCATCTGCGCACCACGAACCCGATTGAATCGACCTTTGCGACGGTGCGCCATCGCACGAAACGCACGCGCAACTGTGTATCGCGCGCGACGTTCCTCGGGCTGGCGTTCAAGCTGATCGAGTCGGCCGAAGAATCGTGGCGGCGCATCCGCGCCCCGGAAAAGCTCACTTCGATGCTTGACGGGATGACGTTCAAGGATGGAGAACCGGTGACCGACAGCACACCGGCTCAGCAATCGATAGCCGCCTGATTACGCCGAGACCGCATACACCAGATTTGACTTTAACTCGCTCGTACAAGGCCTGCTTCAGTGCGTCCAGAACGAACTCCGTGCGCGCCGAGCTCGACACGCGCCAGCCGACAATGCGTCGGGCGAACACGTCGATGATAAATGCGACATAGACGAAGCCCTGCCAGCTCGATACATAGGTAAAATCTGACACCCACAGCGCATTGGGCCGTTCGGCCGTGAATTGCCGGTTCACGAGATCCTTCGGGCACGGCGTCGAACCATCGCTCACTGTGGTGCGGACCGTCTTGCCCCGCACCACACCACGCAGGCCCATCTGCTTCATCAGCCGCTCGACCGTGCAGCGCGCCACGACAATGCCTTCGCGCTTCAATTGCGTCCAGACCTTGTCTGCGCCATAGACCTGGAAGTTCTCTTCCCACACCCGCCGGATCTCATCCTTGAGCATCCTGTCGCGCTGAGCCCGCGGCGGCACCAGGTCAGGATGGGCGCGGCGGGCCACATGCGTGTAGTACGTCGACGGCGCGATTGGCAGTACCCTGCAGATCGGCTCGACCCCGTAGACGTGCCGGTGATCATCGATGAACGTGATCATCACTTCGGTCGGCGGTCGAGCTCCGCCTGTGCGAAATACGCTGATGCCTTGCGCAGGATTTCATTAACCTGGCGCAGCTCACGGTTCTCCCTCTCCAGCTCCTTGAGCCGATCCTGTTCGCCGCGATCGACGCGATGACTTTCCACTGCGAGTCGTGATCGCCTTGATGTTCCAGAACCATTCGCACAGCCCGCTCACGAACTTCCGGCGAGTACCGTGGGGACTTCTTCTTGGTATTTTCCATAGCTCCATTTTCTCAAGAAGTGGAGCCTCCGGAAAACCCGGCGCGGTTCAGGCAAGGCAAGGGCGGAGGCAGTTCAGCGCTCAAAGGGAAAAGACAAAGCGTGCGTGAACCCCAACCGATAAGCATTCCTATTTTAATATACACTGTTCGGAGCGTAAGTGGCGCCCCCAGAACGGGCCATCCAGCGCCGGGGCGCTCTGCGCGGGCCACGCTTCCCTTCACGATGAATCCGTCCGATCATGGGGTCCAGCGATAAACTGTGACGCTGTTGCCCTTGACGTTGTTCTTTGTGACCACGTACTCGCCCGTCGATCGAAGGTATGCCCTGATGCCGTACATCGAATCCATCGCGCTGCTGGCGTCCACGGTGCCGGGACTGGTGTTGACCAGCGTGATGTCAAGGTTGCCGGTAGTGAGACCGAAGGCATCGATGTCTGGCCGCTCTGGTCCGCTGATGCCGCTGAACCAGTAGCTGACAAAGAGATAAGCGCCGGCCGCGTCCATTGCCTTGGCGTCTCCGTGGGGGAGGTTGATCACCGGATCGGGTGTGGTAGTGTTGCCCGCGCTCCAGCCGTGGTACACCTCGATGCGCGTGCCAATTGAAGTCCAGTCCGTGCTCCCGACGATGCCCTGCGCGAGAATCATGATGTCGCTGTCTGCGAGGTAGATGATGCGCGCGAGCGGCTGGATGCTCGCGGGAATTCGGATGGGGATGCCCGGGCCCCATGCAGGCTTGCCGCTGCCATCGAAGCCGGTGAGCGGGTAATGGTAGATATCGCCGGTCCTGTCGAGACCTGCCCACACGCCGCCTCTGCTGTCGATGCAAAATCCGTGTGTGACCCGCAGGGTCGTATTGAACGCGGGGCCCGGAATCGATGCGTCCGGAATGGCAATGTAGCCGTTCGACGCGTTGAAATGGAAAAAGTAGAACGTCGAGGGGTTCTGTCCGGACGCCACGAGAATCCGGTTAGCGCCGACGGTAGCGAGTTGTCCGAAATGCTCGTCGCGCGAAATATCGTTCATATTGATGCGCGGATCCGACGGATAGGCGAAAGGATCGACAGTATTCGCGACGAAGGTACCTCCCGCGCGGCCGGTGTAGAGGTTGGTGCCGCCATAGAACAGGGAACCATCCGTGGTCGGGTCGGGAGCGGCAACGCCCTCGAAGTTGAGGGACTGCAGCGTCCACTGGAGGTTGCCCGCCCGTCCATACGAGTGAATGTCGGTGCCACCGTCGCGGCCGAGGTCCCAGCTGCCGCCCCACGGGTTATTGAGCACGTAGAGGTTGCCGGCCGTGTCCTTGCCGATGCCGGCGATGCGGGTGAAGCGCTTCGCGCCAACCTGGCCTTTGATTCCCGTCGTGGTGTCGAGATAACCGCCCGGAATGCCGAATGTACCGGCCAGCGTCGGCGTGCGCGAGAGCGCATAGCGCTTGATGTTCATGTCGGGACCCTCGTCTCCGACCATGAGTTGTCCCGATGACGCATCGAAATAAAGCGCCGATGGGTGCGACCCGCCGGGCATGCGAATGGTATTCAGCAACTGGCCGGTTGGGCTGAACCCGACGATTGTGCCCTCACTCTTCTGTGCGATCCAGACGTTGCCTGCTCCATCCAGCGCGAGAGCGCCCGGGCCCGAGACATTGATGTCCCGCTGCCAGACACCGTCAGTGGTGTAGATCCGAACACGACTACCATAAAAGTCGCTCGCATAGAGGAGTGAGCCCGTAGAGGCAAGTCCGGTGACGACATCGATCCGAGGCTGGTTGTTCGACGCACTGACCTGAATGAAAAGGTCGCGAATCCCAGTCCTGCGATCGTATCGTCCCACCGCACCGCTTCCGTACGAGCTATCGTACTGTAGTGCCGCGAAGACTGACGTGGCATTACCTGCAATGGCGCTGCCCTGAAACTCGCCGTGGGTGCCGATGGAGCCGATGGTGCGGCCGTTCTGGTAGATTGCGACGCCGCCCCCATACTCGTCCCACATGGAGGCCGTGTAAATCGCGCCTTCAGGCGCGACCCACATGGAACGCGCGGCATTGCCCACATGCGCGGCGAGTGTGCCATATGTGTTCGCCAGCCAGTCGGTGGTGTTTTGCGCCGGACCTGCCGGCGCAATCGCGGCAAGCGCTGCGAACAGGAGCGCAGCATGAATTCGTTGTTTCTCGACCATGACTGACGCTCGTCAGAGTGTAGTGAAAGTACGGGAAAATGGCCGGCCCATAGAGGTCGGCGCGTGAGCGTTACTGTAATAAACAACGATGTGGGCGCTTCGAGCTTCCGGGTTGTCGGAAGCGAGAGCGCGGCATTTCCGATCATCTGGCGTTCCCGGTAGGGCCGTGCACGCCATTCACGCAGAAGGCCGGCGAGTGATTCATAGCTGACAACCACGCCCACGTGCGGAGGCAGTGACCACTTCTGTTCGTGCCCGGATCAGATCGAGAACGGCCTCCAACCCCACGTCCGCCGTGCGGCGCTGACCGTATGAACGGCCGACTTCGTCCTGAATCCGTGTTGAACCGCAACCTGCATTTACTCCAGTAACGTGATTTGTGTCCATGATGCCGCCCCGCCGAGCAAGCTGTCTTCGGCCGACGCCTGCGGGCTAGGACACGCAAACTCCGGGCGAGGCTAAGAAGCGACGTGATGGTGATCCGACAGGAATGCTCGTCGGAGTTGGGTTCTGCAGTTTTCTGCAATAGGCCGCCTGCAACTTTCAGAGAACGCTTTAACGCGACAATGTCGACATATGTCGTCGGGAGTTGGACAAACAGGACGACCATCCAGACAATTGATCCCGCCCCTCCAGTGTCCCAGAAACCGTTTTGTATAGGCGTCTGATCCTTCCGAGGATGGAATCGGCGGTGGCCGTCCACATAAACGGGCGTTTATCAGGTTGTACTGATCGACGTAACGTTGGATACTGGAAATCAATTGACGCACGCTCTCGAACGATCCACGACGAATGGCTTGTTGGGTGATTAAGACGGGTGAACCGTCACGGATCTTGTGGAGGCGCCAACTCTTGAGAGTGATTCATCGGGTTTTGCCCGACCCCGAAGGATGAAGCACACCACTGCTGCGGGCGGATCCGGGAAAAATACGATGAGGAGGCAGAGGTGGTCGAGGTCGGCCAGTGCAGACTATTTTAGCCGGCACGACATGCAAAGCACCGTTAAGCGATTGCTAAAACGCCTCACGGATCCTGGCTAACCGGTGCAGCCAGTTTCTTCGTCATAACGCCTTCTTATCAGAATGGATGCGCATATCGTGACGTTGGCTCAGCTATTGCATACGCCCCTGGCCAACCAACAGGGGCGGACTGAAGTGAAGAATAAACAGGGCTGCATACCTCACGAATCGCAGGGAAAGACCCGGCGCGCCGGGCTCGACCTGACATCGGGATGGGCTGATGCAGGAGCTGCGCGGTAAACCTCACCTGCTATGGCGTGCAGTCGATGAGGACGGGACTGAACTGTACATCCTGTTACAGAAGCGCTGCAACAGGACCCTAAGGAGAACACAATGCCAACATCCGGGATCGTCCTGCGTGGACTTGCCGGCAAAAGGCTCGCGCGCATCGCAATAGGGTCACTTCTCGTGATTGCGCCCGCGTTGGCATCCACGTCAGCGGACAAGTTACGGCCCGTAAAGACACAATGGGGCACAGTCAACGAACCGTCACTACCTGCAACCGTCTGCAGGCGGCTCGAAGCATCGCTTGCGCCGGTCAACGGCTCCATCGATATGTGGGACGCGAATGCATCTTCGTCCAATCCGGACACCGCGCGCATCCAAGACGCAATCG
Source organism: Paraburkholderia sp. JPY465 (assembly GCF_050436725.1). Lineage (NCBI taxonomy): Bacteria > Pseudomonadati > Pseudomonadota > Betaproteobacteria > Burkholderiales > Burkholderiaceae > Paraburkholderia > Paraburkholderia sp. JPY465. Next base: position 250,352 of record NZ_JBNDMT010000007.1, read on the forward strand.
ACGCCTGTCCGGCAGGCCAAGCGGTTAAGCTTGTCACCGGTGCATCAGGAGATACCGGCTTTCTCAGTGGTCCGCTCAGGCTAAAATCCGGAGTATCGTTGTGGATCGACCGAGGCGTGACGCTATTCGCCTCTCGCAATCCCGCAGACTTCGATAATGGTGCGGGAACGTGCGGTACTGCGACTACATCAAATAAAAAATCTTGCAATCCGCTCATACTTGCACAGACAACTACGGGCAGCGCGATTCTGGGTGACGGGACCATCGACGGTCGTGGTGGCAGCTTGCTCACCAGCGGCGCCAATGCGGGCAGGCGCACCTGGTGGGACGTCGCCTATCAAAACAAGGTCTCCGGACTACACCAGCAAAATCCCCGGCTTGTCCAGGTGACGGGAGGCTCCGCTTTCACACTCTATCGCATCACCTTGCAGAACTCGCCCAATTTCCATGTTGTCACCGATGGCGTTGCGGGAGTAGTCGCATGGAATATAAAGGTCCTGGCACCAAGCTTCGCGTACAGCGTCAGCGGGTATGCTTGTCCCTCTGGCACCACACCTGACCAGAAGACCCCCGCTACATGTTTCACGCCGGACACCGTGAAGAACACTGACGGTTTCGATCCCGCTCAGTCACGCAACGTGTTGCTGGCTTATTCGTATATCAGCACAGGTGACGACCACGTCGCCATCAAGGCTAGTGCATCACCTGGCAGCAAGAACCTGATGTTCGCGCATAACCACTTCTACTATGGACACGGCATGTCGATTGGCAGCGAGACGAATGCGGGAATCAGTAACGTCGCGATCATTGATCTAACGATGGATGGAGGAGACAGTCCAAACGGAAACGGCTTGCGGATCAAGTCTAGTTCGTCGCGAGGTGGCAAGGTGAGCGATGTATCATACAGCGACGTGTGCATGCGCAACGTCGCGGAGCCACTAGTGTTCGACTCGTATTACAGCTCATCGTCAGGCACACTGTACCCGAACTTCCTTCAGATTGCCGTCCACCGATTTCACTATCTCGGCAGCAAGAAGTATGGGGGCGGACGGCTGACATTCTCGGGGTATGAAAACAAGAAGCAGAAGAATCCACTCGTGATCAGCCTGGACAACGTGGTGTTCGATGATAATCAGCCAGCTCTCGCGGAAAGTTTTGCAACGCACTATGCGCTCGGCCCCGGCCCAGTGAGCTTTTCTGACAAGATTGTGACCTCAACGTCCAGGGACGTTCAGGTATCCGGATCACCCGGTCAAGCTGCGCCAGTCGATTGCAGCGGCGCCTTCATTCCCCTCAATGCCGTGGTTCAGGCTTCACCTATCTGATTTGGTCCTTGTTTATTCGTTTATGCTTTACTCCATTCCGAGGCACAGGCTTAGCGGATGTAGGGACTTCCCCGTCCCGAGGCTGCGGCGGAAGCCGCGAGTCGGCATCAATGTGCCACGATGACGTTGCGAACGTTCAGCGACACCAGCGAGAGAGGAAGTCCCTTTCATTCTCCAGGTTCTGTTCACATTCTCACGAGCGGTCCAAAGGCACAGACAAGCGAAGCGAAGGCGAGATAGTTCCCTGCGAGCTTGTCGTAGCGAGTGACGACACGACGAAAATGTTTGATACGACTGCAAAAGCGTTCGACGATGTTCCGGGTCCGATACAGCACGCGGCTATAGCGACGCTTGGTCTTCAGGTTCGAACGCGGCGGGATTACGGCCTTCGCACGAGTAGTGCGGATACTTTCCACAAAGGCGTTCGAGTCGTAGCCCTTGTCAGCGATGACCGCACCGGTGCGCAGATGCTCAACCAGTTCGTTCCCGCACGTAATATCGGAAACCTGTCCCTCGGTGGCAATCAACCGCAGGGGGCGTCCGGCGTCATCGACAGCCAGGTGCAACTTGGTGGTCAATCCATCTCGCGAGCGACCGAGCGCTTGCGGACCGTTTTTTTTCGAGCTCCGGACGAATGCTGGTGCGCGCGCACGATGGTCGAATCGATCAACACATGCTTGATCTCGGTTTCGTCGGCCACAGCGTGGACGGTTTCCCACACACCCTTGCGACGCCACCGGGAGAAACGCACGTACACCGATGCCATCTGCCGAACGCCTTCGGCAAATCGCGCCACGGGCAGCCGTCCGGCCGATCCAGAGGACAGCTTCAACAAACCGACGATTGTCGGTCGCCGTTCGCCCTGGATCGCCTTCCCTGCCGGGCAAGACGGATTCGATTCGTGCCCATACATCATCGCTCAGTAACGTTCCAACCATCTTGGCCTGCTCGCGCAAAAGACAAGATGTACTCACATTTACATCGAATGTAAACAGACCCTGGTCGTGGAGTTCATTGCATCATGGAATTGGAACCCGGAAGCTGGCTCATCGAACCTGGGCGTTGGCGCAACTTTTTGGGGACAGCTCTCATCACTGTCCTGCTCGGCGCGTGTGGTGGCGACAACGGGGGGTACGCCCCGCAAAGCCAGTCTCGCACCGACAGCGTCAATAACGCGACGGCGAAACCTTTCTCTTCAAGATCGCCTATCTGGCTGACGATCGCTGACGAGGGCGACGCGCTCACTGTAGACGCCGCGCAGACCGTGCGCTTTGGTGCAGGCGCCGTCTGGGTCGAGAAAACCGTAAATGATTCAGGGCGATGTGACTCTGGCTTCTTTGGGAAGAATCCGCTCTCCGGTGCGCCGAAGGTTTGCCAACGGCTTCAGAGCACTCGCGGTCTGCTCTGGCGTGGCGTCAGTTTGGCCGGCGCCGAGTTCGCGCCTGGCAGCCTACCGGGCAACTATGGCAGTGACTATAGGTATCCGACTGCCGACAGTGTGGCTTACTACAAGAACAAAGGTATGAACATTGTGCGTCTGCCTTTTCTCTGGGAGCGGCTGCAGCCGACCCTCAACGGACCGTTTGATGTCACAGAGCTGTCACGCCTTGTCGCCTTCGTCAAACCCGTGACGGCGTCCGGCGAGACCGTAGTGTTAGATCCACACAACTATGCACGCTATCGCGGCAATGTGATTGGCTCGAGCGCCGTACCTGATAGCGCCTACGCCGATTTCTGGTCGCGCCTCGCATCCCAATTCAAGGACAATAAGCGAGTTGTGTTCGGGCTGATGAACGAGCCGAATTCCATGCCGACCGAGCAATGGCTATCAGCGGCCAACGCCGCGTTGGCCGCGATACGCGCTGCCGGCGCGAGCAATATGGTGTTCGTACCCGGTAATGCGTGGACGGGGGCGCATAGTTGGACCCAGAACTGGTACGGCACTCCCAATGCAACGGTGATGAAGGACGTTAGGGATCCGGGGAACAACTTCGTGTTCGAGGTGCATCAATATCTCGACAGCAACAGCGCGGGAAGTTCGCCAGATTGTGTGAGCGCCAGCATCGGCGTAGAGCGTCTGCAAGACTTCACCACGTGGTTGGAAAGTAACGGTTACCATGGGTTCCTCGGAGAAATCGGCACGGGTGCAAACGATACCTGCAACCAGGCTCTTGGCAATGTGTTGGCATTCCTGCACGGGAACGCCCATGTGTGGACAGGATTTGCATATTGGGCAGGTGGTCCGCTATGGGGCAACTATCCATATTCGATTGAACCAACCAATGGGGTCGACAAGCCGCAGATGTTCGTGTTGATGCCATATCTGAATCAGGCCTCAGACTAGAGAATGAAAGATCCTCTCAGGGGCTTTGTCCGGATGGGTACGAGTTCCCGTGCCATGGACGCGACTATGCATTTTTGACGCAAACCGGTTGGTTTTGTCGCAATAACGCGGTCAAGTAAAATCCGCCGACGACAACGCATGAGAAGCATGATGACAAAGACGAAGACGCCATGCAAGAGGCTGCCCGCTGGCATTGGCAAGGTACTGAAGCGGCGGCACTACCCGCTGGACGTGATCCTGCTGTGCGTCCGGTGGTACGTGGCGTACTCACTGAGCCTACGAAACCTCGAAGAAATGATGGCCGAGCGGGGTGTCGAGGTGGACCATTCGAGCGTGCACCGGTGGGTTATCAAGCTGCTGCCGGTGTTTGAAAAAGCATTGCGCAAACGCAAACGGCCTGTCGGCAAGAGCCGACGCGTCGATGAGACCTATGTCAAGGTCAAAGGCCATTGGAAATACTTGTACCGTGCCGTGGACAAGGCGGGCAACACGGTGGATTTCCAGCTGCGCGCCCATCGGGACAAGGCCGCGGCGCGCCGCTACTTCGAGAAGGCGATTGAACAGAACGGCGAGCCCGAGACAATCACCGTGGACAGGAGTGGCGCCAATCTGGCTGCGCTTGAAGCGCTCAATGCCGAGCGTTTAACGCCGATCAAGGTCCGGCAAAACAAATACCTAAACAACGTCGTCGAGCAGGATCACCGTGCCATCAAACGCATCATCAAACCGATGATGGGCTTCAAGGATTTCCGGTGTGCGCGCATCATCCTTTCGGGCATCGAGGTGATGCACATGATCCGCAAAGGACAGATGTGTGACGATGGCGTCGCCTCGACTGCAGCCGAACAATTCTATTCTCTCGTGATGTAAGCAATCCTCTTCACCTTAGGCGCCTGATCGCCGCATCGTCCTTAACGCGACACAACCTCGCATTCAGGCCCGCCTCGTCGGAGACGTTGTCCTCGGTGATCGCGATCTGGTGGACATTCATCTCCGGTCGATCGACAGATGCATCTTGGCCACGGCGTCTGGCTCGCGTCGCGCCCGTACTTTTGCCGATGCCATTCGCTGGCCCGGCCAAAAGTTCATGCCGCTGCTGTCGACGATCAGGCTGATGGCTTCGCCGTTGCGCAGGCGTTCGGCCACGCGAGCGCAGCGTTGTTTGACCTGAACCTCGAGCGTGCGGAACCGCTCGCTCACAAGCCCGAAACTCGGTACCCCGATGTCGAGTCCGCGCAGCGCCCAGAATTCGTGTGCGTATTCCACGCCAAACCGAACGCTGATTCCACAGCAAACCGAACGCTGATTCCACAGCAAACCGAGCACGGATTCCACAGCAAGGCGAGCGCCGATTCCACGGCAAACCGAGCAGGGATTCCACGACTGCCCGAGCGCGAATTCCACGCGTAACCGAGCAGTAAGCTGGGCAGACGGCGACGCGGATAACCATGGCACGCTCGACGATTTTGTCGGGCGGCCGAATGTCGAATAAATGTAACCGCGAATTTAAGCACACCGTAGCGAGAAGCTTTCGCGATGGGAGGTCGAGCAGGGCCGCATCGCGGCGATCGAAGTCGATCAGCGATGTCCTGACGTTGGGAGATGTGAGTTTGATGACGCACGGACGGATGGTCCGCGCCTCATCGGGTGTCTCTCAGACGGTGGATGCCCCGGATTTCTGTTGTTTCGCGTAGTTGAACGGCAGCAGGTCCGTGACGTCGGCGTCCGGTGCGCGCTGCGGTAGTTCCTTGAGCACGTGCAGCACGTACGCGTAGGGCTCGACGTTGCACGCGCGGCATGTGAGCATCAGGCTGAACACCATCGCGCTCGCCTTTGCACCCTCAACCGTGTCGCTGAACAGCCACGATCTTCTCGAAGTGGCAAACGGCCTGATGTCGCGCTCAAGGACGTTGTTATCTACGCCGACGCGCCCGTCGGTGACGTAACGGCTGAGATATTCCCACTGGTTACGCGTGTAACTGATCGCCTTGCCCAGCAGACTTTCGGGCAGTACCAGCGGCGCCTTTTCATCCAGCCATTCTCTGAAGGCTTCCAGCAGCGGTACGCTGTGCTGCAATCGCAGCCGGTAGCGGTAATCTGCTGGCGTCTCGCTTTCCGGGATATCGGCGCGAGCAAGCGTCTCGACCTGATACAGCGCCCTGAAGTATTCGAGCGCCTGGTGAACGAGGGTGCCCGTTTTCTTTTTACTGCCTTTGTGCGCATCGACGAACAGCCGGCGCGCGTGCGCCAGACATCCGAAGTGCGTCACGCCTTTGAGCGTACGCCACGCGGCATAGCCATCGGTCAACAACATGCCTTCATAGCCGGCCAGGAAGGCTTGCGGGTACGCCTGGCCACGCCCGGGCTGGTAATCGAACAGCACCACCGGCTGCTCGCAATCCTCGGCGCTACGGAACACCCACATGTACGAGTTGCTCTGCGGTGTCGAGTTAAAGTCAAATCTGGTGTATGCGGTCTCGGCGTAATCAGGCGGCTAGCGATTGCTGAGCCGGTGTGCTGTCGGTCACCGGTTCTCCATCCTTGAACGTCATCCCGTCAAGCATCGAAGTGAGCTTTTCCGGGGCGCGGATGCGCCGCCACGATTCTTCGGCCGACTCGATCAGCTTGAACGCCAGCCCGAGGAACGTCGCGCGCGATACACAGTTGCGCGTGCGTTTCGTGCGATGGCGCACCGTCGCAAAGGTCGATTCAATCGGGTTCGTGGTGCGCAGATGCTGCCAGTGTTCAGCCGCGAAATCGTAAAACGCGAGCAGCTCGTCACGATCTTCCGTCAGCTTTTCGGCGACCTTCGGGTACTTTGCCGAGTACGCGTCGACGAAGTGATTGAATGCGGCCAGTGCATCAGCGCGCGTGGCCGCCATCCAGATGTCCTGCATCGCCTTCTTGCCTCGAGCCTGCTGCGATTTCGGCAGCGCATTGAGCACGTTACCCATCTTGTGAAACCAGCAGCGCTGATGCTTCGTCTGCGGGAACACTTCCTCCATCGCGGCCCAGAATCCCATCGCGCCATCGCCGCAGGCCAGCAGTGGCCCCGACGGCAGGCCGCGCTTCTTCAGATCGAGCAGCAGTGCGCTCCACGATGCCTTCGATTCCCGGTAGCCGTCACCGATGGCCACACGTTCCTTCGTCCCGTCCGGTTTGACGCCAATGATCACCAGCAGGCACTGGCCGTCGGAATCGTCGCTGCGCACACCGGTGTGAATGCCGTCGGCCCACCAGTAGACCCAGCGCGCCGACGACAGCTCACGCCGATTCCACTGCTCATGCTCATCGGCCCATTGGGCCTTCAGCCGGCTCACGACGTTCGGCGACATGCCGCTGACCTGGCCGCCCAGCATGATGCCCATAGCTTCGCTCATGTCGCCCGTCGAGATGCCTCGCAGGTACAGCCACGGCAGCGCTGCCGACACGCGCGCGGACTTGCGCACGTACGGCGGCACGATCGTCGAATTGAACCGGATGCCCCAGCCCGAACGATCCCGCACCTTCGGCACCTGAACCGTCACCGGACCGATCGCTGTGACGACCTCGCGCTCGGGCAGGTAGCCGTTGCGCACCACGGCACGCCGGCCGTCGATCGACTTCACGTTGCTGTACTGTTCGAGCATGGTCGCCGGTTCCACCTCGACTGCCTGCTGAATGATCTGCCGCGCGCCTTGCTGGATCAGCTCATCTAGCACGCTTTTCGTTTGCGCTTTACTGCTGTTCGCTTCTTGCGTAATCTTCTTCATGGTGGTCGGGTCCGGCCTTCTCGGGTTCGCTGGTTGTGCCTTTGACAAGCAACATTCTCGCTAGACCGCCACCGCCTTCTCAAATTCCCGCCGCTCCCGCTGTACACCAGATTCGACAATAGCTCCTGCGCAACCAGCCGCGACGGTAAGGGTGGACGTTGCGATGCGCGCACAGGCTCTCGGCGCACCGGCGCAACCGATGGTTCAGACTTCACGGACAGTGCGGACTCGACACTGTCAACTTCGACTACAGGAGCAAACGCGGTTAGTCCTTCTTCGCGCACGGGTCGGGCCGCAGCATTACCCTTCTCCTGATGTTTGCGGACCCACTTGCGCAGCAGGTTCGCATTCACACCAGCCTTCAGCGCCAGACCTGCCAGGGATGCGCCCGGTTGCAGGCAGGCGTCGATCAGTGCCTGTTTTGCCTGCTCGTCGTAATAGTGCCGCTGCCCATCGTCGCTCACGCCAACAGGCTCAAGCTTCGGGAAGTCGCGATTCTCACTCATGAGGTGTCCACCTGTTCAAAAGAGGTGGACGCATGTTGCCCTCTTGCAACTCCGGAATCCACGTGCTGCAGATTTAGCGCTTACGAATAAATGGTTATCCATGCGTCAGATCAGGGAAGTGCTGCGCCTGCGCTTCGTATGTGAACGTAGCCAGCGCGAGATCGCGACGACGATCGGCGCTTCGAGCGCGACGGTCTGGGACTACCTGGACCGTGCGCGGCGTGCGCAACTGGACTTCGGGAAGGCGATGTCGCTGGATGACGCGGCGCTTGAGGCGCTGCTGTTTCCGCCGCCGCCGCCGTTGAGCCGGACACGCCCTCTGCCCAACTGGGCGCTTGTGCATCGCGAGCTTGGCCGGCGAGGCGTAACGCTGGACCTGCCCTGGAACGAGTACAAGGCCCAGGAGCCCGAGGGTTACGGCTACGATTGGTTCTGCAAGCACTACGAGCGCTGGGCGGCGGCCCTGCCGGTCACGCTCCGCCAGTCACACACTCCGGGCGAGAAGCTGTTCATCGACCACTCGGGCAACAGGCCGGGCATCGTTGATCCGCACACACCGGCGAGATCCGCGAGGCGGAACTGTTCGTCGCGACGCTCGGCGCATCGAACTACACCTATGCCGAGGTCACCTGGACCCAGCAGCTTGAGGACTGGATCGGTTCGCATGTGCGCGCACTGAACTTCATCGGCGGTTGTGTTGAGATCCTGGTGCCCGACAACCTGAAGTCCGGCGTACATAAGGCCGACTTCTACGATCCGGTTCTGAACCGGGCATACGGCGAGATGGCTGCCCATTACTCGATGGCGATCATCCCGGCACGCAAACGTCGGCCCCGCGATAAGGCGAAGGTAGAGCAGTCGGTGCTCCTGGCACAGCGCTGGATTCTGGCCCGGCTGCGCAACCAGCGGCTATTCAGCCTCGACGAAGCCAATCGGGCAATCGCAGCGCTGCTCGTCGAACTGAACAACAGGCCGTTCAAGAAGCTGCCCGGCTGCCGCCGCAGCGCCTTCGAGGAACTTGATCGCCCGGCACTTCGCCCTTGCCAGAAAGGCCTTACCAGTACGCGCAGTGGAAGGTTGCCCGCGTCGGCATCGATTACCACGTCGAACTCGACGAACACTATTACTCGGTCTCGTACTGCCATGCCCGGGAGCAGGTCGACGTGCGCCATACGAAGACAACTGTCGAGATCTTCCTGCGCGGTCAGCGTATTGCCGCGCATGCGAAGAGCGAGCGGCGTGGCCATCACACCACGATCGCTGCGCACATGCCTCCGAATCATCGGGCTGCCACCACGGAGTGGAATCCGCAACGGCTGATCGACTGGGCCACCGACATCGGTCCGCACACCGCTGCGGTCATCGAACACCTGCTCGGCGGTCGCCAGCATCCGCAGCAGGCTTACCGCGCCTGCCTAGGCGTGCTGCGCATGGGCAAGGACTACGGCCGTACGCGGCTGGAAGCCGCCTGCCAGCGTGCCATTGATCTGAAAGCGCCGAGCTACCGGTTCATCGCCTCAACGTTGAAGAATGGTCTGGAGAGCAAGGCCGATGCTCCCGTCGGCCAGACCGAACTGCCGCTCGTGCACGCCAACGTGCGCGGGCCGTCCTACTACCACTGAAAGAAGATCATCGACATGCTGCATCACCCCACCGTTGAGCGGCTGCACGAGCTGCGCCTGTTCGGCATGGCCGCGGCGCTGGCCGACCAGCAATCCCAGAACAGCATCGATCAGCTCGGCCTCGAGGAGCGCCTCGGGCTGCTCGTCGAACGCGAAGTAAGCGAACGCGAGTCACGCCTTCTCACGGCGCGGCTGCGCCGCGCGAAGCTGCGCTTCCCTGACGCGGTACCCGAAGACATCAACTACCGCGAGCCCCGCGGACTCGACCGCGCTCTACTCGCCCGACTGCTCACTGGCGAATGGATCCGGGCGCACCAGAACGTGATTCTGGTCGCGCCGACCGAATACGCGACATAATGCTCACCTCGCCACGTCACTGAAGTTCAAGGGGAATTTGCTGCGGGTCTTCTGGTAGCGGGCGCCGCGACGCACCGAACGAACCCCTCTGTACCTCAGAGAGCTGCAGATCGGCAGCCTTGATGACCCAGGGAGCGCCCTTGCAGGCCTGTGAGGCGTCGAGCGTACCGGAGCTTATCAATCGCAATACTGTCATCTTGCTCACGCTCAATAAGTTGGCGGCTTGCTCCAGTGTCAGTTCGCCCCGTTCACTTCGATCGAACGCTGTCGCAGAAGCGACAATTCCATCTCTGACATCGTACCCTTCATTCCCAGGAGCATCCGATCATTGATACCGCGAGGGTCATACGATCAGTCATGTTGATGCCCTCATCTGTTTGCTCGCGGGGCGATAACGAGATGGTCCCGCACCCCTGATTTGAGTTCCTGCAGTGCAGCGATGCTCTCTGCGGTGTCCGGAAACAGGAACCGCTTGTCGTGCGGGTCGCGCTCTGCCTTGATGACGCCGCTGTGAATGCGCCGCTTGACCCACGAGGTCGAAACCTGCAAGCATTGTGCAACATCGGCCATCGTCAACCAGCCAGAGATGTGGCGAGCACGCATTGATCTGGCATCGTGCAGCACACGGTGCCGCTGTCGGATGACCGTACCGTACTGGCTGGCACATGGCTGCATCGTGCCGAGTGGTGTCCCTCCTGAGTCAGTATTGCGGCGATCGTGGCATCGTCGATGCCTTGCCGCGCGAGTTCCAGCAGGCGAGCCAGCATTTCGGCGCCCCGGGAGAGCGCCGACACGGCATGCACCCGGGGTTCGACCTCCAGTTCGGAGACTTCTCCGCCTCTCCAGACAACCCGGATTGTGATGCGGTCACGCGTGACCCGATGCAGGACCACTTTATCAATAAGGGAGCGCAGCATGGTCTTCTTGCTCTCGCGACTAACTTGCGGTCGCTGCCAGATTTCCGGTAACTGGACGCCGAGCGCGAGAAAGTCATTTTGCTCTTCATCACTCAGGGCCTCCGGCTTACACGCCTCCGCCTGACGACGGGCGAACGAGTCCTCCGCCTGCCGCAGTTCGCGCAGCGCCGCCTCCCATCTTCGCTCGAGCTCGGCTGCGATCAGGCGGTTATCGGGGTCGACCCGATTGTATTGGCGCTCGGCCAGGAGCGCCTGATAGCGTAGCCGTTCGACCTGCTGCGCCTCAGCCCGGTTGGCGGCGTCACGGGTCTGTTGTCTCGCATCTTTTGCACGGGCCCAGTTTTCGAGCTCGGCCGGTCCTATTGCCGCGAGAAAGGCCTCTACGACCCGCGCATCGATCAAATCAGCGGGGAGGTGCTGGCATAACGAACCGCCCTGGCTGCGCAGCAGATAGTTACAGACGTAGCTGTTGGCGTTCTTGTACTGCACCGCCATCTTGTGGCCACACTGTCCGCACCAGACGATGCCCTGAAGTACGGCCGCGCCATCGCGGGGCACCCCACGTGTCTGGTTTCGCTGGTATTCCGCATGGTTATCGCGCAGCATGGCCTGGACCCTCTCGAAACCGTCCCATTCGAGATACATAGGATAACGGTCTTTCAACACGATTTTCCATTCTGACATAGGACAGCGCTCCGTAATCAGCTTGCCGTTGGCATAAGTCGAATGGCAGGATCGGGTGCGGCCGTAGACGAAGGCACCCGCGTAGGCAGGATTCTTCAGGGTCGCCGTGAGCATACCGGCCGTTGGTGCGCGCCATACGACGTCACCAAACCGGTCACGCCGCGGCAAGGTTAAGGCATGGTCCCGGAAGCGGCGCATCACTTTGCCAACCGACCCAAGATCCAGAAACGTCGTAAAGATCAGGGATACGCGATCTTGCACCTCCTGGTTTGGATCTTTATGCACTATGCCGTTGGTGTCACGCTCGAATCCTGCAGGTAGCAGCAACGCAAGTTCACCACGCTTAGCCTTGTTCAGCAATCCGGCCGTCAGACGGCCGCGAAGTGTGTGTAGCTCGACCTCGGAAATCGTGCCCTTCAAACCCAGCAACAGGCGTCCGTTCGCAGAACCAGGATCGTATACGCCATCGCGGTCGCCGATAAGACATTGACGAAATCCGCACAGATCCAGCAAGGGATACCAGTCCGTGCAGTTACGCGCAAGCCGGGTCACCTCGTAGGAGAGGATGATGCCGACCTCGCCCAGGGTCACGCGGGCAATAACATCCTTGAAGCCCTCACGATGCGAGAGCGTCGAACCACTCAGCCCAAGATCGACGTCGATCACCTCGATGTTCGCCTCCTCCCAACCGAGGTCGCTTGCGCGCTGACGCAATGCGTACTGCAATCGCAGACTTTCCTGATTGGTCACTACCTGGTTCGGTGTGGACTGCCGGATATAGATCATGGCCTTACGGCAAAGATGTTGGGCTGTGACGAGTTCCGATGTCATGGCCTCTCCTTCGGAGAATAAACCAGATCATTGGCTTTCTGATCCTCGTTTATTATCAAGCAGTCCTTATTAGAATTCCAGGTTGATATTTGCGTTTCTGGCGATCCGAATTCTCTGCCTATGCGAACCAGCTCCCGGATGCTATCGGTCGATAGTTTGCTCGATGGTAGACGTGGAGACGCCGGATGGAGGGACGTCGCCACTACCGGAATCTTTAACAGGATGTCGTTGCGATAAGCGACAGTGACTTGCCCCGATGCACCGACCGTGCTCGCTGGCGCCACTACAGCAAACGTACGGCCATACAGTGGATGGGCATGATCAGTGACGGTGACCTGCTCCGACCGCCCAGTTAGCAGTCGAACAGGGGTATCAAGGTGTGTCCTCGTACACACCGTCTTCATCAACGATGACACATCCAACCAGCGCGCAAAATTCCAGCAGCGTGTGCCAGTCTCGCCCGTTACGTGCCAGGCGGGAGGCTTCAATGCAGAGTACGGCGCCAGCCTGTCCACTGCAAATCGCAGCCAGTAAGCGTTCGAAGCCCGGACGGGCCACTCCACCGGCAGAAACTCCAAGGTCGTCGTCAATCACGACTACCTCCGACCAGCCAAGTAACCGTGCGCGATCTGCAAGACCATACTGACGTCGACGACTCTCCGTGTTGTTACGGAGCTGATCAGTCGTTGATTGCCGCACATAGACATAAGCGCCGCGCGACAGGTGTTCACGGCTGATCTTGCTCATCGCTGTTCTCCGGGCTTCGTGTTGCATCGGCGTTGTCGACTACTTCCCACAACAGTTGGCTTAGCAGCGCGACGAGTTGATCGTGAACCTGCTCCAGGCGTGCCCGGGGCAGCGGCAGTTGAACACTGTCGAACAGATCCGTTTGGGCGGGTTGCCGCGTGCGCAGCGGAAGAGACTTCATCGGCGCCTCCGATTGGCTGGATACCTGCCGAAGAAGATAGAACAACGTCGAGCTCCTGACGCAGCGCCAGCAGCGCCGCCATCGGCAGGCGAGCCGGTAAGTGGGTAGGCACGTCCCCCGCCGACAGCAGTGTCATCCACCGCGGAAGATAAGCGCGGGTGCCGTCGGGCTGGCGAACGATGAGAAAGTCTTCCGCGCCTAGCGTCGAGCGCCCCAGCACCTCGACCTCACCGCCGGCACGCGGATGGAACGGATAGTAGATGCGAACCAGCTCAGGGAGCTGTTCGCGGGCAGTATGTCTCTGCTTCGACCGGCCTTGGCAAAAGCTGGCTCGCATGCGCGCTGGTCAACCAGGCATGCCGTCAGGGCTTCTCGGCCCGCTATCTACGCATGCCGAAATTCAATGAGGAGATGGCCATCGCGCACGGTAGCGGCGGTTACGCGAAGCTGCTGTCACGGATCGGCGTAATCGAGCCGGGGATGATCGGCGTAATGAGGCCACCTGGAATGGCCCCGAAACGCGATTTCGAAGGGACTCAAGAATGCGTTTTTTTGCCTGATTTTGCAACCGCGTTTTCGCTGTTTTCGGGCATCGGTTTCGGCTTGCGGAAGCTTTCACCTTCTATGACGACACGGTAGGCGCCATGCCGTATCCGATCGAGCGTGGCAGCACCGAGGATGCGGTTGTCGGGGAACGCGTCGCCCCATTCGCTGAAGTCAAGATTCGACGTCAGGATCGTCGCCGCGCGCTCATACCTGGCGGCAATCAGATCGTGGAAGTCTTCGTCGTGGGGTGCACGCAGGGGTTTCAGCGCGAAGTCATCGACGATCAGCACCGGAACGCGCACGAACTGCTGGAGCTTGCGTTCATAGAGCTTAGTCGCCCGTGCTGCATGCAGCTTCTTGAGCAGTTCGGTTTGCGTGATGAACAGAACGTCGCGGCCCTGGCGTGCGGCGCAGTGGCCCAAGGCCTGCGCGAGATGCGACTTGCCGACGCCGGTTTGACCGACCATCAGCACGCAGACCTTCTCGTCGATATAGCGGCCGGCGGCAAGATCATGGATGTGAGCGCGGTTGAGTTTGGGCACGCGGTCGAAGTCGAAGTTCTCGAGGGTCTTGCCCAGGGAGAAGCCAGCGCGGGCGAGCCGCACGCCGAGCTTCTTCTGCTCTCGCCGTGCAACCTCGTCGTGCAGAAGCGTGGCGAGGAACTCCGTGTAGGCAAGTTGGCCGTCGATGGCCTGACGGTTGCGTTGCTCGAGCGAGTCGAGGATGCCCGAGAGGCGCAACTGCTTGAGGATCGTGTTCAGTTCTGGACTGGGATGCATGGGCGTTCAATGGATCAGAAGGGAATGGAGGTCACGGCCGAAGCGGCCGCCGTTCAGATAGGTGTCGGCAGGCGCCGGCGCTGGTGCTGCGGTGGGCTGGCTGTCCAGCCCCTTGTCGAGGATCGTCTTGACGGTGCGGTACCTGGGGCTGGCAAACACGAGCGCACGCTCGCACGCAGCCTCCAGCCGTTGATCGCCGACCTTCTCGCGAAGCCTCACGACGCCCTGCGCGCCGCGCAGGTTGACGAGCACCTTGTCGTTGAACATCGCGAGAACGAGCGCGTGGCAGGCCGGCCCGATATCCTTTGCCCGCGCCAGGCACCACTGTGGGTCGTGCTCGAGCCACGCTTGCGCTTCAGGCGGCTGGTGGTCACGCACCGTGTGGCGATCGCCGGGCGTGCGCAGCCGCGGATCGGTCCCGACGAGTTCCATGGCGGTGGAACACCTGTACGACCGTGTCGGTCGCCTTCAGCCACAACTGCTTGCCGACGAGAGTGAACGGCACCGAGTACAGTGCCTTCCTGTAGACGACGTGCCCGTCGGTATGCACCTTGACCTCGCACCATACGGCCAGCACTGGCGGCACATCGGGCAGTCCGGCGAGCAGCGGCTTCTCGATGGCGAAACGTGCAAGCGGCTGCTCGCGCGTCGTGCCGTGCTCGCGCGTGCCGGCCTGCTGCATCACCCAGTCGCGCAATTGACGGTAGCTGCGCTGCGTCCGCCGGAGCGAACTCCAGGATCGTCGTTGCTCTCGCGCCGCGCTCGGCCTTCAGGTGCAGCAGGAAGCGCCGCACTGCAGAATAGCTGCCCGTATAGCCGTGATTGCGCTGAAGCGCGTTGAAGATCGTCGTGCCCTGCACGTCGGCGTTAAACCAGCCGCGGACCAGATCGCGAAACGGTTCAATCGTGGAGACGCAGCTACGCGGCAGCTTCGGATTGTGTCCGAAGATCGCTGCCAGTTCGGCGTCGTCCGGCAAGGGCCGACCGGGATCGAGCCAGCCCCGAGCGAGCGCGACCTGCCTGACGGTCTTCAGCTTCCCACGCCCCATCAGGCGTGCGCTGGCAATGTCGCGGTCGGAATCGCCCTGACGCATACGCGCCAGGACCTGTCGATACTCAAACACTTCGAACCTCCTTCGACTCATCGGCCCTCCGGGCAAAAAGACCGAAGGTACCGGGTTGCGGAAATTCGAAATGCGTTTCGGGCCGGCGCCCGACAGAACACTGAGCCCGCTACGTGGCTCGATTACGCCGATCCTGCGGTGGCTCCAATACGCCGATCATCGAGTGGCCCGATTGCGCCGATCATGCACTGGCTCGATTGCGGCGATCATCCGGTGGCTCGCGACGACCGGCACGGCCGGCGTTCGACAATCGTAACCAGCCAGATTCCAGTCGACAGCTGGCATGCCGCCATCGGCGATCCAACGCTTGCAGACGCGATCCTCGACCGGCTGGTTCACAACGCGCATCGGCTCACACTATCGGGCGAGTCGATGCGCAAGCGCCGAAATGGTTTGACCATCGAAGACGAGAAGGAGTAAAAGAACTCACCCCGCGTCGCCACGTCCGCAGCGCTCGCTTTGCTGTGGAATCTCCGCTCGGCTTCGCGTGGAATGCCTGCTCGCTTTGCCGTGGAACGGCTGCTCGATTTGCGTGGAATACGCATTCGTGCATGTGGCCGGTGATCTGCCACATGCCCCAGCCGAACACCCGGTAGAAGATGAAGATCAGTTCGAGGTACGCATCGCTGTACGTCCGGGACTGACCCGACACGCCCTTCTGGTAGGGCGTGTCGTTGATGAACAGCGCCTTCAGGTCTCCGTCGGGACAATACAGGCTGAGTTGCCCGCGCCGCTTCAGGCTTTCGTTGTACTCGTGCGCGTTTGTTACCGCATAGCCCGGCTTCGCTCGTTTGCGTGGTTCGCCAGTCTTCAGTCTTGCCTTGTAAGGCATGAAAGCTCTCGTCGGATAGATCACCGGACTCTTTCTACCCGACCCACGGCCGCCGCGCAAGCGGCCCTCTTGAACAAAGCCCTGAAAGACGACATCGAGGGGCCTGCCCTCATCGATCAAACAGCTTTCATAGCACAGATCCCGCCGCTTTTTTGCGATTTCCAGCTCCATCTGCAAGCGCTTATTCTCCGCTCGCAGACACGAGAGCTCCATTTGTTCCGCCGTGACGACTTTCGCGCCGGGGCCGTTCAGCTTGCCGGCTTCCGACGCTTTGAGCCAGTTGCGCAGCGTCTGCATCGACATGCCTAGTTCGCGGGCCACGGCGCTCACGCCTTGCCCGTCCTTGACTCGTTGCACGGCAGCTTCCTTGAACTCCGCCGTGTGCGCCTGGTGCGGTACCTTAAACATTTCTTCTTTCCTTCCTTTCGGTCGAGCTTATACGCGACCTGCTGGAAGGCGAAATTTCAGGGGAAGCTCACCAGACGCCGCCTGAATGGGTGGTTGACCAGCGTTTTCTTCTATATTGCTTCAAATGTCGCGTGCTCAATGACGTCGACGCGCCTGCGAGACAGTGAAAGATCGCTTGCGCACATCGCCGGGCTCTCGTCCGCTATACAGCCGCCACCCGGTTGCGACCCTGACGCTTGGCGTGGTAGAGCCGCTGGTCGGCTGCCCGAAGCAGTGCGTCAATCGTACTGCCATCCCTACCGAACTGCGATATACCGATACTGACTGTTATCGACACCTTGCGTCCGACCTCACCGGCGAACGTCGTGCTTGCAATTGCCGCGCGAATGCGCTCGCCAATTGCAAGTGCGGCATCCAGCGACGTACGGGTCAGCAGCACCATGAACTCTTCGCCACCCACGCGTGCTACGCCATCGTACGGCCGGATCGCGTCGAGGCATGCTTGCACGAATCCCTGCAGGATTGTGTCTCCGACCTGATGCCCGTAAGCGTCGTTCACCCACTTAAAATTGTCGAGGTCGAGCGCCAGGAGTGAGAACGGGGCACCGTCACTCGTTGCGCGAGCGACCTCTGCTTCTAAACGCTCAATGAAATGACGTCGGTTGGCTGCCCCCGTTAGCGGGTCGGTCGCCGCCAGATGCTCAAGCTTCCCGTTGGTGCGCTGCAGCTCCTGCAGAGCGCTTTCGGTGCGGGCCATCGCATGGGCGAGCCGTGCGTTCAATTCCTCGCGACTATAGATCGTCGCAAATGAGCGTGTTGTCAAAAAGGCATACGCCACGCCATAGCTGAGAAGAAAGAAGCCGCTGGCGAAAATGACATGAGCAAGCCACCACATGTGATTCCATGGGCGACCAAGGAGGAAAGCGGCCGACGACAGCGCGAACGACGTGATGGAGATACCGTACACCAACATCAACGGCGACCGAGGCCGACTCAGCATCAAGATGGCTCTTTCTGTCGACGATGCAGATGCCGGCGGACGGTGCCGATCATTTCCGCCTTGCTGGTCGGTCGGCTCTTGCCGAGCGCATTGGTTTTCACATCCTGATTCAGGAGTTCGTCCGGGTTCAGCTCGGGACAATACCCCGGTAGCCGGATCAGGCGCAGACGTTCGGCGTTATCGGCGACGAACTGCCTGACGGCAACGGATCGGTGCACTGGGTGTCCATCGACGATCAGGTAGATCTTGCGCGTGACCTGCCTGAGCATGCGTTTCATGAATTCGATGACCGTCGCGTTCCTGAAGGTTCCCTCAAAGACCATGAAGCTCAACTCCCCGCGGTTCGTAATGGCCGAGACCATGTTGCAGCCGAAGCGTTGTCCTGTCGCGCGCACCACCGGCGTTTGACCCTTAAGCGCGAAGCTCGTGCCGCTGATGTGATCACTACGCAAGCGCATTTCGTCACCCAAGTAGATCGTTGCTTTCTCAAGCTTCGCCTCTTTCGCGATCTGCGGATAGTCCTCGTTCAGCCAGCGTTCGATCACCGCACCGTTGCGCTCGTACGCTCGCCGCACAGGCTCCTGGGCACTCATGCCCCATGCCTTGGTTTCGGCCGGCCGTCCACGCCGACACCGTGATGCCATACTCCCGCTCGATCAGTCGCGCCACCGACTCGCGCGTCCACAGGTAAACGGCAGCGCCAGTTGATCCGGCAGCCGCTCGATGATCAACCTGCGGATTCTCACAGCCTGTCGGCTGTATGGGACCGGAACATCGTTGAACGCTTTTTCAGTCGTATCAAACATTTTCGTCGTGTCGCCACTCGTTATGACAAGCTCGCAGGGAACTATCTCGCTTTCGCGTCGCTTGCTGTGCCTTTGGACCGCTCGTGAGAATGTGAACAGAACCTAGATTAGAGATTGTCCCTTAGCCAATTTGATCCGGTTTCGTTGAACCCGAACCATGCGCCGACACCGGAACACTGTACAACTAGCAGCTTGTCGTCGCGATGCATGTGCGGACGCAAAGTGTCTGCTACTTGCACTGCTGTCAGATCAGTGACGATTACCCAAGTCGAATCCAGGTGATGCAACCACGGCGAGAATGAAGACTCCAGTGTCTGAATGAGATTCGTATAGTCGTGACCATCTATTCGGGTGAGGTCATACCCGACAATGTACGAACTCTGAATACGCCGTGCCATAAAACCCCCGATCGTAATGATGGAGCTTGATATTGCACATTCCATCATACTAATTAATTACAGGCTCGCCCGCGATTTATCCGATTTTAATTGACTTGGATCAAACAGACCGGATTTAAGATTCGATCTGGCACAAGATATTGAAAATCATTCTTGTTTTCGGCAATTCATGTGTGTACACCCGGAAAATGACGCGCCAATACCAAACCGGAATTACTGCTTTGCCTAGTTCGCCTGCGTCGGAGCTGAAGGTCGACAGATGGCGAAGCGATCGGATTTTGAGTCGTTCGGCTTGGTCGGATTTGAAATCCGGGCAAGGCGCGCTGGGCAGCATGGCAGTGGCGACGTTGAAGACGCCATGCTCAACGACAACCATTTATTGGGCACTCGGGCAGGCTGAGAAGATTGTCCGCAATGGTCATGTCGTGCCCGGTCCTGAGGTATTTGTGGCCTTGCGGGGTTTGCCAGACGAGCACATCAGCAGTCTCGCCACCTTCGACAACATAGAAGTTCCACTTACCCGCCTCAATCCCGTCAATAGCGTCTTTCTCGCTGACGTTCCACCGACTCCCGTCGGCATTCTTTCCGCCGATACGCGAAATTGCCTCGTGCCTACGCTGCCTATTTGTCTTCCTGATGCAGAGAACCCGAATACGCTGCGTCATAAAAACCCCCAGTCTTTATGATAAAGTTTGATATTGTGCGGTCCATCATATTAAGGAATTGCAGGGTTACTGTGATTTATTTGATGTGCATTAGCGCTGCGTCAAGCATAGCCTGATTAACGAAAGCAAAAATGATTTTCAATGCCTTCTGCGAAATCGGATTTTATTGATCCGGCAATAAAATATTGAAACTTTGGGCGCAACACTTGGTCGGAGGTGGTATGGAAAAAATCGACTCCCGAACCTTGCCGATGGCGGCACTGAATGAACGCCGTCGCCGCGCGGTGAAGATGCGCATCGAAGGCGTAGCGTTGAAAGAGGTGGCGCTGCGTTGGGATCTGTCGCAATAAGTCGGTCTGCTATGCTGACGGGCCTTAATGCGTGACGTAATCGATGACCGAGAAGCTGAGTCCGGGTGTGGGAAAAGTACTCAAACGCTTGCATTACCCGCTGGACGTGATGTTGCTGTGCGTTCGGTGGTACGTGGCTTATCCGCTGAGCCTGCGCCATCTTGAACAGATGATGGCCGAGCGCGGGATTGCGGTCGATCATTCGACCGTTCATCGTTGGGCACTCAAACTGTTGCCGGTCCTCGAGAAGGCGTTTCGACGGCGCAAACGGACGGTCGGCAAGAGTTGGAGGATGGACGAGACCTACATTCGCATCAGGGGTGAGTGGCGGTATCTCTATCGGGCTGTCGACAAGGCAGGCAACACCGTTGATTTTCTGCTGCGAGCCCCACGGGATAAGGCTGCGGCCCGGGCCTATTTCGACAAGGCAATCGACCAGAATGGCGAACCCGAGACCGTGACGATCGACAAGAGCGGATCGAATCTGGCTGCCTTGCGGGCGATCAACGCCCCGCGGGAGGTGCCGATAGAGGTGGCGCCGCTTGTTCGGGCAGGGTCCCGAGATTTTTAAGTGGAACCACCGGGGCGTTCATGCTGCCGATTTGATCGCAGGCAGTGTCGCGAAGTATGCCTCATCCGGCGTGCGGTCTTCCAGACTCGAATGAGGTCGTCTCTGGTTGTACAGATTGATGTAATCGCCGATTGAGCGCCGGGCGTGGCTGACCGACTCATATGCCTTCAGATACACCTCCTCATACTTGACGCTTCGCCACACTCGTTCGACGAACACGTTGTCGCGCCAGGCTCCCTTGCCGTCCATGGATAGTTTGATGCCGCGACCCAGAACCGCGTTGGTGAAAGCGGTCGCCGTGAACTGACTGCCCTGGTCGGTGTTGACGATTTCAGGCTGGCCGTATTTCGCGAATGCCTCTTCAAGCGCCTCGACCGCATGGATCGCTTCCAGCGTGATCGCCACGCGATGTGCCAATACCTTTGTAAGCATTCGATCAGTACCGTCACGATTGACGTTGACGCGCGCGGAGCTCGACTGCTAGCGAACGGGATCGATATGTGCTGAGGCGGGCAACAGAGGAGCAACGTTCCAGGGTAATAGTTCGTCGATCCGGTTCACCGAGTGGTCGGCAATGCGTTCGATGACGTAATGCAGGTAGGCTTCTGGATCAATTCCGTTCAGGCGGGCAGAACCAATCAGGCTGTACATCGCGGCTGCGCGTTCCCCGCCTGAGTCTGCGCCGGCAAATAAAAAATTCCGTCTCCCGATTGCCACGCCTCTTAGCGCCCGCTCGGCGATCAGATTGTCGATCTCGGCCTGACCATCGCTGCAGTAATAGACCAGTGCAGGCCAGCGATTCAACGAGTATTGGATCGCTTTGGTGGTGTCCGATTTCGCGGAGAGCGTGAGAAGCGTCGCCTCGAACCACTGCTTCATGTCGTCAAGCAGCTGAGCGGCTTGTGCCTGGCGGATACGCCGTCGCTCTTCGGGTGGCTTGCCCCGTATGTGCTCTTCGATGCGATAGAGTGCGCCGATACGCTTCAGTGCTTCGCCAGTGATCGGCGATGGCCGGACAGCGTGCAGATCGTGCAGCTTCCGACGTGCATGGGCCATGCATGCTGCCTCCTGAATCTGATCGCCCACGTACAGCTCCGCATAGCCGGCGAACGCGTCTGCCTGAAGCACGCCCTTGAAGTTGGCAAGATGCCGCTGTGGGTGTTCGCCGCGACGATCCGGTGTATAGGCAAACCAGACCGCAGGAGCCTCGGCGGAACCACTGGGCCGGTCATCGCGCACATACACCCAGAGCCGGCCGGTCTTCGTCCTGCCATTGCCCGGCGCGAGTACCGGCAGCGGCGTGTCGTCACCGTGAACCTTGGCGCCGCCAAGCGCGTGGCGGCGCACTGCGTCGACCAGCGGGCTGAGCAGCCATGTCACGCTGCCCAGCCAGTGGCCCATGGTGCCCGGTTCGATCTCGACGCCGTCGCGCGCGTACATGACAGACTGCCGGTAGAACGGGATGTGGTACGCGAACTTCGATGTCGCGATATGTGCGAGCAGCGCCCGCCTTGGAAGGCCACGATCGATTGGCCGGCTCGGTGCTGCGGCCTGCACGATGCAGTCGCAACACGAACAGGCGAATCTGGGACGGCGATGATGGATGACGCGGAAGTGTGCGCGCACGTATTCGAGCTGCTCGGACACGTCTTCGCCCAGAGGTTTGAGCGGGCCGCCGCATCCTGGGCAGTGCTCATCGAGGGGCAGATGTAGGCGTTCTTCCCGCTCAAGGTGACCGGGCAATGATTTGCGGCGGGGACTCTCGCGACGTTGCTGCGCCTTCCTGGCGTCAGCCTGAGCGGCCGCACCTTCGTCGGTCTGCAGATCCTCAAGTCGCAACTCAAGCTGCTCGATCTGACGCTCCAGCTTCTCGGACCTACGGCCGAATTGCATGCGGCGCAGCTTTGCGATCGTCAGCTTCAGATGTTCAATCTCGAGCGCGCGAGAGCTGAGCTGATCCTGCAGTTCTGCGACCCGCTGGGCGTTTGCCTGGGCCGACGCAGCATGCATGCGCACCAGCGCCTTCAGCGCATCAATGTCGTCGGGCAGGCCGGCATCGATCAGGTCCATTGCTGCAGTTTACGACCATCTGCTGCGCCTGGATCATCGGGTAACAGACGTTTACAAAGCGCTGCGCGGGCGAGCCGCATCGACCGGCTCGCGCCAATCAAACCCTTCGAGAAGAAGGGCAAGTTGCGCCGTTGTCAGCGCAACAACACCGGAGTCGGCACGGGGCCATGCGAAACGTCCCTTCTCAAGTCGCTTCATCAGCAGGCACATGCCATCGCCGCTCCACCACAGCACTTTAAGCAGATCGCCAAACCACACGACATTCAACATACCGATCGCAAATTGTGGTGATCGCATACCGCTGGCACCCCGCCTACGGCCAGGAATACAGGCTGGTCCGCCGCACTGGGCGCCGCGGGAATCAGATGGTTCACCTCGACGTCCCGCAACAGATCTCCCGCGAACTGCCAGCCTGGATGCTCGATGCGTCGATATGCTCGGCGATGTCGCTTGGCGAACCGCAGGTGAGCGCCGAGGCGCTGGCCTTCTTGTGCCGCGTCCTGTCTGATCGGAAGCGCCACTCCGCCGCAGGAGGATCATCGAAGCCTCTGTCAACGGAGGGCCATTCCGATGAGACGACTGCAAAGAGAACCCGGCGCACAGCTTCCGCTGGAACTGCACCTAGATCCCACCTTCGACGCAGCCATAGTGGGGAATCGACGGGAGGAAGTGATCGACGCGCTCGCAGCACTTCTGCTGGAAGCGCTGGGCAAGCCGGCGAACATAACCGACCCAGGAGATCGCGATGAACCAGAAGATCTCCGCTGAACATCTCTGCCGAGGCGCGGTGGTCTACGTCCGTCAATCAACCATGAGCCAGGTGGTGGAGCACACGGAGAGCCAGAATCGTCAGTACGCGCTCGCTCAATCTGCACGAACCATGGGCTTTGCTTCAGTGACGACGATCGACGATGACCTTGGACGTTCGGGCTCCGGCAGTATCGAACGTCCCGGGTTCCAGAAGCTGGTCGCGTCAGTGTGTGCAGGATCCGTCGGCGCCGTGTTCTGTCTCGAGGCTTCACGACTTGCGCGCAACGGCCGCGATTGGCACCATCTCATTGATCTTTGCGCGCTGGTCGGCACGGTCGTCGTTGATCACGACGGTATTTACGAGGACACACCTTGATACCCCTGTTCGACTGCTAACTGGGCGGTCGGAGCAGGTCACCGTCACTGATCATGCCCATCCACTGTATGGCCGTACGTTTGCTGTAGTGGCGCCAGCGAGCACGGTCGGTGCATCGGGGCAAGTCACTGTCGCTTATCGCAACGACATCCTGTTAAAGATTCCGGTAGTGGCGACGTCCCTCCATCCGGCGTCTCCACGTCTACCATCGAGCAAACTATCGACCGATAGCATCCGGGAGCTGGTTCGCATAGGCAGAGAATTCGGATCGCCAGAAACGCAAATATCAACCTGGAATTCTAATAAGGACTGCTTGATAATAAACGAGGATCAGAAAGCCAATGATCTGGTTTATTCTCCGAAGGAGAGGCCATGACATCGGAACTCGTCACAGCCCAACATCTTTGCCGTAAGGCCATGATCTATATCCGGCAGTCCACACCGAACCAGGTAGTGACCAATCAGGAAAGTCTGCGATTGCAGTACGCATTGCGTCAGCGCGCAAGCGACCTCGGTTGGGAGGAGGCGAACATCGAGGTGATCGACGTCGATCTTGGGCTGAGTGGTTCGACGCTCTCGCATCGTGAGGGCTTCAAGGATGTTATTGCCCGCGTGACCCTGGGCGAGGTCGGCATCATCCTCTCCTACGAGGTGACCCGGCTTGCGCGTAACTGCACGGACTGGTATCCCTTGCTGGATCTGTGCGGATTTCGTCAATGTCTTATCGGCGACCGCGATGGCGTATACGATCCTGGTTCTGCGAACGGACGCCTGTTGCTGGGTTTGAAGGGCACGATTTCCGAGGTCGAGCTACACACACTTCGCGGCCGTCTGACGGCCGGATTGCTGAACAAGGCTAAGCGTGGTGAACTTGCGTTGCTGCTACCTGCA
Source organism: Paraburkholderia sp. JPY465 (assembly GCF_050436725.1). Lineage (NCBI taxonomy): Bacteria > Pseudomonadati > Pseudomonadota > Betaproteobacteria > Burkholderiales > Burkholderiaceae > Paraburkholderia > Paraburkholderia sp. JPY465. Next base: position 275,184 of record NZ_JBNDMT010000007.1, read on the forward strand.
GGATTCGAGCGTGACACCAACGGCATAGTGCATAAAGATCCAAACCAGGAGGTGCAAGATCGCGTATCCCTGATCTTTACGACGTTTCTGGATCTTGGGTCGGTTGGCAAAGTGATGCGCCGCTTCCGGGACCATGCCTTAACCTTGCCGCGGCGTGACCGGTTTGGTGACGTCGTATGGCGCGCACCAACGGCCGGTATGCTCACGGCGACCCTGAAGAATCCTGCCTACGCGGGTGCCTTCGTCTACGGCCGCACCCGATCCTGCCATTCGACTTATGCCAACGGCAAGCTGATTACGGAGCGCTGTCCTATGTCAGAATGGAAAATCGTGTTGAAAGACCGTTATCCTATGTATCTCGAATGGGACGGTTTCGAGAGGGTCCAGGCCATGCTGCGCGATAACCATGCGGAATACCAGCGAAACCAGACACGTGGGGTGCCCCGCGATGGCGCGGCCGTACTTCAGGGCATCGTCTGGTGCGGACAGTGTGGCCACAAGATGGCGGTGCAGTACAAGAACGCCAACAGCTACGTCTGTAACTATCTGCTGCGCAGCCAGGGCGGTTCGTTATGCCAGCACCTCCCCGCTGATTTGATCGATGCGCGGGTCGTAGAGGCCTTTCTCGCGGCAATAGGACCGGCCGAGCTCGAAAACTGGGCCCGTGCAAAAGATGCGAGACAACAGACCCGTGACGCCGCCAACCGGGCTGAGGCGCAGCAGGTCGAACGGCTACGCTATCAGGCGCTCCTGGCCGAGCGCCAATACAATCGGGTCGACCCCGATAACCGCCTGATCGCAGCCGAGCTCGAGCGAAGATGGGAGGCGGCGCTGCGCGAACTGCGGCAGGCGGAGGACTCGTTCGCCCGTCGTCAGGCGGAGGCGTGTAAGCCGGAGGCCCTGAGTGATGAAGAGCAAAATGACTTTCTCGCGCTCGGCGTCCAGTTACCGGAAATCTGGCAGCGACCGCAAGTTAGTCGCGAGAGCAAGAAGGCCATGCTGCGCTCCCTTATTGATAAAGTGGTCCTGCATCGGGTCACGCGTGACCGCATCACAATCCGGGTTGTCTGGAGAGGCGGAGAAGTCTCCGAACTGGAGGTCGAACCCCGGGTGCATGCCGTGTCGGCGCTCTCCCGGGGCGCCGAAATGCTGGCTCGCCTGCTGGAACTCGCGCGGCAAGGCATCGACGATGCCACGATCGCCGCAATACTGACTCAGGAGGGACACCACTCGGCACGATGCAGCCATGTGCCAGCCAGTACGGTACGGTCATCCGACAGCGGCACCGTGTGCTGCACGATGCCAGATCAATGCGTGCTCGCCACATCTCTGGCTGGTTGACGATGGCCGATGTTGCACAATGCTTGCAGGTTTCGACCTCGTGGGTCAAGCGGCGCATTCACAGCGGCGTCATCAAGGCAGAGCGCGACCCGCACGACAAGCGGTTCCTGTTTCCGGACACCGCAGAGAGCATCGCTGCACTGCAGGAACTCAAATCAGGGGTGCGGGACCATCTCGTTATCGCCCCGCGAGCAAACAGATGAGGGCATCAACATGACTGATCGTATGACCCCAGGCTGGTCAACGATCGGCTCCTGCTTGGACTCAAAGGCACGATGTCGGAGTACGAACTCAGTCTGCTGCGGCAGCGTGGCATTGCCGCGCGTGATTCGAAGGCCCAGCGTGGCGAATTGCGCTTTGCGCTACCTCCGGGCTACTGCTGGAACGAGCTTGGGCAGATCGAGATCGATCCAGACGAACGGGTTGCCGAGTCCATCCGGGTGCTCTTCCGTAAGTTTCGCGAACTCGGCAGTGCCCGTCAGGTGCTGCTATGGGCCATACAATCCGACGTGAAACTGCCGGTGACACGGCACGGCCCCGCGGGCATCCGGATCGAATGGAGCAGGCCTGCATATCACACGGTCGTCCAGATCCTGGAGCATCCGGTTTATGCTGGGGCGTATGTGTTTGGAAGGACGACCCAGCGCACCGCGGTCGTCGACGGACGGGCTCGTAAGACTGAAGGCCACTCCAAGCCAATGAAGGACTGGAGCGTCCTGTTGCGCGATCATCACCCAGGGTACATCACGTGGGATCAGTTCGAGGAGCATCAGAGGATGATTGCCGAGAACACACACATGAAGAAGCGGGCTTCCCGTCGATCTGCTCGTGGTGGGCGGGCATTGCTTACTGGCCTGGCGCGATGTGGCCGGTGCGGCCGAATGATGCGAGTCAACTACGGCATGAGAGCCGGCCACGCGCATCGCTATTACTGCCGTGGCGACGAAGCACATGTCGGAGCATTCCGCTGTATCGGAATCGGCGGAATACGTATCGACAAAGGAGTTAAAGTCAAATCTGGTGTATGCGGTCTCGGCGTAATCAGGCGGCTAGCGATTGCTGAGCCGGTGTGCTGTCGGTCACCGGTTCTCCATCCTTGAACGTCATCCCGTCAAGCATCGAAGTGAGCTTTTCCGGGGCGCGGATGCGCCGCCACGATTCTTCGGCCGACTCGATCAGCTTGAACGCCAGCCCGAGGAACGTCGCGCGCGATACACAGTTGCGCGTGCGTTTCGTGCGATGGCGCACCGTCGCAAAGGTCGATTCAATCGGGTTCGTGGTGCGCAGATGCTGCCAGTGTTCAGCCGGGAAATCGTAAAACGCGAGCAGCTCGTCACGATCTTCCGTCAGCTTTTCGGCGACCTTCGGGTACTTTGCCGAGTACGCGTCGACGAAGTGATTGAATGCGGCCAGTGCATCAGCGCGCGTGGCCGCCATCCAGATGTCCTGCATCGCCTTCTTGCCTCGAGCCTGCTGCGGATTTCGGCAGCGCATTGAGCACGTTACCCATCTTGTGAAATCAGCAGCGCTGATGCTTCGTCTGCGGGAACACTTCCTCCATCGCGGCCCAGAATCCCATCGCGCCATCGCCGCAGGCCAGCAGTGGCCCCGACGGCAGGCCGCGCTTCTTCAGATCGAGCAGCAGTTCGCTCCACGATGCCTTCGATTCCCGGTAGCCGTCACCGATGGCCACACGTTCCTTCGTCCCGTCCGGTTTGACGCCAATGATCACCAGCAGGCACTGGCCGTCGGAATCGTCGCTGCGCACACCGGTGTGAATGCCGTCGGCCCACCAGTAGACCCAGCGCGCCGACGACAGCTCACGCCGATTCCACTGCTCATGCTCATCGGCCCATTGGGCCTTCAGCCGGCTCACGACGTTCGGCGACATGCCGCTGACCTGGCCGCCCAGCATGATGCCCATAGCTTCGCTCATGTCGCCCGTCGAGATGCCTCGCAGGTACAGCCACGGCAGCGCTGCCGACACGCGCGCGGACTTGCGCACGTACGGCGGCACGATCGTCGAATTGAACCGGATGCCCGAGCCCGAACGATCCCGCACCTTCGGCACCTGAACCGTCACCGGACCGATCGCTGTGACGACCTCGCGCTCGGGCAGGTAGCCGTTGCGCACCACGGCACGCCGGCCGTCGATCGACTTCACGTTGCTGTACTGTTCGAGCATGGTCGCCAGTTCCACCTCGACTGCCTGCTGAATGATCTGCCGCGCGCCTTGCTGGATCAGCTCATCTAGCACGCTTTTCGTTTGCGCTTTACTGCTGTTCGATTCTTGCGTAATCTTCTTCATGGTGGTCGGGTCCGGCCTTCTCGGGTTCGCTGGTTGTGCCTTTGACAAGCAACATTCTCGCTAGACCGCCACCGCCTTCTCAAATTCCCGCCGCTCCCGCTGTACACCAGATTCGACAATAGCTCCCCGATCAGCGTGGCGTCGACAATCGTGCCGCTCTTGAGCTTTGCCCCCCGCGCCTGCAGCACCGCGCCCACTTCCGCGAAGATCCGCTCGCCCAGCTTGTGCTCTTCCAGCAGATGCCGGAATTTGAGCAGCGTGGTAGCGTCCGGAACCGTTTCGCTGCCAAGGTCAATGCCAACGAAACGGCGCAGGCTGAGGCTGTCGTACAGCGCCTCTTCGCATGCAAGGTCGGCAAGATTGAACCAGTGCTGCACAAAGTGAATCCGCAACATGCGCTCCAGCGCAATCGGCGGGCGACCATTGCCGCGTTTCGGATAAAACGGCTCCACCACTGCGCACAGCTGCGCCTATGGCACGATCGTGTTCATTTCATCGAGAAACGCTTCGCGTCGCGTAGGTTTGCGCTGCGGCCCGAATCCCGCGCATTGATCGACAGCCATCGCCAGTGTCAGTTGCTTCATCGTTTTTCGCTTTCGCCGTTGCATCCTCACGCTATAACGCGTGACAGTCGTGAACGGTGGACTTGATCAGCATTGCCCTAAACGGTTTATTTTTGCGATCCGCCCGCGAAGATGCTTCTTCCAGCGAAGGCGAACCCCAGCAGTCGTTGCGCCATCCTGACTCCGTATCGATCGGTTATCGCCAACGGCACGACCCCGAAGTTAAGCGCCGGGCTCGGTCGGATCAACGGAAACGTTGATGAAATATCGTCAATCGTCCTGTAAGCGCGAGATGGCCGGCAATCGCGTGGCCGTTCCAAGGCAGTTGAAAAAGGAGCATTCCAGTACCTGCTGCGCAACGCGCTTTGTCCGGATGGGTACAAGTTCCCGTGCTATGGACGCGACTATGCATTTTTGACGCAAACCGGTTTGCCGAAGGCGTTCCACCGGTTCAGCAGGTTGGCGATGATTACGCCTTCACCTTCCTGCGACGCAAGCCCCTGCGTCAGCAGGCGCTCGCCGATGCAGCGCTTGATGCGCGAGATCTGTGCCTCGACCAGCGAGCGCACACCGTAGCCGTATTTCTTGTGAAATGCATAGATGCCTTTGTCCTCGATGTATCTGACGATCCGGTCATGCCGGCGGGTTCGCTCCTCGCCGTGTACGACAGCGTGAGCTGGCGGTGGGATGACGGGCGTCACGCCCGCGCCTGAAAGCGCTTCGGTACGCTCGATGCTGTAGTACGCGCCATCGACAATCACCCGATCCATCGGCACGTCAGCGGGCAGCACGGCGTCCATTCGTTCGCTGTCCGATACTTCTGTAGTGGTGATGCGGATCGCGTGTACGTTCATGTCAGCGTCGATCGACAGATGCATCTTGCGCCACGGCGTGCGCGCGGCCTTCTGGGCGTACTTTGCCTCGTACCACTGGCTCGCCCGCCCAAAGCTCAATCCCGTGCTGTCGACCATGAGACTGATCGTCCCGCCGCGCGCGAGACGTCGGGCCAGCTGTTCGCAACGCTGCGTGACGCTCACCTCCAGTGAAGCGAACCGTTCGCCCAGCTGACTGGCGCTGGGCACCGGGATGTCCAGCCCGCGAGTCTCCCAGTAGTCCTCCATATAGCCGGTGATCTGCCCCATCCCCCAACCGAACAGCCGGTAGAAGGTAAAGATCAGCTCGATGTACGCCGTGGTGTAGGTCGGCTCACGCCCCGACACGCCCGGCGTACGGATCTTTGCGTTGATAAGCTGCGCCTTCAGATCGCCGCCCGGCACATACAGGCTGATCATGCCGCCCTTTCTCAGGCTCTGGTTATACGCCCGCGCGTTCGTCACCCGGTACCCCGGCTTCTTGCGCTTGCGCGGTTCACCCGTCTTTAGTCTGGCTTTATATGGCATTATTCAACGCTGGCTTCATGATGTTGCGCTTCTACACAACCCGCAGCATCTTTGCAATACCCCCATCCGGACAAAGCCGACATGCTGCAATGAGCAAAGGCCGGACGCTGCGACAGCGCAGCCATACACGCAAAACATGGATACAGGGTCATGCAAAACCCAACCTCACCACGCCGCAAGCGCGGGCCCCGCTTCCTCGATATCGCCGAAGCCGCTGGCGTGAGCCCCGCAACGGTGGACCGCGTGCTGAACGAACGGGGCAGCGTGTCCGCCGCGATGCGGGCACGCGTTGTGGCGGCCGCACGCGAACTCGGCGTGCCTCGCGTGCTGCCCAATCCAAGGCACGGACTCCTGCATATCGACGTGCTGATCCCGCGCAACGACACGCCCCTCTTTCAGCGGATTAATCTCGCGCTGCAACGGTCGATGCAAATGCTCGATCGGAGAATCGTCCTGCATCGGCAAATCGTTCCGGAGGCCGACGACGAAGTCATCACGCATGCGATCCTTCGACCGAATCACAAGCGTGCCGGGCTGATCGTCACGACGCACGACACACCCGCGGTGCGCGATGCGCTGCGCGCAGTGATCGCCCAGGGCGTCCCCGCGGTCACGATGGTGACCGATATCGCCGACATCGGCCGTTTGCATTACGCCGGTATCGACAATGCAAGCGCAGGCCGCACGGCTGGGTATTTCGTAGGACGGCTCGCGACGCAGCCCGGTCGCGTGCTGCTGCTTTGCTCGCACAAGGACTACCGCGCGCACGTCGACCGGATCAGCGGATGCCGCGCGACGCTGGTCGAGTCGTTTCCGCACCTCGTCTGCGAACACGAAGAGATGGAAACGCTGGATGACCCAGACCGTTGCCATCGTGCCGTACTGAACGCACTCAAGCGCGGCAACGTGGTCGGCAGGAGCTATTGTCGAATCTGGTGTACAGCGGGAGCGGCGGGAATTTGAGAAGGCGGTGGCGGTCTAGCGAGAATGTTGCTTGTCAAAGGCACAACCAGCGAACCCGAGAAGGCCGGACCCGACCACCATGAAGAAGATTACGCAAGAATCGAACAGCAGTAAAGCGCAAACGAAAAGCGTGCTAGATGAGCTGATCCAGCAAGGCGCGCGGCAGATCATTCAGCAGGCAGTCGAGGTGGAACTGGCGACCATGCTCGAACAGTACAGCAACGTGAAGTCGATCGACGGCCGGCGTGCCGTGGTGCGCAACGGCTACCTGCCCGAGCGCGAGGTCGTCACAGCGATCGGTCCGGTGACGGTTCAGGTGCCGAAGGTGCGGGATCGTTCGGGCTCGGGCATCCGGTTCAATTCGACGATCGTGCCGCCGTACGTGCGCAAGTCCGCGCGCGTGTCGGCAGCGCTGCCGTGGCTGTACCTGCGAGGCATCTCGACGGGCGACATGAGCGAAGCTATGGGCATCATGCTGGGCGGCCAGGTCAGCGGCATGTCGCCGAACGTCGTGAGCCGGCTGAAGGCCCAATGGGCCGATGAGCATGAGCAGTGGAATCGGCGTGAGCTGTCGTCGGCGCGCTGGGTCTACTGGTGGGCCGACGGCATTCACACCGGTGTGCGCAGCGACGATTCCGACGGCCAGTGCCTGCTGGTGATCGTTGGCGTCAAACCGGACGGGACGAAGGAACGTGTGGCCATCGGTGACGGCTACCGGGAATCGAAGGCATCGTGGAGCGAACTGCTGCTCGATCTGAAGAAGCGCGGCCTGCCGTCGGGGCCACTGCTGGCCTGCGGCGATGGCGCGATGGGATTCTGGGCCGCGATGGAGGAAGTGTTCCCGCAGACGAAGCATCAGCGCTGCTGGTTTCACAAGATGGGTAACGTGCTCAATGCGCTGCCGAAATCGCAGCAGGCTCGAGGCAAGAAGGCGATGCAGGACATCTGGATGGCGGCCACGCGCGCTGATGCACTGGCCGCATTCAATCACTTCGTCGACGCGTACTCGGCAAAGTACCCGAAGGTCGCCGAAAAGCTGACGGAAGATCGTGACGAGCTGCTCGCGTTTTACGATTTCCCGGCTGAACACTGGCAGCATCTGCGCACCACGAACCCGATTGAATCGACCTTTGCGACGGTGCGCCATCGCACGAAACGCACGCGCAACTGTGTATCGCGCGCGACGTTCCTCGGGCTGGCGTTCAAGCTGATCGAGTCGGCCGAAGAATCGTGGCGGCGCATCCGCGCCCCGGAAAAGCTCACTTCGATGCTTGACGGGATGACGTTCAAGGATGGAGAACCGGTGACCGACAGCACACCGGCTCAGCAATCGCTAGCCGCCTGATTACGCCGAGACCGCATACACCAGATTTGACTTTAACTCTGCGGTCGGCATCTACAACAGCGGATACGGATCGGAAGGGATCGAAGCGGCGTTGCGCAGGGTGGGCGCGGCGGGCAAGATAGTGTGGGTCGGCCATGAAATGCTCGACCGCCACAGGCAATACATCGAGCAAGGCATGATGGATATCGCCATCGACCAGGACCCTGACGGGCAGGTGATCTCAGCATTGCAGCATGCGCTCAATGCGTGCGGCGTGGTGGACGCGCCCGCGCCTCCCGGGCCCGTCGAGTTCCGCATTTTCTGCTCGGCCAACCTGCGCCGAAGCCCTTATCTGGTCGACCACCTTGCGAGGCGAACCCGATCCTCGGCGTATCGACGAGCTGAAAGCGACCGCATTGGCCGGTGGGGGAATCACCGGCAGCACGCCGCAGGCTGACCACGCCTCGGTCTGCGCAATACTGTAGTACGCGCCGTCGGCGATCACGCAGTCGACGTTCGCGTCGACTGCCAGCATCGCATTCAGGCCCGCCTCGTCGGAGACGTTGTCCTCGGTAATCGCGATCTGGTGGACATTCATCTCCGGGTCGATCGACAGATGCATCTTGCGCCACGGCGTCTGGCTCGCGTCGCGCCCGTACCGTTCACAATCAGCCGGCGACGCGCTGGCACGACCATCTCGTTCGGTACATCAAGGACAAGGGCATCCATGCGTTCCGCAACAAATACGGGTATGGCCAGCGTGCGCTGGTCGAGGCGCAGATCTCGCGAATCAAGCGTTGCATCGGTACGCGGCTACTGACGCGCAAAACCGAATCTCAGCAGCGCGAGGGCGTGATTATCGCGAACCTCGTGAATTTGTGGAACAGCTTCGGCAAGGCCGTTTGCGTTAAAAATGCCTAGTTGCGTCTGCAACCAACTGCAGCCATGCCCTGCTGAACAAAGCCAGGAAGCTGCGCCTTTTTTGCGCATACGTTCTTGCTGCTTTGCTCGACCGCAGCATTGCGCCGGCCTGATGCGGGTGCATCGAAGAATGAATTGTTCAGGGCCGACTATTGAATTTCGAAGAATTTCGAAAAAATCGGCGGTTCCAGCTTATAACCCCTACAAGCGAATGATCTCGTTGGCATCCCAATGGCCGTGCCACTTTCAATCCTCAGGTCCACGACCGCTGAGGCGAGAAATTTTCAAGCGCCAGAGCGAGTACGATCGCCAACGCGCAACGGCATTGACCCCACTGCTTTCGGCGTAGCGCCTGAACGACGGCGACGCTCAGCGACCGGCGATGACACTGCGCCGGTCTCCCACACGAATCTTGCGGGCTTGCGTTCAACGAAGGCAAACAATAGCAGTCCTGAGCCCAACGTAAACGATTGAATGTGACTATAGAAAAACCTATGAACTCAATGTCACGGCGATCAGTATAAAGGATCATCAACTCGACGGAAAATGCGTCGATGTGGCATTCCAATTAGGCGGGTCTTGCCCGAAAACATTGCGAACGAAGAAATCCATGAGCTTACGCTCGGTGAAGATACCGGGGGCCCCATGATCAGCACCAGGCACATAGACCATTTCGAATTCCTTTCCCGCCTTAATGAGACTGTCGGCGAGCGCAAAGGTGGAGGCCGGATCGACATTGTGGTCCATTTCGCCCACGACAAGCATAAGTTTGCCGCGCAGATTGTCGGCATTGTCGATGGCGGAGGACTGTGAGTATTCGATGCCGACGGGCCAGCCCATCCACTGTTCGTTCCACCATATCTTGTCCATACGGTTGTCATAGCAACCACTGTTGGCTACCGCAACCTTATAGAAGTCCGAATGGAATAGCAGTGCATCAACGGCGTTCTGGCCGCCAGCTGATGTACCGAAGATTCCCAAATTCGAGATGTCGTACCAGGGATATACAGAGGCAGCCGCCTTATGCCACAGAATGCGATCGGGAAGGCCTGCATCTTTCAGATTCTTCCACGCGACGTCATGGAAAAGGCGTGAACGGTTGTTAGTGCCCATTCCGTCGATTTGCACAACGATAAAACCCAACTGGGTAAGGGGCTCTGTTGTGGTTGTGAATGACTTTGGGACGTATGAGCCTTGCGGGCCGGCATATATTGATCCGGCAATAAAATGTTGAAACTTTGAGCGCAGCACATGGTCGGAAGTAGTATGGAAAAAATCGACTCCCGAACCTTGCCGATGGCGGCACTGAATGAACGCCGTCGCCGCGCGGTGAAGATGCGCATCGAAGGCGTAGCGTTGAAAGAAGTGGCTCTGCGTTGCGAGATGTCGCCCACGACGGTGATTGCGGCCTGCAAGGCGTACGAGGCGGGCGGCTGGCGTGCCGTGGATGTCGGACCTCGCGGTCGTCCGTCGGGTACCGGACGCAGCCTGAGCGCAGATCAGGAGCGGGTCGTGCAGAAAATCATCCGGGACCGCACACCTGACCAGTTGAAAATGCCTTATGCCCTGTGGACCCGTCAGAGCGTGGCCGAAGTGATCGAACAACGGTTCGGCATCCGTGTGCCGGTTCGTACGATGGGGCTGTATCTGTCGCGCTGGGGCTTCACCCCGCAAAAGCCATTGAAGAAGGCTTATGAGCAATCGCCGGCGGCGATCAGGAAGTGGCTCGATGAAGACTATCCTGCCATTGCGCAGCGGGCCCAGGCTGAAGGAGCCGAAGTCCACTGGGGCGATGAAACCGGACTGCGCTCCGACGATGTTCGGGGCCGCGGTTACGCGCCCACGGGAAAGACACCGGTGCTCAAGGTCAACGCGAAGCGTGCCGGCCTGTCGGTCATCTCCACCGTGACGAATAAAGGACAGATGCGCTGGAAGATCTTCGACGGTGCGCTGAACACCGGCATCCTGATCGACTTCATGCGACGGCTGATCACCGGGGCGAAGAAAAAGATCTTCCTGATCCTGGACAATCTGCGTGCCCATCACGGCAAGGCCGTGATGGCCTGGCTGGACAGGCACCGCGACCGGATCGAGGTGTTCTATCTGCCCAGCTACAGCCCTGAGCTCAATCCCAACGAGATGGCCAACGCCGACCTCAAGCAAAGCGTCACACGGCGGGCGCCAACGCGTACCAGGCTGCAACTGGTCAAGGCCACCGCGCACCATTACAGGGTTGTGCAGAAGCAACCCGAACGCATCCGGCGATACTTCCAGCACGATCCTGTCCGTTATGCGGCTTGATTTCAACATTTTATTGCCGGATCAATATATCCTCCACCACAGGATACTTCAGATGTGGATCGAATCTATCTGGTAGATGAATGATTCCCCAAATATCGGTCTTACCATCGCGCCCTTTGGCAACAATATTGATTGGTGCTCTCCATCCATTAGATTCGAGTTGGGAGATGTCGGTGCTCTCGATCTGCATCAGTTTAGCGTTGTCGCTAGACCGGAAAAGCGCCATGCGTGGGGGAAGGTCGATACGCGACCAGAGGTCGACGTAGAATCTACCGTCCGGAGAAAACTCGATGTGATGATTGGCCGGTTCTGGCGTAAGTGATGTCAGCCCCTTTCCGTCGAAGCCAATTCGGTAGGCATGAACGAAATAAGGGTCCTCACCGAAATTCATTCCGCTTGCTTCAAACCAGATTTCCCTTCTGACCGGATCGATGTGGTCCACCGCGCGGACAACCCAGTCACCTTTGGTGATTTGGTTTTCTAAAACACCGGTACGGCCATTAAAGAGGTACAGATGTTCAAATCCATCGCGCTCGGATGCCCAGATAATTTCCTCTCCATCATTAACGTTGTAACGAAAGTGTTTTCCGGCACTTCTTTGGTTATTTCTTAAATCTGTATAATCGACCAACGTGGAGCTGACCTCATCGATCAAAGAGCGCGTACGGCCGGTGGCTGCCTCCACCTCGATTACTCGGTAGAGCTGATGGCCGCGCTGGTTGTACTCAAATGTAAAGCTTTCCCCACCCTTCCACCAATTAATTTCGGAAAGGTCAAAAGGATTCGGGAACAAGGCATTGTCGATATTGACCATGCGCTTGTTGACTATGTCGAATAGTACCGGTTGCCGTCGCGGAAGAATATCTCCCGCTTTGGGATACGCTAATGGCTCATACCTGGCTTGATGGTTTGTTGCTGAGGAATTGACAAGCATGATTTGACGCGGTTGGCCGACGGCGACACGGTAACCTGCGAGGTGATTCGAGTCAGGGGACCACTTTAGGGATGAGAAGACGTAATTGTTCGCTTCTGTCCCGTCCGAACTTAACGGTACATTTACTGACCCGTCCTTACTCATTAGAAAGACGTTGTAGTTTTTGATATATGCTTTCCACTTGCCGTCCGGTGAATCGCTTGTTATTCGACTATCGCTTTCAGCCGTGGGCGTGAAGTCGTTATGAAATGACAAGATTTTGCCCTGAGAGATCCTAGTGCAGATGTAGCTTGAAAGATCACAACTCCACTGAACGGAATCAATGGAGAACAGCAACTGGTTGCCGTCTTGTCCGATTTCGAAGCGGTCAAAGGGCAGCGAATTGCCTCGGAAATTCGAGGAGGCCGCCTTATTTAATGCTTCGGCAAGGCGGCTATGATCGAAAGCCGGTTGCTTCTTCCCAGTTTTGATATTGAATTTAATGAACTGGCGCTCACCATGTGTCGTCCGTCGGTAGGCAAGGGTCTCGGGCGAAAGCCAGAAAGGGGGGGTATCGACGAAATTGACAATCTTATCCGAGTACTGGTAACGAACTGTGAGAGCCCGCTGAAAGTCTGAGGGGGTAAGAGCAAAGGGTGGGTGTATGGTGCCGTTCCCCTGGTTGTTAGCAGCCGATAGCAACGTGCAGTAGGAAATTAGAAGCAGAAAGATGGTGACAATTTTTTGCATGGATGTTTGGCCTTGACTATGTACAGGTTACGCCGTCGGCTTACCTTGGAGCAATTGTTATGCCATCAGTGAATGCGAGTGGGTATGATCAGTGTCCGCTGATCGCAAGCGAGGCGACCGGTGAGGTACTGTCGCGATAACGGGAAGTAGAGTGGCCGGTCTTGGAAACTGCAAGTCGGCAGATGAATAAGCCAGCGAAGACGCCGCGACAGGTGGCCTCGTTCGTTCAAACGAGGGAGTTAAAGTCAAATCTGGTGTATGCGGTCTCGGCGTAATCAGGCGGCTAGCGATTGCTGAGCCGGTGTGCTGTCGGTCACCGGTTCTCCATCCTTGAACGTCATCCCGTCAAGCATCGAAGTGAGCTTTTCCGGGGCGCGGATGCGCCGCCACGATTCTTCGGCCGACTCGATCAGCTTGAACGCCAGCCCGAGGAACGTCGCGCGCGATACACAGTTGCGCGTGCGTTTCGTGCGATGGCGCACCGTCGCAAAGGTCGATTCAATCGGGTTCGTGGTGCGCAGATGCTGCCAGTGTTCAGCCGGGAAATCGTAAAACGCGAGCAGCTCGTCACGATCTTCCGTCAGCTTTTCGGCGACCTTCGGGTACTTTGCCGAGTACGCGTCGACGAAGTGATGGCGGATTCAACCGGTCGATGCAACACAATGAACGCTGCATGAGCGGCGGGAGTGTTGCAAATGAAACAGCGACACCGGATTTACTACAGCGAGAAGCAGAAAGCGCTGATGTGGGAGCGCTGGCGAAAGGGTGAGTCTCTCGAGCATATCGCCCAGCTCTTCGATCGCCACCACTCGTCCGTGCAGCGGATCATCGGCGAAGCCGGTGGAATCCCGCCGGCAAAGCGACATCGTTCGCGGCTGGCGCTAACATTAGCCGAGCGGGAAGAGATATCGAGCGCGCTTGTTGCTGGCGATTCGATCCAGTCAATCGCCAGTCGGCTTGCGCGGGCTCCCTCTACCATCTGCCGCGAGATCAAACGCAACAGTGGGCAGGATGGCTATCGGGCAAGTCACGCCGATCAGCTTGCCTGGGATCGGGCGCAGCGGCCCAAAGTCTGTAAGCTGGTCGAACACCGGATGTTGGCACGCATCGTGGCAGACAAACTTCAACTGGAGTGGTCGCCCGAGCAGATCGCGGGATGGCTCAGGCGCGCGTACCCGGACAACGAGGATTACCACGTGTCACACGAGACCATCTACCGCAGTCTCTTCATCCAGGCCCGTGGTGTCTTGAAGAAGGAATTGCTCGAACATTTGCGGCGTACCCGGGTCATGCGGCGTTCCCGCCATTACACGCAGAAGACGGGCGACCACGGCAGGATCCGCGACACGGTGTCGATCAGCGAACGTCCAGCCACGATCGAGGACCGCGCAGTGCCGGGACATTGGGAGGGTGATCTGCTTTGCGGCAGCGGGAGCAGCCAGATTGCGACGCTCGTCGAGCGCCAGACACGCTATGTGATGCTGGTGAAGATTGCCAGCAAGGACAGCGAGGTGGTTGCCGATGCGCTCATCAAACATGCCTGCAAATTGCCCCAGGAACTCTACAAATCGCTAACCTGGGATCGCGGCACTGAGATGGCCAGCCACAAACGCTTTACTGTTGCCACGGACATTGCCGTCTACTTCTGCGACCCACAACATCCCTGGCAGCGTGGGTCGAACGAGAACACGAATGGACTGTTGAGGCAATACTTCCCGAAAGGTACCGACCTGTCGGTGTATTCACAGACTAGGCTCAATGCTGTGGCGAGACGGCTCAATGAACGTCCGAGGAAGACACTGAATTACGAAACGCCAGCCGAGCGGTTTAACCAAACTATTGCATCGACCGGTTGAATCCGCCGATTGAATGCGGCCAGTGCATCAGCGCGCGTGGCCGCCATCCAGATGTCCTGCATCGCCTTCTTGCCTCGAGCCTGCTGCGGATTTCGGCAGCGCATTGAGCACGTTACCCATCTTGTGAAACCAGCAGCGCTGATGCTTCGTCTGCGGGAACACTTCCTCCATCGCGGCCCAGAATCCCATCGCGCCATCGCCGCAGGCCAGCAGTGGCCCCGACGGCAGGCCGCGCTTCTTCAGATCGAGCAGCAGTTCGCTCCACGATGCCTTCGATTCCCGGTAGCCGTCACCGATGGCCACACGTTCCTTCGTCCCGTCCGGTTTGACGCCAATGATCACCAGCAGGCACTGGCCGTCGGAATCGTCGCTGCGCACACCGGTGTGAATGCCGTCGGCCCACCAGTAGACCCAGCGCGCCGACGACAGCTCACGCCGATTCCACTGCTCATGCTCATCGGCCCATTGGGCCTTCAGCCGGCTCACGACGTTCGGCGACATGCCGCTGACCTGGCCGCCCAGCATGATGCCCATAGCTTCGCTCATGTCGCCCGTCGAGATGCCTCGCAGGTACAGCCACGGCAGCGCTGCCGACACGCGCGCGGACTTGCGCACGTACGGCGGCACGATCGTCGAATTGAACCGGATGCCCCAGCCCGAACGATCCCGCACCTTCGGCACCTGAACCGTCACCGGACCGATCGCTGTGACGACCTCGCGCTCGGGCAGGTAGCCGTTGCGCACCACGGCACGCCGGCCGTCGATCGACTTCACGTTGCTGTACTGTTCGAGCATGGTCGCCAGTTCCACCTCGACTGCCTGCTGAATGATCTGCCGCGCGCCTTGCTGGATCAGCTCATCTAGCACGCTTTTCGTTTGCGCTTTACTGCTGTTCGCTTCTTGCGTAATCTTCTTCATGGTGGTCGGGTCCGGCCTTCTCGGGTTCGCTGGTTGTGCCTTTGACAAGCAACATTCTCGCTAGACCGCCACCGCCATCTCAAATTCCCGCCGCTCCCGCTGTACACCAGATTCGACAATAGCTCCGTTCAGACAGGATCCGCGAGTTTTTAAGTGGAATCGCTGAGGCAATCAGGCTGCCGATTTTATCGCTGGCAGCGTGGCGAAGTATGCTTCATCCAGTGTCTGGTCGGCCAGCCTGGCATCAGGCCGGTTCTGGTTATACCCGTTCAGGTGATCGCCGATTGAGCTGCGGGCGTGGCTGACCGAGTCATAGGCTTTCAGATAGACCTCTTCATATTTGACGCTGCGCCACACCCGTTCGACGAACACGTTGTCACGCCAGGCGCCCTTTCCATCCATGGACAGAGGAACGTTCCGGCTGAGCACCGCGTCGGTGAATCGGTTGCGGTGAACGGGGCTGCCTTGATCCGTGTTGACGATCTCAGGCAGCCCGTATTTCGCAAACGCTTCCTCCAGCGCCTCGACAGCGTGGCAGCTCTCCAGCGTGATCGCCACCCGGTATGCCAGCACCCGACGACTCGCCCAGTCCACGACGGCCGTCAGATAGACGAAGCCGCGCGCCATCGGGATATAGCTCGTATCGAGTGCCCAGACCTGATTGGCCCGGTCGATCTTCCGGTTGCGTAGCAGGTATGGCCAGATCCTGTGGGCTGCATGCTTGCGGCTCGTGTTCGGCTTGCGATACAACGCCTCGACGCCCATGCGCTTCATCAAGGTGCCGGCGTGCCTGCGCCCGACCTTGCTGCCTTCGCGACGCAGCACCCCACGCGATTGGTAATAGGCGCTCGCCCGGCTGATGCCTACCAGCCGCCACGATCAATCATCGCCTTACGCCCAGCAATCCCGGCCTTGCTGAGCGCGCTTTCTAAAAAATCATTCTCCAGCGTCAACTGCCCGATCTTCGCGTGCAGTACCTTCACGTCGACTGGCGGTGCCGCTGGCGCCGAGTTGCCCGCTTCGAACACATCGGCAACCCGCTCCTGCAGTTGCTTCTTCCAGTCCGTGATCTGATTCGGATGGACATCAAACTGCTGGGCCAGCTCTGCCAGCGTCTTGTCGCCCTTGAGCGCCGCGAGTGCCACCTTTGCCTTGAACGCTGCTGAGTGTGTCCGTCGGTTTCGTTTCGTCATCTTCTGGTTCCTTGTTGCCGCCCATTATGACCGACTCACGCCCCTGCTTTTCCACTCAACGAACTGTCCGAATTCTCGGCGCCACCTCTGTTTGTCCGCAACCCAACATTTCCTACAACCGTCGGCCCGATTGGCGGAAATGCGTCACTGCACACGGAGATGGCCAGCCCCCCCGTTGACTAAGTCGTGCTCGTATGCAGCGCCAGCGACCTTGAGCCGTACGTCTACCTCGTGCACAGGCTCACTGAATGGCCACCGCGCAACCTGCTGCGATTTGTCCGAACGCGTACCGCTCCGCATCTCAAAACTCGCACGATCGCGGGCATTGAATTCGACTGCGGCCCAACGGGGTAGTTGTCATTCGCATGAAGCTTCCCTGCCAGTACGGCCCCACCCCGTGCAGGCCCGCGAGCTCAAGCAGGCTGACATCGTCTTGCATGCGTCGCGTTGTGACATGCGGGCATCGAGTTGCTCCCAGGTTCTGCGGTAAGCCTAACGCGGGAACAGTGCGTCACGAATCGCTAGGGTTCTGTCGCGATAACGATGGCAGATCAAATGAGTGAATGTACATAGGATTGCTTACATAGCCAGCAGGTAGAACTGCCCGGCAACCGTTCGGGCGACGCGATCGTCTTGCATCTGTCCCTTGCGGATCATATGCATCACTTCGATGCCAGACAGAATGATGCGGGCACAGCGAAAGTCCTTGAATCCCATCATCGGTTTGATGATGCGTTTGATCGCTCGGTGGTCCTGCTCGATGATGTTGTTCAGATACTTGTTCTGGCGGATCTTGATCGGCGTATCGCGCCCGGCGTTGAGAGCCTCGAGCGCAGCCAGATTCGCACCGCTCTTGTCCACGGTAATCGTCTCGGGCTCGCCGTTCTGGTCAGTCGCCTTCTCAAAGTAGCGGCGCGCAGCGGCCTTGTCTCGATGGGCACGCAGCAGGAAATCGACTGTGTTGCCCTGCTTGTCGACAGCGCGGTACAAATACTTCCATTGGCCTCTGACCTTGACGTACGTCTCGTCCATCCTCCAGCTCTTGCCCACCGGGCGCTTGTGGCGGCGAAACGCCTTCTCAAACAGCGGTACGACCTTGATAACCCAGCGGTGCACGCTCGAATGGTCGACCTCGATGCCTCGCTCTGCCATCATCTCCTCGAGATTTCGCAGGCTCAACGAGTAAGCCACATACCAGCGTACGCACAGCAGGATCACGTCCAACGGATAGTGCAGTCGCTTGAGACCTTTGCCGATGCCCGGAGGCAACGTCGCGCGTGGTGTCTTCTTCGTCTGGCCCATGCTGTTCGTCACTCAGGATCGAACGCAAATTTTAACCCGGCACCTTGGCGCGACAGAACCCCGATTATATCGCACAGACGACCGGCTCACGACCTCGGCAATTGGGAGCTTCCCGGGAACCGTTGTAAGCGGCTTAGCGAAACCTGCGAGCGGTTATTCGCTTCAACTTAATACTAATTCCGCCGATAATCCAGCCTATTGCGCACAGAATGGATTTCATTCGGATTGTCGAGTGTGGCAGCAATCCGTTTATTCACCTGACCTTCCGAATTCGGAGCCTGGGCCTCAAGGTCAAGTTCCCGTGGGGCCGCAAATATTTATTCAAGATTGGATATTGCTGAAAAATAAAGACGATTTAGCTAAGCTGAAAATGGCTAAACCTAGTCCATGCCCCGCCGGCTGGACAGAAAGTCCAAACGAGGGGTGCTACAAAAACAGTCCCGCTCTTGCGGCACCAGACATTCCCGTATGTTGTTGCAGACGCAACTATAGATCTTTTACGCACACGCACTTGCCGAACGCGTTCCACAGGTTGACGAGGTTGGCGATGACGACACCCTCGTTTTCCGGCTCCGTCGCGCTAAGGAGGTACTGTAAAAGCAGGGCATGAAGAATTCGCCCGAAGAGCCAGTGGAGAAGGAACGAATTTTGCGAAAGACGTTGGCGGCTGGCGTTGCGAAGGTTCTGAAGGCCTGACCCGCCTATAAGGACCTCCCCATTTTGACAAGCGGGTTTTAATGCGTCGCTGACCAAGCTTCGGTGTCGTTCGAGACGTTGGTGGTGCGGACGGCGGCGAGACAGACTGCATGCCCATAAACGGCCTTACTGGGCGCTGTGGTTCCGCCCGGGCCCGGATAGTAACCGCGCAGCGGGACTCCATCCCTGGGACGGCGAATAGATGCGATTTGGCGCCTTACGGTTCATCGAGTTCGCCCGCTGCCGGTCTGACCTGTCGCTATCCTTTACCTGTTGCGTCTTCGAGTGCAAAGTGGATCGTGGTTGATGGCTGACTCAGCTGTCTGTTGCGCAAATCACCGCGCGCGGAGCAATACATACGTGCGATGGATCGAATTTCTCGCCTTTCGCGAGCACGCCCAGAGAATAAGCGCGGGGCAGGTGCAGCCCGCAGCTACCCGCCGTTCATCCGTCGGTCGTTGCAGAAGCGCGAAAGCTTGTCAGACCGCGCGTTGTGCCCTGCCTGGAGTAGTTTGGTATGTCAAACGGTGTCATCGTGCGTCGCGGCCGTTACTACTGGCATCTTTCTGTGCAGGCTCTCTACGACGGCAAAACAGCCTGCATCGACTGGCGCTCCTTGCTGCCTTTGAACGGTGGAACCACAAAGCAACGGCAGAGTTTGTTGGCATCATCGAAAGGTTTGCTGATTGCCTTGGTCGAATCGCCGCGCGACCACAGAGGAGAGAGACTCGCGCATTCGACCGTCCTTAACTGGGTTCACGATCTTCGTCGGCTGATCAGATGGATGACGTCAAAAGACGTCTGGTCGTTTTCGGATCTGCGCGTGACCGACATAGTCGACTACATGACATTCAGCACTATGCGGAAAGATGGAGGCGGCGAAGTCGCCCCACACACATTGTACATGCGGGGAAAGCTGCTCCATGAGATGTGGGAGGTCCGGCACCAGTATCCGAGCCCCCTTCTCATTGACTCTACGCACTGGATATTGAAGCGACGCGACGACGGGGACGCAGTTCGACGTGGAGGGCACTTGACGAGTCAGTTGCTCTTCCCTTGCTCGGTGCCGCGATAACGTGGTTACGTACACACGGCGACTATCTGCTCGAAGTGTATGAGCGCGGCGAACGTCTACTAATCGACCAAATAGGAACTACGCAGTACCAGCCCAGAAAGATCAGGGGCGGCTTCTTCAAAGCCCTGCCAACCGAGGAAGGATACTAGCGTCTAGCTTACCAGATACCGCACGATGGAATGAACGAACATCATGTCGTATGGCGTGCATTGGTTTTGACAGATGGTGCCTGCTTCACGATCATGCTGTTTCTCGTAGGGATGCGACTGGCTGAGCTGGTCAGGCTCGACTCCGGCTGTTTGCGGAAAGAGATCGGATATGGTGGCGGGACGGTCACACATCTCGCTGGGATCGCGGCGAAAGGTGGCGGAGCGGCGCGACGTGGGTTACCTGTGATGCGGTGGTAGAAGTTGTGAGGTTTTACGAAAGGATGTTTCGCCGCGCGCGCGCCGACGCCGGCTTCGACGCTTTGATTGCCACCGCGGCGAGGCGCTGGCAGGTTTCATTCAATGTGACCTCGCGCGTCAATGCAAAAATCATTGCGAATAGAATGCGTCTCTTTACACAACACGTCGCGCAGCAACAAGAGCTATTGTCG
The DNA here is from genome assembly GCF_050436725.1 of Paraburkholderia sp. JPY465. Lineage (NCBI taxonomy): Bacteria > Pseudomonadati > Pseudomonadota > Betaproteobacteria > Burkholderiales > Burkholderiaceae > Paraburkholderia > Paraburkholderia sp. JPY465. Next base: position 295,606 of record NZ_JBNDMT010000007.1, read on the forward strand.
AATCTGGTGTACAGCGGGAGCGGCGGGAATTTGAGAAGGCGGTGGCGGTCTAGCGAGAATGTTGCTTGTCAAAGGCACAACCAGCGAACCCGAGAAGGCCGGACCCGACCACCATGAAGAAGATTACGCAAGAATCGAACAGCAGTAAAGCGCAAACGAAAAGCGTGCTAGATGAGCTGATCCAGCAAGGCGCGCGGCAGATCATTCAGCAGGCAGTCGAGGTGGAACTGGCGACCATGCTCGAACAGTACAGCAACGTGAAGTCGATCGACGGCCGGCGTGCCGTGGTGCGCAACGGCTACCTGCCCGAGCGCGAGGTCGTCACAGCGATCGGTCCGGTGACGGTTCAGGTGCCGAAGGTGCGGGATCGTTCGGGCTCGGGCATCCGGTTCAATTCGACGATCGTGCCGCCGTACGTGCGCAAGTCCGCGCGCGTGTCGGCAGCGCTGCCGTGGCTGTACCTGCGAGGCATCTCGACGGGCGACATGAGCGAAGCTATGGGCATCATGCTGGGCGGCCAGGTCAGCGGCATGTCGCCGAACGTCGTGAGCCGGCTGAAGGCCCAATGGGCCGATGAGCATGAGCAGTGGAATCGGCGTGAGCTGTCGTCGGCGCGCTGGGTCTACTGGTGGGCCGACGGCATTCACACCGGTGTGCGCAGCGACGATTCCGACGGCCAGTGCCTGCTGGTGATCATTGGCGTCAAACCGGACGGGACGAAGGAACGTGTGGCCATCGGTGACGGCTACCGGGAATCGAAGGCATCGTGGAGCGAACTGCTGCTCGATCTGAAGAAGCGCGGCCTGCCGTCGGGGCCACTGCTGGCCTGCGGCGATGGCGCGATGGGATTCTGGGCCGCGATGGAGGAAGTGTTCCCGCAGACGAAGCATCAGCGCTGCTGGTTTCACAAGATGGGTAACGTGCTCAATGCGCTGCCGAAATCGCAGCAGGCTCGAGGCAAGAAGGCGATGCAGGACATCTGGATGGCGGCCACGCGCGCTGATGCACTGGCCGCATTCAATCACTTCGTCGACGCGTACTCGGCAAAGTACCCGAAGGTCGCCGAAAAGCTGACGGAAGATCGTGACGAGCTGCTCGCGTTTTACGATTTCCCGGCTGAACACTGGCAGCATCTGCGCACCACGGATGAAATACACAAGCCCTCACGCCGTACTTCGCTCGTTCGCTATGTCCGCGCTTCCGGCCACCGTATCGGCGCGCTGTCTGATTTGGGGCGCGACTGCTTCCATCGGTTAAACAGTCTCTGATAGGTTCGCTCGGACTGCTCGGCCATGGCTCGCTCCTGCTGGCGGACGCTCTTCAGACTGTAGGCGGCAGCCGAACCTTTGCGCGAGCCATGCTGCGCCGGCATTCCAGCCTGCAGTTCCAGCGCGCGCAGCTTGTGCGCGGTTAACGCGGGACGATCCCACGCGAACGGTTCGCCACGTGTCATCACATACCAGACGATCACGGCGAGCTTGCGAGCGGTCGCTACGACGGCAATTTGTTGGCCGCGGCGATCGCGCACGCGCAGGAAGAAGGCGCGCAGTGGCCCGGGCGCCTGCGTGGCGCCCCAGGCAGCCTCGACCAGCATCGCCCGTGCGTAAGAGCGGCCGCGCTTGGTGATGTGGCCGTGCCTGGCCGGTGTTGGGCCGGATTGATAGACCGACGGATTGAGCCCGAAGTAGCTCACCAGCTTCTCCGGATTCGGAAACCGCTCGATGTCGCCGATGGCCGATAGCAGCCCGATCGCCACCGTGGTATTGACGCCGGTAATCGTCAGCATCACGCGTAGTCGCGCGTCGTCGATGGTCGCTTGCGCGAGTGCCTGCTCCACCTCACGCAGATCTTCGCCGAGGCGGTCCAGTTCGCGCAGTCGCTGCTCGATGCCCAGGCGTTCATCCAGCGGCAGCGGTTGAACGCTGAGCCATGCACGCCCCTTCCTGCCAAACAGATCGGTGGCAGGACACCGCTCGATCAGATGCGCCGCCAGCACGGCGTGAACCTCGTTCTTCAGCCGCGTGCGTTGCCGCACCAGCTGCGAACGGCGCGAGATCTGCCGACGCAACGCCAGCGTGCGCTCGTCTGGCATCCAGACTTCCGGCAGAAAGCCGCTTGCATACAGTTGTGCCAGCACGGCCGCATCGATCTTGTCCGTTTTGACGCGGGCTTCGGCGATCAGCCGGACTTGCAGCGGATTCGCAATCGCCACACGCGCGACGTGACGGCGGAGCACGTTGACGATGGCGGCAGTGTTGCCGGTTGCCTCGAGCACCACGTGATCGGTGGCACGTAGGTTCTCGGCAAAGCGTTCCAGCTGGTCGCGTCGCAACCCGGTACGGCCGCCGGCATGCATCAGGCCATTCTCCAGGTACGCGATCTCGGCCACGGAGCGCGAAACATCAAATCCCACGATTCGCATAACCGTCTCCCGTATCAGATCACTGTTGGGAGCCGGTGGGGCAGCACGACAACTACGGATTCGCGCTCACAGCGCAACCGGGCGGGTCGCAGGGGCGGCCAACTACTAACACGAGCTCGCGGCTCATCATGTAACAACGGCCTGCCCACCCGAAGTGCTCCCCAGTGCCCCTGTCCCGGATGGTCACACCATACGCTCAAACCGCTGGGCGCGGGAACGCGAGGCACCGGCTATATCATGCCGGTTACGAACCCGATTGAATCGACCTTTGCGACGGTGCGCCATCGCACGAAACGCACGCGCAACTGTGTATCGCGCGCGACGTTCCTCGGGCTGGCGTTCAAGCTGATCGAGTCGGCCGAAGAATCGTGGCGGCGCATCCGCGCCCCGGAAAAGCTCACTTCGATGCTTGACGGGATGACGTTCAAGGATGGAGAACCGGTGACCGACAGCACACCGGCTCAGCAATCGCTAGCCGCCTGATTACGCCGAGACCGCATACACCAGATTTGACTTTAACTCACGGCCCAGATCCTCGCGATTGAGAATCTGTTCTCACGCCATACTGGTGGGCAGATGCAAGGTGAGCGGGTCAAGCGCCTGGATGAGATGCAGGTGAATGGATTCGGTTTTGCGTAAGCGCGAACTGAATGTGCCCGAAATTCGTGAACTGTTCGTCCGCTCGGAAAACCAAGCGCAGAAGGTGCGAGACTTCCGGACCGAACGTTTGGGCAAGCTCCTGTCAGGTGATGCGCCCTGCAGGCTCGCCGAAGGCCCACTCTGGGTGCTGCATCTGATTCCAACCCAAGCCGCGCTCGGCACAGGCAGCATCGACCCTCTACCCTATCTCGATTTCGCTCGCCAGATGCCCGCCATTGGCGGAACACCGACAAACTCCCGGGTCAACCTCGACGGCGCACTGGGGCTCAGAAACGAGGTGAATGGCGTAGTACAAGGGTACACACAGTTTTTCCGCAACGGCTTCGTCGAAGGCGTGTACGTGATATCCGCCAATGAGCGCGGCGCCCGCGTCCTGCCGGGCACACGGTACGAAGTGAACAGCTCAGGATGCTTGCGATTCACCGAACCCATTTGAAGTGCTTCTCGTTGACCAAGTGGTGGCAGGTGCCCGGCAGATCGCCGCCGCGGAGCCGGGCGTGTAATACGCTATCGGTCACGGTGAGCCCCTGGGCGGCATCAATCGCCGCGTCGTGCCGCTGGAGGCCGGTTTTCAGGAGTGGGCTGTTGATCTTCAGCCGTATTCCCTTCCTGACCATCTCCGAGCAGCTTCCCAAACTCGTCCTCGACATAGAGATCGCGGCTAAAGCGCCGCAGGCCTTCGGCCGCATAGAACGTTTCACGAGCCGCCGCGAGGTGCTCACGGTATGCGTCGTGTGCCTGAACCATGGCCTGATCCATCGGCAGGCCATTGCCTTCCGCCTCCGTGTACGCCCGTATAAGCTCCTCGACGTAGGTCATTTCATTGGGCTGAGCCTCCGCCGGTACAACCGGGTCGTCACCGCGCTCCGGCTCGATTCCAAAAAGGGCACAGTGAGCGATGGAGTCGTGCGCGTGCCAGTCCAGCAGATCCACAACCTGACACTCCTCGAACCGCGTGAAGTCGAATGCATTAATGAACGCTTCCATTTGAGCAGTCAGCTTTGCGACATGGCTTTTCAGACCTTGGGTACCGGCCTTCCATGCAACGAGAAGCCCTGCCCGCAGATCGGCAGGACTGGCCAACAAATCGTGCAGTTCCGGGCCCGCGTTCTTTGGCGCACAGAAGTAGTACTTTCTCGGCACCGGGAAGCTCTTGGCCAGCAGATGACCGAAGAATTTCACAAGCTCAGGATAGGCATCACTTGGCGTGAGACGATGTTCATAGTGCTTGGCCTGGTACAAATCCCAGCCGTCCGGAACCAAGGTGGCATGCAGCCGCGCTTCGACGTCTCGCCGCTTGTCACCGGCGTTCCCGAGCACCTTGACGGAGACATACCTGGCGGCGCCAATCGTCCGCTGGCGACACGCGGCAGCAATGAACTCCTCCCATTCCTTATCTGAAACCGTGTGCAGGAAAACGGATGGCGGGACCGTACCTCGCTTCACTACCAAGCGATTGGCCTTTGGTTTTTTGAGCTTCGCTTGGGCAGACATTCCGTTCTTGTTTGAGTTGGCGAGAAATTCAGAACCGAGAGCGCCGCCGCGGCGGGCACGGCGGCTTAGCTGTCTTCAGATGATTGCATATTCTAGTATTTCTGGCTCGCCAGATCCGCGCGATTCGGTAGGCGGCTGACGGCAATCGCGCTACGGATACGCACGCGACAGACTCCCCTGACTACGCCAAATTGGCCGCCGCGTCGCGCCCGTTGTTCTCGTCGCCGCGCGACCAGTCGTGTGCCATTCCTGCTTTAAGCGAGTGATGGATCCGGTGACGCAACGCCCGACAGTTCCCGTTCGAGCCGAAAGACCGAATCCTTCGCCGCGTCGAGCGAAAGCGCGGATTGTAATCCGGGTGTTCCTACATGGCTTCGAGGGAACCGGGGAGTCCCTGCCCCCTCTGCGGTTCGAGTGAGAGGTACGTAACGTTAAGCGTCTTGACTTCGTCGTAGCGAAGGACGAACACATCGCCGGCGATCGGGTAAAAGCGCGTGGTGTCCTCGATGAACAGTTCGTTCGCGGCGTCGTATTTCCGGTCGCTCTCGAGCCTGCGCCGTTGTGCCTGGACCAGCATCAGCCTGCCGAGCTGGCCGTCCGCGTTGACCTCGTAGCCGTCAAGGACGCCGGTATAGAGGAAGGAACCCTCCTTGAATTCAACGACGGCGGCAATCATCGCACCGTCGATGGCGCCGTCCCTCGGGTGATCGAGGCCGGAGAAAAGGTAATACCAGGGCGCATCCCCGCGCGCGAGGCGCGAGAGCCGATGTCCTTCCCGATCGAGCTCCCAGTGCTGAACCGCACCACGCCACACGAAAGCTGCGATAAGCGCGAGCCCGTTGGTAAGCAGGAAATAACCCGCGCCGGCGACGGGATGAATGTTGAGCCAGGTCAGTCGGCCGTCGAGGTCCTTGAGGGAAGACGGTCCACCGACGAGCAGGCGAATGACGTCACCAAGTTCAATTTCGTACCCCGCGGCCCGCGCCGCGACGGAACCGGCCGCATTGAAAAGCGCCGCACAAAGGAGCGCCTTCAGTACCACCGCGCTAAATGGGGTGTGATCAAATGTGCGTACTTCGTTGCGCTGGAAGAACTGGCGGAAGAGGAAACCGGGGAGGACGACGAGGAAGAGAAATAGGGCTGGAAATGCAACGTTCATGCGCCCGACCCGGCCACACGGACGAGTCTGGGCTGATAGCGCACGGCGTTACCCTTGGAATCCTGGACTGTAATTTCGACGTCGCTGGGACGCGCGAGCGAGGCCGACGCCAGAAATGCACGCAGTTGCTCGGCGGCCTTCGGGTCTTTCAGGACGTTCTCGAGGCGCTTGCTGCGGATGACTTTCATGGGACCTCCTTTCGGTACTGCAATCATATAGTTGCGCGGCCCTGTAAATCAACCTGGCGCGCGCAACGGAGCAACGCTCAGAAAAGCCCGCCCTGTCTCAGGTCCCGCGCCGGCGGCAGCGATGCGCGGGCGCGCCGGGCGCCGGGCGCCGCAGCGGCGCGCGAGCCGCCGCACGTGGGCGACTAGCTCCGTCTTTACCGCCCCGCTCGTGAGCGCCAGCGCGTACAGCCGCACGCCGTCCGGGCCGGGTTCGGAGCTTGACCCCGGGCGCGCGCGCAGCGAGGCACGCAGCGCTAGGCGCCGCGCCCGGTCGAGCAGCTGGGCGCGGCTCATGCCCGGCCAGCAGGCCGCGTCAACGTTCTGCATTACGTGACTGGCAGGCGTCCGACCGGGCTCTTCCGCCAATGTCCAGAAACGAAGGGTATGAAAGCCCCAACTTTCATACCCTTCACTTTTTATGTCCAAACGGGTACATTTCTGGTCGATCCCGTACGAACGCCCGTCGGTAAAGGGCCGCGACGCTGGCTGCGAATGCACCGACGCTTGGGGCACGCGCTGACTCCAACCGCAGGTCGTCCGACGAAGTGAAAGTTGATCCATTCCAGAAGTAAGACTTGTACCGGTCCGCGAAAGGGCTCTGAGCCCAACCACATTCTCAGTCGTCAGCGCGGCAACCACATTCTCAGAACAGCTGCGCTAGAAGCGGCGCCAGATTCTTCCACTTCACCGTGCTCCGGAAGGCAAGGCCATCTTCGTCAAGTGATTCGATGATCACGCGCTGACCGCGCGCTTCGGCCACCACCCGCACCACTCGCTCCCCATAGCGCATCAGCACGCCGATGTCCGGGCAGACATCCTTCCGTCGACCGCGTCCTGTGCGACTCATGTCTTCGCGCCGGACTTGCGTACAGCTTTCACAGGCCCGGCAGACTGCCGGCCCGCGCGGCGCGGAGCGCGGCGTGCGGCACTGCCCGGACCGGACGCTTTCTGCCGCAGGAATTCCAGCTCCTGCGCCTGGGCCTCGTGGCTCGCCCGCATCGCTTCAAATCGCCCCTCCAGCATACCCGCCGAATGGCGTAAATCTCCCAGTTGCGCCTGCAATGAATGGATCTCGGCCTGCGCGCGCTCGCCGTCGCGAGACGCGCGTTGCTGTACACCTTCAAGTTCGCGCTGCAGGCGCGTAGCCGCGGCCCGTTCGCGCTCGATCTCAAGCAGCGCGCGCTTCTCCGCGGCCTGCAAACGGGACTCGGCCAGTTCGGTGCTGGTCCGCTGTTTGTCGAGTTCAGCGGCGAAGTCGGTGCGGGCCTGCGCCAGAGCGGCGTCCCGCTCGCGTAGCGCCTGCTGCGCGCGCTCCAGCTCGCCTTCAAGCGCGTGACGGGTCGCCGCGGCCGCAGCCTGCGCCTGCTCGAGTTCCTGGATGCGTACTTGGGCGGCAAGCAGCGTGGTTGTCCGCTGCTCAAGCGCCGTTTCGGTGCGCGCCAGATCCGCCTGCACGGCCGTGACAGACGCCTCGGCGGCGAGCCGCGCGGCTTCGACTTCGGTCCGCAGCGCCTGGAGGGCGTCATCGGCCGCGCCGGCAGCACGCTTCCAGAGTATGGCCACCAGGTCGCCTGCCGCGTCACGCAGCTCCCCGGGCAGTTCGGCGTGTTCGATGCGCACGCGGCTTTTCTCCCGAAGCTCGGCCCAGAACGCGTCGAGCACCGCGACGGGCGTACTCATGCTGCCGCGGCGCACGAGCTGGTAGAGGCGGTTCGCCGTCGGCGTGACGCCGAAGCGTGACACCCCAAGACCACCGGATCCCATGAAAACCGCCCTCATCGCGCCGCGCCCGCTCGACGTCCTCGAACTGCCCGATGATCTCGACGGCCGCACCGGTGTCAATCGCGCCACCGGCCGCCGCCAGATCGCCGCCGATGACGACCTCGCGGCCGTGCGCGCATGGCTGGCGCGCGTCGCCGACACGAAAACCACCTTCGAGAACTACCGCAAGGAAGCCGAACGGCTGCTGCTGTGGTCCATCGTCCAGCTCGGCAAGCCGCTGTCCTCGCTCACGCACGAGGATCTGCTCGTGTACCAGCGCTTCCTCGCGGACCCGCAGCCGCGCGCGCGGTGGGTCAGCGGTGGGGAAAACGGCAGCGGCCGGAAGTTTTCGCGCGAGGATCCGCGCTGGCGCCCGTTTCACGGGCCGCTCGCCCCAAGCAGCCAGCGCCAGGCGATGGTCATCCTCAACGCCCTTTTCTCCTGGCTCGTCGGTGCGGGCTATCTGGGCGGCAACCCGCTGTCGCTCTCACGCCAGCGCGCGCGACGCTCAGCGCCGCGCGTCACGCGCTTTCTGGAGCGCGACCTGTGGCAGGAGGTCAAGGTCTACATCGATTCGCTGCCTCGCGAGACGGCCCGCGAACGCTACTGGCGCGCGCGCTGGCTGTTCACCCTGCTCTATCTGGCCGGCCTGCGCATCTCGGAAGTCAGTGGCAACACGATGGGCTGCTTCTTCTGCCGGCGCGACACCGACGGGCACGAGCGCTGGTGGCTCGAGGTCACGGGCAAGGGGGGCAAGGACCGGCTCGTGCCCGCCTCCGCCGAGATGATGGTCGAGCTTGGCCGCTACCGCCGCGAGCGTGGGCTGCCGCTGATGCCCGCGCAGCACGAGGACACGCAGCTCGTGCTGCCACTCGGAAAATCCATGAAACCGCTCACGCGCGCGGCGCTGCACACCATCGTCAAGGTCATCTTTGCCGGCGCCGCGAAAAAGCTGCGCCTGCGCGGCGACGAGTACGCTGCGCGCGCCGCGCAGCTCGAGCGCGCCTCGGCGCACTGGATGCGTCACGGCGCGGGTTCCCACATGGCCGACGGCGACGTCGATCTGCGGTTCATCCGCGACAACCTTGGCCATGCGTCGCTGACCACCACGAGCCTGTATCTGCACGCCGACGATGACCAGCGGCATCGCGAAACAGAAGAGAAGCACCGCATCGACTGGTAACCGGCGATCCCGCGCGGCATGCCGCGCTGCGCCGATGTAACCGGTTTCCGCAGCGAAGCCCAGTCCACTTGCCTGGACCGCGGAGTTCCCAGCGTTCGCCCGGGATCGACGCACCCAGCTCAGAACAGGCCGCCGCGCTCGGCGTCTTCACAAGAACCGGACACGATGGTGGTGCGGCCTCGGGTCTGGAAACATCGCACGCGGGTTTCCCCGGCCAGTACCGCACGCACCCGGGCGAGTTGCCGACCCAGCTCCGGCGAGTCGCCGGAGCCTGCAACAGGCGCCGGTTGCGCGAGCGTCGCCGCAAGGCAATCAGGCAGGCGGCAAATATCGGTGGCAGCGGGCATCCGCTGCTGAACGGACTGAACCAAATTACGCTCCCCGGTAGCGGACACGCCCCCACTCTAGCATGCTAGCTTCGTCCATGCCGCCCAGGAAATCGAGCGCAAGCTGGGCGTCGCGCAGCGTTGCCGCGGCCTGCCCCGGACAGCACAAGCCGTCGCCGGACCGGGCACGGCGACGCGCAGGACATCGCGATGGAAGGCGACATCGGCGGTGATCCGCACGAGTTCGCCTGGCGGGCCGTCCCGCGAAGTGATGTTGTTTCATCCCCAAAGAAAGTCCCATGGTGCGGTAACCCAACGTGCCGTGAGTTCAACTTTACTTTCCAGAAAAGCAAACTAAACGTGGACCTTGTTGACGAAGGGAAGTAAATCTGGAACTTTGCGGATGTTTGCTGGTGGCTGACGTTCGTCTGGTCGATCCTTGAGCGCTATTTGCACCACAACCGTTTTGCGAAGGCAGAGTCGAAAAAGTATCAGCCGGCTCTTTGTATTCTCTTGGGCGTTTCCTCGATCGAGGAACTGCTGGTGCTTTTCAAGACCGCCGAGGATTGCGGGATGTTGGAAGGGTATCGTTTCAACTCCTCGTTAGGCCGCATTCCGTTCAGGAAGTTGATGAACTACGACGGACTTTCAAAGGTTTCGTAGACTGCGGCATCGAGAGGGGCGGAGGGACCGCCCCTCGCATACTAATGAAAAAACGATCTTTTCAGTTTGCCTGTCGCTTCCCGATGCGTGGGTCTTCCATACGATATCCGTACATGATCATCGGACGATGTTGGTCCACGTCGCGTACCCTATGCAGGTGTCTCGCCGACAGCCAGAAAATCTTCAGGCGGATCCGCTCGAAGACTCATGTATTCGAGGCGCCACTGATCAACCCGTCGAAGATCTGCCAGCGAGAGATGTGTATCCGCGACGGCGACACTACTTTCAAGAGCAATTTCCTTAGCTTCCTCTGGCTTGCCATAGACGCTCGTGAATAGTTCGGAAATCTCGCTGGCCGCTTTCTCGGCTGCAGCACGCGCAACCGGGCCCCCTTCTGTAGCGTCATACGCAACGGTGATGCGTAGGAAGTAAGGCTCACCGTCTTCGAGGTCCTGAAAGCGCGCTGTGTCGAGGTCGAAGAAAACGCCCACCAGATGGGCGTTGTATGGCTCGAGGAGCTTGCCGGTCAGTTGCTCAACCGTCTTGCCCTTATGTTTTCGGCGAAGGCGATTCTCGAACGCATTCGGGAAAGCCGGACGACCATACCGCGCGGCCAGCCATTGCTTGAGTGCCCTCTTCTCGTCGGCATTCAGTGTGACTGACGCATCCGGATTGGCAGCGATCGCATCGAACATCGCCGTACCGACCACGCTTCGGGCATCGTGACGCAGTTCAAGCGCGAGCGTCTGCCCTTCCCTCGTGGTGTAGGAGAGATGAAGCCGGCGTACGTTTCGGGCACGAGTGAACGTTGGCTCCGCCGTCGCAACGATGTCCGCGACGATGCACTCGACAAAGGGCTCCCTGTCGTTGGCGAGATCGCAGTCGTGCGAGGTGACAACGACGCGATGTTGACCGCCGTCATCAAAGACGAGTCCGAGGTTCAACGCATGAGCGTCAACGATGAGACTGCCTTGCCGCCAAGCACTGTCACGTCCCGGCATCCCGCCCTCTCAGCGATCCTCGGCAGCACCTGGAATCGAAACATCCGATTGCCAGTCTGCTGTGGCTGGAGCCGCGCTATTCGAAAGACCTGAGAGTGCATAGGATCGCTCCATTGCCCGAGCCTCTTCAATCAAAGTCCGCACTGCCGCCGAACTGTCCTCCCCGGCCTTCAGGATGTCGAACAGGGAGCGATCTTCAAACGCTTTCATTTTCAGGAGACTTGACGCGCGCGCGACTCCTGCCGCCTTGAACGCGTCAGCGATCTGACTCAACGTCCTGATGCGCGCGAGCTTGTCCGCGTCCGGCATCGACTCTTCGGACAGCCACTTGTAGATCGCCTGGCGCGACACGTCGAAGAGAACCGCAAGGTTGCCAATAGCGGGATTCAGCACTGCGCGGACATTTTCCAGATGTTCCTTCGCCGTCCGGATATCCGCGCGCGGGCGCCTGCGCGGCGACCGCACCGCCGTGTCATCGCTGACAAAGAGTCCTGATCGAGGTGAAAGGTACCCGCTCCAACGGTCTACGTTCTCAAGCGGATATGCAGACCCCGTCCCAATGAACGGCCGCAACATCACCGGGTAATGCTTCGCAGCGCCAAACGCAGGCAATGATGATTGCATATGTCCGTCTCCTGATTAGTTTTTTACGACCAAGCCTTTAGGGCATGAGGCGTAACGATCGCCTCAAACGCCCGGCGGATATCTCGGTGTAATGCCTCGAGCTGGCTCGCGAGCGACGCGAAGTCAAGCGGAAATCGCCCCTGAACGAAATGGTCCGTGTCGATGACCGCATGACGCTGCGGCTCCTGCTTCGCGAACCGGTCTTTAATCACGAGTCCGTGCGGTGCTACGTCCGGCGGAAATCCAAGCGGAGCCACGGCGCGATGCACCCTCGCCACAAGGATGCCCCGGTCAGCCAAAACCCCCGGCTGCGTCTCGAATACCTGCTCGCTCGATGCCGATTGCTCGACCGCACCAAACTGGACGCCGCGCAGGCCGCCAGCAAGATACTGATCGACCGTCTCTGCCTCGCGCGGCTGCACAGCATCTAGGTACCGCAGACCTAGGCGACTCACATGATCAAGACCCACTACCTTGTGAACGTGTTCAAGCCCGCGCAATCCGTTTGGCAAAAACTGTCGGCGCGTGTCGTAGTGGGTAGTATGAAAGGCGATGAACGTCGGGCTGAGCACGAAACTGGACGTACGGTCTGCCGTAGTCATCCGCCAGACCTTCAGGGTCCCGACTTTGGGGACAGGCGGTGCGTCATTAGCTTCGAAGACGAACTCCAGTTGCGGCATCGCCTGCTCTTCGAAGAGCGTATACCCGTCGCGGCGCAGCAGATCCTGCACTTCCCCAGCGTATTTTTCCATCGCCGGGATCGGGTTGAACTGCGCCTGCAGCAAGGCATAGTAGACCGGCGCATTGGCCATTCGTCCATTCATGATCAGCGGGCGCGAAAACGTGAGGTTGACATTTCAGTTGTCAGTTTACACTGTAGTTGACACACGCACAAGGAGAACTGCTCAGAACCGGCCCGCGGCCTGCCGTCGCGGGGAGCGACATGTCGCGGGACACCCGACGTGGCGTGGGAACGAGCGCACGCGGACCATGAACCGGGCCCTTATATCCTCCACCGCTCACACCAGCGTATAGAGACCGGCGGCCGAATCAAAACCGGTGGCGTCGCTTCCCCGGCTCCGCCGCGGTGTTACGTCGATTGGGCTTTGTCCGGATGGGGGTATTGCAAAGCAAAGATGCTGCGGGTTGTGTAAAAGCGCAACAACTGAACCGCCCCGGGTTTCCCGGAGACTATTTTGCTTGAGTCATGCCACGGCGGCAGACCCAGCGAGATTTGCATAATAAGCGGCTTCGGCCTGCGCGGGTGGAATGTTGCCGATGGGGCCGAAGAGCCGACGATTGTTGAACCAGTCCACCCATTCGAGCGTCGCCATTTCAACGGCCTGCAGATTGCGCCACGGTCCGAGGCGATGGATGACCTCTGCCTTGTACAAGCCGTTGATCGTTTCAGCCAGTGCGTTATCGTAGGAGTCGCCCACGCTGCCCACCGACGGCTCGATGCCCGCCTCGACCAGCCGATCCGTATAGCGGATCGATACGTATTGCACGCCGCGGTCGCTGTGATGGATCAGCCCGTCCTGCTGCGCCGGCTGTCGTTCGTACAAGGCCTGCTCCAGTGCGTCCAGAACGAAGTCCGTGCGCGCCGAGCTCGACACGCGCCAGCCGACAATGCGTCGGGCGAACACGTCGATGATGAACGCGACATAGACGAAGCCCTGCCAGCTCGATACATAGGTAAAATCTGAAACCCACAGCGCATTGGGCCGTTCGGCCGTGAATTGCCGCTTCACCAGATCCTTCGGGCACGGCGTCGAACCATCGCTCACTGTCGTACGTACCGTCTTGCCCCGCACCACGCCGCGCAGGCCCATCTGCTTCATCAGCCGCTCGACCGTGCAGCGCGCCACGACAATGCCTTCGCGCTTCAATTGCGTCCAGACCTTGTCTGCGCCATAGACCTGGAAGTTTTCTTCCCACGCGCGCCGGATCTCATCCTTGAGCATCCTGTCACGCTGGGCCCGCGGCGGCACCAGGTCAGGATTGGCGCGGCGAGCCACATGGGTGTAGTACGTCGACGGTGCGATTGGCAGCACCCTGCAGATCGGCTCGACCCCGTAGACGTGCCGGTGATCATCGATGAACGTGATCATCACTTCGGTCGGCGGTCGAGCTCCGCCTGTGCGAAATACGCTGACGCCTTGCGCAGGATTTCATTGACCTGCCGAAGCTCACGTACTTCCCGCTCCAGTTCCTTGAGCCGATCCTGCTCCTGCGTACTCGTGCCCGGGCGCAAACCCCGATCCCGCTCCTCCTTGCGCACCCAGCTACGCAGCGTCTCGCCCGAGCAGCCAAACTTCGCCGCAATCGACGCGATCACTTTCCATTGCGATTCCCGGTCGCCTTGATGTTCCAGCACCATTCGCACAGCCCGCTCACGCACTTCCGGCGAGTATCTTGGGGATTTCTTCTTCGTGTTTTCCATAGCTCCATTTTCTCAAGAAGTGGAGTCTCCGGAAAACCCGGGGCGGTTCAGTTATCTTACATTCCGACCAAGGCTGGCAATACCAGATGCCGGTCTACCGGCGCCTTCTTGAGGCCCGCTCGATCACACAAAGCATGTCGCGCAAGGGCAACTGCTACGACAATGCCGCCATGGAGAGCTTCTTCGGAACGCTCAAAGCGGAGTTCTTTCGCTTGAACAAATTCGACAACCTTAACGAGCTGGAGACCGGCATAAAGGACTATATCCGATACTACAACCATGACCGTATCAAGCTAAAATTGCAGGGCATGAGCCCCGTCAAATATCGGGCTCGATTCGGTCAGGCGTAGTCATTTAACCGTCCAACTTCTGGGGGTCAGTCCAATTCGAGGTGGACACCTATGGCTGACAAAGACTCAGAGTTAAGAGTCGTACGACAGAGCTGTGATGGCCGGCGTCGCTACGACGAGCAAGGTAAGCGCACGCTGGTCGAGGCCGCGCTGCAACCCGGCGTTTCCGTCGCGCGCATGGCTCAGGAACACGGGATCAATGCCAATCTGCTACGTAAATGGATCACAAAATACCTGCTGGAGCGGGAGAAAGGCATCTCGCCTGCACCACAGGAGCCTTTTGCTGAACATCACGAGACGGCGCCTGCGGCAGAAGTGATCGATGGCGTGGCCATCGACCTTCTGGGTCCGTGCAAGGCCGCATCACCCACGAGAACGTCATCTGCATTCGTCCCCGTCGTTTCGGTGCCGCCGGCGTTGCTCCCCGAAGGAAGCGCCTTGGCGAGAGCGCCTATGCCCTCATCGCCGTCAATGGCGCTTGCGCTGCACGTGCGTCTGCCGAACGGCGTCGAGTTTGATATCGCGGACGCGACCATCGACGAACTGGCCACCGTGGTCCAGATGCTTGGGAGAATGCCGTGTTCCGGTTCGACGCGAATCTGAAGGTGTACCTGCACCGCGATGCCGTCGATTTCCGATACGGCATGAACAGCCTGTCGATTCTAGTTGAGCAGTCGATGCGCCTGAACCCGATGGACTCCTCGCTTTACGTGTTTGGAAACCGTCGCCGCGACCGGGTCAAGATCCTCGGCTGGGATGGCAGCGGCTTCTGGCTCCTGACGAAACGCCTTGAGACCGATAGGTTCATATGGCCCGACCGGAAAGCCGAGATCGTGACGATGACGCCTGATCTGTTACATGCGCTGCTTGAGGGCGATGACATCAGCACGATCCAGCGACATCCGAAGCGCGAGTATCTGCGCGTGAGCTGAACGCGTCATCGGGGTGCCGGTCTAATCCGCATGCCGGGCCAGGTCACGATCACCGCCGACGAACTGAAAGAGCTGCTCGCTGAGCGCGATGCCGCCCGTGCGCTGCGCGAAGAACAGGAGGCGCTACGCGGCGCCCTGCGGCTCGTGACAGCGGAACGTGATCTGGCCGAGGAACGGCTGCGTGCTTACCGTCGTGAACTGTTCGGCGCGAAAAGCGAAGCACGGGATTCCAATCAACCCGGGCTGTTCAACGAAGCCGAAGCACTTGGCGCGAACAGCGCGCCCGCCCTAGAAGACACTCCGGAAACGACGGTTGCCGCGCACACGCGCAAGCGGCGTGGTCACCGCAAACCGCTCGATCCCGAACTGCCGCGTGAGGTCGTGCGTCACGAACTGCCTGAAGCCGAACGCTTCTGTACGAACGACGGCCACGCGCTCGTCGAGATCGGCGTTGAGATCAGCGAGCAGCTCGATGTAATTCCGGAGCAGCTTCGCGTGCTCCAGCACCGGCGCGTCAAATATGCGTGTCCATGCTGCGATCTCGGCATCAAGGTCACGCCAGCGCCGCCGCGTATCATCCCGCGTGGGCTGCTGAGTGAATCAGCGCTTGCGTGGATCGCCACCGGCAAGTATCAGTTCGGGATGCCACTGTACCGTCAGGCCGGACTGCTACGTCGTTTCGGCGGTGACATCTCGTCCAACACGATCGCCGCAAGCATGGTACGCGTCGGTCTGGCGACCCAGCCGGTGATCAACCTGATGCGTGATGCGCTGCTCGACGCGGATCTGGTCTACTGCGACGAGACGACATTCCAGGTCCTGAAGGAGAAGGGGCGAAAGCCTCAAACGAAGAGCTACCTCTGGTCGCAGATGACCGATTCAGGACATCCGGTCCGCTGCTTCACGTACACGCCGGGACGCGGCGCTCAGCTGGCCGACAAACTGTTCATGGGCATCCGCAAGGGCGCGGTCCTGATGACCGATGGCTATGAGCCCTATAACAGCATCGCCGACCGATACCAGCTCGTGCATCTTGGATGCTGGGTTCACTGCCGACGCTACTTCGTCAAGGCAGAAGACAATGTGCCCAAGGCAGCGCGCTCGCCCGACCTGTTGGCCACACGCTTCATCAAGCTGATCGGAAGGTTGTTCGTCGCCGAGGCACGCAGCGCGAAATGGGAAGCCAACCGGCGACAGCGATTGCGACGGCGATACAGTGCACGAGTGCTCGACGCCATCCGCAATCTGATGCTCGAGCAATCTCCCGGTGTCGTGCCCAACAGTCTGCTCGGAAAGGCGCTAACTTATCTGCGCGAGCAATGGCCCAAGCTGATCCTCTACGTTGAGAACGGCAACTGGCCCATATCGAACAACGACTGTGAGAATTCGATCCGCCCGTTTGTAATTGGGCGCCGCGGCTGGCTGTTCTCGGACACGGTTGATGGCGCGACTGCGAGCGCCAATCTTTACTCTCTGGTCGAAACCTGCAAAGCCTGTCGAATCGACCCGTACCGCTACCTCCACTGGCTGTTCAGGCACATCCCTCTGGCGACCAGTGTCGACGACTACGACGCGCTTCTGCCCTGGAAAATGCCTGCTTCCCTGCGCTGAGCACACGCCACGCCTCTCTGCGATTCATGGCCTTCAACTCCACTCGCAGAGGGACGTCGATAATGGATCGCTTACGGTCAACCATCGCGAGCCAGCTGTTCAATGCGAAGGAACCAATGACGCTATTCGAACTACAGGCATGGCTCGGTCATCGTTCGCCAGTTACCACGCAGCACTATGTCGCCTTCACGCCTACGAAGCTGGCAAAGGCTTATTCGGAGGCGCAGTATTTCCAGCGGAACCTGTGAATGATGGAGGTGCTGATTGATCGGCAGGTGATAGATGAGCGAAGCATTGACCAGCCGTGGCGTTACTACGACTTGGGACACGGATTATGCTCGTACGAATTCTTCGATCAATGTCCGCACCGCATGGCCTGTGCACGGTGTAACTTCTACGTCCCGAAGGAATCGAACCGGGCCGAACTGATCGCATCAAAGGCAGGCATGATCCGGATGTTGCCGGAAATCCCGCTCACGGATGACGAGCGCGATGCGGTAGAGGGTGACCGGCAGGCTGTCGAGCGTCTTCTTCAGCGCCTGGAATTTACGCCCGCGCCAGATGGTTCAGTTCCGCGGAAGCGGTGAGGTACCTGTGCTAACACTTAAATCCTCAATGCAGTCGTGAAGCGCAAACTGACCAGATGCTCGCGTCAGCGAATATCTCCATGCTCACCTGAAGATTCGATCAGGTTCGGATGACCGATACGTTGCTTGCGCGGTTCGAACGCCAGGTGCAGGGAGAGACCAATTGCTGCGCCGATCAGCTCGGCGATGACGAAGCCGGGTACGCTCGACGGCGCAATGCCTGCGAAGCTGTCGCTGAACATGCGGCCAAACGCAGCGGCCGGGTTTGCGAACGACGTTGACGCCGTGAACCAGTATGCAGCACCAATGTAGGCGGCTACCAGGATTGACGCGCGCCCGGCCGGCGCGCGCAGGATGACGACCAGCAAGCCGGCGGTAGCCACTGCTTCGGCAATCCATTGCCCGGTTCCCGTACGAACCTTGCTCGATAGCTCGACGATGGGTAGATCGAACATTGCATGCGCAAGCCACGCGCCGAGCAGTGCGCCGACCAGCTGTGCAGCGATATGCGGCAGGAGTTCACGCACAGGCAGTTCGCCACGCAGCGTCATGACGGCGCTGACTGCCGGATTGAAATGCGCGCCGCTCAATGGCCCGAAAACTTCAATCAGCACATACAGGCCGCCCACCGTCGCCAGGGTGTTGGCGAGCAGGGCAATTGCGACATTGCCACCCGCAAGTCGTGCCGCCAGGATGCCGGAACCGATGACCACCGCGAGCAGCAGGGCCGTACCAAGCAGCTCGGCGAAGACCTTGCGCTTAAGCCCCATCACTGCGGTCATGATTTGGCGATCGCTGTGAGGGCACGCTGGAGGTCCTCGTTGCTGATCGCGTCCAGTGGCAGCGCGAGCAATTGCAGCATGCGATATCCGATCGCCTGACGGGTAAGTTCGAACGCGACCCGCTTGCCGTCGTCGTCGCCGGGCGCAACAGATGGATCGGCATATCCCCAGTGAACCTTGACCGGACTGCCCGGCCAGTAGGGACATGTCTCGGCAGCCGCGCTGTCGCAGACGGTGATGACGATACGCATGAGAGGGGCGTCGTCGTCGGCAAATTCATCCCAGCTCTTGCTGCGATAGCCGCTCACGTCGATACCCGCGCGTGTGAGTGCCTCGACGGCGAACGGATTCAGGCGACCGCCTGGTGCGCTGCCCGCGCTGAAAGCGCGCACGTTCTTGCCGAGCTTCGCAGCGAGGTGATTCAGCATGGCCTCGCCGAGCACGCTGCGCGCCGAGTTGTGCGTGCACAGGATCAGTACGTTGGTCGTCATGTGTTCCCCATTGAGTCGCGCGCAGGACTCAGCAGCACGACGAAGACTTGACCGGAGCTCCGACCGGTTTGCCCGATGATGGAGCGCAGCACGCTGCGACCTCGGAAGCGCGCGCACTGTTCTGCGCACTACGTGATTCACCGAATACGGGAATGTCGTTCAGCGTGTGATATGACTCCCATGCAATACCCTGCGGATCGACAGTCCAGTACTTGTTCGACTTCGCATAGCAGCAGGCGGTACCGATTTGCGCATCGACGGGAAGCGCTGCGCTCTCCAGCCGATCGTGCATCTCGGCCAGTTCGCCTTCGTTCTCGACCTGCACGCCAAGGTGGGCAAGCCCGGGCGTAGCGCCGCGTTGCGAGATAGAGAAATTGACGCGCGGGTCGTCGAGCATCCACTTTGCGTAGTCGTCCTTGACGACGGTTGGTTCGGCTGCAAACAACGCCGAGTAGAAGCGGATACTCGCTGTGAGATCTGTGACGGCGACGTGAATGTGAAAGCGCTTCATGACTGTTTCTCCCTGGCGGGCGAACACGCTGATGCCCGCGAACAGGGGTTGCCGCCACAGCAGTTCTCGGTGAGGTAAGCGAGCAGGCCGTTCATCGTCGCGAAGTTCGCGCTATAGAAGACGAACCGGCCTTCCTGACGGCTGGTAACGAGTTGTGTGTGGGTCAGTTCCTTCAAATGGAAGGAGAGCGACGACGGTGGCACATCCAGCAACGTGGCGATCTGGCCTGCGGACATGCCTTCGGGGCCTGCCTGCACAAGAGCGCGAAAGACCGCGAGTCGGGACTCGTGCGCGAGTGCCGCAAGCGCAGCGACGGTATCAGTCGTTTCCATAATTCGACTATAGTCGAATTATGGAAATAAAGCAAAGCGTGAATGTAGCGGGCTCACCTCAAACGGCGATCAGCGTGGGCGAATGTCCGATGGAGCTCGACGCGCCATTTGCCAACAAAAATTGGTTCAATTCCACATAATTGGGGCTATCCGGGCCTCCATTTCCGGACACCTTATTAGGTAAAAATTACATAACTGATTTTTCGGGCAAGGTAGCCGGCTGTGGGGGGGGCGGCGGCGCCCCAAAAGGGCGAAACCGGTGCGATGCGAGCCCGGTGTCGCATCTTCCAGGAGAGCGCCGTCGGCTGCCTGTCTCGCCGCAGTCATCCATCGAACCTGGGCGCAAGCGCGCAAGCGGTTGGCCACAAAGTGGTCACGCACGGGCGCCGATCGCAAAAACCTCCCGGTTTCGTTCCGGTCCGCGCCGGTTGCCCGGACGCCCGCGGATCGGGTAGGGTGACGGCTTCACTTCCCCACCTCTGCAGGAAAAATAATGAACAAACAGGAACTGCTCGATGCCGTCGCTGCGAAGACGGGCACCACCAAGGCGGAGACCACCGAAACGCTCGATGCGCTGATCGGCACCATCGCCAGCGCGGTCACGCAGGGTGATGCCGTGCAGCTCATCGGCTTCGGGTCGTTTTCGACGGGTGCGCGGGCCGCGAGGATCGGCCCGAATCCGGCGACCGGCGCTGAGATCCAGATCCCTGCAGCGAAGACGGTCAAGTTCACGGGGGGAACGGCGTTTAAGAACGCGGCGAACGGAGCCTGAAACGGCCGTCACGGCCGGCCCGGTTCGCGCGATGGCCTCGGAAAACTTGCCGGATGGCTCGGGCCGCTCCCGCGTTCTGTTGGCGATGAAGGGTCAACGGAAAGGCGAGGATGATCATTGCCGCCGAGGGTCAGCGACACACCTCTCTGGCACACGGGAACCGTCAGAGCCCGTCTCGACAACTGGTAAACGGGGCCAGTATCATGTGCGAATCATGGGAGAGGCACATGACTTACAAGACCCGCGCGCTCGGCGACCTTCAAACTCACGGAGGTTGAGTGGACACCAACGCGCCGCACTTCTGGATTCTCTGGGACATCGTCAATATCTTTGCCCCGATCCTTCTCACGCCCGCAGCGATGCTTCTAGTGGTCGCCGGAAAATCCGACGACCAGCGATACAAAGAAAATGGTCACCTGATGACCGTCCTCAAGGATGGGCAGATGGGCTTCGTCGCGGTGACGATGGCGCTTGCGATGGTAATGGAGATTTTGGGCAAGCAAATCGACGCTGATATGGGGATCGCGCTCGTGACGCTTGTCACATGTGCGATCGGCGGAGCGTTTGTGGCAGCGCTCGGAGCGGTCTATACCACCGAGCGCAAGGGAGCGCCCAAACTGTTTGGCAAGACGCTATTTCAGCACCTGCGGTACTATTCTTACATGTGGCTGTCATTTGTTTTCGTCGGCCTCGCGTCGGGCGTCACCCACTACACCCGTTGGCATCTGATAAAATAGGGTTGACTTACGGAGGTCTCCATGTTTGATGTCAAGCATCAAGAAAAGCTGGATCACACAGAGGGCGCACCGCGCTGGTTGGTGAGCATCCCGGCTTTCGCCGCAGTGGTGGCCGTGGTCGCCTACGTTGTGATGCTGTCGCTTCCGCTCCTGCGCTCATTCGGCCAAGGTTGAGCGTCCGCCAGAAACCCGCCGCGCGCGGGTTTTTTGTCTCGTGCCGGATCAACATTCTGAGCAACTGGCATCGCGCCTTCCTCACTAACCCCCCAGCGGATCTGGCCAGAGAGCCAACACTGCATCTCTTTCGATATCAGCTCGGCCTGCATCTTTGCAAGGATCGACCGGCCTTCCGAGAGTCAGGCCCAGTTCGGCAAGACCCCGGTCAGGGCGCTCAACTACGGCCTGCACTCCCACGCCCTCCTGGTCCGTATCGCTAAAGATCTGGGGCAGTCTGCTCTAGGCTAGTCTAGATTGGTCAATCGTGCGTCGGCGCTGTGGATCTGGCTGAATCAAAAATAAGACGGCCATTCAAGCAGAGGCTTTGTTCGCCGGCGTCTACGTCGCGGGAGGCCTGCGAGACCCATCGGTATCGAAAAGACCGCTAACGCTTCAGCGGTGCGGCGCGGATGCTCACAGCTGAGTTCTCAAGCGTGTGTAATCTGCACTGGCAAAGTATGTGATTACTTTGGCGCCGCTGTGAACACGGCGAGAGCCCCAATGAGATCTTTTACAGTTGCTTTGCAATCCGGGAATCGCTCGCCGCGGAGGTCGGCGCGCCAAGAGTCCGACTGAAGGGCGTTTAGACCGCTTACAATTGCGGTGGGGAAAGCAGTCGACCGCGAGCTGACGCGGACGGCAGTTCGTATCAAACAGTAGCGAATATCGGCGACTAAATCTAGAAGGTATGAGATCCGATCAATATATTGACACCGTAGTCGAGAAGTGCTCGGCGCTGGTGGCTTCGGGACTGTGGTGCCGGCAACCGATAGTGCGGCCGCGGGCATGCTCAACAATTTCGAGAGAGAGGATCAGGTCGCGGCCGCGGTGCTTCTTGACCACTTCACGTACTTCGCGAGTGGACTTGCCCCTGCATGACCGGACACGCGGTCACGCTTAGGTTGGAGAATTTGTTTGCTGGCGAAACTGGCGTGGCGAGCGGTATTTCAGGGCGCTGTGTGGATGTGACTCGTTGTAGTGGTCGAACGCAATGGCCAGGTTTTGCAGCGCCGTTCTCGCGTCAGGTTTGGGCATCCACGAAACGTAATCGCGCTTCATCGTCTTGACGAAGCTCTCGGCCATCCCATTGCTCTGCGGACTTCTCACCGGTGTCGTGACCGGCTTCAGACCGATTTTTCGCGAGAACGTCAGCGTGCCATCGGCAATGTAGCAGGAACCGTTGTCGCTCAGCCACTCGATTTCGCTCTCAGCCGCCAATGCACCGGCAAAGCGGCTTTCGACCGCCTGAAGCATCACATCCCGCACCATGTCGCCGGTGTAACCGCCGGTGGTCGCAGCCCAGCTCATCGCTTCGCCGTCATCCTGCGCGCCATTACGAACACGCCAGCTAGCCCGGTACGTTGCACGTAAACAACGGCCGGGCGCCTTTTACAAATTGACGTAAACCCACGGTGCACCGCGCTTCGCTATCCTGGAGCGCATGAAGAATGCATCCGACCTCAAGCGCGTACCCCAGGCTGTCCAGGGCTATATCCACGCCCTCGAAGCGCGGGTGGCCGGCGATGCGAAACACATCGACGAACTGAACCAGCGCGTCGGGCAGCTCGAGGAACAGGTCCGCCTGCTGCAGGCCGAGCGTTACGCGCCGAAAAGCGAAAAACGCAAGGATCGCGTGTTCGACGAAGCCGAGCAGATCGCCCGGACCGAACCATGCGACGAGGACGACGAAGGTCTCCAGCCGGCGCTGCCTGACACCGGCTTGCCACCGGCCGGCAAGCCTGAGCGGCGCAAGGTGGGACGCAAGCCGTTGCCGGCGTACCTGAAGCGCGAACGCATCGAGTACGATCTGCCGCAAGACCAGCGGGGTTGCCCGTGCTGTGGCAATCCGATGCATCGAATCGGCGAGGACATCAGCGAACAGCTTCATGTCGAGGTCAAATGGACGGTTCACCAGAACGTGCGTGCAAAGTACGCGTGCCGGCACTGCGAGCGTCACGCCGAACATACGCCGGTCGTGCTCGCACCGATGCCGGTACAGCCGCTTCCGGGCAGCCATGCGGATGCGTCGGTGATCGCGACGGTCGCGACCGCGAAATACGTCGACGGCATGCCGTTGTACCGGATGCAGGCCGCCATGGCCCGCTGGCAGATTCCGGTGAGCCGGGGCACGCTGGCACACTGGGTCATCCGCCCCAGCGAATTGCACTACACCCGCCTGTACGACGCGCTGTACAGGACATTGCTGTCGCAGCCGCTGATCCACGGCGACGAGACCACGCTTCAGGTACTCAAGAAACCCGGCCGGTCTGCGCAGAGTAAAAGCTATGCGTGGGTCTATCGCAGCGCCGAAGACTGTCCCGAACCCGTGGTGCTGTTCGAGTACCAGCCGGGGCGCGGCCAGGAGCATCCGAAGAAATTCCTCGGCGACTACAGCGGCATGTTGGTAAGCGACGGATACAGTGCGTGGCGCACGCTGAAAAAGGCAACGCACTTCGGCTGCATGGCGCACGCGCGCAGGCTGTTCGTCAAGGCGGACAAGGCGGCGCAGAAGAAAGGGGATGACGCAAAGCCGAAGCCGCCGAACGCTCGTGTGGCAAAGGCGCTTGAATACTTCCAGGCCCTGTACCGTGTCGAGGCGCTGGCCAAAGGCGATCTGCCTGCCGGCCAGACACGTGCCGACTACACATACGACCTGCGGCAGAAACACAGCGTGCCGGTGCTCGAGGCGTTCAGGGCGTGGCTTGACGAACTGGCGCCGAAGGTGACGCCGCAGAGCCTGCTCGGTAAGGCAATCGCCTATACGCGTAACCAGTGGGAATATCTGAGCCGCTACGTCACTGACGGGCGAGCCGCAATAGACAACAACGTCTGCGAGCGCGACGTCAGGCCGTTTGCCACGTCGAGGAAAAGCTGGCTGTTCAGCGACACAGTTGACGGTGCAAAAGCCAGTGCCACGATCTACAGTCTCGTGCTGACGTGCCGTGCCTGCGGTGTCGAACCGTACGACTACCTGTTGCACGTGCTCAAGGAACTGCCGCAACGGCCGCCCGACGCGGATGTGACGGACCTGCTGCCATTCAACTATGCGCGGCAGCAACAGGCCAGGAAACAGGACGGCTGACCCACCCGGCGCGCCTCGGCCGTGCCCCTATGCTCGCCCCTCACTTGCACGATTCTCCGTTCGGTGTGCTAAAGCTGCCGCTTACGGTTAAATTTCGAATAGATTCAGCTGGTTAGCGGATTGCGTCATTTCTGGCGCCTGTAGATCAGGCCTCAAGGCGCATGAAATCTCGGTTTTCTCGAACACGGAGACCGAAAGAATCTGTAGCAATGTGTAGAGCGAGGCATCGAGTTGAAGCTCCTTTTTGACAATTGCGATCAGTACGTAGGTGGAGACCGCACACCAGATTTGCGTCTTCACGGCGTTCTCGCTTGTGTCAAGGAATCGCTTGATGCGCAGGTGCTGTTTGATCCACTTGAAGAACAGTTCGACCTGCCAACGGTTCTTGTACAGCGCGGCGATGGTCAAGGGCGGCATCGTCGTGTTGTTGGTCAGGAAGATCAGGTTCTTGCCAGATTCCGGATCCTTGAAACGGATGCGCCGCAAACGTTCGGGGTAGTCCTGCGAAGCGCGGAAACCGTTCAGAGCAATACTCTGATCGCAGATCACACCCGTGCTCCGGTCGGTGGCGGTCGAGTAGACGCGGCGCGCGTTCATGTTGCTCGTGGCGCGCGTAACAAAGAAAGCACCCGCCTGATGCAGCTTGAAAAGTCGTGCGAAGTCGAGATAGCCGCGATCCATGACGTAAAACGCACCGGCTTCTATGGGCAGGAAATCAAGCACGCCCACCTCGTGCATCTTGCCGTCGCTGATGTGGATGAACGCGGGAATTGCGCCACGCAAATCCAGCAGCGTATGCATCTTCACTGCAGCCTTGGTCGTGCGAAACGGCGCCCACTGGAACAAGGACAGGCACAGGTCGATCGTCGTGGCATCGAGCGCATAGACCGTCGCATCGAGGTCGATGTCCAGCGACTCGGTCGCGTAGAGCGCACGGGCACGGGTGATAAGCCGCATTGCCAGCGCATGATAGATACGCCAGTCTCGCAGGTTCAACGCGTCCGACAAGGTGGAGCGTGCCGGCACGTTCTTCAAACCCATATGAAACAGCTTGCTCTGATTCGCAGCGAGGCAGGCCTCGATGTCGCGCAGCGATTCGCGCCAGGTCAGCTGCGCGAAGGCCATGATGCGAAACAGATCCGCGCAACCCAGCGTGCGCACACCCGCGTCGCCGCGATGTCGATCGATGATGCGGCCAAACGTCTTCCAAGGCACAAACTCCATAACTTGCGCAGACAGCGTCTTGCCCACGTTCATGCGCTACCCCGGGTCGTCGAAACCCGAAAGGATCGCAAATGCTGCTTTCGAAATTCAAATCGTGGACACCCTCGAAATCCTCAAACCCCGCGTCAGCAGGCGCCCTCCAGCCTGTCGACCTCAAATAAACCGGACACTACTGATTGCACATACAAAAACTGCAAGCTTTCAGGACTACGTTGGCCATGCTGACATCAAACCGACAGAGCTTGGGGAGGCCGACCACAACCTTCCCGCATCGCCTTCTTTTAAAGTCAGAGACTCGTCCGCTTTTGAAGACATGCGCCAGTCGATTCTGGACCGTTACTACGGCGTGCATGTCTCGAGGAGCTTTGAGGCAAACGGTCAGACGCTACGACTGCGTCCCGGTGATGGAACAACCTGCGGTTCGCAAATATCACCTCAGGCAAATCGCGACGCCGCCTCCATTCATCCTGCCCGCGAACCCCGATCGTGACGTAGCGAGTGCGCCGCCTCAGGACGG
Source organism: Paraburkholderia sp. JPY465 (assembly GCF_050436725.1). Classification (NCBI taxonomy): domain Bacteria; kingdom Pseudomonadati; phylum Pseudomonadota; class Betaproteobacteria; order Burkholderiales; family Burkholderiaceae; genus Paraburkholderia; species Paraburkholderia sp. JPY465. The sequence goes on from NZ_JBNDMT010000007.1 coordinate 321,713, forward strand.
CGCAAGCATGCCCTCTTGTGGTAGCAATGCCGTCCCCTTGATGCGAGTCACGCTCGACACGCTTAGTAGATTCCCGACCGTGGAGGCGTTCTACAAAAAGGCGCCGCCGATGGCGATGACATCATCGGACGCGCAATCACCGAACCCAGACCCTGCGGCGGGTCACAAATACGCAGTGTTTGAGCAGAAGGTGGATAATCTCGGTGGCAATGTCACGTTCAATATCTGGAACCCGAAGGTGAATACGGGGATGGGCCAAGTATTCAGTTTGTCCCAAGTCTGGTATGTCGGGGGCGAGGAGGCAGGGCTTCAGTCGGAGGAAGCAGGCTGGGTCGTCTACCCCCAAATGTTTGGTGATAATCTCCCGCACTACTTCATTTTCAGCACGGCGGATAACTACCAACAAACCGGATCCTACAACGATAGCAAGCGGGATTTCGTGCTGGTCGCCGGAACCGCCGTGCTGGGACGAGCATTTACCGACATTAGTGCCCCCGGTGGTCCTCAGCACGAGTTCAGCACGGGATATCACCGTGACACTGAGGGAAACTGGTGGGTCATTTTCGACGGCGTCGCGATCGGGTACTACCCGGCGGCCTTCTACCAGGGCGGGCAGAACAGCCATAACGCGACTGATATCAAGTTCGGCACGGAAACGACCGGCCGTACCTCGTGGCCGGCTGCGGGTAGTGGAAACTGGGGCGACGCGCTGTATGGCCATGCCGAGTATCAGCGCAATCTTTACTATTACAATCTTGCCGATACCGCTACCTGGAGCGACTTTGTCCTTTTCCGAAATTCCAACTGCTATCACGCGGTTGGGCCATTGCGCAACGGGAAGGGCGGCAACGTGCCCACCAACACACCGTATCCTAGCTGGTGGACCCGATTCTTCTTCGTCGGCGGCCCGGGCGGCTCAAGCTGCAGTTGAAGACGCGTTCCCGCTCAGCGCGAGATTCTTTTTTGGGGCTCTTTCTCAATAAGGCTGTGCTCTATCAACTGGTTGCGCGTTTCGAGCAGGCTCGGCGCAGCGCGGTTGGACAAGCCCATGGGATGGGAGGGAATCGCGGCGGCCAGGCGTGCGATGCGACGATGTGTGTCGTTGTGCGAAGGGATCGGCACGGTGCGGGCGAGCGTGACCACGGCGCGATGGCCGGCGATGAAACAAAGGTCTCGAAGCGAGTGATCAGCTTCGGCAGTAGTGCCGAAGCTGATCATCGTGTAGGCGAGTGGTTTTCAAGGTTGTGGTGCAAATAGCGCTCAAGGATCGGTTAGAGTGTCGCCCTGACCGATTTGAGGAGCCGCGATGAACAAGCTGAAGAGTCTGGACGGGCTGAACCGCCCCGGGTTTTCCGGAGACTCCACTTCTTGAGAAAATGGAGCTATGGAAAACACGAAGAGGAAATCCCCAAGATACTCGCCGGAAGTGCGTGAGCGGGCTGTGCGAATGGTGCTGGAACATCAAGGCGACCGGGAATCGCAATGGAAAGTGATCGCGTCGATTGCGGCGAAGTTTGGCTGCTCGGGCGAGACGCTGCGTAGCTGGGTGCGCAAGGAGGAGCGGGATCGGGGTTTGCGCCCGGGCACGAGTACGCAGGAGCAGGATCGGCTCAAGGAACTGGAGCGGGAAGTACGTGAGCTTCGGCAGGTCAATGAAATCCTGCGCAAGGCGTCAGCGTATTTCGCACAGGCGGAGCTCGACCGCCGACCGAAGTGATGATCACGTTCATCGATGATCACCGGCACGTCTACGGGGTCGAGCCGATCTGCAGGGTGCTGCCAATCGCACCGTCGACGTACTACACCCATGTGGCTCGCCGCGCCAATCCTGACCTGGTGCCGCCGCGGGCCCAGCGTGACAGGATGCTCAAGGATGAGATCCGGCGCGCGTGGGAAGAAAACTTCCAGGTCTATGGCGCAGACAAGGTCTGGACGCAATTGAAGCGCGAAGGCATTGTCGTGGCGCGCTGCACGGTCGAGCGGCTGATGAAGCAGATGGGCCTGCGCGGCGTGGTGCGGGGCAAGACGGTACGTACGACAGTGAGCGATGGTTCGACGCCGTGCCCGAAGGATCTGGTGAAGCGGCAATTCACGGCCGAACGGCCCAATGCGCTGTGGGTTTCAGATTTTACCTATGTATCGAGCTGGCAGGGCTTCGTCTATGTCGCGTTCATCATCGACGTGTTCGCCCGACGCATTGTCGGCTGGCGCGTGTCGAGCTCGGCGCGCACGGACTTCGTTCTGGACGCACTGGAGCAGGCCTTGTACGAACGACAGCCGGCGCAGCAGGACGGGCTGATCCATCACAGCGACCGCGGCGTGCAATACGTATCGATCCGCTATACGGATCGGCTGGTCGAGGCGGGCATCGAGCCGTCGGTGGGCAGCGTGGGCGACTCCTACGATAACGCACTGGCTGAAACGATCAACGGCTTGTACAAGGCAGAGGTCATCCATCGCCTCGGACCGTGGCGCAATCTGCAGGCCGTTGAAATGGCGACGCTCGAATGGGTGGACTGGTTCAACAATCGTCGGCTCTTCGGCCCCATCGGCAACATTCCACCCGCGCAGGCCGAAGCCGCTTATTATGCAAATCTCGCTGGGTCTGCCGCCGTGGCATGACTCAAGCAAAATAGTCTCCGGGAAACCCGGGGCGGTTCAGGCTATTCGCCGGCCGTCATTTTGACCGTGAGGTGATCATTCTTTGTGTACGCTGGTATCTGCGCTACAAACTCAGCCTGCGCGATCTCGTCGAGATGATGGCTGAGCGAGGGTTGTCGCTGGCTCACACGACGATTCTGCGTTGGGTGCGCCGCTATACGCCCGAGTTCGTCAAGCGCTGGGATCATTTTGCCACGTCTGCAGGACGGTCGTGGAGGGTTGACGAGACGTACCTGAAGATCCGGGGCAAATGGGTTTATCTATATCGGGCGGTGGATCGGGACGGCCAGACGGTAGACTTCATGCTCAGGGCAAAGCGCGATGTGGCCGCGCCAAAAGCCTTTTTCGGCAAGGCGGTCAAACATCAAGGCCAGCCACCGGAGACGGTCACCCTCGATGGGTATGCCGCGTCGCACCGGGCCGTGCGTGAGATGAAAATTGACGGCCTGCTTCCCGAGGACACGAAGGTGCGCTCTTCGAAGTATCTCAATAATCTGATCGAAGTGCGACACGAGGTCGCTTACAGAAGTTGTTCTCACTTCTCGCAGCATAGAAGGAGAGAACCACCGGTGTCACCCGGTGAATCTAGGAGCCTGAATCAAGAGCGGCTCTGACAACGTAACTAGGCGCCGCAAGGCGCGGGGTATCAATCGCGAGAGGCGTACCCTTCTGGCAGCCATACGCCGGATGAGTGCCAGATACTCGGTATGGTGAAAACATTTGAATCTGCATTAGGGTCGTTAGGTTGAACGAGCGGAAATGGCTATCGCGCTCGAACCAAAACGGTACCGGAGGTGGGAACAGCGTTTTTCGATTACGCGTTCGTGACCCATATACCTCCCGGCCCAGAGCAGGCACCTAACCCGACGTACTTCCATAAGCGGAACGTGGAAACCCCGTATCGCTCCCTTCGGGGACAGCAGGCTGCGTGGTCTGCCCATGGCGGTGCGGGCACAGGAACGGGGAAAAAGCGAATGCCCGGCTGTAACGGACGGGATACGGGTTGCAACATCACCCGACGCGAAAGCGGGCAGACTTCCTCATGGTCTCTCCTCACCAGAGAGTTTGCAGAACCATCTATACGGGAGGAAAGCAAATGAGTGCAGCAACACAGGCGCGTGCACCTTCCGGCGTGACGTGGGACGGCATCAATTGGGCCAATGTTCAACGCCAGGTAAGAAGGCTGCAGACGCGTATTTTGAAGGCCGTACAGGCCGGCCGCCATAACAGGGTGAAAACCCTGCAATGGCTGCTGACCAACTCGTTCAGCGGCCGCGCATTAGCCGTGAAGCGGGTGACTGAAAACAAAGGCAGGAACACCCCCGGTGTGGACAAGGTAACGTGGAAAACACCGGCAGCAAAGGCCAACGCGATTGCGTCGTTGAAGAGGCGGGGTTATTCGCCCCTTCCGCTTCGGAGGGTTTTTATTCTGAAGAAGAACGGCAAGACGAGGCCCCTCGGCATACCCGTGATGCGGTGCAGGGCAATGCAAGCTTTACATTTGCTAGCGCTCGAACCCGTTGCGGAAACCACCGCCGACCTGAATTCTTATCGATTCAGGCCGGAGCGCTCCACTGCTGACGCTGGAGGACAATGCTTCAATTCTCTGGCGAAAGAGGCGAGTGCGGAATGGATGCTGGAGGCCGACATCCAGGGCTGTTTCGATAAAATTTCCCACGACTGGATGATCGCCAATCTCCCCACGGACAAGGTGATTCTAAAGAAGTGGCTCAAAGCGGGCTACGTGTATCAAAACGAACTCTTCCCCACTGACGCCGGCACCCCACACGGGGGAATCGTTACGCCGCCTACAATGTTGCATACTTTTCTCTCCTGCGTCTGAGTCGGTCGAATTTTCGCTGCCGCGAACCGGCGGTTGCGGATCGACACGGAACACGACGACGATCTCGTCCTTGTGGATTTCTACGCGCTTGACCAGGCCCAGAACGATCTTGCGTTTCGTTTCAAGATCAATCGCATCCAGCTTTTCAGTGACGGCGGCTGCAAACTCCTCAAGCCGGTTAATGACGAGAAACAGCTCGCTTTGCATCGCGCCGTGGCGCCGTGATTCCTGGATCTGCTGTTCAATCTGTGCGAGCCGACTCTTCAACTGCTGCATCCTTGGCTCGAAGTCAGCCTTGTCGATGATACCGTCGGAGTAGCCGTCGATCAGTCGCGATTTGCTCTTTTGGAGCTGAAGCCGCTGCTTTTCCAGACTGCCGGTATCGAAGCCGCGCTTTTCGCTACGCTCCATCACGTCGAGTCGACGTTCATACTCTTCTTTCAGTCGATCGGGATGCCTGAGCAATTCCACAACCTGATGCCATACCAGCTCATCGAGCTTGTCTGTCCGTACCTGCAGGTTGTCGCAGATACGTTCGCCGCCGAACCGGTAGGCGTCGGTTCCAACGCAGCGGTAATAGGCATAGTCTCGATGATGTCCCTTGGCCGCCGACTTGCTCACTTTCTTCGCGTAGTAGGCGTAACGGCACTGCCCACAAACAGTGAGCCCCTGCAGCAGGCGAAGCGGCGCATTATCCCGGCGCTGGCGTGCCAGCTTGCGGTTCTCGGCAAGCTGCTCCTGAACGATTTCGAACAGTGCTTCGCTGACGATTGCTGGCACCGGAATTTCGATCCACTGCTGCCGGTCCGCGCGTTTCGCTGAATACGGTTTCCTGGGCACGCAGGCGCTGTGACGCTGGGCACGCACGCGCACCTGATGATCGCACGCCTGCGTTTTGCCAAACGCAGCCCGCCCCATGTACGCCGGATTACGCAAGATGCCCCATACCACGCTGCGGTCCCAGTACGGCTTGCCCGATGCCGTCACGGTACCGGCCTCGCCAAGCCGACGTATCACTTCTCCGAGGCTCAGGCGCTCCAGCCCGACCCACTCGAAGATCGCTTTCACCGTGGCGGCTTGCGGCAGTTCGATGACGTACCGGGCTGGCGTCCCGTCGAGCTGTCTTCGGATATAGCGGTAGCCGTAAGGCGCCCCTGATAGCACGTTGACGGTACCGCGTTTCGCGCCGTGAAGCTTGCCGCGGCGGTGACGCTCTGCGATTTTTGCCCGCTCGTACTCCGCTATCATGCCCTGCATCTGCAGCAGCAGTGATTCTTCCGGCGTCGTGCCAATTGCATGATTGAGAAACACGACCTGTACGCCGCACGAGGAGAATTCCTCCATCAACAGGGCCTGGTGCGCATATTTGCGCGCCAGGCGGTCTGGCGCGAGGATGTACAGCCGATCGACCGTCCCGAGCGCGGCGGCGTCGCGCAGGCGCTCCAATTGCGGCCTGACCAGCGTTGCACCGCTCACCCCGGCATCGACGAAGCACATGTCCTCCACAATCTGCGCCCCGTCGGCCTGAATTCGTTCTTTCAATGCAGCGATCTGGCTGTCTATCGTGCCGCGTTTGCTTTGCTGCTCGGATGACACGCGCGCGTAAAGCGCGACCATGGCAACGTTGCTCATCGTTTCCCTCGCTTCATCGCTTTCGCCGTTGCTGGCCTTGCATCCGATGCGCGCCTCGTGCTTCGGGCATCAATCGGACTGAGCTGATCATAGGCCTTCTCCAGTTGTTCGCTGGAATAGCGGTTCGGCTCGAAAGCGAGACGCACTCGCCAGTGTTTGCGTCGTCCCCGTGTCATCGACTGGGCTCCCGGTTAGCGGGAGCAACGGCCTCAAGCACGAGAACCGCATTACTGGCAGGACATTCTCTGGACCATGGCGCCAGACACTCCCTCGATATGCGAAGGCCCCATCTTACCCGCGAGTTTGCTATGTTGTTGCCGGGGCTATCACCCCGCCTTGCGGAACGCCTTGTTTACCCGAGGCCGTCAGCATCAGCTTCAGCAAATGCATGACGTCCCGGTCATTGACCCGACGCGCCACCTTTTCGAGCAGCAGATGATGCCGCACGGTGTCAAAGTAGGCACGCAAATCCAGATCTATGACTCGGGTCTTCCACTGAACAATTGCCGTCGCCACTCGAGTTAAAGTCAAATCTGGTGTATGCGGTCTCGGCGTAATCAGGCGGCTATCGATTGCTGAGCCGGTGTGCTGTCGGTCACCGGTTCTCCATCCTTGAACGTCATCCCGTCAAGCATCGAAGTGAGCTTTTCCGGGGCGCGGATGCGCCGCCACGATTCTTCGGCCGACTCGATCAGCTTGAACGCCAGCCCGAGGAACGTCGCGCGCGATACACAGTTGCGCGTGCGTTTCGTGCGATGGCGCACCGTCGCAAAGGTCGATTCAATCGGGTTCGTGGTGCGCAGATGCTGCCAGTGTTCAGCCGGGAAATCGTAAAACGCGAGCAGCTCGTCACGATCTTCCGTCAGCTTTTCGGCGACCTTCGGGTACTTTGCCGAGTACGCGTCGACGAAGTGATTGAATGCGGCCAGTGCATCAGCGCGCGTGGCCGCCATCCAGATGTCCTGCATCGCCTTCTTGCCTCGAGCCTGCTGCGATTTCGGCAGCGCATTGAGCACGTTACCCATCTTGTGAAACCAGCAGCGCTGATGCTTCGTCTGCGGGAACACTTCCTCCATCGCGGCCCAGAATCCCATCGCGCCATCGCCGCAGGCCAGCAGTGGCCCCGACGGCAGGCCGCGCTTCTTCAGATCGAGCAGCAGTTCGCTCCACGATGCCTTCGATTCCCGGTAGCCGTCACCGATGGCCACACGTTCCTTCGTCCCGTCCGGTTTGACGCCAACGATCACCAGCAGGCACTGGCCGTCGGAATCGTCGCTGCGCACACCGGTGTGAATGCCGTCGGCCCACCAGTAGACCCAGCGCGCCGACGACAGCTCACGCCGATTCCACTGCTCATGCTCATCGACCCATTGGGCCTTCAGCCGGCTCACGACGTTCGGCGACATGCCGCTGACCTGGCCGCCCAGCATGATGCCCATAGCTTCGCTCATGTCGCCCGTCGAGATGCCTCGCAGGTACAGCCACGGCAGCGCTGCCGACACGCGCGCGGACTTGCGCACGTACGGCGGCACGATCGTCGAATTGAACCGGATGCCCGAGCCCGAACGATCCCGCACCTTCGGCACCTGAACCGTCACCGGACCGATCGCTGTGACGACCTCGCGCTCGGGCAGGTAGCCGTTGCGCACCACGGCACGCCGGCCGTCGATCGACTTCACGTTGCTGTACTGTTCGAGCATGGTCGCCAGTTCCACCTCGACTGCCTGCTGAATGATCTGCCGCGCGCCTTGCTGGATCAGCTCATCTAGCACGCTTTTCGTTTGCGCTTTACTGCTGTTCGATTCTTGCGTAATCTTCTTCATGGTGGTCGGGTCCGGCCTTCTCGGGTTCGCTGGTTGTGCCTTTGACAAGCAACATTCTCGCTAGACCGCCACCGCCTTCTCAAATTCCCGCCGCTCCCGCTGTACACCAGATTCGACAATAGCTCTTCGCCACTCGCTGCACCGCTTCATGCGCAGTACGCTTTGGGCGATAGCCATACGACCCCGGCTGGGAGTCTGCCTCGAAGATCGGCTCCAGCATGAGCTTGAGCGCACCCTGGACCACACGGTCGCGGATAGCAGGAATCGAAAGGACGCGGACCTTGCCCCCATCCTTCGGTATCTCCTGTCGCCGTGCCCGCAGTGGCCGGTAGGTGCGCCCCATCAGTTCGTCCTGTATCTGCGCAAGGAAGCTCACCACACCTTGCGCCTCGATAGCCTCGAACGTCACGCCGTCGATACCCGGCGCTCCGTTGTTCTTTCTGGCTAACGCATACGCTTCGAGCAGCGTTTCCATCTTGCAGACATGGACGTACAAACCCCAGAAACGCCAGGACGGTTCAGCCTTCGCCTTGACGTATATTCCCCGCCTCAGGTCCTGCAAACTGCTGGACGCCTTTGTCATCTCGTCCTTGCCTCCCATGTTGTCGAGGACGTTACAAACAGCACGGCCCCTTCGCTCCACCAGCGTTACCCGGTTTCACGGCTAATACGGACCCATCCGCCACCCTCTCGCCTTCAGTCCATTTCCCGGGTTCGCCGGTTATAGGGCCTACCTTGCTCCGACGATTTCGCGCCGGGGCGAGGAGGGCTTCTCCAGTTGCTTAGCATGTCCTTGTCATCGTGCCGTCGCTTCCACCCCGCCGAAGTGGCGTAGCCGTGTCGGTCAGAATTCGGCTACCCATGCTGCCTTCACCCTCACGGTTGCGGGCTCGGCCCTCGGATCTATTCACTTTCGAGGCCACATCCACGTTCATCTTCATTACGGCCCGATGACTCGCACGTCCCCCAAGGAAACGGTCGTCGATAGGCTTCAGAGTCTTGGTTTCCCGCCACCCTGCTATCCCAGCTACGGAGCTTCTGACTTCTACTCCGGCAGGTCTATCTCCTGCTGAACACGCCAGCCTTACCTGGACACACAACCGTGCGTAAACCTCTCGATTTACACGGCTCCCGTTATCCAACCTGTTTCCCCTGATACTGCCAGTGCGCGAACTCTCGCGGGTACGCCTTCCTCATCTTGCGTAGCCACTCCTCACTGCACCGTTTGTGCCGTCGCAGTGTTTTGTACTTGCGCTGAACCCAGCGCACGAGCTTTCGGTCGAGATACCGACTCAACTCATGCATGGCTGTCCGATGGAAAGCCCCGTAGTAGTTCCACCAGCCACATATCTTGGGATTACATCGCTCAGCGAGTTCGAACAGTGATTTCGACGTTTGGCGCTGCAACCGCCACCCCCGCACCGTCTGTCTCATCCGTTTCAGGGCGTCAGGACTGACGCCAGGTACAAAGCTGGTCGAGACCTGCCCGTGCCTGGTCAACACCCTTCGCGGACGAAACTGAAAGCCCAGAAATGTGAAGGTCACATTCGGGTAGGTTTGGGTGCGACTTCTGTCCTTGCAATACACGATCTTTGACTTTTCAGGATGCGTCGTCAACCCACATTCCGCCAGCCGCGAGGCAATGGCGTGCATAACCTCTTGTGCCTGCTCCTGGCTACGGCAATGGACCACCGCATCATCGGCATAGCGCGCAAAGGGACACTGCGGGAAGTGACGCTGCATCCAGACGTCAAACGCATAGTGCATGAACAGATTCATCAGGATCGGACTGACAGCCCCGGCAACAACATAGCAAACTCGCGGGTAAGATGGGGCCTTCGCATATCGAGGGAGTGTCTGGCGCCATGGTCCAGAGAATGTCCTGCCAGTAATGCGGTTCTCGTGCTTGAGGCCGTTGCTCCCGCTAACCGGGAGCCCAGTCGATGACACGGGGACGACGCAAACACTGGCGAGTGCGTCTCGCTTTCGAGCCGAACCGCTATTCCAGCGAACAACTGGAGAAGGCCTATGATCAGCTCAGTCCGATTGATGCCCGAAGCACGAGGCGCGCATCGGATGCAAGGCCAGCAACGGCGAAAGCGATGAAGCGAGGGAAACGATGAGCAACGTTGCCATGGTCGCGCTTTACGCGCGCGTGTCATCCGAGCAGCAAAGCAAACGCGGCACGATAGACAGCCAGATCGCTGCATTGAAAGAACGAATTCAGGCCGACGGGGCGCAGATTGTGGAGGACATGTGCTTCGTCGATGCCGGGGTGAGCGGTGCAACGCTGGTCAGGCCGCAATTGGAGCGCCTGCGCGACGCCGCCGCGCTCGGGACGGTCGATCGGCTGTACATCCTCGCGCCAGACCGCCTGGCGCGCAAATATGCGCACCAGGCCCTGTTGATGGAGGAATTCTCCTCGTGCGGCGTACAGGTCGTGTTTCTCAATCATGCAATTGGCACGACGCCGGAAGAATCACTGCTGCTGCAGATGCAGGGCATGATAGCGGAGTACGAGCGGGCAAAAATCGCAGAGCGTCACCGCCGCGGCAAGCTTCACGGCGCGAAACGCGGTACCGTCAACGTGCTATCAGGGGCGCCTTACGGCTACCGCTATATCCGAAGACAGCTCGACGGGACGCCAGCCCGGTACGTCATCGAACTGCCGCAAGCCGCCACGGTGAAAGCGATCTTCGAGTGGGTCGGGCTGGAGCGCCTGAGCCTCGGAGAAGTGATACGTCGGCTTGGCGAGGCCGGTACCGTGACGGCATCGGGCAAGCCGTACTGGGACCGCAGCGTGGTATGGGGCATCTTGCGTAATCCGGCGTACATGGGGCGGGCTGCGTTTGGCAAAACGCAGGCGTGCGATCATCAGGTGCGCGTGCGTGCCCAGCGTCACAGCGCCTGCGTGCCCAGGAAACCGTATTCAGCGAAACGCGCGGACCGGCAGCAGTGGATCGAAATTCCGGTGCCAGCAATCGTCAGCGAAGCACTGTTCGAAATCGTTCAGGAGCAGCTTGCCGAGAACCGCAAGCTGGCACGCCAGCGCCGGGATAATGCGCCGCTTCGCCTGCTGCAGGGGCTCACTGTTTGTGGGCAGTGCCGTTACGCCTACTACGCGAAGAAAGTGAGCAAGTCGGCGGCCAAGGGACATCATCGAGACTATGCCTATTACCGCTGCGTTGGAACCGACGCCTACCGGTTCGGCGGCGAACGTATCTGCGACAACCTGCAGGTACGGACAGACAAGCTCGATGAGCTGGTATGGCATCAGGTTGTGGAATTGCTCAGGCATCCCGATCGACTGAAAGAAGAGTATGAACGTCGACTCGACGTGATGGAGCGTAGCGAAAAGCGCGGCTTCGATACCGGCAGTCTGGAAAAGCAGCGGCTTCAGCTCCAAAAGAGCAAATCGCGACTGATCGACGGCTACTCCGACGGTATCATCGACAAGGCTGACTTCGAGCCAAGGATGCAGCAGTTGAAGAGTCGGCTCGCACAGATTGAACAGCAGATCCAGGAATCACGGCGCCACGGCGCGATGCAAAGCGAGCTGTTTCTCGTCATTAACCGGCTTGAGGAGTTTGCAGCCGCCGTCACTGAAAAGCTGGATGCGATTGATCTTGAAACGAAACGCAAGATCGTTCTGGGCCTGGTCAAGCGCGTAGAAATCCACAAGGACGAGATCGTCGTCGTGTTCCGTGTCGATCCGCAACCGCCGGTTCGCGGCAGCGAAAATTCGACCGACTCAGACGCGGGAGAGAAAAGTATGCAACATTGTAGGCGGCGTAATTTCGCCATTGCTCAGTAACGTCTACCTCACTGAGGTGGACCGGATGCTGGAGCGGGCGAAAGAATCCACGCGTAACGGGAAGTATACCTACGTCGAGTATGCCCGCTTCGCTGATGATCTCGTCGTGCTGATCGATGCACACCCACGCCATGACTGGCTGCTGGGGGCGGTAAGCAGGCGACTACGGGAGGAGTTTGACAGGCTACAGGTCGAGGTGAACGAGGAGAAGAGTCGCACCGTGGATCTGAGATGCAAGGAGAGCTTCGGCTTTCTGGGGTTTGACTTCCGTCAACTCCGCAGCTTCGGGACACGGGCGTGGCGAGCGCACTACACGCCAAAGCTGAAGAAGCGTACGGCGTTACTGCACAGGCTCAAGGAGGTGTTCCGGCGATACCAGTCACAGCCGGTCAATCGGGTAGTCCAACTGATTAATCCGGTGCTGCGGGGCTGGGTGCATTACTTCGCTATCGGGGACTCTAACGAGTGCTTCAACTTCATCAGGGACTGGGTGGAAAAGAAGATCCGGCGCCATATGGGGCGATCCCGGAACCGACGGGGCTTCGGCTGGAAACGGTGGAGTAGGCGTTGGCTGTATGAGGAACTGGGGCTGTTCAATGGCTACCGGGTCCGCCGTACCGTCGCACCGAAAGCGCGCCCGGCATGATAGGTCCCATAAACCTTGACGTGAAGCAGAAAAGAGAGCGTAGTGCGGGAAAACCGCAAGCTGCGTTCGACGTGGCGGGAGCTGGAAACGTGACTATGGCAGCCGGAATGAGGGCCACCGCGAAAGCGATGGAGAGACCACCGGAGCCTACCGTGCGCGCGCCAGTTCTCGACCCTACCTGCGAGAGACTCGGGGCGCAATTCCCCGGGTCTACTCACCCGTATATCAAGCTCAAGGGACAGTGGAAGTACTTGTACCGGGCCGTGGACAAAGCGGGAGACACGATCGATTTCCTGCTGTGCGCCCACCGTGACAAGGCTGCCGCAAAGCGCTACTTTGAAAAGTCGATTGAGTGGAACGGCGAACCCGAGGTGGTGACGATCGACAGGAGTGGGGCGAATCTCGCTGCGCTTGGGGCTATCAACGCCGGGCGCGAGACGCCGATCAGGATCCGTCAGTCGAAGTATCTGAATAACATCATCGAACAGGATCACCGCGCGATCAAGCGCCGGACCCGCCAGATGCTCGGGTTCAAGAAATTTCGTTGCGCCCGCATTCTCCTGGGGGGCATCGAAGTCATGCACATGATCGTCAAGGGCCAATTGAACGATGGCGGCGTTGGCCAAACTCCCGCACAGCAGTTCTATTCGCTGGCTGGATAAGGAATCCATACCAATCGGTCTTGCCCGACCTCTCGCTCTTACTGCGACAGAACCCGGTGGAATCGAGGGGCCTGCTCATGGCCGAACTGAGCCAGCCAGACTTCGTCTGCCGGATCAAGCCCACAACTTTAAAAGAGGTCACTACCACTCTGCCGCTCGAAGGCCCGCTCCATGATCAAATGTTATCTTCGAGATGGCGCCACGAAAGGTCGACGGTTCGGTGAATCTCGATGCTGCGCCTCGCATAAACGCATCGATTTGCATAGCTGATCTCCAGCGGCGTGCTGATCGGCGGACGCACGCCCGTGCTATCTGTATGTCCTCACATCAGCGATGTAGTCAGAAGGGCTTGTACCATTCCTTGCATGTCGAGAATCCGTCATTCCAGCCCTGCGCGTACATCGAGTCTTGCGCGAAGCGGGTCGGGTCTTTGGTCGCCTGGACGTACGGGTTGCCTGCTGCGCTCAGTCCACTACGGCATCCATCAGCGTGCCCGTCGATGTAGGCGGGCGGCTCGCCTTCCCTCTGGAACTGCGCGGTGTAGCTGTCCGGCATCGTCTGGCACGCTGTCACGAGCAGCGACGACAGCACGAGTGCAATGCGGCATCGGGCTTTCATTTTTCGCAAACCTCCGCAACTCATCAATAAGCCCACGCGATATGTCCTCGCACATAATCGAGCGGCATCGTGGGACTGGCGTCGTCGCCGTCCACTGTCTTTCCGACCCACAGCGCACGACCGGCGACCGTTTGATTCGGCCACAGTCGACAGTGAAAGAACGCCTGCGGGTCCTTCTGGTAGCCGTCCTCGTCCAGATACATGACGTCCGGGCCCGCATCATGCAGACGCACAGCCTGGATATAGTCGCAGTGCATGAAGGAACGGATTTCCCGCAGGACAGTGGGGGCGTCGACTGCGGTGCGCTCTACCGCTTCCACGGTGCGCGTCCAGGGATCGATCAGGTAGGCGGTCCTGGTCATGGCTGGACGTACTCGCGCGATGCGTCGCCATCAGGTCGACGGCGACCCGGACTGCGGATGCCGGAGCCAGCCCTGCGGCTCGCTCGAGCCGTCCCACGCATCGAGCGCGGTGCGCGCCGCCTCTAATGAGTGAAAGTAGAACGTGTCGGTGCGCCCGCACGGACGAACGCCCGTCACGAGTGCCCACTCCCACGTGTTGATCTCCATCAGCGCGACCACGCGGCCATCGGGCAGATAGCGTAAGGGCCGCGAGTAGCCCATGCGCGCGAGCGCGGCATCATCGGGCTCGCCCTTGAAGGCGGGCGTGAGGAATCGCCGGAGTATTTCTAATGGCAACTGCATACTAGATGCCCTCCGGGTAGCGCGACGACAGGAGCCCGAGCGTGATCGCCTCGTCGCACGTACGCATGTTCAGCGACCGGAAGCCGAGGAAGCGGCAGTCCTCGCCCAGCACTACCTCGTCCCAAATGCCATGTGCATCGGAATAGATCATCCGGTCGCCATAGTCGAGCCAGCCGGCCCGGATCAGGTCGTCGATCACGCCTTCGATGTTGTTCGTGACACTCCGGCCGAGATTGAGATCCGTCACGCACACGAAGCGCACGGGCACACTGCCCGAGCGCACCATCCTCCACTTGACTTTGTAAACAGAGCGCATGGTATCGTTCTCTCCCTCGTTAACGGAATACAAAGGCTTGTCCGGCGAAAGGCAACAGTGTAACCGCGCCGCACTCTGACGCGCTGATGCGGGTCGCATCAACCCTTACCTCCGCCCGCCCTCGAGTCTGCCATCGGGAAAATTCCCGGGATTCCGCACGTTCGCGCACTATTTATTTTGCGTTTGCCACGTAGCCCCCTAACGATCTGCTGCTCGGACGGGCGCGTAAGCTTCTCTTGGGCTTCAGCGAGCGCCTTGTCGATCTCCGCGCAAATATCGAGGTACGCCTCGTGCCGGTTCTGTCGCAGTAAGAGCGAGAGGTCGGGCAAGACCGATTGGTATGGATTCCTTATCCAGCCAGCGAATAGAACTGCTGTGCGGGAGTTTGGCGAACGCCGCCATCGTTCAATTGGCCCTTGACGATCATGTGCATGACTTCGATGCCCCCCAGGAGAATGCGGGCGCAACGAAATTTCTTGAACCCGAGCATCTGGCGGGTCCGGCGCTTGATCGCGCGGTGATCCTGTTCGATGATGTTATTCAGATACTTCGACTGACGGATCCTGATCGGCGTCTCGCGCCCGGCGTTGATAGCCCCAAGCGCAGCGAGATTCGCCCCACTCCTGTCGATCGTCACCACCTCGGGTTCGCCGTTCCACTCAATCGACTTTTCAAAGTAGCGCTTTGCGGCAGCCTTGTCACGGTGGGCGCACAGCAGGAAATCGATCGTGTCTCCCGCTTTGTCCACGGCCCGGTACAAGTACTTCCACTGTCCCTTGACCTTGATATACGTCTCGTCCACGCGCCATCTCCTGCCGACTGCGCGCTTGCGACGTCGAAATGCCTTTTCCAGAACGGACAGCAACTTGATCGCCCACCGGTGCACGGTTGAATGGTCGACATCGATGCCGCGTTCAGTCACCATCTCTATATGAACGCGTCCCTTTGCGCCAGTTCTCGCTTGTTGTGACAGACAGGATGGGCTGCTGCTCTATGTCCGGGCTTGTTGCAGCCCAATAGGCTACGGCCCCCTATGAAATCCGCTGGCCCGCGCCTCATTCTTCAAACGAGCCCGAAGCTCTAGCAGGCTGTTGAAAAGCGCCTCGTCATGAAGACCGAAGCAATGTTCAGGAGTGTTGCGCGTGCAATTTCCCGCTGAAATCCGGATGCGCCGGCCAGTTCGTGCAGGCAATTCGCCTGCGCGGCGATGCCACGCCCCTCAGGCCACGCGCCCTGGCGGCTCATTGCACCGCTCCCGTAAACACCGCGTCCATTATTCGCGCCATGCGTGTGAGGTTGCTCGCCGCCACCATCGTCAGCTTGAAGTGCTGGTCGACCCGCTTGATGCCGCGATACACCGTCTGCCGGATCCGGCCGACCGTCTTGCCCCAGCCGAAATGCTCCTCAATACGCTTGCGGATGACCTGGCTCATTTGGTATCCCGCGTGCCGCGATGTACGGTCATCGATCGCGCTGCCACCTGGGCGGGCGTCATTGCGTGCGACATGCGGGGTCACGTTTCGCGCCCGGCAATCGTGTACGAAGTCATGTGTGTCGTACGCCTTGTCGGCACCGACTGTCTTGGCGTGAGTGCCCGGCACGCAGTCAAGCAGTCGCAGCGCATTGGCACGCTCGGCAAATCCATCTGCATGGCTTACCACGGCACCGACCACCAGCCCCGAGCGGTTCTCCATCAGGATGTGCCCCTGGTAACAGAGGATGGCCGGACTCTGCCTGCTCTTCTTGTACAGGCGCGAATCCGCATCAGTGCTCGACTCATGCGTCTCATTGCTGCGCCGCTCGCCCTTCCAGTCGGCCTCGGCGTTGCGCCCGCCACCTGGCGGCAGATCGTCCGATCCGTCCTTGCGGCGAAAACTCTTGTGACCTCGCCCATGCCTGGATCAGCGTGCCGTCCACCGAGAAGTGCTCCCGGGACAGCAGGCCCTGCTTGTCCGCCAGAGCCATGACTTCAGCAAAGAACGATTCCACGACTTCGTGCTCGATCAGTCGGTCGCGGTTCTTCGAGGAGACGGAGTGGTTCCACACCACGTCCTCCATTGCCAGTCCGACAAACCAGCGGAACAGCAGGTTGTACTGCATCTGCTCCATCAGCATGCGCTCGCTGCGCACCGAGTAGAACACCTGCAACAGCAACGCACGCACCAGCTTCTCCGGTGCGATCGAGGCCCGACCGCTATCCGCATAGATGACGCTGAACAGCCCGTTAAGACGCTTCAACGCCTGATTTACCAGCAGCCGGATGGGGCGCAACGGATGACCGGCCGGAACGAAGTCCTCCAGCTTGACCGTCGTGAACAGGGCTTCCTGCATCTCATCCATTCCACGCATCGAATTCTCTGCCAAAGGATCATGAACACGATATCCATAACGCTTGGCCCCGGAACCCCGTTTACACGGGAGCAAAATTCAACAGCCTGCTAGAGATGATTCAGGCTTGGCGGGCCCCGGTCCTACCTGGCTTGTCATCACACTCGACTACTGCGCAACTGAACCGCCCCGGGTTTTCCGGAGACTCCACTTCTTGAGAAAATGGAGCTATGGAAAACACGAAGAAGAAATCCCCAAGATACTCGCCGGAAGTGCGTGAGCGGGCTGTGCGAATGGTGCTGGAACATCAAGGCGACCGGGAATCGCAATGGAAAGTGATCGCGTCGATTGCGGCGAAGTTTGGCTGCTCGGGCGAGACGCTGCGTAGCTGGGTGCGCAAGGAGGAGCGGGATCGGGGTTTGCGCCCGGGCACGAGTACGCAGGAGCAGGATCGGCTCAAGGAACTGGAGCGGGAAGTACGTGAGCTTCGGCAGGTCAATGAAATCCTGCGCAAGGCGTCAGCGTATTTCGCACAGGCGGAGCTCGACCGCCGACCGAAGTGATGATCACGTTCATCGATGATCACCGGCACGTCTACGGGGTCGAGCCGATCTGCAGGGTGCTGCCAATCGCACCGTCGACGTACTACACCCATGTGGCTCGCCGCGCCAATCCTGACCTGGTGCCGCCGCGGGCCCAGCGTGACAGGATGCTCAAGGATGAGATCCGGCGCGCGTGGGAAGAAAACTTCCAGGTCTATGGCGCAGACAAGGTCTGGACGCAATTGAAGCGCGAAGGCATTGTCGTGGCGCGCTGCACGGTCGAGCGGCTGATGAAGCAGATGGGCCTGCGCGGCGTGGTGCGGGGCAAGACGGTACGTACGACAGTGAGCGATGGTTCGACGCCGTGCCCGAAGGATCTGGTGAAGCGGCAATTCACGGCCGAACGGCCCAATGCGCTGTGGGTTTCAGATTTTACCTATGTATCGAGCTGGCAGGGCTTCGTCTATGTCGCGTTCATCATCGACGTGTTCGCCCGACGCATTGTCGGCTGGCGCGTGTCGAGCTCGGCGCGCACGGACTTCGTTCTGGACGCACTGGAGCAGGCCTTGTACGAACGACAGCCGGCGCAGCAGGACGGGCTGATCCATCACAGCGACCGCGGCGTGCAATACGTATCGATCCGCTATACGGATCGGCTGGTCGAGGCGGGCATCGAGCCGTCGGTGGGCAGCGTGGGCGACTCCTACGATAACGCACTGGCTGAAACGATCAACGGCTTGTACAAGGCAGAGGTCATCCATCGCCTCGGACCGTGGCGCAATCTGCAGGCCGTTGAAATGGCGACGCTCGAATGGGTGGACTGGTTCAACAATCGTCGGCTCTTCGGCCCCATCGGCAACATTCCACCCGCGCAGGCCGAAGCCGCTTATTATGCAAATCTCGCTGGGTCTGCCGCCGTGGCATGACTCAAGCAAAATAGTCTCCGGGAAACCCGGGGCGGTTCAAACTTTGTCGCCCTGCTTGAGCCGACCAAACGCTTTCTTCAGCATCGTGCCTACCATGTCAAACAAAGGACGCCGGGCCATCTGGTACGCAATGATCTCGCCGTTATACAGGTCAAGCACTGGGGAGAGATAGAGCTTCTCTCCCCGAACGTTGAATTCGGTCACGTCTGTGACCCACTTCTGGTTAGGCAAATGCGCGTCAAACTGACGTTCAAGGATATTGGGCGCGATCTTGCCAACCTCGCCCTTATAGGCGCGGTATTTCTTGATCCGTACGCAGGACTTCAGACGCAGATCACCCATGAGACGCTGGATCGTTTTGTGGTTGACGGTCTGGCCCTCTTGTCGGATCGCAGCGGTGATTCGCCGGTAGCCGTATCGCCCTTTATGTCTGTCGAAGATAGCCTTGATCCGGGCCTTAAGGTCAGCATATTTGTCGACTAGCTGCAGCGCCTTCTGTTGATAATAGAAAGTGCTGCGCGCCAAGCCTGCCAGCTTGAGCAGACCGGCAAGAGGGTATTGGTGCCTTAGCTCGATCACGATTTGCGCTTTTTGCGCTGCGCTTGCGGCGCGGTCGTTTGAACCAAGGCATTGAGCTTTTTTAGATAGGCATTCTCCATGCGGAGGTTGTCCAGTTCCTTCATTAATTCGTCGCGAGTGCGCCCAGCGTCGCCCTTTGATGATCTCGGAGATTCTGTGGTCTGATGCTTTGTCATCTTCTTGCGGCGTAAGGAAGCGTGCGGAGACAAGGCCTCCAGTCCGCCTTGATCGTAGTTGCGCTCCCACGTAGCGATAATATTGAAGTTGCGAATATCAAACAGCGCGGCCGTTTGCCGATAGGAGAGGCTCTCGTCACGCATGCGTCGCAACACCGACAGCTTGAATTTTAAGCTATAGGTGGCCCGCGCCTTTTCCCTTACGCCAGCAGCACCATGCGAACGATAACCTGCCACCCATTTGCGTAGCGACGTAACATCCACATCATGGCGGCGAGCAACGACTTTGAGCCCCGCCGTTCCCGAACAATAATCCTTGACGACCGCGAGCTTGGTCTCTTCCGAATACTTGCCCACAAGACTCCCTGCAGAAGTGTCCAACTTCTCGGGGTCAGTTCAAATAGGTGGACGCCTATGCTCCTCGCTCCTGGCGATCACTGCCAGACGCTAAAGATGGACCGCTTGCGGTTGACCGAGCTCGGTGGCTGCTGATCTGGCCGCGGGCATCGGCCGCTGGGATTCCAGCCTTCCGACAGAGCATTGGAATCAGATGTCGGTTCAGATAATCATGCGGAATTCTCTTCGCACGATATGAGAACAGGAAGGCCACCTGTTCGCCGGTCTTGATGTCGAGTGCAAATGGCTGGACGGGACGCACTCTGGTGGTGCCGGTCCTATGAGTGATTTCACCGAACGGGGCGTGGCAAATGCGCGCGACGGGTCGAAGCGGCGCGGTATCCATTCCCATTCCTGAGCATCGACAAAGAAGCATCTTATCGAACCAAGCAAGGCCGTTTTGGTGCGGGCACTGATGGGTTTGCCAAACTTGTCGCCCAGACCTGCGGTTTTCCACACGTAGTCTCCGACTCGCATGCGGTCCACCGCGCCGACATATTCTGCTGCCAGCTCCCGGGTCCACTGATCGGCACGGGTGGTTTCGGGATGTCGGTCTTTCATCCAACGCCCCGCCTTCAGAATCATGCTTCGAAACTGGCGGCGACTACGTGCAGTCAGGGTACTGGTCGCGTCCCATTGCTCTGCCATCGCAACCCATTCGGAGGCGATATTCGCTATCCCCGCTGCATGGATGAATTCCCTGTCGACCGTATCACGCACTTTGGGTTCATCCACAGCCAATCCCGATGCCGTCAGGACACGCGTCAGTTGGAAGTACAGCGCGCTGCGGGCGACCGAGTCGCACCAGCGGTTGCGAGCTCCCTTGACAACCTCCGCCGTCAGGGATTCAAGTTCCGGCCGTCCATTCATGAGCAGAAGCTCTGCAACCATGCTCATGAGTTGTTGGTTGTGGCCTCGATAACCCCATGTTTCCGCAGTGTCGGTCACGCGCTTCAACGTGGCAGCAACTTGGTCCTTGCCGAACACCAATTCCGCCAGGGCTAGCCGTTTCAGCTCCTTGAAACAGGAGGTGTCATTGATGCACTGAAGTAGATACGCGACGGCGATCAATACCTCTCGCTCACCGCCACTTGCTATGCTGTTGGTCGAAACAAGCGAGCGTTGGCTCGTCCCTATCACCTCGCGCCATGCAGTGCTGTCCCATCCCCAGAATGTGCGATCTTGTCGCGCACAGTGATCAAGCAGGATCAGCCTGACACGATCGCCACATCCGCATTTGCCGTCGACCATGGCAAGCGCGTCATTGATCGGCGTCACTAACCGCTGGAGCCCTGCCAGGTGACCAGGCGCCGCCATTGCATTGCGCGTGGTTCCCATCGTCTCTGAAAGCTCTCGTGCCAACGTTCGTTGCTCTGCAACCGTGAGGCTGATGCTGCGGTCGTAGTCCTCGATTCGCAAAGGCCAGACCCACCGACACGCGTCGGAGCCTGGCGGCTGCAAGGATTGGAGACGGGGAGCTTTCATGACCGTTACTGCTTCTCCGCAATACCCGCCAGCGCTTCGATACGCCACGTATGAATCTGACGCATTGTCTTTGCGAATCGATCCGCCAGATCCTGGCCGGAAAGATGGATGTATTGCCGCGTCGTCTCCAGACTCTGATGGCCGGCAAATCGAGCGATGTCGTGGAGTTGCCAGCCCGACCGTACAAGGTCGGTCAGACAAAGATGTCGAAGCGTATGAGTCGAAAACGCCGGAACGTCGGCGCGGAGGGCGATGGACCGGACGACCTTGGACCACGTCCACAACGTGATTGCTGCTCCATGATTGCGGGGTGATTCAGACAGGAATACGGCGTGCCGGGGGAGTGTCTGAATTTTTGTGTGCAAGGCGTCTGAACATTTCAGGCGTGGCAGGCGATCAATTTCATTCTAGCTGTTGGGTCGTGTGAAGCGATCCTCGTAGATGATCGCGAACTGCCGCATGGCGGCCTTCCAGTCGTGGGCCGCACGGTGCCAGTCGCTGGTGATTTTGCGCAGCGCAAGCCAGAGCAGTTTGGTCGCCGCTTCATCGGACGGGAAGTGTCCGCGCGTCTTTATGATCTTGCGCAGCTGTGCATTCACGCTCTCCAGCGAATTGGTAACCGGCATGATATAGCCGGTGCCTCGCGTTCCCGCGCCCAGCGGTTTGAGCGTATGGTGTGACCATCCGGGACAGGGGCACTGGGGAGCACTTCGGGTGGGCAGGCCGTTGTTACATGATGAGCCGCGAGCTCGTGTTAGTAGTTGGCCGCCCCTGCGACCCGCCCGGTTGCGCTGTGAGCGCGAATCCGTAGTTGTCGTGCTGCCCCACCGGCTCCCAACAGTGATCTGATACGGGAGACGGTTATGCGAATCGTGGGATTTGATGTTTCGCGCTCCGTGGCCGAGATCGCGTACCTGGAGAATGGCCTGATGCATGCCGGCGGCCGTACCGGGTTGCGACGCGACCAGCTGGAACGCTTTGCCGAGAACCTACGTGCCACCGATCACGTGGTGCTCGAGGCAACCGGCAACACTGCCGCCATCGTCAACGTGCTCCGCCGTCACGTCGCGCGTGTGGCGATTGCGAATCCGCTGCAAGTCCGGCTGATCGCCGAAGCCCGCGTCAAAACGGACAAGATCGATGCGGCCGTGCTGGCACAACTGTATGCAAGCGGCTTTCTGCCGGAAGTCTGGATGCCAGACGAGCGCACGCTGGCGTTGCGTCGGCAGATCTCGCGCCGTTCGCAGCTGGTGCGGCAACGCACGCGGCTGAAGAACGAGGTTCACGCCGTGCTGGCGGCGCATCTGATCGAGCGGTGTCCTGCCACCGATCTGTTTGGCAGGAAGGGGCGTGCATGGCTCAGCGTTCAACCGCTGCCGCTGGATGAACGCCTGGGCATCGAGCAGCGACTGCGCGAACTGGACCGCCTCGGCGAAGATCTGCGTGAGGTGGAGCAGGCACTCGCGCAAGCGACCATCGACGACGCGCGACTACGCGTGATGCTGACGATTACCGGCGTCAATACCACGGTGGCGATCGGGCTGCTATCGGCCATCGGCGACATCGAGCGGTTTCCGAATCCGGAGAAGCTGGTGAGCTACTTCGGGCTCAATCCGTCGGTCTATCAATCCGGCCCAACACCGGCCAGGCACGGCCACATCACCAAGCGCGGCCGCTCTTACGCACGGGCGATGCTGGTCGAGGCTGCCTGGGGCGCCACGCAGGCGCCCGGGCCACTGCGCGCCTTCTTCCTGCGCGTGCGCGATCGCCGCGGCCAACAAATTGCCGTCGTAGCGACCGCTCGCAAGCTCGCCGTGATCGTCTGGTATGTGATGACACGTGGCGAACCGTTCGCGTGGGATCGTCCCGCGTTAACCGCGCACAAGCTGCGCGCGCTGGAACTGCAGGCTGGAATGCCGGCGCAGCATGGCTCGCGCAAAGGTTCGGCTGCCGCCTACAGTCTGAAGAGCGTCCGCCAGCAGGAGCGAGCCATGGCCGAGCAGTCCGAGCGAACCTATCAGAGACTGTTTAACCGATGGAAGCAGTCGCGCCCCAAATCAGACAGCGCGCCGATACGGTGGCCGGAAGCGCGGACATAGCGAACGAGCGAAGTACGGCGTGAGGGCTTGTGTATTTCATCCGTGGTGTAGATGACCTTGCGCACCTCAGGCGGAAACGCGAAGAACGGAATCACGCGAACCCATGCGCGGCGCCAGGCTGCCATGACCGTCGGGAACCTGCTTGCCCACGGGCCCCGTTCCAGGGCAAGCAACTCCGCCTCGGCTGCAGCAGCACTGGCCGCCGTGTAGATTGGACGCAGGGCTGCGGCCAGCTCCCGACGCTCCTTCCAGCCGGCATAGTCGAGCGAATTGCGGATGAGGTGCACGATACAGGTCTGCAGCGTGGTCGCCGGGAAGACCGCTTCAAGCGCGTCGGACATGCCCTTCAGTCCGTCGGTGACGGCAATCAGGATGTCCTGCACGCCGCGTGTCTTCAGATCGCTGAAGACCTTCATCCAGAACTTCGCGCCCTCGGTGTTCTCGATCCACAGTCCGAGAATGTCACGCGTGCCGTCGGGCAGGATCCCCAGCGCCAGATAGATCGCCTTGTTGCGCACCATCCCTTCGTCGCGGATCTTCACACGCAGCGCGTCGAAGAACACCACCGGATACATTGGCTCGAGCGGACGGCCCTGCCAGGCTGTGATCTCCTCAGTCACCGCATCGGTGACACAGCTGATGAACTCCGGCGATACTTCGGTGCCGTACTGTTCGGCCAGAAAGCCCTGTATCTCACGCACGGTCATGCCTCGCGCGTACATCGCAATGATCTTGTCGTCGAAGCCGGTAAAGCGGCGTTCGTGCCGTGGTATCAGGATCGGTTCGAAGCTGCCGTCACGGTCGCGCGGAATGTCTACCCGCAACGGGCCGTCCTCCGTCAACAGGGTCTTGCCGCTCCTGCCGTTGCGCTGGTTGGTCGACTCCGGCGGGCGTTGGCCTCCGCTCGGATAGCCCAGGTGATGTTTTAGCTCGGCGCCCAGCGCACGCTCGATCAGCGCCTTCTTGAACGCCATCGAGGCTGCCTGCACCGCTTCCGCCGTCATCGGACCCTTCACGAACTCATCGATGAGCTCCTCTGGAATCGCGGGCAGCTCAGGCGGGGGCGCAGACCCTGCTTTTGGTTTGCTTGGCATACATGCTCCTTTGGGTACATGTTATGCCTTGAACACAAAATTTCTGACAGGCTCATGGTAACGGAGTTGACGTCTGCTCAGGCTCCTCCAGCGACCAGTCAGCCTCCATGTCCACTGCATCCAACACCTTGGCCAGGTCACCCATCGCCAACTCGAGACCCTTCATCGTGGCCTCGTGAGACAGACAATCTTGCCCCTTCGACGTTTCGATCATCAGAAACTTGAAGAGCGTGTCGCCGCACCGATCCAGCGCACCCCGAAAGACCTCGAGGCTCGGACGTCCCACAACGTACGCAAACTCACCATCGGCATACTTCTGACAATCGTCACCTCCGACGGTGTCAGTTCAAGCTTTGACGCGGGCACGTCCTGAGCGGCTTGCTCAGCCTTGCGTGCCGCCAAATAGGAGCGGGTCGCGCGTCACTCGTTTCATCGAGCGCTTCCTGAATCGGGCCATCGTCGTCCCGGAACATACCCCTTCATCTGCTCAACCCTCGTTTCGAGGGAATCGACCGCGCCATTCAGTTCCCCGGCCACTTCCTTCCAGTTCACCGCAGGGACCGCAACATTCTCGACAGATTTCGTGTTCATAGTGCCTTCATCATCGTTTATTTGGCCTTTGCGTGGACGAATTTCCACGCTGACGTACAGGCACGTGGCGACCTACCCGGGGCCACATCTAACCCAGTTTGCGGAGTTTGCCCGGAAGAAGTGAAACGTAATCGGGATACTCTTTCTTATCATAAGGCATCTATTTCTACGATAAACTCGGCGTCATGACAATCTGCCTCACCTGGACCCCCGCCCCGGCCCCCACCGACCCGTACAGCTTTCCCAAGGCCGATGAACTCGCCGTGCTGCGTGCATGGTATGCGGGACTGCCCGTGCGCGAGGCGGTCGAGCGCTATCAGCCGGCGTCGCTGGGCGACGGTAAATCGGCTCGCGGCGTGCTCGGGCGCATCCGGCGCCGGCTTCAGGCCATCGCGCGCACCGCGCATCGTGACGACCTGGCCGCTCTCCTCGATCACCCCGCGGAAGATCGCACACGGCACGCCAAGGCAGTCGCGCACGCCATCGAATTGCTGCGCACCGCGCGTGCGCCCGAACCGCAGATCACCGATGACGTCGCGCAGTGGTTCGCACCACGAGCCGTGCGCGTGCTGCACGCCCACGCCATCCGCACGCTCGCGGATCTGACCGTACGCGTGCCGCGCCGCCGCCAGTGGTGGAAAGCGGTACCTGGCCTCGGCGCAGCCAGCGCCCGCGCGTTCGAGGCGTTTTTCGCGGCGTGGCCTGCCCTCACTGAAAAGGCATGGACGCTCATCATTGCAAGCCGCCGCGCCGAGCTCGTGCCCTGGGAATCGCTGCAGGTGCCGCACGAAGTCGATGGCTCCCAGGGGACCTTCCGCGCGCCCAGGGCCGCCTGCGCGCTGGACGCGGACAACGACTACGAAGCAGTGCGGACCTGGCTTGCCCTGCACGAATCCCCCGCCACGCAGCGCACCTACCGCAAGGAAGCCTAGCGCCTGATCCTGTGGGCGATCGTCGAGCGCGGCCGGGCACTGTCCTCGCTCACGACGGAAGATGCGATCGCGTATCGCGCGTTCCTGCGCCACCCGTCGCCGCGCGCCCGCTGGGTGGGCCCGGTGCGGCCGCGCACCTCACCGGACTGGCGTCCCTTCAACGGCAGCCTGTCGGCCCGCTCGGTCGCGCACGCGTTGTCGATTCTGGGCGCGCTGTTCCGTTGGCTGATCGAGCAGCGCTACGTGCTTGCCAATCCGTTCGCCGGCGTGAAGGTGCGGGAGGCCAGCGGCGCCAACGTGCTGGACACGTCCCACGCTTTCACCGAGGGCGAATGGGCGCTCGTGCGCACGAGCGCCGATGGACTCGAGTGGTCATATGGCTGGTCGGCCCCGGCGGCACAACGGCTGCACTTCCTGCTCGACTTTGGCTACGCAAAGGGGTTGCGTGCGAGCGAACTCGTCGGCGCCACGCTCGGGCACGTTGAGACCGACGCGCGCGGGGATCACTGGCTGCGCGTGACCGGCAAGGGAAAGAAGCTGGCGCGCGTCGCGTTGCCGCCACTCGCGTGGGAGGCACTCGCGCGGTACCTGGCCGAACGCAAGCTGCCGATCGCACCGGCTCGCTGGCGGCCGGAAACGCCGCTCGTCGGCAGGCTCGAGGCGGAGAGCGTCGCGGCGATCAGCAGCGCGCGTCTCTGGGGTGTGCTCAGACGCTTCTTCCTGCTCGCCGCGCAGGCTATCGAAGGCGATCATCCGCCGCTTGCGGAGAAGCTGCGGCGCGCGAGTCCGCACTGGATGCGCCACACGCACGCGACCCATGCGCTCGGGCGCGGCGCTGAACTGACGACCGTGCGGGACAATCTGCGGCACGCGTCTGTGTCGACGACGTCGATCTATCTGCACAGTGATGAGGTGAAGCGGGCACGACAGATCGGGGAGGCTTTTGGCAGTGACAGACGCCGGTAGTCAGGGCGCAACCGGCGTTGAGAAACACGGGCCTCCACGCAGTCCGAAGGGGCGCGCCATGATCTGCAACCCGCCAATTTCTCCCGCACCCGAAATGCATAACCTGTGCAAAAATCATCGTGACCTGATCTGAAGCGTCGTCCGTGCCGCCTATGGAAACCGTCGAACTAGAACCGCAAGTGCTCGCCAGTCGCCTCGGCGTGACATTTTCTCTCGTCTTCCAGAAACGCCCGGTCGAATGCATCATCACGATCACGGCGCTGGAAGCGTATTTCTGGCTCGAGCCACGCGCAGGCGACGAGCGCATCCTCAAGACCTTTCGCGATGGCTACGGTCGCATTCGCGCGATCGCTGAACGGAAGCTGCTTGCCCATCCCGCAGCACGACTTGAGCTGACACCGGCAGATTTCTCGCGCCCCTGAGACACCGGTTTTTGTCTGTGGGGTAATCCTTAAGTTCACATTGCAGACTCAACCTCCGACAGCGCGCGTGCAACCAGGCCGCAGTTGATTGAGCGACATGTTCAAGGCTCGCAGGTGGAGGCGCCTTGATAGAAGCGTACTGGTTGGCGTTAATCACCTGGATTCCTCCGGACGGCAACCAGGCCTGGTCACCTCTGTGGGCTGGTTTTGGGGCGAAGCCCGAGTGTGATGGGGAACGACAGTGATTGTTAGTTGCGATTTTAAATGGAAATCATTGAATGGCAGCGACTGCGGCGATATGCTTCGGATTGCCAATCAGGCCGTCTCACCGACCGACGTACCCGAAGGAAACGACACCATGCGATTGCGACGCATCACCGCACAACGCTCTCCCGTACATGGCATGGGAGTGTTCGCGCTACAGCCGATCGCCGCGGGCGAGCGGGTCATCGAGTACAAGGGGGAACTGACCAGCTGGCGGCGCGCCGCCGCCCGCCAACGCTCCGAGGCGGGCCACACGTTCGTGTTCGGCCTGTCCGATGGACGTGTGATCGACGGCAGCCGGGGCGGCAACAGCGCCCGCTTTCTGAACCACGCCTGCGCCCCCAACTGCGAAGCGATCGAGACGGGCGACCGGGTGTTCATTCACGCCCTCGCCCCTATCGCACCGGGAGACGAGCTTTTTATCGACTACGCTCTGTCCGTCGACGGTGCGGTCACCGACGACATCCGGATCCAGTACACGTGTCATTGCGGCGCATCGGGATGTCGTCGAACCATGCTGGGCAGCAATGCTGTGTCGGCATAGTCCTGCTGCAGCGCAGACGGTCCGATGCGCGATGTCTCCGGCGTCTGATGCAGACACAGTGCGCGCCGATATCTGAGCATGCCTTCTTGGCGGCACAGATGGGCGCCCGATTGCGACCGTTTGGCCCATTGCCGATCAGCAATGGCGTCCTCCCCTACGCCGTCACGTGTATGGTTCAACGTGAGGGGCGGTTGTCCGGGGCGTTACGGTCATTCAACCCCGGGTCTGAAGGAGCAGAGTTCGGCGAAAGCCGACATTGAGGGTCGCCCGGGATTCGTTAATATTTCGCCAAAAGTGCCTTAAGCGGCTGATCTGAAAGCGAAATCTATCGTTGGGTCGAGCGGGAGGATTTTCTTCATCAGGTCCAGCAGGTAGTCGCCGAACCGGTTGATGTGATCCAACCGGTATGGCGAGAGCGCCTTGAGCACGTCGGCGTCGACCGGATGCCCTTTTGCCTGCAACTCCTTGAGCACGCGCGACATCCACTGGACGTTGTAGAGGATCACCATGTTCGCGACGAGCTGTTGTACTTGATGACCTTGCGCTGCTCGTGGCGGAGGTTTTCAGCGATGACGCCCTCGCCGCCAAACATCAGCCACTGCGCGAAACCGTTGAACTGTTCGCTCTTGTTGGTCGCCGCGTGAATCGTGCGACGCAATTCGGGATCGTTGATGTATTTGAGCAGAAACAGCGTACGGATCACACGGCCGAGTTCACGAAACGCAAAGTACAGCTTGTTCTTGAGGCTCTCCGACCCCAGGCGTCGCAGGATCGTCGACGGCGTCATTTTACCCGCCTTGATCGAGACGGCACGCGTAGCATGTCGGGAACATGCCGCTCGATCAAGGCCCAGTCGACGGTCGCGCGAAACAGGGAGTCGATGTTTTTGTAGCTTCGGTTCCGGTCGGCCTTGAAGAACTTCAGGCCCTTGACGTTGCGGATGCGCGGCATCAGCTTGATTCCAAGCAGGTACGCGAGCCCGAACACCGGTGCGCTTTGCGCCTGCGTGTCGCCATGAACGGTGTCGGGCTCCACATCGGACGTATTCCTGATCAACCCGTCGAGAATATAGACAGCCTCGTGTACACCGCACGGAATGAAGTGGCTGAACAGCGCGATGTACATGTCCGACACGTGATAGTAGCCGATCCCGCCGTATCCTCCGTACCGGATATAGTATTCGGACAGCAGGTTCTGCTCGTAAAGAATCCACTTCGTGCCGTCGGCCGACACCTGTTTGCCGGAGCCCCAGAATTTCGGCAGCGCAAACTGGTTGTACGCATTGATGACCCTGACGATCGCCTTGTCGAGCCGCTCTTCGGTGACGTATCGCAGGTTCAGCCACGCGACCTGCTTGCGGCTCAGATTCTTGACACAGCGAGCGGTCTGGCTGGGCCCGAGATTGCAGCCGTAGCAGAACAGCGTCGTAATGAAGCGCTTGCGCGGGTCGTCGATCTTGGTCTCGAAGCCCGACAGCGGGCCGAACAGTGTATGCAGATCGAGCCACTGCTCGGTTTCGGTGAGGATGTCGAGAATACTGATGGGGCGCATCGCGGCCGTGATGGCCTGATCGATAAGTTTCTTGTTCGGCGGTTCGGGTTCCGTCTCGAGCTTGTGAAGGATGAGGCCCTGCTCGGTGATCTCGACGTAGTCGTTCGCCGGAAAACCCGCGTCGACTTCGTCGGCCAGCGTGCTGAGTTGGTCGCGCAGGCCGTTGACGAAGGCGCGCGCGTCGACCGGCAGCCCGACGAGTTCGCCATAGCGAGGCAGTTCCTCCTGGAATTCGTCCCACGACACCTGATGCTCACGAGGGTCGTCATACTGATCACTCTGCTCAACGTAGACATCGCCCGAGTTGAGTTCGCGCATGATTTGGCTGAACACGCACAGCTCGAAATATTTGCGATGCAGCAGCCGGGCGGACCGGCCATCCGGAAAGATGCTCTTTTCCCATTTCTCCGGGATCCAGTCGAGCGGCAAGGTGGCGACGTCATCGTCACTGAGCATCAGGTGTTCGCGGCGGGACGAGCGCAACGGCTGCATCCACGTCAGCGCGACGAGCAACGCGTCGTCCTGGGAGCTGGGTTTCAGCGGCAGCATGTCGAGACACTGGAAAAGCAGCGATCGCAGATTCCGGTACGGAGTCAGCAGGAAGGGAAAGGTGTGACTGCCGGCGTACGCGATGGGCTCATTGCAGCGGGTCAGCGCGGCGTCGGGATCGCCGTTCAGGGCAGCCCGCATGCGGGCGATGCGCTCGGCATCTGGTACCTCAGCGTCCTGCAGCACGTTGAGTACGTCACGAAACTGGCTGACGAGCGCTTCAAGCTGGTCGGCGTGGGCGAGCTGGTATTGCTGAAGCCGCAGCTTTGCGGTGCTCTCGAGATTGCGCACCGTCTTGATGAAGATTTCCGCGACATCGTCGAGCGCCTTCTGCAACTGCGAGAAGACAAAGAGCACGGCGAGCGTGTAACGTTTGGCGGGCTTGAGCGTGCGCATTTCGTGCACGTCGAGGGCGCGCGCTTCAATGACGAACTGCGTGCGCTTGGGCGCAGAAAGGATTTCCGGTGGCGGTGGCAGGCCATCGGCCAGTTCGCGCATCTGCTGGATATGCTCCAGGAAACTGGCCACCTCACGGGGGCGTGGCCGCTTCGGTTCGCGCTTCAGAGCGTCCCAGCGGGTCTGGCCCGTGTCGCTTACAAAAAGCCCATCGAGCCGCTCCACCTGTGAGGCATCCAGCGAGTCGACAAATGATCGGTAGAGGGTTTCGTAGAGGCTGCTGCGGGCGTGGACGGCGATACGCGAGAGCGTCGCAAGCGGCGACAGTTCATATCGATGCCGGACCAGTTCCTCGATGAGGACGTTGACGATATCGGGCAGTTCAGTTTTGGTGCGGGCGGCGTCGTCCGCCACGGTATCCAGCCAGCTGTATGTCTGCGCACTGGCGGGACGGATGTTGACGAACTCACGAAGGACTTTCTGATGACCTGACTTGCTGCCCGAGCGGTCATAGCGCACGAGCGTGGCGCGCGGGACTGGGCGCACCCCGAGTACCGCGCAGACGTGGTGAAGGATGGCGGCCGGAATGTCCGATACGGGTGGCAGATAGCCAAGCCGCTGCAACAGCTTGAGCTGCGCGAGGATCAGCACGCGTATCGGTGCCTGCCGGAACTGGCCGTACACGAAACGGATTTCGGTGGCGCTGGGCGTGAAGGCGGCACGGAGTTCGCCTTCACTGATTTCGGCAGGCAGCGCCGGATAGGCGGTTTCATGGACGTGATTCATGCGCGCATAAATTGGGGCGGAATGCGGGAGTCTGCCATCTCACGCATTCCCTGGGCGAAACCCCGCTATCCGGCGGGCTTGCCCCAGCCCAGCCGGTGACGCGTCTGGGTGGCCTGATGGCGCGCATCGTCTTCCGCGTGCAGATAGACGCTGGTGGTGGCGAGCGACGTGTGCCCAAGGTTGTCGCGCACGAAGCGCAGGTCGACCTGCTGGTCGGTCATGTGGGAGCCGGCGGTGTGTCTCACCCAGTGCGCCGAGGCGGCGGCCAGCACATCCGCGCGGGCGTGCCACTCGGGTCCACGGGCCCGCAGCCGCCCGGCAGCCAGCCGGAATACCTGCTTGACGAT
Organism: Paraburkholderia sp. JPY465; assembly: GCF_050436725.1. Taxonomy (NCBI): domain Bacteria; kingdom Pseudomonadati; phylum Pseudomonadota; class Betaproteobacteria; order Burkholderiales; family Burkholderiaceae; genus Paraburkholderia; species Paraburkholderia sp. JPY465. Next base: position 353,405 of record NZ_JBNDMT010000007.1, read on the forward strand.
CAGGTGGATGGCGCCGCGCGACAGGGGCTTGTCATGACCGATCAGCGGCAACAGCAGCGGACGCGTTTCACCTGGCTGCGGCGACGGCGGCAGTCCGTGTGCACGCCGGTAGCGTGCCAGTTCGGCAATCAGTTCATCCGAAGCCGGCACCAGGCGGGTCTTGCTGCCCTTGCCGCACACCTCGATCCACCACCGTTCGACGCCGGCGGCGTCGCGCCGGCAGAATGCCGCGCCCATCGGGGTGCTGGCGATCTCCGCAGCACGCAGGCCGCCGAGATACAGGGTCGTGAAGAGCCAGCGACAGCGTGCCGCGTGCAACCGCTCGCGTTCGGTGCCCACCGGCAGGTTCTCGATAGTGATCCTCACCACATCCCACAACTCGTGCGTCAGATAACGCGTGACACGGGGGCTGGCTTTGACGCCGCGGCGTCGCGCGAGCGACAGGGGATTGCCGGCGAGATAGCCGGCGTCGACCAGCCACGCGAACATCGCGTTGAGAATTGTCATCGCATGGCGCACGCTCGTGGGCGACAGCGGTCCCGCGAAGGGCCTCCAGTCGGCAGACTTGCGGCCGGGCTTCTTGCGCGAAGTCATGATCCAGCGCCACGCCGGTTGCGGATCGGCGAGGAAATGCTGATAGACGAGCAGGTCCTCGTGCGTTAGCGATGACAGGGGTTTGCCGTGCTGCATGACGGCCCATAGCAGCAGGCGTTCGGCCTCCTTGCGGTAGGTCGCCAGTGTGCCGGGCACATCGGCGTAGCGGACCAGCCACGCGGCGCTCGCGGCCAGATCGTCCTCGGCACTGATTTGCGCGATTGAGTTGTGAGCGCGATTGGTGCGGGCAACGCCGGACAGCTCCGGCGGGATGCGCAGGCGTTCAAGCGGCGGCGCCGGGGCATCCGGCACGAGGGGGGCGAGAGGGCTGACGGGGCGGTTCATGGTGTGACGCTGCTGTTCTTCCGCTATTGCATCACGCCCACGGCGAACAAGCTCTACAGCCTGGTGCGCAAGGGCAGCATGACGACGCCCGCCGACGTGCTGAACCGGTTCTGGCAGGATCTGCGCGACAAGACCCGTGTGAAGATCCACCATCCGGACCTGCCCGACGCCATGAAGCAGGTCGCAGCCGACGCCGTGCTCAGCATCTGGCAGGCGGCATCGGAAGCGGCGACCGGCCAGTTGGCCACACTGCGCGCCGAGGCGCGTCATCAGGCCCACGAAGCCGAAGCAGTACGCGATCAGGTCGTCGCAGAACTCGAGCTCGCCCGGCAGGCGACGGCGGCGACACAGGCTGAACTCGAAGCGACGCGCGCGCAACTCGCCAGCATGCGCGATGCGCTAGCCACCGAACGCGAGGCGCATGCGGCAACCGAGGCCCGCCTGCAGGAAATCCGCCGGCAAGTTGACGAAGCCGCCCCTCAGTTCGCGCAGGTCAAGGCCGAATTCACCGCTGAACTGGAGCGCGCACGCGACCGTGTCACCACCGCCGAGGAGCGGGCCGTCAGTCATGAGAAGCGCGCTCTGCGAGAAATTGACCAGGAACGCACCGCTCGCCAGAAAAGCGAAAAGACCGCTGAAGAGCTGCGCGTTCAATTGGGCGGTGCACGCGCTGAACTGAAGGACACAGCGCTCCAGCATGCCGACGCGCTTGCCTCCTTGCGTACCGAGCTCCGGCTTTTACAGCAGCGGGATGAAAGCGCAACGCAACAGCACCTCGCCACCATGGATGAACTGAACAGCACGCGATCGCTGCTGCAGGACGCGCTGCAACGGGCTGAGCGCGCTGATGCCGAGGTTCAGGTCACGCGCCGATTGCTAGACGCGCTGAAAAGAACGCCGTCGGCCCTGACGGTGCCGAAACCCGAAAGGGGGATAACAGCACCGGCTGTAACCAGTGTGCCTGGGCAAATCCCAAAGGCCACCTTCCCGCAAACGTTGGCGCGTAAAATAGGCAGCCATCGCGGGCAACGGATGCCGGGAGGTCATGACAGGGACAGGAAGTCAACGTCTTACTCATCTCTGCCTGCTCACGCGTTGCCGTCATCGCTGGTCGAACATGTATGGATGGGTCACGGATGTCGTCAGTTTTTTATGACCGGGCGCAGATCGCGCGCTGGCTGGATTCCCGCACGCTCGCCAAGGCGCGTGATTACGTCCACGCGGTATCAAAGCTGCGCTGGCAGGACAATGTACTCAGCGGCGAGGTGCAGGGGACTGCGCGTCGCCCCTATACGGTGGATGTGCAGTTTTACGACACAGCGGATGGCCTGTGGGCCGAAAGTGAATGCTCGTGCCCGGTTGGATACGACTGCAAGCACGCAGCGGCGCTGCTGATTGCAGGCCTCGAACGCATGCCGAAGCCCCAGCCAGACGTACGTCATGAACTCGTCAGCTGGCTGGAAACGTTTCGTGCCGAACTGGCGACTACCGCGCCCAATGCAAGGAAGGCGGCCTCGAAACCGCCCCATACGCTCGCCTATGTGCTGGGCTGGTCGCGCTATCACCAGCGCCATGAAGTGCAACTCTTCAAGGCGCGCCGCAATGCCGACGGCACGATCCGCTCGATCGACGATGCGTGGAACAATGTCGAGGCCGCCCTCATCAAGCCGCCGAAATTCGTCACGGACGATGATCTGACGATCCTGCGTGGACTGTGGCTGGGCCGCTGTCGCGAGGACTATGGCAGCTTCGTGTTGCGCGGCTCAACCGGGGCGGATGTGCTGCAGAAGCTGATCGTGACCGGTCGCCTGTTCGCCGCAGTGAGCGCGAATCAGGGCGCATTGTCCACGCCTGTGGCGCTGTCCCAGGGCGATCCTCGTACGGGACAGATCGAGTGGCAGCCCCAGGCAGACGACCATCTGCGACCTGTATTGCGAACCGGGCCACTAGCCACGCTGCTGCTGGCAACCGAACCGCTCTGGTACGTCGACGCGCAGGCGGGTGTCGCCGGCATTGTGCAGTTGCCGTCGCAATCCCTGACATCGCAGCAACTGGCCACGTACCTGTCGATGCCGCCGATCTCGTTGGCTGAAGCACCGCTCGTGGCCGCCGTGCTGCGCGAGATTGCCCCCGATCTGCCGTCACCTCCGGCACACGACGCATCGGCCATCCGGGTGATCGACACCGAGCCGGTGCCGCTCCTGTCGCTCGACACCCGCTCGGTGTATTCCGCGAGCTTTGGCAAATATGACTACCACAGCGGCGTGCTGGATTTCGCGACCGTCGGTTTCGACTATGACGGGGTTTGCCTCAACGCGGATAGTGACGCGACCCTGGTCTCGCATCCCGACGGTGGCGTTGTTCAGCTCAGGCGGCGCCCTGATGCCGAGAAAAAGCGGCTGATAGAGTTACGCAAGACCGGGCTGCAGAAGATCCCCGCCAGTCGCGTACAGAGTATGCAATCGCTTCCCGATGCGATGCTCGGGCTGACGGAGCCAGAAGCGTGGTACGCGTTCGTGAATGATGTGTTACCGGTGCTGCGCGGCAAGGGCTGGCGCGTCACCATGACCGCTGGGTTCCGCTTCAACGTGATCGAGATCGACGCCATCGACGGGACGGCGCACCACGCCGGCGACGGCTGGTTCGATCTGGAAATGGGGATCACGGTAGGCGACCGTACGGAGCGCCTCGAGCCGCTGCTGGCGGAACTGTTCCGGCGCGACCGGCGCTGGCTGTCGGGCGAACTCGATACGATTGCCGATGACGAAATGATCGAGCTGAGAACCAATCGGAGCGAACGGCTGCGCCTGCGCGCCGACCGGCTCAAACCGGTCGTGCGGATACTGGTCGATCTGTTCGAGTCTGTTGGAGAAGGTTCCCTGCGGATTTCCGAACTGGATGCCGGCCGCCTCGAAGCACTGAACGATACGGGCCGCTGGCAGTTCCACGGCGATGCGTCAATTCGCCAGCTCGCGCAGCGCCTGCAGGCCGGACCAGGTCTGGCCGAGGTACCCGTGCCGCGCGGATTGCAGGCTGAATTACGCGCGTACCAGCATCAGGGCTTAAGCTGGATGCAGTTCCTGCGCGAGCACAACCTGTCGGGCGTGTTGGCCGACGACATGGGACTCGGCAAGACCGTGCAGACACTGGCCCATGTGCTCGCCGAAAAGGAGGCAGGTCGTCTCGAGCAGCCCGCGCTGATCGTCGTGCCGACCACGCTGGTCCACAACTGGCGCGAGGAAGCGGGACGTTTCGCGCCCGACCTGAAAGTCCTCGATCTGAACGGGCCCGAGCGCCGCGATCGTTTCGACCAGATCGGCGAACACGATCTCATCCTGACGACCTACGCGCTGCTGTGGCGCGATCAGGCCATCCTCGCGCGGCATGACTATCACCTGCTGATCCTCGACGAGGCCCAGTACGTCAAGAACGCCACGACCAAAGCGGCAGCTACCATCCGCGAACTGCGCGCGCAGCACCGCCTGTGCCTGACCGGTACGCCACTCGAAAATCACCTGGGCGAGCTGTGGTCCCAGTTCGATTTCCTGCTGCCCGGGTTCCTTGGCAGCCGGAAAGATTTTACGAAGCGCTGGCGCACGCCGATCGAGAAAGGCGGCGACACCGTGCGGCGCGAGCTGCTCGCACGCCGAATCCGCCCGTTCATGCTGCGCCGGCGCAAGGATGAGGTTGCGACCGAACTGCCGCCGAAGACAGTCATCGTGCGCACCGTGGACATTGAAGGTGCGCAGCGCGATCTGTATGAAACGGTACGCGCCGCGATGCAGGAAAAGGTCCGGACCGCCGTTGCCGCACAGGGACTCGCCCGCAGTCACATTATCGTGCTCGATGCGTTGCTCAAGCTGCGTCAGGTCTGCTGCGATCCGCGCCTCGTCAAGCTGGAGAAAGCGGCACAGGTCAGGGAATCAGCCAAGCTTGACCTGCTCCTCGAAATGCTCCCGGAACTGATCGACGAAGGGCGCCGCGTGCTGCTGTTCTCGCAGTTCACCGGGATGCTGGCGCTGATCTCGGCGGCGCTCGAGAAGGCCGCCATCCCATACGTCATCCTCACCGGCGACACCACCGATCGCATGACGCCCGTGCAGCGCTTCCAGCAAGGGGAAGTGCCGCTCTTCCTGATCAGCCTGAAGGCCGGCGGTGTTGGTCTGAACCTGACGGCAGCCGACACCGTGATTCACTACGATCCGTGGTGGAACCCCGCCGCGGAAAACCAGGCGACGGATCGTGCGCATCGTCTCGGCCAGGACAAGCCGGTGTTCGTCTACAAGCTGATCGCCGCCGGCAGCATCGAGGAAAAGATCGTCGCGCTGCAGGAGAAGAAGGCCGTGCTGGCCGACAGCATTCTGTCCGAAGACGGCGCCGGCGCGGTCAAGTTTTCAGCCGACGACCTCGATGCGCTGTTTGAACCGATTCCGGATGTCTCGCCGGCCGCAGCGGCCCGTCCGCGCGCCAGGACCGGGACGCAGGGCCGATGATGTCCAGTTTCTCTGCAAATTCCATGACCCCAGCCGATTTTCCGATCCCCGCACAAGCCGGCCACCGGCTCACCATCGCCCACGTCGAGGCCGCGCTCTCGCGCTGGCGTGAGCGCAAACCAGTCACCCTGCACACCTCGACCTCCCCGGGCGAAACCCTCGCCAAACTGATTGCGCGAATGACGACCCGCCGCGAAACCACCGTCCGGTGGATTGACCTCATTTTTGTGGAACGTCACGCGCTCGGTATCCTCTATCCGCATCCGGTCGGTAACGCCTGGCCCGGGTTGCCCCCTGACTGAAGCGACAATCAATTTCTCCAGTCGAGCCTGTGATGTTCAAGCCGTTGCCGATCGGTCAAATTTCTCTTTCTGGCTCATCGACTTAGCATCGTTTTGGCGAAAAATTGACGAATTGCGGCCAACCCTCACTCCCCGTTCGCGACCGAAATATTTGCGCGAGTGCCTCGCCTTTGCGGTCGGAGTGGCGGCAGCGAACTTCTGTCCGTCGATGGCACCGAAAAGCGCGCCCAGATCGGACGAGTAGTTGTAGCTGCTTGCAATCGAAACCAGTCTGGCTCGCAATCATCGGCTTTTTCGGCTCGAATTGGTTGCGACTGACGGCGAGCCGTGGGCTCACATTGCTTGCGACCGAGCTTGCAATCATCGGTCTCTGGCTTGCGTTCCATCGATACGGGCTCACAGTAGTTGCGACCATTGCGGTGACAATGAGGTTCGCTTTTTCAGAACTTCCAGTTTAAATTGCCTTGCACCGTATGATCGGATTGCCGGCTAGCCAGCGAACCCGAATATCCGATGCTGAGGCGTCCATTCTCGCCGATATCGATCCGGGCATCCACGCTTAGCACTGCCGCATCTTTCGCAACCGGCACGCTCGCGACCGAGAAACCGTCGCTGCCAGAAGCGAATGCAAGCGTCGCAACCGGACGGCCGCTCGTCAGCGCGTGCTGCCAGCCGAGGCTCCCTTGCAGCGTAAGCTGCATCATCGATATCAGCGTGAACTGCGTTGTGCCGCGCATGCCGAGCGTTGTACACGATACATCGTTGTTGCCTTCCTGAACGCGCAGCGTGGCCGCACCGCCTGTCTCGGCCATTCCATGATTGTTCAAATGAACCCCCGATGGGCGGGCAAATTCCCCCACCTGTGGGCACCTAAAATCCCCCACCTAGAGACACGCGGAGCATGACGCTGGCGCGGTCTGGCAGGACGTTACCTTACACCCCTCGAATGAAGAAAAAGAGGGGTTGTTGGAGTGAATGTCTTGAAGCCGCATCTGCAAACAACCATCGCCACGCTCATCGCCGCGGGCAAACGTCAGCGGGAGATTGCCCGGATTACGGGAGTCGACCGTAAGACGATCCGCAAGTACCAGGAGCAATTCGCGGCGGCGCAGGCAAATTCCCCCACGGTGCCCACCGGCTCCGGGCTGCAAATTCCTCCACCCTGCCCACCGGCAAAGAGCAACCAGATATCGGCCTGCGAGTCACACCGGGAGTTCATAGAGGCCCAGTTGCGGCTGCGGCGCAACGCCATGGCCATCTACCAGGATCTGGTGGACCGGTTTGGCTTTGCTGCCGGATACGACAGCGTCAAGCGGTTGGTGCGGACATTGCGCCAGCATGAACCGGCCCAGTTTGACCGGCTGGATTTCCAGCCTGGCGAAGAAGCCCAGGTTGATTATGGCGAGGGGGCCCTGACCAGGGTGCCGGGCACAAACCGTTACCGCAAGCCGCGGTTGTTCGTCATGACGCTTCGGTACTCGCGACGCAGCTTCCGCCGCGTTGTGTGGAAGTCCAGCAAACAGGTCTGGGCCGAGTTGCACGAGCAGGCCTGGCGCCAGCTGGGTGGTGTAACGCAATACGTCGTCCTCGACAATCTGAAGGAAGGCGTGATCAAACCGGACCTGTACGAGCCGGAGCTCAATCCGGTGTATGCAGCCATGCTCGCTCACTACGGCGTGGTGGCGGACCCAGCCCGCGTACGAGATCCGAATCGCAAGGGCACCGTCGAGAACGCTATCCAGCATACCCAAGGCACGGCCCTGAAGGGGCGCCGGTTCGAGTCGATCGAGGAGCAAAACGCCTTCCTTGATCAATGGGAATCGAACTGGGCGGCCAGAAGGATCCACGGCAGTACCCGTCGCCAGGTTCAGGCGATGTTCGAGGAAGAGCGCCCCCATCTGCGTGCCTTGCCGGCGCGCAACTTCGAATACTTCACCGACAAGGTCTACACGGTCTGCGACGACACGTGCGTACGGGTCGACCACAGCAGTTACGCTGCCCAACCGGCTCCCATTGGCAGCAAGGTGCTGGTGCGTAAATTTGCCCGTCACCTGGAAATCCGCAACCTCCAGACACAGACATTGCTGCGCACCCACATTCTGGCCGACAGGCCGGGAACAGTGATCCTGCCGCACGACGAGCGACCGTTCAATCCCTCCCGGGAAACGCGCCGCATCCTCGCGCAGGCCAGGACGATCGGGCCATCGGCCGAACGCCTGTGCCAGCATCTGTTCGACACCGAAGGGCGAGTCGGTCAGCGCAAGCTCTGGGGCATCGTCGGCCTGGTCCGGCGCTATCCCCGCCGCCTGATCGAATCGGCCTGCGAGATCGCAATGAGAGAAGGCATGCCCAGCTACAAACAGGTCAAGGCGCTGACCGAGCGTCTGCTGGAGCAGGCGCTGGCCGAACTGGACGCGCCCGTCCAGGGCGAACTGCCCTTGACTCAGGAACATCACCTCATCCGGGACGGCGACGACTACGCCGACCTGTTCACCCTCGGCGCCAAGCATAGCGCCGCCATGCCATCACCCAACGGAGATCTCTCTTGAGCATGAGCCTTGCCGAAATCGACCGCGCCCTGCGCGAACTGCGCCTGTCCGGCATCAGCGCGACACTGGAAACCCGGGTGCTGCAAGCCCAGGCCAGCCAGCAGCCATTCCTTGAAACCTTCTCCATGATTCTGCAGGACGAGCTCGATCGACGACAGTCCCGGCTTCTCGAACGACGCTTCCAGCAGTCCGGCCTGGACGAGCGCAAAACCCTGAGCGACTTCGACTGGTCCTTCAACACGAAAGTCCCCCGGCAGGCCTGCTTCGAGCTACACACGCTGAAGTTCGTCGCCGACAGCGACAACGCGCTGCTGATCGGCAAACCCGGCACCGGCAAAAGTCATATCGCCAAGGCTATCGCCTACAACGCCACCCTGCAGGGAATGAAGGTGCGATACGTCGAGTCCGACACCGTGTTCGCCGGCTATGCCGTGGAAACACGTGCCGATCAGGACCGGCTGCTCAAGGCCCTGGTCGAGCCCGAACTCCTCGTGCTTGACGATCTGTTCCTCGCCAAACGCATTCCCGATGCCGCGGCCGAATTGCTGCAGACACTGGTCCATCAACGCTACAAGCAACGTCGCAGCATCCTCGTCACGTCCAACCGTGTCGTCCAGGACTGGGGGCGCTACCTTCGCGACAGCACCATGGCCTCGACGATCCTTGATCGTCTGCTGCATCGCTCCAAACTCCTCGAGTTTGAAGGCAAGAGCTATCGACTCCGGGAAGCTGCTGCCAGGCTTGCCGTCACTGAGGAATCCGACGCATAATCCGCTCGTCCTGCCTGGGGGAATTTAGCCGCCCACAAGTGGAGGAGTTTGAACTGCCCATCGGGGAAATGAACATAGGCGAGCTGCCCGAACGGCTCCACGTCGGCTGCTCCGCTAAGGTTTAGACGATAAGCGGTCTCGGCGAACACCTGGGTCGTTTCTGCGTTCAGCGTGCCGCTTTCGTGCTCAGACGTCGCGCCATACTGCACATAGCGATCCATGCCACCTCGGTGCCACGCGTGCTCTACGCCCGCGCGCAGCCCGAGCGCGCTGGGCTGCCAGGCCGCATATGCACCGAGATGAAAGCTGTCGAATGATGCAGACGACGGCTGGTCACGCAGATTGACGCCGCTATGGCTGTAGCCGGCGAGGCCACCCACGCGAACACCATCGTGCACCATTGCATCTGCACCCGCGAGGAAGCCACCTGTCGAACTGGTGTATCCATTGACGCCATCACCCCGTGCTCCCCCCCACGAGCCCAACAGGCGCGCCCAAGCGCCTGACTGTGTCGAGGCGGTATCACGCGTAGCCCAGAGCCGCCCGAACACCGCGTCGGGTACCTGACGGCTTTCATTGATGAGCGTCGCGTAGGTGGCAGGATAAATTTCACCCGTCAGTTGTCCAAATGTTGCCTGTGGCACCTGTGCGGAGATTGCGAACAGCACACTGTTGTACACTGCGCTGCCCGGGTTCAGTGTCTCCATCGCGCGAGCGACACTGCGTTCGTTATCCGTACCCGCGACGCTCGCGAACGGCGTCGCGCTTCGATTCACGGTGAGACTGACGCTCGTCGGACCATATGCGAGCGACGGCAACACGAACAGGTAGCCACCAGGCGTCGCAAACTGACCTTCGACGCCTCCTGCGGCGTTCAAAATGTCGAAACGCTGACCCAGAATCGAGCGTGACTGTTCGAGACTAAGGGATGGGGGTGAATGTTCAAGCGCAAGGCTGAGCGTGCCATTCGCGATACGCGCTTTACCACCTGCGTCGATCCGGTCGCTTGCTCCGCTCGGCGAAAGTTCGACCGCATAGGTTGATCCTGTTGCGAAATTCGCGTCATTCGTTACTTTCAACAGGCCGATCGAATGTCCAGGGGCGACCGTTCCTCCTTCATTCACGTTCAGAGATTGCAGGGCGCCGTTGCCGCTAACGACCCCTCCGTTACCGACCGCGACGTTGCCGCTTGCTCCGTCGAGCGACGCAAAGCCGCGTGCCAGCAACACGTCACCCGTCCTCCCTGTATTCGTTACGGCTACGGTTCCGCCTTGGTCGATCGACAACTGTGCGCTTGTGCCGGCGATCGTTGCGCCGCCACCGTTCACCGCAACATCAGCCGTCCGGCCGGTCACTGTGAGCCGTCCAGCTGCATTGACCACCGCGCCGGCGACAATCGAGCCATCGATCCGCAGTTCCCCACCGTCAACCATTGTCAATCCGCGATAGGTGTTGTTCCCCGACAGGGTCAGCAGACCACTGCCTGATTTTGTCAGGCTACCTTTATAGGCACGTGCCTGGTAAGCAGACTCGCGCTCGGTGCCGATCTCGTACGCTGTCTTGTCGCTGTCGCTCGCATTCGAGGGCAGTCCCTGCGTCCAGCCCTTCGTTTTCAGCGTATCGAGCCACGATTGATGCTCTGCTGCGTCCTCTTTCTGACGCGCGGCGAGTGCAACGTCCGAAATGTCGTTCGACCATACGTCCGACATGCCAGAAGGCACATTCACATTGAACCGACCCGGCAACTGGCTGGGGCCGTTCATTGCCTTCTATAGATCTGGGAGTCCCCAGCCCGCCACCGCATTGGGAACATGTGTGTTACCAGGAATCAGGGCAGTGAAACCGCCGGAGGTGCCGGTAGTGTCGCGAGGCAGCTTGTTCAATGGTTTCGACGGATCGACTTTGGCGGGATCCGAAACCATCTCTCGCGAGGTCGTCAGCAGTGCTGTCAACGCCTGCTGGCTAGTCAGATAGGGGTAACGCTCCATGACCAGCGCAAGCGCACCGGAGGCGTACGGAGCAGACGCGGACGTACCGTTGAAGCCAGGGTCATAGCCGCCTCCAGCCTTGGGTGCCATCGCCACGGTCGGCGCCATGAGACACCACCATTTTGCAACACCGCACTGGTTATAAACTTGCCCGTTGTTGCTCGAATAGCCGGACACTGCTAGCCAGTCCCTTTCGACTTCCGGGCGATAGTAGGGTAACGCGGCTAGCACGTCCGGATTTCTCTGCGGGTCGTTCGACGCGGCAATGACTTCGATATAGCCATATTTCGTGGCAGCTTCTGCGGCTGCATCTATCCAGGTTTTCGAACCTTCGCGCGCGCGTTTAGCGAATCCCTGGTACGCGGTTTTGAGCTGGTCAACAGAATCTGTCCGATTCTCCGCTGAAATGGGAGAGTTCTGTCCCCAACTTTGATTGACGATATGAACACCGCTCTTTCCCAAGGCATCATAGGCAGCAGTAAAGTAACCGTAGTCTAAGCAGTTGGAGCCCTGCTCACGATTGTCGTCGGTCCCATTGGTGTTTGCGACATAAACATCTGCATTGAACGCAACACCCTGCATTCCTTTGCCGTCTCGTGCGGCACCAATGGCTCCGCTTACCTCGGTCCCATGCGAGTCATTGACGCCATCGACATGCGATCCGCGAACATTGAATGCGTCACCCTTCCTGACCGGGATCATCGAATCGTCGGCATAAAACTGGAACCCGTCTTCATAGTATGTACCGATAGTAGACACAGGATGGATCCGAGGCCCTGACAGTTCGGGATGTGTCGTATCGACGCCTGAATCCAGCACCCCGACTTTTATACCTCTTCCGGTAAACCCCATCGCATACGCGTATTGCGCCTTCATCGCGCCAGCCGACCAGCTCGCCTTGAATTCTTTATCGTTGCCCCAAGATTTGGCGGCTTGCTCCAGGCTGTCCGTTTTGCTACCGTCGGCATTCGTATAGAGTCGTTCCTGACCGAATGCTGGCTTTAGAAACAGAGATCCCACAAGAAATACATGAAGCAATGCGATCGACCTTGCCTTATACATCGCTTTAGCCTGTGTTCGGTATGATCGACGCTTAGAGCCGCCATCGTACCGGCGGAAGGAAGTCGTTCGGGCTGCAAGCAACGATTGCGCGATACGTATCGACAGGGATCAAGCGTGCGGCTGACCATATGCACAAGGTCGATCTGTAACGCGAGCGTGAAACGGCGGAGGTGTCGGCGATGATGAGCATGGCTCAACGAGCGGTTGTTGGCAAAAATTGTGCGGTGTCCGGTAGGAGACTCGAGCTGATGGGACGCATGCGAGATGGTGCGCATTCCGTGAGCTTCCCTCGGTTTTTCGCCTTCCAGGGGTCCGGGGTTATGCAGCCGTATCCTTTGTCCGCTGAGCCGCAAGCCAGTCTTGCATGAACTGAGTTGGCGACGTGAAGCCGAGCGATGAATGACGACGACTGCGGTTATAAAACACTTCGATGTATTCGAACAAGTCCGCAACGGCGTCGCGATGCGTGCGATACCGCGTGCCGTGTACCCGCTCGTTCTTCAAGCTGTTGAAGAAGCTTTCCGTCGGCGCGTTGACGCTCCTATGTCAAGAAGCGCGGGCCGAATCGGCCAAGTCGGCCAGAATGAGCGGGTACAACTCCCTGACGATATAGCGCTTCAGGCAGCGGTGAATTTCCTTGTTCGACATGCCTTCCTTGGTTCGTCGCTCGACGTACGCCCGGGTTCTCGGATCACTGCGCATGCGCACCATGGCGATGGTCCACAGGGCGTTGTTTGCAGCACGGTCGCCTCCGCGGTTCAGGCGATGCCGGACCGTTTTGCCAGAGGATGCTTGCAATGGGCTCGTGCCACAAAGCGCGGCGAGTGCAGCATCGCTTTTCAAGCGTTCCGGATTGTCGCCTGCAACGGCAACAAGCACAGCCGCCGTTTGAGGCCCAACGCCGAATCGTTCTCGAAGCCGTCTGGCATGCTTGAGGGTCAGGCGTTCGAGCATCGCGTCGAGCGTCTTGAGCTCTTCCGCGAGCGCGAGGTAGCGCTTTGCCAGCAAGCGCAACGTGGTTGCCAGAGTCTGCAACATAGGCGTATCACCCAACGAGCGCAGCCGTGCGCAGCTAGCAACGCATTCGGCAGTCTTTGTCTTCAGAAGACGCTCGCGGATGTCCTGCGGCGCGCTCACCAGCAAGGCCCGCAACTGATTGATCGCCTGCGTCTTGGCCTTGACGGCGCTACGACGAGCAACGGAAACAGTTCGCATCGCTTCGGCCGCTCCAGATTGCTCTTTGGGAATCGCCGTTGCTTTTTCGGCGAGGACCGCTCGCGCAGCGTTTTCCGCATCGGTCGGATCGGACTTTCCGCGCGATCGACGCGCAGCCCGATCAGGACGATTGACCTCCAGCACTTCGATCTCGTGATCGCGCAACACACGGGCAAGGCCTGCGCCATAGGTGCCGGTTCCTTCAACGCCAGCGCGGCGCAGATGACCAAGAGAATTTGCCCAGGTCAGCAGCTTGAGATATCCCGCCGTTTCGGCAGTCACCGACAGGGTTCCGAGGAGCTTCCCCGTTTCGCTGATTACTGCACCGACATGCGTATCGAGATGCGTGTCGACGCCAAGAATGACTTCGTGTTGTTCCATGCGTGTTTCCGTCGAAGTGGGCGCATCGCCAACCCCATTCGCTGGACAGGACACTCACGGTGCAGGACAAAGCTCCTATCAGGTCACAAACGCTGGGCCCGGCAACGCTCGGGGAACGACGGAGCCCGATCGACAGGTCAACGCCAAGGCAGCTCGGCCAATCCCAGCACGGGTCAGATCGGTCCGACGTTCGAGGCGTATTTTGGACTGAGTGTCCCAGCAATTGCCTTTGCGACTCATCGAGCAGCGCATCCCGTACGAGGCCAGCTTGCGCTGGAAGTCGTGGCTGGCGTATTGACTGCCTCTATCCGAATGATGCAGGACGCCGGGCGCGGGCCGGCGGCGGAACCACGCCATCGTCAATGCGTCGGTCACGAGGTCCGCCGTCATGCGCGGCTTGACGGACCAACCTACGACCTCCCGGTTGAACAGGTCCAGCGTGACCGCCAGATACAGCCAGCCTTCGTCGGTCCAGATGTACGTGATGTCCGAGGTGAACACCTGATTGGGCTCGGCCCGCGTGAACTGTCGGTTCAACACGTTTGCCGCAACCGGCAGCTTGTGTCGAGAATCGGTTGTCACCCGATAACGGCGCTTGTGGCGGGCTCGGATACCGTTGGCGCTCATCAGCCGCTCCACACGTGCTTTGCTGGCCGGAAAGCCGCGAGAGCGCACCTCGTCGGTCATGCGCGGCGAACCGTAGGCGCCTCTGACTTTGGCATGAATCGTTCGAATCAACGTGAGCAACTGGACATCGGTCAGCCGCTGTCGCTCAGGCGTGCCGCCGCGCTTCCACGCGCGATAGCCATTGACGCTTACTCCAAGGACCTCGCACAGCGCCGACAGCGGATAGTGCCGGCATTGCGTGTCAATCCAGGCGAACTTCACAGGAGGTCCTTCGCGAAGAACGCCGCCGCTTTTTTTGCGATTTCCAGCTCCATCTGCAAGCGCTTGTTCTCCGCCCGCAGACGCGAAAGCTCCATCTGTTCCGCCGTGACGACCTTCGCCCCCGGGCCGTTCAGCTTGCCGGCTTCCGACGCTTTGAGCCAGTTGCGCAGCGTCTGTATCGACATACCCAATTCGCCGGCCACGGCGCTCACGCCTTGCCCGTCCTTGACTCGTTGCACTGCAGCTTCCTTGAACTCCGCCGTGTACACCTGGTGCGGTACCTTAAACATTTCTTCTTTCCTTCCTTTCGGTCGAGTTTATATCCGACCTGCTGGAAGGCGAAATTTCAGGAGAAGCTCACACAGTCATCCAAGTCCGAAGATCGCTCTTGAGAACTCCGAGGCGCGATCTGTCCTCGCCTTTAGGAGAGACGCCAAGATTGTCGACGAGCGCGTGTAACTGTCCATTAGGTAGCCGTCGCCTGACTTCCAAAGCGATTCGGTCGATACTATCTAGGTCCGCGAGGTCTGCCTGTATGTGCGCTTGGCGCGCAGCAGGCCACTTGCAACTGTCCGAGAACGGCCGCCGGGAGACAGTGAACACCTCCCAGTTGTTCTCCTGAAAAAGCTTAACTGTGGCATGACCGATACCGCGGCTGGCGCCGGTCAGCAGCATATAACGAGTAACTTAGCCCATCTGTGCATGTCCAATTGGATAGATCGTTGCGGCGTGCAGTTGAGCGACTGCCGCCCTGCATGGGTGAGGTGTACCAACTCGCAAGCAGGCGTGCCAAACGCACTTCATGCTTGCGAGTATCTCGCCGACTTCCTAGCCGCTCGTTGTCTTCAATCAAATGTGCTGCGGATATGCTCAGCAACATTCGAAAGTTCCTGCAGTGCAGCAATTGACCAGTTTCCACGATACGTCACCGCGGTCACGCGACATGGTTAATTGTTGTTGCGAAAACGGAGAAGAGCAGTGAGTAACAAAGCAATATTGCGATTGGCGGGCAATGCGCGGCTTGGACAACAGCCGCCTCCGTTAGCCGATCTGCGGGATCGCTTCGACAAACACTGGCGTCAAGCGTCCGAGGGCCGGTCGCGTTTTGTGAGCATAGCAGACTTCCTTATGGCGAGGTGCCGCGCCACATTCGGGCAATTTGCACGCCATGAGAAAGAGACGCCCAGTCCCCGTCCCCAACGATTTCCGCCGTCGCTTTGTCGCGCTCCCGACATCCGCCCGTCTTAGATGCAACAAAATGGCCATTGCCGCCCTGCGATGGACGGAAAACCGATGGTGAAAATACATTGAAGCAGCGTAAAACTACCGCAGATATCCCTATCCTAAGAGGATTGTTTTTTCCAGTAACTATCGTCGGAGCTGAGGTTCGGACCACCAAAGTTAACGCAGGTATCATACCGTCCGGGGAAAGGGCGTCCAATCAGCTCTGGCACCGCGTAGAGAACATGGAGACCTAGCGGCATTCTTCTTAAGAGCGAGTCATTGCCGAACCCATCGGTAATATCTAAAAATGTTTCTATAACGCCCACTTGCCTGTTTTTGCAAGAAATCCATTTAGGAACCAAATCTCTACCAAAAGGACCGAATCGACCGATCCGATCCAACAGCACTTCGCCCTTCCCTGGCGTCAGACGAACCCCGCACATCATCGCGTCACACTCAAAAAACGCCTCGCGACAGGGCATGGGAATTCTTTTTGCACGGTCGAAACATAGCTTGTAAAAAACTACTTTTTTGTGGACACAGCCCAGCCTACAGCGGCCAACATGACGATGCCGTTGATGTCGCTCAAACTCAAGGAGTTAGAGCGCAAGGGGGAACTCGGTCGAAGCCGCGGTGCCCAAAGCACCTTCGCTTCAGATCCACTGCCTCGGCTCGAATTCCA
This sequence comes from Paraburkholderia sp. JPY465, assembly GCF_050436725.1. Taxonomy (NCBI): domain Bacteria; kingdom Pseudomonadati; phylum Pseudomonadota; class Betaproteobacteria; order Burkholderiales; family Burkholderiaceae; genus Paraburkholderia; species Paraburkholderia sp. JPY465. Next base: position 369,898 of record NZ_JBNDMT010000007.1, read on the forward strand.
GCGAAAGGTGCCGCTGCTCAACCCGGCGACTGACTTGATTTCTTTTCATATCGACGGGCCCACAATCATTCTGGCGAAAACTTCCCGAATCCTGGCCCACCGCGTATCATCGATTGGACGTTTGCATCGACATGCTACACACCCCGTGACATAGTTGCCGTCGCAACGGCGACCGCGAAGTCACGGAGCGCGTTCACCATCGGCACAAACTCACCCGTTCTTTCGACAGAGTCCTTGGCTGACCGCGCGCATGCAAGTCTCAGTAGCTGCTCAATTTCGGTGACTGGTTCCGGGTATCGCCTTTATAAGGACATGATATTTTGTAGCCAGTGCTGATAAATTCAGTCCAAAACATCACGGGCATGGACTCGTATCGAAGGTTGCGCGAGCTGATTTGTCTTAGCGCAAGCATATCTCCAATGGACAACACTGCACTTGGGGCCCACATCTCCGGGCGACTATGCGCAGTGCTCAGTTGAGCGGTAATGACGGTTAGACATCCGTGGACGGCATCCAAGCTCACGCGCCTTCGAGATTGAACACTTGTACTTGACGCCTTTGGTAGCCGGCAGTTAAATAGCTTTGTAGAGTTGAACGATGCCACACGGTGAAGATCGAAATCGTCGAAGAAAACCGGGACCGAAAGCATACGCCATCGATGTCACATCAAGCTACAGACACATCTTTTGATCGCGATTGAGCTGATTGCATACATTGGCACTATTTCATGGAAGTCGCGAAAGGAGTCGGAAATGAACAAGGAACTGAAAATAGAACCACCGCGTCCAATCTCGCCAGCCGAGATCGCGTCCGATTGGACCGAATGGGGCCGCAGACTTTTGACCCAGAACCAATTGCCATTTTCCGGTGACGTTTCACAGTGGATATCTGCATGGGGCGAGGCGGTAGGTCAAATCGGACTATTCAATCTGAACATTACGGGCGCGAGAGATCCTGCAAAGGAACGCGCTATTATAAAGCGATACTCATACGGCCATCAGCTCGGAGAAATACTTGCTGTCTTGACACCCATGGCCGATGAATTCTATTCCACTGATCCTCATAAAAGAAGCGCTCTTTCCCCTGCCAGTCGCGATGACTATGAGAGCTTCGTCTCCATGAGAGACGGAATTCAAGAGCTCAAAAATAATAGTCCCTCAACCGTCCAGCAAATTGTAGAGGCGATCAAACGCATGAAAGAAAAGTCACCATCAACTTATCGACGCACAGTCGATGAGCTAGTCGACGAACTAAAGAGGCTTTAGCGGGAGCATGAAAGCACGTCCGTCCGCCAACTCTCCACGAACTTATCGAATTACTGACTGAATGTCGTTTTGGGGGCTGGGACTATTATTCGCCTCACAACTGCGAATGCCAGAAATGAGAAGGCGGATTCAACCGGTCGATGCAATAGTTTGGTTAAACCGCTCGGCTGGCGTTTCGTAATTCAGTGTCTTCCTCGGACGTTCATTGAGCCGTCTCGCCACAGCATTGAGCCTAGTCTGTGAATACACCGACAGGTCGGTATCTTTCGGGAAGTATTGCCTCAACAGTCCATTCGTGTTCTCGTTCGACCCACGCTGCCAGGGATGTTGTGGGTCGCAGAAGTAGACGGCAATGTCCGTGGCAACAGTAAAGCGTTTGTGGCTGGCCATCTCAGTGCCGCGATCCCAGGTTAGCGATTTGTAGAGTTCCTGGGGCAATTTGCAGGCATGTTTGATGAGCGCATCGGCAACCACCTCGCTGTCCTTGCTGGCAATCTTCACCAGCATCACATAGCGTGTCTGGCGCTCGACGAGCGTCGCAATCTGGCTGCTCCCGCTGCCGCAAAGCAGATCACCCTCCCAATGTCCCGGCACTGCGCGGTCCTCGATCGTGGCTGGACGTTCGCTGATCGACACCGTGTCGCGGATCCTGCCGTGGTCGCCCGTCTTCTGCGTGTAATGGCGGGAACGCCGCATGACCCGGGTACGCCGCAAATGTTCGAGCAATTCCTTCTTCAAGACACCACGGGCCTGGATGAAGAGACTGCGGTAGATGGTCTCGTGTGACACGTGGTAATCCTCGTTGTCCGGGTACGCGCGCCTGAGCCATCCCGCGATCTGCTCGGGCGACCACTCCAGTTGAAGTTTGTCTGCCACGATGCGTGCCAACATCCGTAAGCGGCTCAGCTGGGCCGTTCGTCCATTCGCGTGCGCGTAAGGCAAGATGGTGACTGGAACTGCCAGTCAGGTAGAGGGATCTGGCGGACTGCTTGGTGTGTGCAGCTTGTCGGCCACACGCCAAGGCAGGAGTTCGTCGATGCGATTGATTTTGTGACCGGCGATATGGGTTAGCACGTAGTCGAGGTAGGCACGCGGATCGATGTTATTCAGTCTGCAAGTGCCAATCAATGCGTACATCGCGGCTGCCCGTTCGCCGCCGCTGTCTGAACCGGCGAATAAAAAATTTTTCCGACCCAGGCTTACACAACGCAGCGCGTTCTCCGCGATGTTGTTGTCGATCTCGAGCGTACCGTCTTCGCAATACAACGTCAGTGCACTCCACCGGTTCAGCGTGTAGTTGATCGCCTTGGCCGTATCGGACTTCGACGACAGCGTTTCAAGCTTTGCCCTAAGCCACGCTTCGTAGATTTGAAGCAGTGGTCTGGCTTTCTCCTGCCGTATTCGCAACCGCTCGGCGGCTGGCCTGCCGCGAATGGAGGCCTCGATTTCGTAGAGCCCGCCAATATATTCGAGTGCCTTTTGTGTTGTGTCCGACGGCGTGCGCACGTGGATGTCGTAGAACTTTCTCCTCGCGTGGGCATGGCATGCCGCCTCGCGTATCGAGCCATCGCGGAACAATTCGTCGAAGCCTGCGTACGCGTCCGCTTGCAGAATCCCTTTGAAGCTGGCGAGATGGGTTTGAGGATGGATGCCTTGCCGGTTCGGCGAGTACGCGAACCAGACCGAAGCCGGTTGCGCCGAACCCGAGCGACGATCGTCGCGCACGTAGACCCATAGCCGGCCGGTACGGGTCTTCCTGTTGCCCGGTGAGAGCACCGGGATCGGCGTGTCATCCGCGTGCAGCTTGGTAGCGGCCACGGTATAGCGGCGCAGCGCCTCTGTTAGCGGAGCGCACAGCGCCTCACACTGGCCAACCCAGCGCCCCATACTGGCCCGGTCAAGCGTCACGCCATTGCGCGCCGCGATCGTCGATTGCCGGTACAACGGCTGGTGGTCTGCATACTTCGAGACGAGGATGTCTGCCAGCAAGCTCGGATGGGCGATGCTCCGCTCGATCGGCAGCCCAGGCATCGGCAGCTGCGTGATAGTGCTGCAGCACGGGCAAACCAGTTTGCGCCGGATCGTGCGAATGACCTTGAACGCCGCTGCAACCCGGGCGAGTTGTTCGGATGAGTCCTCGCCGAGCGCCTGCATTGGTTGACCGCAATCAGGGCAGCTTGATTCAGGCTCGAGCACATGATCCTCGCGCGGCAGATGCGCGGGAAGCGCTTGCCTGGAAGCCGCTTCGTCCGCCGTTGTGTTCGAGGTGGACGCATTTGCACCGAGGGCCTGCGCACGCTGCACATCCACAACGCCGCGCCCGGCGGCCAGATCCTCAAGTTGAGTCTCGAGCGTCTCGATTTGCCGCTGCAGCTGCTCGGACTTGCGACCGAACTGCATGCGTCTGAGCTTGTCGATCTGCGCCTTGAGCTGCTCAATCTCGACATCGCGTTCGGCAAGCAGACTACGGGCCTCGACCAGCAAGGCCTTCAGCAGTTCGATATCGTCAGGGAGATCGGCGCCGTTCGACATGCGCCGTAGTTTACGAGTCTGCCTCGCCGTTTACAACATCGATAATGCGGCGGTGCGGCGGGGCTGTCGCCAGTCGATGCCCTCAAGCAGCATCGACAGTTGTGCAGAACTCAGATGGACCTTGCCACCGTCGGCCTTGGGCCATATAAAACGGCCTCGTTCAAGCCGCTTCGCGAGCAGCCAGATTCCGTCCTCCGTTGCCCAGAGAATCTTTACCAGATCGCCGCGACGGCCCCGGAAGATGTAGACGTTGCCGCCCAGCGGGTTCTCCTCAAGAGCTGTTTGTACCTTTGCGGCCAACCCCTGAAACCCGCAGCGCATATCAGTAACGCCCGCAGCGATCCATATGCGCGTGCCTGCCAGTAGGGAGATCATGAGCGCAGACTACCCAGCACGATCCGCAGCATATCCGCGTCAACCAGGCCATCCACTTTAACCACCGCACGACCGATCCGGATCTCGATCGTGCCGACAGGTGACGCGGACTTCGCGCCTTGCGCTTGCGGCTCTACCGGAGCTGACGCAATGACCTCCGTCGGCGTGTCGCTGAGCAATACGACCGGAATGAGCCCGGCAGATCGAGCTTGCTGATCGGCCAGATATCGCCGCCGCCAGGTGAACAGCATGTTCGCGTTGATGCCATTCTCCCGGGCCAGCTTCGCGACTGATACGCCAGGCTCGCAAGCTGCTGCTGCCAGTCGCTCACGCAGCTCCCGTGGGTAGTTCGGGCGTCCCGTCCGGGAACCAGGCTTCTTCTCCGCAGACTGTGTCAAAGTGGTGCCCATCAGATTGGAAATGATGGGCATCACTTTGATGTCGCCCTCAGCCACCGTCTATAACGGCCGGCACGAGCCGCTTACCAACATCCGGTGTTCGACCAGCTTACAGACTTTGGGCCGCTGCGCCCGATCCCAGGCAAGCTGATCGGCGTGACTTGCCCGATAGCCATCCTGCCCACTGTTGCGTTTGATCTCGCGGCAGATGGTAGAGGGAGCCCGCGCAAGCCGACTGGCGATTGACTGGATCGAATCGCCAGCAACAAGCGCGCTCGATATCTCTTCCCGCTCGGCTAATGTTAGCGCCAGCCGCGAACGATGTCGCTTTGCCGGCGGGATTCCACCGGCTTCGCCGATGATCCGCTGCACGGACGAGTGGTGGCGATCGAAGAGCTGGGCGATATGCTCGAGAGACTCACCCTTTCGCCAGCGCTCCCACATCAGCGCTTTCTGCTTCTCGCTGTAGTAAATCCGGTGTCGCTGTTTCATTTGCAACACTCCCGCCGCTCATGCAGCGTTCATTGTGTTGCATCGACCGGTTGAATCCGCCGAACCCTTGGGGCCGGAGAATGAATCCGTGCGCCCGCCTTCTGTCGCCCCGCCATCTTTGTGAGCGCTGTAATGAGAAGACTGACGTGAGCAATTTTTTGGGTTGCCCGAACCGCCCTTAACGCGAGGCAGTGCAATCAGAATAATAGGAAAGTCTGTCTGACTCAGTCCGCCTTTCCAAAGCCGCAATGGTACTCGCAATGGACCTGCTTACCTCGGTCGTGGCCATCGACAACATTACCGATTACGCCACAACTTCGCCTCCGTACATCATGTGTTTTTAATGGATAAGACTTTTCCGGAAAACGGAATCCTCTATCGGTCAATCCGCCGGACGCAGGTCCATCATGCAGGCTAAATGACCATTATTGCGATGCAGATACTGACGGCTGCCCTGTGCTGATTGGGCGGGCTAAATTTGATGCGTGCACGCCATGATGGCGATGCAACGTTCCTATCGGCCCGAGGGTGGGCCATTTCGGGAATTACGCTGGGTTTTCTGACGTGGCAAGTGATTTTCATGATGATCGGTGGCGAATGGTTTGGTATGTGGATGTCAAAGCAATGGTACGGTCTCCAAACTGCTTTTTACTTTTTCGTGACATTCCTCCTCGTACTCATCTACTTGGTGATGGCAGACGACGAGAACGGTCGACCGGCTACACCGCACCGAACATCCTAGGAGCCAGGCCTAAATGCAGCCGCTGTTGACCACCGTTCTAGCCCAGTACGCGCAGCGAACAGGCGGCGGGACGACGGCAGTGGGGCTGGCAATGATACGTAACCCAAGCATGTGATGGCGCGCACCGTATACGGTTTGCTTCCGGAGCACCGCCCCTAGCATCGGGCCGTGAACGGGACGATAAGTTTCTCCTTGGCGTACCAGCACCCCTGACGCTCTAGCTTGTTCTTGCACTGAGCGAATCACACATCCAGATTCTCCTAAGGGGAATCGAAACGGTTCACTTCCTCAGTCGCCTTCCGTTGCTTCCCGCGGCGACGGTCCGCATTCACTGTGCAGACTTCTACCCCACGAGCTTGTCGACTTTTTTCACGATCATGAGCTACCTCAAGTACTATTGCCCGCAGATGTGCGACTGTTGCAATTGGAACACCCGCTCGCACTACGATGCGACGGTACTGCATATGGGTCACGAACAGTGACCATGCTAGCCCCTGCCAGCTTCGCCAGCGGCCATGACGGGGCCGATCAAGACACTAATAAAACTGCGGGGATTGCGGCGTGGCGGTCCGCGCGACGCATTCGCACGACGACGCGTGGCATGCCTCACCAGCAACCACCATGACGAGCGGTGTCACGCGGGGCTTACCACGGGATCGCAAAGCCGGATGCGACGAATTCCTGACCATCGCATAACGGCAATAGATTTTCGACTTCGTACAGGCGAGCGTTATCACGACATCTCATGCGGGCACCGGATCTACTGGCATGAAGGCGACCGCCAGAATCTGCATGGCCATAGTTACCGCATCCACCTTGTGTGTGAGGCGGTGCCCGTTAACGGTCTCGGGCGTGATCGACTTCGCGTGGTTAAGACGCTGCTATGCGACTGGACCGAGGACATTGGAATCATCGTATATTGCTGTGAGCAGACGACCCTCTGCTGGTGGAAGTGCGAATTGAAGTCGTCTGCAATTGCAGTGGCATCTACCTGTTTTAGCCGCACCACCGGTCGGCGCCTGCTCGGAGTGTTGCCGCAATGGCGCGGAAACACGAAGATCCTGACGGATTGCTATTTGGTCGATTTTAATCATACCAGTATCCGCCCTTCCTTTTTTTGTATTAGTGCCGACGTCGATGGCAGCTTAATGCGCGCGCACTGGAGAACCTCGAAAATCGAAAATCGGTTTCCTGAGTCGTTTGATGCCGTGGCGATTCTTGTCAGCGACTTAGTTCGAGCGTTTGCATTGACGAACCGTGATGAGCATGTCCCGTCCAGCATCGGACGACCAAATTTCAGAGCGGTAATCCCGCTTTGCTGGGCTTGCTCGAACCACTCTCCCACTCCTTTGCCGAAGCGGGTTTGCGGTAGAACCGCAGCCGTGTCAGTTCGTCGCGCAGCACGTAAATGCATAACAGCGGCTGGTCAGCGGCCAGTAACTCCTTGAGGTGCACCGACTGCTCAGGTTCAGGGTGCGGCGGTTACGCAGCAGCAGCCATTGGCTGGACTCCAGGACCTTGCAGGCTAACCGGTCATGGCGAAGCTGGTTGGCCTGATCGACGCGCACGCGATCGATGACTTCCCGCCCGTATTTGGCGACGACGTGGAACAGGTCGCAGACGATTTCCGCCTGTGGGCAGTGGGCGGTGATCTCAAGTTCATAGGCCATCGCCAGATCGATGGCAACTGCCTGGATGTGCCCGGCTACGCCTTCAGGAAGCCGCTCGAAAAAGGCCCGCGCGATCTCGCGGGAACGTCCGGGACCGATCAAGAGCACCTGTCGGCCGATCGGATCGACCACCACCACCGCGTAGCGATGACCCTTATGAAGCGGAAACTCGTCCGTCGACAGATAGAGGATCATCGACCAGTCCGGCTCGGTCACACGAGCGCGCGGGCGCATCTTGTCGATCAACTTGACCGTGGTGTGCCAAGGCCTGCGAGAAGTTGGTGCAGGCGCCCGGCGTACAGGCGGTGGCTGCCTTCTACGATCTGGGCTGGCAGACGTGGACCATGCCCACCAAACCCGGTGGCGCAGCACATGCAGCACCACCCGGTACTCGAACGGCGGGAGATCGCGGACGCACCGAACCGTCGTCTCATGGATCTGCCGGCACCGCGCTCCGCACTGCTCGCGGTACATAGCCTTGCTTCACCGGCTTCAGTTACAGCGATAGCGTCTGGCCTTCACATTGCGGCCATTCCACGCACCCCAACGATAACCCATCCAGCACGCCAGTGCCTGCAGTGCAATGCGATCGAACCAACCCGCCTCCTGAGTTCCTTAAACTCAGGTCTCAGGCTACGCAATCGCTCCCTAAAGCTCCTCGGCTTCCTTCGATGAACCTTTTATCTTCGAAGGTTTGAAGCAAGTCGCGCGTTCCGGCGCAGCCCGCGCTCAGGTCAGTAATCGGGCCGCAAGCAGTCCTCAGTCGGCGACAGGTGAACGCGAGCGACGCATGCGCGGCTTCCGCGATCCTGAGCGCACGCAGACTTTCTCATCGAGCTTCGGTTCGATCTCACAGCACTTCACGCTCAAGCGACATCTGCTATGCGCCTCACCCTACCGCAAACAGCTCGGGGAGCGTTTCGCCGCGTAGCGGCGTTTCACAGAGATCACACAAGTTCCGTCCGTTTTCTGAACAAGCGCTTTCCCTCCCCGCTATTCGGCAACGGCAGCCTCGACCGCAAGTGACCCATTACCCGACAGGCCTGACTGACATTGCCAAGTTGATGGGCCAACCCGAGCGTGCCGACCTTGGCACGGATTACCTTTTGCTCCTCAGTCTCGCACTCCTCGGTGTTCGCGACGTGCATCGCCGCTACCCGCTACGTCCTCCGCGCCGATGCGCGCCAGCATGAAAACCCAACAAGTGTCAGATTTTGCCTAGTCCACCGCATATCGCTGGTTGATTCACGATAACGGATCTCGGCCAACTGCAGCGCTCAAAACGACTACGTCCTAGTCGCTCCACCTTTTCACGCACATTCCTATCCCGTTGCAGTTTCAGCCCTAGGGTGTGATACGCGAGCAGCGACGGTCGATGCCCGACACTCACAGAGGTCCTGCTCGACGGGAAAATGCGCACGGCCACGCAGATAACCCCGCACCAGGTCGCGTGTCAGTCACGCGTGCCGGTGCAAGGTCAACCGACTGACTATAAGCTGGAGAACAGATAACCACGCCACCATTGATCACAAGACTCACCAACGTAAAAAGGGCGAACAGGTGGCAGTAATGCACCGCGCCCCGATGGGCGGGCAAATTCCCCCACCTGTGGGCACCTAAAATCCCCCACCTAGAGACACGCGGAGCATGACGCTGGCGCGGTCTGGCAGGACGTTACCTTACACCCCTCGAATGAAGAAAAAGAGGGGTTGTTGGAGTGAATGTCTTGAAGCCGCATCTGCAAACAACCATCGCCACGCTCATCGCCGCGGGCAAACGTCAGCGGGAGATTGCCCGGATTACGGGAGTCGACCGTAAGACGATCCGCAAGTACCAGGAGCAATTCGCGGCGGCGCAGGCAAATTCCCCCACGGTGCCCACCGGCTCCGGGCTGCAAATTCCTCCACCCTGCCCACCGGCAAAGAGCAACCAGATATCGGCCTGCGAGTCACACCGGGAGTTCATAGAGGCCCAGTTGCGGCTGCGGCGCAACGCCATGGCCATCTACCAGGATCTGGTGGACCGGTTTGGCTTTGCTGCCGGATACGACAGCGTCAAGCGGTTGGTGCGGACATTGCGCCAGCATGAACCGGCCCAGTTTGACCGGCTGGATTTCCAGCCTGGCGAAGAAGCCCAGGTTGATTATGGCGAGGGGGCCCTGACCAGGGTGCCGGGCACAAACCGTTACCGCAAGCCGCGGTTGTTCGTCATGACGCTTCGGTACTCGCGACGCAGCTTCCGCCGCGTTGTGTGGAAGTCCAGCAAACAGGTCTGGGCCGAGTTGCACGAGCAGGCCTGGCGCCAGCTGGGTGGTGTAACGCAATACGTCGTCCTCGACAATCTGAAGGAAGGCGTGATCAAACCGGACCTGTACGAGCCGGAGCTCAATCCGGTGTATGCAGCCATGCTCGCTCACTACGGCGTGGTGGCGGACCCAGCCCGCGTACGAGATCCGAATCGCAAGGGCACCGTCGAGAACGCTATCCAGCATACCCAAGGCACGGCCCTGAAGGGGCGCCGGTTCGAGTCGATCGAGGAGCAAAACGCCTTCCTTGATCAATGGGAATCGAACTGGGCGGCCAGAAGGATCCACGGCAGTACCCGTCGCCAGGTTCAGGCGATGTTCGAGGAAGAGCGCCCCCATCTGCGTGCCTTGCCGGCGCGCAACTTCGAATACTTCACCGACAAGGTCTACACGGTCTGCGACGACACGTGCGTACGGGTCGACCACAGCAGTTACGCTGCCCAACCGGCTCCCATTGGCAGCAAGGTGCTGGTGCGTAAATTTGCCCGTCACCTGGAAATCCGCAACCTCCAGACACAGACATTGCTGCGCACCCACATTCTGGCCGACAGGCCGGGAACAGTGATCCTGCCGCACGACGAGCGACCGTTCAATCCCTCCCGGGAAACGCGCCGCATCCTCGCGCAGGCCAGGACGATCGGGCCATCGGCCGAACGCCTGTGCCAGCATCTGTTCGACACCGAAGGGCGAGTCGGTCAGCGCAAGCTCTGGGGCATCGTCGGCCTGGTCCGGCGCTATCCCCGCCGCCTGATCGAATCGGCCTGCGAGATCGCAATGAGAGAAGGCATGCCCAGCTACAAACAGGTCAAGGCGCTGACCGAGCGTCTGCTGGAGCAGGCGCTGGCCGAACTGGACGCGCCCGTCCAGGGCGAACTGCCCTTGACTCAGGAACATCACCTCATCCGGGACGGCGACGACTACGCCGACCTGTTCACCCTCGGCGCCAAGCATAGCGCCGCCATGCCATCACCCAACGGAGATCTCTCTTGAGCATGAGCCTTGCCGAAATCGACCGCGCCCTGCGCGAACTGCGCCTGTCCGGCATCAGCGCGACACTGGAAACCCGGGTGCTGCAAGCCCAGGCCAGCCAGCAGCCATTCCTTGAAACCTTCTCCATGATTCTGCAGGACGAGCTCGATCGACGACAGTCCCGGCTTCTCGAACGACGCTTCCAGCAGTCCGGCCTGGACGAGCGCAAAACCCTGAGCGACTTCGACTGGTCCTTCAACACGAAAGTCCCCCGGCAGGCCTGCTTCGAGCTACACACGCTGAAGTTCGTCGCCGACAGCGACAACGCGCTGCTGATCGGCAAACCCGGCACCGGCAAAAGTCATATCGCCAAGGCTATCGCCTACAACGCCACCCTGCAGGGAATGAAGGTGCGATACGTCGAGTCCGACACCGTGTTCGCCGGCTATGCCGTGGAAACACGTGCCGATCAGGACCGGCTGCTCAAGGCCCTGGTCGAGCCCGAACTCCTCGTGCTTGACGATCTGTTCCTCGCCAAACGCATTCCCGATGCCGCGGCCGAATTGCTGCAGACACTGGTCCATCAACGCTACAAGCAACGTCGCAGCATCCTCGTCACGTCCAACCGTGTCGTCCAGGACTGGGGGCGCTACCTTCGCGACAGCACCATGGCCTCGACGATCCTTGATCGTCTGCTGCATCGCTCCAAACTCCTCGAGTTTGAAGGCAAGAGCTATCGACTCCGGGAAGCTGCTGCCAGGCTTGCCGTCACTGAGGAATCCGACGCATAATCCGCTCGTCCTGCCTGGGGGAATTTAGCCGCCCACAAGTGGAGGAGTTTGAACTGCCCATCGGGGCACCGCGTGGCGCAACAGCAGTGCAACCCTCATTTCTGTGGTGAGAAACGACAGCTTGGCACCGAGTGCAGTGTCCACGATCGAAAACGCAACATGCACACCGACAGGAGCCACGAACGCCACGCGCGCGGGCGCGTCCGCGCCAGTCCGATGAAGCGCCGGAAGAATCGGCCGTCAATACTGTAGACTGCCTCGAATTTCTGATCACCAGCAAGGATTCGCGTTGGCCTGCTCCCTCTAGTTCTGCGTCATTTCGTTCTGTAACTTCGCTACTGACGACGCCTTGAGCGCTGCATCGTCGTTGAAGGCGCACCACTTCTTCGCTCCTGACTGACCCTCGATGATTTCAGGCCCAACGACATCGTATTGAGGCAGCCATTTCTTGACCGTTTCCTTCAGCCTTAAATAGACGTCACGACCAATCTGTCGTATTCCTTTCCGTTCACATAGAACATCAGTGACCGAATGCTACGCCCTCCCAAATAATCGAAGACTTTCTCGCCTTTAGCCACTTTCAGTTGCACCATCTTGATCCTCCGGAGAACCTGCCTGCTGTTCGGCGAAGGGGTTTTCGTACCGCACCGTGACTAAGATCTTCATTCCCGCCGCGCGCGACGTGTACGCCGACCGCCTTCTGGGCATGGCTCTGCCTCAGTACGCGACCGAGCGACCCCGGGAGCCGCAAGCACGACGTTCATCGTGCCCTTCTGCTGCCAGCGCTTGGAGTTGTGCCGGGCGGTAATGTGTGACGGGAAGCCGAGGTTCTGCAGCAGATGCCCCAAGCGGCATTCCTTGGTCAGCACATGCACGATGGCTTTCAGCCCGCAGACTGGCGACGCGCGGACGGCCAAGGCCAAGCGTCTGCGAACCGAAGAGCGGCTCAACCATCACCCATTCGTCGTAAGTGAGCGGCAGGTAGATCAAACGTCGCTTACCTCTTCTTCGACCGATCGTTGAGCGGTCTGGCCGTCCAGCACTTCTATCCGGAACGGGCCACGGACTCCCGTTGAAAATTCGGCCGCCGCAGCCAAAGCGCGTTCGAGTCTGACGTCCGGCCGCATCGGCACACCGACGGTGGTATGCAGTGAGCCCAGCGCCGCCTGTTCGCCGCTACCACAGGCATCGAAGTTCACGGCGCGTTCAGCAACCTGATAATCGCCGCGAATCTGGAAGATGCGCCCCATGTACCCAACCAGAAAAGTGCCAGCCGATTCGCGTTCACCGTCCTTGCGCGCGAATCCGCCGCGGGTAAAGCAAGCGCGTACCGCCTCAATGAACGTCGTGCACATGAAGGCGAACACATCGGTGCCCTCAGGGCGCGGCGCGACGGTCAGACTATGGCCCAGAAGCTGCCCCATCCTGAAGGATGTGGTGAAGCCGATCAGGAACGGTCCCACCCGATAAATCTTGGGGTCGGCGCGCACGGTGATGGCCCCCCCCCCCGCTCCTGCCGAATCCGCACCCATGTAAACCTTCTTGCCATCTGTCAGCGCCACAATGCAGGTCATGCTGCCTCCGTAGGTGTTGCCCGATAGAACGCGACGCGCACGCCCTCGCACGGCTCAGCCGTGGTCGAATCCATGCAAGTACGCCCATTGCCGCCCAGAACTGCCTCGCGGGTCTATGACGTCCCGCCGGCAGGTAACTTCATCAGATCAGCGCGACAATCTTGTGCCACTGATTTTCAGTGGCCCGCATTGCCCGTGATTGGCGTTGTTCCAACGCAGAAACCAAGTCATTGGCCTTTTCAAGCGTGACAGTTCCTGTATAGGATATTATGCTGGTCAATACCGCATCGGGTCCGGCGGAGTCCCGGACAGTGATAAATCGCCATGAGCCGATCCTGCACAAAGAACGCATAGCAGCAACACAGCGCCGAGAACGTTTTCGCGAAAGAAATTCATGCCTTCCTTTGTAAGTAAAACACTCGTCAACTAGCCATCATCCACGTCGGCAACGAAGGCCATCGAGCGCCAGACGGGGATGCCTATAACTGCGCAAATTCGTTGCCGCGCACAAGGTCTAAACCTCGGATTCTGATACTGTGCAAAATAAATGCCACGATATCACTAATTACCAGTCACACTGATATAAAACGTTTTTTTAATGCCATAACGATTGTTTAATATTTTAATCGTTTGGAAGTGCGTTCTACCGCGCCATCCGTCTACATATGCCCGATGGTCGGCTCAATCGCGCTACGCCGCCGGATCATGACGCGCAACGTTCGCGTGATGCCACGGCGCAGACCGGGGTGGTAGACCCTAACGCTGTCCGGTTCGGCGCCCCCGGCAACCACGGTCGACGATCACGATTTCAGGTTGGACGTCACTGAGAATCGCCGCGTAGTCCAGCGCTTCTTCCATGAGATGACCGTCGTGCGCATTGCCCGGCATCGAGCGGGTCCTAATTACCCGCGTCCTCCGACGCGTCGCCGTGATCAATACCTCTACACCGTAAGCGCTAGATTTAGCACAGCGAATGAGGAATCGTTTGCATTCTGCGCGCGTGAGTAGCCCCATCGCGACGGTCGATATTGACCGGCGATGTTTCCAATTGTGTTCGGGGAGTGTGCGCCGACGTGGCGGCCTGCGCGCGTCTTGTGTGTCAGCTCGCTTTCGACTCGGCGCTGCGCTTCGCATAGTTGAACGGCAGCAGATCGCTGATGTCCGCATCCGGCGCGCGTTGCGGCGACTCGGTCAGCACGTGTAGCAGGTACGCATAGGGCTCGACGCCGCAGGCCCGACAGGTCCGGATCAAGCTGTACACCATGGCGCTCGCCTTTGCTCCGGCAAAGGTGTCGCTGAACAGCCCCGAAGTTCTGCCTGTGCAGAAGGGGCGGATATCGCGTTCCATGACGTTATTGTTTACCGGGGCAAGCCCATCTGCCACATAGCGGCTCAGGTATTCCCACTGGTTGCGTGTATAGCCAATTGCCTTGCCCAGCAGGCTCTCGGGCAACACCTCAGGGGTCTGCTCATCGAGCCATTTCCTGAATGCTTCGAGCAATGGAACACTGTGCTGCTGGCGCAGGCGGTACATGTAGCCGATACGCGTCTCGCCTTCAGGCCGATTCCCTTTGGCAAGCCGCTCGACCTAGTACAGTGCCTCTAAGTACTTGAGTGCCTGCGCTACGCGGCAACCGGGTTTCCTCTGCCCCTTGAGCGCGTCGACGAAGCTCCGTCTCGCATGGGCCAGGCAGCCGGAGTGAGTTGGGCCTTCGAGCGTGCGCCACGCAGCGTAGCCGTCGCTCATGAGCAAGCCCCTATAGCCCGCGAGGAACCTCTTCGGATGTTCCTGACTGCGCTCCGGCTGGCGCCACCGGCTCCCCGCAGTCCTCGGCACTGCGGTACGCCCACATATAGCTCTTCCTCTGCGCGCTCTTGCCGGGCTCCTTGAGTACCTGCACCGTGGTTTCGTCGCCGTGAATCAGCGGCTGCGAGAGCAGCGTCTTACGCAGCGCTGCGTACAGGCGGCTGTAATGCAGCTCGGCGGGCCGGATGATCCAGTTGGCCAGTGTGCCACGGCCTACCGGAATGTCTGCGCGCGCAAATACGTCTGCCATCCGGTACAGCGGTGTACCGTCGACAAACTTGCCGGCCGTGACGGTGGCGATCACCGACGCGCTGGCATTGCTGCCCGGCAGCGCCTGCAGGCATCGACGCAATCAGGACCGGCGTGCGGTCTGCGTGGCGCTCGCAATGCCGGCATGCGTACTTGAACCACACCTGTTGCAGCACCGACGCCTTGACGTCGATGTGCAACTGCTCGCTGTTATCCTCGCCCATGCGGTGCATACCGTGACCGCAGCAGGCGCAAATCTTCTGGTCCTCGGGCACGTCGTATTCGATGCGCTGGGGCGGCAGGTTGGCCGGCAGCGGTTTGCGCCCGCGCTTGCCGCCTTCCGGCTCGTTGACTTGCGGCAGTCCGGTGTCAGGCAGCGCGAACGCATCATCAGCGTCGTCGTAGGCCTGGGCCATTTGTTCGGCTTCGTTGAACACGCGATCCTTGAGCTTCTCACTGCGGGGCGCAAAGCGCTGGCTTTGTGCAAGCCCCAACTGCTCGTCGAGGGTCTGTATGCGCGGGGCCAGGTCAGCAGTACCCTGCTCAAGCTCACGGATATAGGCTTGGGCGGCCGGCGGAAGTCCAGAGAAGATGTGTGTCCATGCCTCTCACGATAGCGATGAAACCGCCGAAACAGGTTTACGTGCCGCCTTGATATCAATCAAGGTTTGTGTCGATCGTCTCGGGCCGATAGCGGCGGGATGGATGTCGACGAACCGCTTCAATGTCGATGCCCTCAAGCAGCCAATGCAGCTGTTCGGTCGTCAGTTCGATGACGGCCTGCTGCCGGCGCGGCCACACTAACCGGTCTGCTTCCAGGCGGCGCAGCATCAGCCGGAAGCCGTTACGCTCCCACAGCAACAGTTTGATGCGGTTAGCCCGCCGGTTGCTGAACGCGTACACGGCGCGTGCGAGCGGATCGATCTGCATCGACTGCTCAACCAGGTTGACGAGGCTGTGGATCCCAGCCCTGAAGTCGATCGGCTCGCGGTGCAGATAGACTCGCAGCTCCGTATCGAAGCGGAACATCAGCGCGCTCGCAATGCTGCGGTCATCGCCGTCACGAGTGAAGCGTCGCGCCCGGTACACTCGAGCTCAACGAGATCCCCATTGGGAAGCGTCGCCGACAGGCCCGCCAGCGATGCCGGGCGCGGCGAAGGACGAGAAGGTTCACGCTGTGGCGCCGATTCCGATGCGGGTGGCACAGCTCCCCTTGGGACCAACGCCGGGGCCGCGTCGTCGATTGTGACGACTGTCGCGAATGCCGATGGTGCTTGCCCAAGATCGGCATTTGGACAGCAGTACATTCACGCTGCTCTTCCAGGCGCACCCACTTGTGCAACTGGTTCGCATTCACCCCGGCCTTCAGCGACAAGCCAGCCAGCGATGCGCCAGGCAGGCGGCAGGCCTCGATCAGCTTGCGCTTGCCCTCCGGGTTGGATCCATGCTTGCCATCAGCACATGTCCGGATCACCCGCAGGGGGAAAAGTCAAAGTCAGTGTCGGTCATTATCTGCGTCCGCAATCCAAGTCTGCGGGCGCAGCTTGCATCTTCCCGACTACGGAGGCTAGGTGCGCCTTATTTCGCGCTTACTTTACACCTTATATGGTCGCGCCCGGTTTATCAGGCTTTCTTTCAAGTGGTGGCGACGCTGGTAATCGACTGCTTCCGTATATCCAGACTGTCAAACGAGCCAGATGAACTCTAGGCCTTCGATGCAATCTGCTGTCCGGGTTCTAGTTGAACTCTCGGGCTCGAACGTGTGGTGCGTGGGGTGATTCAGGATCTCCTGGCCACGGTCTAACCTAGCGGGGAGGGAAAACGCTGGCTCAGAAAGCGGACGGAATTTCGGTGACGTCTGCCAAACGCCGCCACGCGGTGAAGCGTGCCGCGAGCTGTTTGCGCGCGTTCAGGATCGCGAAAGCCACGCATGCGTCGCTCGCGTTCACGGTCGGCTGATTACCATTTTCGGCACGGCTATTGAGCCGCGCGCTGGCTTTGACAAAGATGTGCTTGACGTAAGCCGGTTCGGGAATCTCGGCAGGCCAAACGGTCATCCCGGCCGCCGCTCGTTTTACCGTGAACTTGGTGGAATCACCCTTGGACGGTATCGAAGCGCTGCATTATCTAGCGCCACTCGGCGACGTAGCGCCATCGTGATACAGGCCAAACGCGTGACTGAGCTTGACGGACGTTATCGGCATTTCGCGGATCACCGCTGGATGCAAGCAAAGGCTTACCGGTCCAAGTCAAATCCCAATTCCGTGGAGCAATATCTGTAGGAGCGGTAAAATTCGATTACCCGGTCGCGAAATGTGAATCGCTGGCAGATACTTCTTACAATCCATTGCGCCAGCCATCCTTAGCGCCCGCAATGTCGCCCGCGCGGCAAGAGAAATGCGTGCGAACTCGCTGACGACCACTCGTAACTTCATTTCATCAGGCGATTGCCAGCATCCTTCTACTCGACGATCAGCCCATGCCGGATCGCGTATCTAATCAACTCGGCGTTGTTGGACAGTCCGAGTTTGCGCATTAATCGCATCTTGTGTGTACTGATAGTTTTCCCACTGAGCGTACATGTCTCGGCGATTTCATTGATGCTCCTGCCCGCCGCGAGCATCTGCAGCACCTGGAATTCGCGATCCGACAGTACTTTATGAGGAGGCACGTCGTCGCGCTGAGTATCGAAGACCATTGCATCGACGAGCTTCGGGTCGAGGAAACGCCCGCCCTCCGCGAGCTTGCGGATCGCTGCGAGCAGCACTTCCGGGTCACTGTCCTTGGTCAGATACCCCGTCGCTCCCGCGCGCAGCGCGCGGGACGCGACCTGAGCCTCATCGTGAATGCTCAGTACGAGCACCGGCAATGAAGGATGTTCCGCCCGTACTCTGCGAATCAGGACGACACCGCTGATGCCTGGCATCGTCATGTCGAGCAACAAAAGGTCGACTGCCCGCGAGCGCAACCCATCGATCACTTCTGACCCCTGTGCCGCTTCCGCCACAACGACGATATCGCTCGTAGTAGCTATGATTTGTCTGAGTCCACCACGGACGATTGCATGATCGTCTGCGATGAGTATCCTGATCATGTTCGAAGTCCGCCATCGAGCGGAATGTGAATTGAAACCATGGTGCCCGCGCCCGGCGCACTTTCGATTGAAAGCGATCCGCCAATCAGCCGCGCGCGTTCGTTCATGCCGAGCAGGCCATATGAATAGTCGCCCCTCACGACTTGCTGGTCGAAGCCGCGGCCATCGTCACGCACCTGCAGCAGGAGCTTCGCCGCCGTCGAAACAAGCGTCACCTCGACATGTGTGGCGACGGCATGCCGCGCGACGTTCGTCAGCGACGCCTGTGCGATGCGGAATAAGGCCGTGGCATGTGAATCGGACAGCGAGGGTTCTCCGCCTTCGATGCGCAATTCACACACAATAGCATTCCGGAGGTTGAACTCGTCGACAAGCCATTCAAGGGCAGACGCAATTCCGAAGTTGAGCGCGGCGGGCCGCAAATGACTCGCGACATTTCGCACCATCGAGATCGTGCCTTCGACTAGTTGGCGCATATCGTCGGCTTTTTTTGACGCTTCCGCGTCGTACGCTATACGCATCTTGAGCAGGGACACGTCCATCTTAAGCGCAGTCAGCAATTGCCCCAGTTCGTCGTGAATTTCCATCGCAATGCGCCTTCTTTCTTCTTCGCGAACCGCCTCCATATACGCGGACAGTTCGCGCTGCTCCTCGCGCGATTCGACGAGCTCCTGCTCCATTTGCTTGCGCGCAGTGATGTCGTTCAGGCCAACATAGATCGCCGGAGAATCGTCGTAAGTCGCAACGCGTGCCGTCACCATCGCCCAGAATCGTGTACCGTCAAGACGCCGCAATTTGACTTCTGTATTGCGCAAGCCACCCTTCGTTTGTAGATGCTCGATCAGACGCTCATGCTCGCCACGTTCGGCATAGAAATCGTCGATATTGGCGGACGAGGCTTCTTCCATACCGAAGAGCTCACGCAGCGGCCGGTTTGTGTAAAGGATGTGTCCGTCAGGCATCGACGTGATGCACAGCGGCACCGGACTCGTTTCGACAATCGCGCGAAAGCGAGCCTCGCTTTCCTTGAGACGAGCGTCTGCACGCCTCCCCTCGTCGATCTGCGCCAGCAAGCTCGTGTTGGCATGCGCGAGCTCTTCGGTGCGCAACGAGACGCGGTGCTCCAGATCGTCGCGCGCTGCCGATAGCACCGCTTCCGTCTTCTTTCGCACGGCTACTTCCGCGAGCAGCAGGTGGTTCTGCGCGAGCACCTGCTTGTGCGTCATCCGCAGTTCAAGGTGCACGCCAACGCGAGCCAGCGTCTCATCGACACGTAACGGCTTGGTTACATAATCGGCGCCGCCCACCAAAAAACCTTCGACGCGGTCCGCGTTGCCTGAGAGCGAGGTCATGAATATGACCGGGATGTCGCGCGTGCGCTCATCGTGCTTGAGGCGTCGACAGGTCTCAAAGCCGTCGATGCCTGGCATCTCCACTTCAAGCAGGATCACGTCCGCCTGCGCAAAGACCGCACGCTCGACCGCTTCCGTCCCATCGAGCGCCGTCAGCACCCGAATGCCGTGCGCCTCGAAGCTGTCGACAATCACACCAAGATTCCCCGGCGTATCGTCGACGATAAGAATCGTGCCCTTGTGCGCGACTAAAGCGGCCAAATCGGTCATGATGCGGTGTTTCCTTCGAGATACCGCTCCACGAGTTGCAAGATCGCTTTCCACTCACAGGTTCACGCGAACCGGTTCCTATCCCAAATATTCGCGCGAGTGCCGCCATTGTGGGAGTCCAATATTTGGACCTCGATCCAGAGCCTAGTCTGCGCGCCCTTGCCGGCTTCAAGGTCCGCTGCGACAACGCGCACCGCAGCGTCAAATCCGCCGCACGCTCCACGAATTTTGCGCTTATGCTTGCATTTTCTCTCCCTACTCCGCTCGCGCCATCAGCGTGACTCTGCGCGGCGCGGCCAATTCGTCGATCAGATCTGCCACTTCGCAGAGCGCGCGGAAGTCACAGTCGTCGATCCGATTCGCGTGATTCCGCCGCAAATCGCGAAGTGTTTCGCCAAGGCGCCTGAGCGCGCTGGGGCTACTGTCGCGCAATAGCCAGCAAAGCATCAGATACGCAAGTGCCGTCAAGCTGCGCGTCTCGCACCAAGTGTCGAACAGTCGCAGACATATCGCGTCGATCTGCGAGACGACGTTCTCCCTCTCCGACAGATAGCCCATCATAATTCGTCAAGTCGACGTTGCATGTCTTCATGTTCATTATCGACTAGCAGACTTCCTACCGCATTCAGCGCTTACTGCAAAATCAGAGTATGAGATGCTGAATCACGCGTCAGGACATCCTGACGCCATTAGCGCAGAAAGCCCGCCGATAGGTAAACCTTCAATTTCCGCCGCACAAGGGCGATCCGATTCAGGAAGTCCTGACGGCCTCAACCAGCGCTTCCTGAGACAACATTCGTCCGGCTCCGATTGGACGCCCGCACCGATCGCCATACCATCGAATCATCGTAGATCGAGGGGAAAACCATGGCGGCCTACACATCGCTGCGCTCTAAACACGAAAAGCTCGTTGGCCCGACGCGCGATTACTGGGCGGTTGTCCGCCTGCTGGACCACTTCGTTTCACGTGGGAGCATGCCGCCCGCGCATACAGATGGGTCCGCCGACCGGTGCGTGCTCGGTCGACCTCTCTCGCCATGCCAACGCAACGTGGCACGTCTTCTCACCGCCGCCTCATCGTTCAGCGAACCGGGGAAAGAAATATGCACGACGATGCCTTGAGCATTCTGCCGAAGGAAATGATCCAACTTCGCGCGTGGCTCAGCGACTGGTACGACCAGGCATTCGCCGCGGGCTACATTCACCGCCCTTCATTCTCGACGAAGTGACCGCCGACCGGTTGGAAGGCTACTTCAAGGCGGGCCTGACGCAGCCGAAGGCGCAATTTTGTTCTTCGGCGTCGTGCATTGAGCGCAAGCGATGATGTTCGAAGAACTCGGCTCGATGTGCTTGTCGACCGCGAGTGCCGGATGTCGACGTCCGAAGCGTCGTCACGGCTTTGTCCGGTAAGGCCTTGATCAAGCATGCCGCCTGGCTAATCATAGGCCTCACCATTGGCCGGTTCTCAGGGGCGCGATGCAAATTGCTCCGTATATATTTCACCTTGCTCGCGTCGCTTCAGCACACCGAATTCACTTCTAGCTAACGTACTGTCGTCAACAGCGCAAGCAGGGCGACTGAGCCTTTGCTCCCTGAAAAGTGCGGACAAAAACCGACGATTGCGAACCGAACCCGCGGCATTCACTGGCCGCCGCTCGAAACGGACAGGCCATAACTCGCTTGTTTAGGTGAAACTGCAAGCGATCAACCAAATAGGCGAATAGGTGTACGGATCACATGGCAGAGGAACATATTCCTGATGCGGTTCTGTTGCGTGGAGCGGAATCGGCGTTTCGCGGGCACCCAGCTCGCATGGAAGTGGGTGCGGGGCTGGTGCATGTCCGGCGCCGGAAAACAAAACCCGCAGGCAACTGACTAACGCGACATCATCAGCATACTGACGTTCTGCATCACCCAGACCGTGCCGAGGATCAGGAACGCAGCGGCTAGTATCGTGTAGCAGAGTGAAAGCACGTTCCATCCCTGCCCAGGCGAGAGGGTCAGATGTAGGAAGCACACAAGGTGCACGACAACTTGCACAAAGCCGAGTACGGCGATCGCGATCATAGCCGTAGTTGCATCGAGGGCATCGTACAGCCCGACACCGAATGCGCCGGCCGTAAGTAATACCGAAAGAAAAAAGCCCGCGAGATACCTAGTGAGGCTGCCATGAGACCCCGCGTGAGTCTGCGCATAAGCCATTAGAGCATGCTCCCCAGATAGACGAAAGAAAACACGAAGATCCATACTACGTCGAGGAAGTGCCAGAATAGGCTCAGGCACGTTAGCCGGCGGACCTCCTGCTCACCAAGCTGAGGCACCCGCAGCACTTGCATCATTAGTACGAGCATCCACAGCAGGCCGAAGAAAACGTGAATTCCGTGCGCAGCGACGAGCGTAAAGAAGGCTGAGAGAAACGCGCTGCGCTGCGGGCCCGCGCCTTCCGCGATCAGCTGCGAGAACTCGCGAAGTTCGAGCGCGAGGAACGACGCGCCAAGAATGAATGTGATCACGAGCCAACCGAGCACGACACCGCTCCTTGCCCGCGGCACACCCAACATCGCGAAACCATAGGTGATACTAGAAAGCAACAGCACAGAGGTTCCCAGCGCCACGCCGGTTAGATCGAAGAGATCGTGACCCGTAGGGCCACCGGCGAACTGGTGCCTCAGCACACTGAACGTAGCAAAGAGCGCCGCGAACAGCATACAGTCGGTCATCAGATACACCCAGAAGCCGAACACTGAGTGCGATTGTGGATGATCTTGATAATCGACTTCTGAAAAATCTGCGCCAACGGTTTTCTGTAACATCAGTAAGCCTCCTCGGCGACTGAACCGTTAATGCCCATCGGGTCTCTCGTGCCAAACCGCCGTTCTTCGATCTCACGGACCATCGCCGCGGGAATGTAATATCCGTCGTTCTTGTCGAAGCTCTTTATGATCATCGTGAGGACGATCCCAATGAAACCTAGCAAAGCGAGCCACGCGACGTGCCATACGGCCGCGAAACCCAGCACCAAGCTGCACATCCCCGTGAAAAAACCCGCCGATGTATTGGATGGCATATGGATGTCCACGTACTTTGACGCCAGCCCAAGGCCGCAGCCCGTTTCTTTCATGTACGCGAAGGCGTCAATGTCCTCCACTTTCGGAACGAGAGCGAAGTTGTAGACCGCCGGCGGTGAGGAAGTTGCCCATTCGAGCGTGCGCCCATCCCATGGATCGCCTGTCATATCCTTGTATTCGGCCTCATTGCGGTTCACGAATGCCATCACCCACAGCAGAACCTGTAACAGGATCCCCACCGCGATGATCGCCGCGCCGAGCGCCGCAACAATGAAGTATGGTTGCCATTCAGCCACATCATAGTGATTTGTGCGGCGCGTCGCGCCCATGAAGCCGAGCACATAAACAGGTACGAAGGCCACATAAAAGCCGACGAACCAGCACCAGAACGACGCCTTGCCGAGCTTGTCATCGGGCTTGACACCGAACACCTTCGGAAACCAGTACTGCAGGCCAGCTAAATAGCCAAACACCACACCGCCAATAATGGCGTTATGAAAATGAGCGACCAAGAAAAGCGAATTGTGCAGCACAAAGTCCGCGCCCGGAATCGCCATCATCACGCCGGTCATGCCACCGATAGAGAACGTCACCACGAAACCGATGGTCCAGAACACGGGCGCAGCGAATTGAACGCACCCGCGATACATCGTGAATAGCCAATTGAAGATCTTGACGCCGGTTGGAATCGCGATAATCATTGTGGCGATGCCGAAAAATGCGTTGACGTCGGCGCCTGAGCCCATGGTAAAGAAGTGGTGCGCCCAAACAAGAAACGAAAGTAACATGATCGCACACGATGCGTAGACCATCGTCCTGTAACCGAATAGCGGCTTCTTGCAGAAGGTAGCCATCACTTCCGAATAGATGCCGAAAGCGGGCAGCACTAGAATATACACTTCGGGGTGGCCCCACGCCCAAATCAGGTTCAAGTACAACATGGCGTTGCCACCAAGTTCGTTCGTGAAGAAGTGCGTGCCAATGTAACGATCGAGGCCGAGCAGCGCTACCGCGACCGTGAGAATGGGAAACGTCGCCATGATGAGGACATTCGAGCAGAGCGCCGTCCATGTGAACACGGGCATCTTCATGAGCGACATCCCCGGCGCGCGCATCTTGATGATTGTGACAAAGAAGTTCACGCCCGACATCAAGGTGCCGACACCCGAGAGCTGAATCGCCCATATATAGTAGTCCACTCCAACGCCAGGACTAAATTTCAGCTCGGAAAGCGGCGGATACGCGAGCCAGCCGACCTTCGCGAATTCGCCAGCTACGAGGGACAAATTGATCAACGCCGCGCTGACTGCGGTCAACCAGAAGGAAAGCGAGTTCAGGAACGGAAACGCCACGTCGCGCGCGCCGATCTGCAATGGCACGACGAGATTGAAGAAGCCTACCATGAGCGCCATCGCCATGAAGAAGATCATGATGACGCCATGCGCCGTGAAGATCTGGTCGAAGTGATCCGGCGGCAGATAGCCTGGCGAATTGAACGCCACGGCTTGTTGAAGGCGCATCATTACGGCGTCGGCAAAGCCGCGCACCAACATGAGCACGGCTACAATCATGTACATGACGCCGATGCGCTTGTGGTCCACGCTCGTGAGCCACTCGACCCAGAGGTACTTCCACTTGCCTTCTAAGGTGACCAGCCAGAACACGCCGAGGACAACAAGCGCCATGAACACCGACGCCCCCATGACGATGGGCTGATCGAAAGGCATCGCGTCTAATGTGAGTTTTCCGAACATGGCTGTTTACCCTTTGGTTACGCACGATGATGCAGTGAAATCCGCGACGTTGCCGTTGTTGTATTTGCCGACGATTTTGTCGAAAAGCCTCCGGTCGACCTTCGAGAAGTACTGCACGGGCGCGTTTGCGTGCGGCTGCGTGACCGTTGCGTACCGATCCATCGTAAGCTGGGTCGATGAAGCTTTTACCGTCTCCACCCACGCATCGAAGCCCCGCTGGCTCGTAGCCACCGTACGGAACTTCATATCGGAGAAGCCTTTGCCGCTGTAATTCGACGAGAAGCCCGTGAAGTCGCCCGCTTCGTCGGCGATCAGGTGTAACCGCGTTTGCATGCCGGCCATCGCGTAGACTTGAGTGCCAAGTTGCGGGATGAAGAAAGAGTTCATCACCGAGTCCGACGTGATGCGAAAATTGACCGGCGTGCTGACAGGCACCGCCAATTCGTTCACTGTAGCGATGCCGAGGTCAGGATAGATAAAGAGCCATCTCCAGTCGACCGCGACGACTTCGACGTTGATGGGCTTCACGTCCGATTCCAGTGGTTTATAAGGGTCGAGCTCATGCGTGGTACGCCACGTAAGGATGGCGAGGAATAGAATGATGGCAGCGGGTATGGCCCAGACCACCACTTCAATCGCCGTTGAGTGAACCCAGGTCGGGACGTAGCGTGCGCTGCGGTTCGACGCGCGGTAGCGCCACGCGAAGGTAAGCGTGAGGATAATAACGGGAACTACGATCAGCAGCATGGCCCATGTGGCCGAGGCGATGAGTGATCTCTCCGCCGCGCCTACGCTACCCTTGGGACTCAGGACGAGAAACTTGGGGCTACACCCAGCAAGAGAAACGAACAGCCAACCACCGATAGGGATTAACCACTCCTTAAAAGCTTTCCTCTCTGTCATGCCCATCTTCTCCCAAGTTAACCACTGTACAAGGAGCGAAGCCAGCCGTTCACTGAACCGTCTGTCGCTTGAGATTCGCAACGTCTAGAACTTCACCCCGACGCCAATACCAATGACCAGCGGATCGAGATGCAAGGCGCCAATTGTCGAGCCGCTAAGCGATGCGTCAGTCTTCATCCATATCTTCTTGATGTCGGCGTTAACGAATAGACTCTTTGATGCCTGCACGTCAATCCCGACCTGCAGCGCAGGACCAAAGCTGTGATTCTTTATAGAGACGGGTACACCTCCCGCATGCAATCCGTTGTTATAAAAGAGCGTGTAGTTGAGTCCGGCACCAACGTACGGTCGAACGCGTCCCGCATGATTAAAATGATATTGCAATAACAATGTCGGTGGCAGCACGTTAACGCCACCAAGGTCGCCGAGATTCGACGTCAGGTGATGACGTGAGGTACCAAGAATCAACTCCACGCCGATGCTGTCCCGTACCATATAAGTGAAATCGACCTCTGGCACCAGCGCGTTGCTTACGCCGACATCGAGCGCGGAAAGCGTGTCAGTGCTGCGAACTTGCGGTTCAATGCTTATCGCGCGGAGGCGTACCAACCAATCACCTGCGTAGTTTCCGACGACTTCACTGTCGGCGGCGTTAGCTGCGTGCGGTACAAATGGTGACATAAGGAGTAGTGCAGCAGCCACATTACGGAGTTGCTTTATCATTGTCATTACCTTTAGCCATTAACCTTCTACACTGTGTCCGAATTCGTGGCCGATAGCGTTGATCGCAATCAACTGATGTTTTACGCAGTGCTTGTGTGCGTTACCGCGTCGCAGGCCATATGAGTTCTTGCACTTCTCCGTCCGCGCTCCGAATTGCGCAATGCGTCCCGAAATGTTTTGCAACCGATCGTGGGATTGCGATATGCCGTGTGGCTCTCCGTAGCACTAAGAAGCCTTAACAAAATGATTGCTTTGATCTGTTAACTTCCAACGATTGCTGTTAACCTCGTCATTGTTTCGGTGACGAGGAGGCCATGGCCAAACTACTCGTTGATGCGTTGTGGGCACTCATTGAACCCTTGATGCCCCCACCCAAACCTCGCCGCTCACGGTATCCCGGACGCAAACCACTGGATGACCGGGCCATGCTTACCGGGCCTGCGCTGGGACCTGCTGCCCCGCGAGATGGGCTGCGGCAGTGGCATGAGTTGCTGGCGCCGTCTACGAGACTGGCAGGCTGCCGGCGTCTGGGACCGGCTACACGAAGTGGTGCCCGCGAAGCTACGCGAGTCCGACCGGATTGACTGGTCCCGTGTCGTCGTCGACTCCTCCTCGATCCGCGCGGTGGGTGCAGGTCAAAAACGGGACCGAATCCCACCGTCCGCGCGCAACCTGGTTCAAAGCATCCCGCTCGCGGCAATCCTCACCGGCGCCAACCGTCACGATCTCACCCAGCTTCACACGCTGGTTGATGCGATCCCACCCATTGCCGGCAAGCGCGGCCGGCCGCTTTCGAAGCCCCGCATCGTTCAGGGCGATCGGGGCTACGATCACGACAAATACCGCCGTCCGCTGCACGCAGCCGGCATCGCTACCGAAATCGCCCGACGTGGCCACCCTCATGGCAGCGGCCTTGGCAAAACCCGCTGGGTCGTCGAGCGAACCATTTCGTGGCTTCACAACTTCCGGCGACTGCGCATCCGCTTCGAACGCCTTGCCTTCATCCACCAAGCCTTCATCAAACTCCCCTGCTGCATCATCTCTTGGCGAAGGCTGAAGGACTCATTTTGTTAGCGCCTCTAAGTAGCGCTATGAATGGCAAAATGCAGCGCGGAGGAGTCGATCGTCATCTTCTGGTCGACTAACCGCCGACGCTTCGCGAAAGGTCCGGCGCAATCGTCGCGCCGCTCCTAATGTCGATTCTTGCCTTCGCGCTTCGGTCTTGAGGATGCTATTGGAACAGCAACGCAGCCGAAGCCAGCGACGTCGAGCAATTAGGGAGACCCAATATCCATGCTTTCCGGCGGGTTGAACTGCCCCCCCTTTTAGCACTCGACACTGAGCCCAGCCCCGAACGGGTCCACCCCTCACCGGATGATGTCATAGCTGTAATCGGTCTTCGAGATGTCAATCGTGCTTGCATCGAGTGTCTCGAAGAATTCATCCAGCAGCGCTAACAGAACGCGTAATGCCCCCGCATACCCCCACGTCGGATAGCGGTGGTAATGGTGGCGGTCGAAAATCGGAAACACGAGTCGGACGAGCGGCGTACCAGTGTCGCGCTCCAAGTACTTTCCGTGTGTATTGCCGATCAGGAAATCCACTGGTTCCGTAAATAGCAGCGAGCGCAAGTGCCATAGATCGCGCTTTGGATAGACCTTGCATCCTTCACCATATGGCGACGCGTCCAGCAATGCCCTAACCTTTTCCGCCCACCCCTCGTTACCGTTCGTCGAGAGCACGTGCACCGGCTCCGCGCCCAACTCAAGCAGGAAGTTCGTGTAACCGAGCATCTGATCTGGATCGCCATAGAGCGCATACCGCTTGCCGTGCAGACTCGCCTGACTGTCTGCCATCGCATCAACTAGTTGCCCACGCTCCCTTTCAAGTTCAGCCGGGATTGGTCTTCCCGTCACGCGCGAAATCTCCATGAGGAAATGATCTGTACCTGAAACGCCGACAGGCGCATTCAGTGACACGACTTCGTGGCCATGATCGGCGAGGAACTTGCTGGTCTTTTCACAGCAATACTCCTGAAAGACGAACGTTGCCTTGGCGTTCAGCGCACGTTCGACCTCCTCTTTCGTAGTCCCGCCCTCGTACATCCGAAATTCGCCATCAGTCGGCGTGTTCCAAGTTCCCGATGGATCGCAAATAATATTCACGCTTACGCCAAATAAATCGAAGATACGCCGAATCTCCTTCATGTTTCCGACCACGAAGCCGTCGAACCCTCCGATAAAGTTCACGCTCTCGTCAGGAACTCGCAAAAGTGGTGCAGTAGTGCCCGCCTTGCCGTCCCAAAAGTACTTCAGGATGCCCAGGAGCGCATTGTCGTAGCCGGTCACGTGGCTGCCGACAAACGCGGGCGTATGCGCGAACGGCACGTCGTAATCTTGTGGCACGCTGCCCTTCTGCCTGCTATTCTTGATGAACGCGTCGAGGTCGTCGCCAATCACCTCCGCCATGCAGGTCGTGGATACGGCGATCATGTCGGGCTTGTAGAGATTGTATGCATTCGCGAGACCGTCGATCATGTTGTTCAGACCACCGAACACGGCCGCATCCTCTGTCATGGACGAACTGACGCACGACGTCGGCTCTTTAAAATGTCGCGAAAAGTGCGAACGGTAATAGGCCACGCAGCCCTGCGAGCCATGCACGAAAGGCAGTGTCTTATGGAATCCGTTCGCGACGAATACGGCACCAAGAGGCTGACACGCCTTGGCTGGATTTATGGTCAGGGAGTCACGGGCGAAGTTCTTCAGTTTATAATCTTCTGTCTTCGTCCATTCGGCAACCCGCTTTATCGCCTCGTCGGAATGGTTGAACTCGAAGTTATCTTTCTTATTGCGAAGGAGCTCTTGATACTCCGGCTCGCGAAACAGCAGTTCGTGATCGAGAATTTTGTCGCTTGATTGGGGCATGATTGGCTCCTGTATTGATGTTCTATGCAACCGGCGATCGGCGCGGCCATGCCGCTAACAGCGCTCACGCCGCCTTCTTCCACGGTGCTTTCGACAGACTCCAGACAGGACTCGAGATCGCCATGTCCATGTCCCGCGCGAAGATAGCGAAGCCGTCGTAGCCATGATATGGGCCAGAATAATCCCAGCTGTGCATCTGGCGGAATGGGACGCCCATCTTCTGAAAGACGTATTTTTCTTTGATGCCGGAGCCGACGAGGTCTGGTCGCGTATGTTCGACAAACTTCTCGAATTCGTAGCCAGTCACGTCGTCGTAAATCAGAGTGCCTTCTTTTATGTGATGCGTTGTGCGCTGGTAGTCGTCGTTGTGAGCAAACTCGTAGCCGGTACCGACAACTTCCATCCCAAGATCCTCGTACGCGCCTATTACGTGGCGTGGGCGAAGGCCACCTACAAACAGCATCACTTTTTTCGTCTGAAGCCGCGGCTTATATTTGGCTATGACGGCATCCATCAACGGACGGTATTTTGCGATCACCTTCTCGGCGTTTTCCATAATGGTGTCGTCGAATCGGCTTGCAATCTCGCGCAAGCTCTTTTCGATCATTGTCGGGCCGAAAAAATTGTATTCGACCCATGGAGTGCCATACTTCTCCTCCATGTGCCGGCTGATGTAGTTCATCGAACGGTAGCAGTGAAGCAGGTTGAGCTTAGATCGCGGCGTATTCTCAAGTTCTGCGAGAGTGCCATCGCCTGACCACTGCGCGATGACCCGCAGGCCCATTTCCTCGAGGAGAATGCGGCTCGACCACGCATCACCGCCAATGTTGTAGTCGCCAATGATCGCGACATCGTACGGTGTGGACTCCAGCGCGGATCGCTGTCTCGGCTCGGCGCGGTCGAACACGCAGTCGCGAATCGCATCGTTTGCGAGGTGATGCCCGAGTGACTGCGATACGCCTCGAAAGCCCTCACAGCGCACCGGTACGATCGTGTGCCCGCCGTACTGCGCGCTCTTCCTTTTAGATACTGCCTCAATATCGTCACCGATGAGGCCGATTGGGCATTCGGTTTGGACGGATATGCCCCTGTTCAGCGGAAACAGCTCCTGAATCTCGTCGACGATCTTATCGAGTTTCTTGTCGCCGCCGAACACAATGTCCTTCTCTTGGAAGTCGGACGTGAATTGCATCGTGACAAACGCATCGATTCCTGTCGTCCCGACGTAGTAGTTGCGGCGCGATCCCCACGAGTACTGCCCGCATCCGACAGGTCCGTGACTGATGTGAATCATGTCCTTGATCGGCCCCCAGACGACGCCCTTCGAGCCCGCGTAAGCGCAGCCCCGAATCGTCATCACCCCCGGCAAAGACTTGATGTTTGACTTCACACCACAGTCAGGCTTGCCCTGTTCGAAGGAACCCAAATGCTTGGCCCGCCGTTTAGCCATTTTTTCAGGGTAAGCTCGCAGCACTTCGTCAATCAAGGCCTTATTAGCAGCTTTGCGTTCTTCAACCGTCGCGGTCATTGAATATCCTATAAGTGAAGACTGTCGTTGGCGGAAACGGTAGCCGTGCGCCGCACGGCAACCGTCGTCCAGCACTCGTCAGGCGGTGAGCTCGGCGGCGGTCTTGCCGACTTGGGACTCATCGACTTGCACCATAATTCCTTTTTCCATCAATAAGTCTTCGAGCTGATCCATTGTGATCGGGGTTGGAATCACGCCATTGCCGCCGTTATGGTGAACCTTCTCCGCAAGCGCGCGATATTGCCCAGCCTGCTCGCTGTCCGGCGCGTACTCAATCACGGTCATCCGACGAAGTTCCGCATGCTGCACAATGTTGTCGCGCGGGACGAAGTGAATCAATTTAGTGCCTAGCATCGCTGCCAGTGATTCGGCCAGTTCAAGTTCCTTGTCGGTTTTGCGCTCGTTGCAAATGAGTCCGCCCAAACGCACACCCCCACTGTTCGCATATTTCAAGATTCCCTTCGAGATGTTATTAGCGGCGTACATCGCCATCATTTCTCCCGACATCACGATGTAAATTTCCTGTGCCTTGTTCTCGCGAATAGGCATTGCGAAGCCACCGCAAACGACGTCGCCGAGCACATCGTATGACACGTAGTCGACTCCGTCGTAGGCGCCATTCTCCTCAAGGAAGTTGATCGATGTGATGACACCCCGACCCGCACAGCCGACGCCTGGCTCAGGCCCGCCCGACTCGACACAGCGGATATTCTTGTAGCCTATCTTCATAACGTCATCGAGTTCGAGGTCTTCGACCGAACCGGCTTCCGCCGCGAGAGAGAGGATGGTGTCCTGAGCTTTCGCGTGCAATATAAGACGTGTCGAGTCGGCCTTTGGATCGCACCCAACGATCAAGATCTTTTGCCCAAGGTCGCTAAGCGCTGCAAGCGTATTCTGCGACGTGGTCGACTTACCGATGCCGCCCTTTCCGTAGAAGGCAATTTGTCGAAGTTGAGACATTGTTTTACTCCATTGAGATTAGAAGGTAAAACCATAGGTGCGAATCAGCACTGAAAAGCCACGACCAAGTCCTCAGCCTGCTGTGTCTATATGGTCTTCTTCTAGAGTCACGCATCGGCCGGAGTGTGTCCGCGCCCTTCGTCCCTGCAACGTCCATGCCACAAGCCCCTGAATCCGCCAAATGCTTGCTCAGCGAGGCCATCCGCAAACTCTCCAATTTCGGCCACCGACAATTTCGACGTCGTCTTCCTGACAAACCGCACGCCCCTTTGCCCCAAATGGACATCCACGTGCAGAGTTGTTGCCCGCTTGACCCGGCTTACCGCAGTATTGGCCAGCATGCAGCATTGGTACGGATGTTGCGAGTTTCTGGCTGCCCGCTGAAAAGGCACGATCCAGCACCAGATTAACTATGCCAAGCTATTTCTCCAATTAGGATTACAGAATGCCTGATACGCTAACCTCTGCTGCACTCAGTGGGACACCATTTGCCCGCCTCGATCGCGAGGGGCGCCTCCTCAACCCCGTCTTTAAGGGCCGCACAAATGCGGCTGACAGGTTCGGCTTTCGCGGTGAGCTGGCGCTACGATTTGGGCCTCACCTCGCCGACGAGGCCCGCCCGCCCGAGCTCTCTTGCGAGCAGGTGATGGCTGTCGCGAATGCTGGCGACCCACACGTCCAATTCTTCGCAGGGTGGTTACTGAGTTTTGAACACTTGACGAATGTCGGAGAAGTACTCGGCGAGGCCCTGTCGCACCACGGCAAGTACTTCCTGTTCTGTGACAACATCGATCTGTCCAGCCGCTTTCAGGTGCCGTACAAAGAAGCGACGTTTTATGTTCTGCCGATACTCGAATCGACAGTCTACAACGAGATGCTCGAACTCCTTTATCTGGAGAAGGGCGACCTCAAGAGGACAGACACTGCCGGGAAGCTCGATGCTATCGTCGATGCGGCGATGCAATTTAGCTTTTCCTTTGACACGATAAGTTACGCGGAAGGCCTCAAACTGATGGGACCGATTCGCGATCCAAATGAAAACAGGCCCGTCTGACGACAGCGTCACGGCAGGTCGCCCGCATGTAATCGCTGCCTCGCGTTTCAGAATGTGACGGCGATTCCAATCACCTCCACCGGAGTGAAAGCATGTCACTGCGCACCAAGACCGCATCACGTCAAACCGCGTCACTCGAGACTCCCCTACTCGAAAGCCCGAGCCACACGCACACGGATATCCCGAACGCCGACGCAGATCTTCATGCACCTCCGTGCGTGGCGGTTGCGAAATGGCTCGATGCTCACGACTTCCAGGACACTCAATCGCGCAGCATTGACGGCATTACGCCCTTAATGCTGGCGGCGCTGCACGGCGAAGACTACATTGTCGCTGCGCTACTCGAATCAGGCGCACGCATCAGCGCCCTCGACGACGAAGGAAACCATGCGCTGTGGTATGCATGTTTGGGCGGCGCACCAGGACCGATCCTTCGGTTGGTCGGTGCAGGACTCGCTCTTGATCACCTAAACGCGGACGATATGACGTGTCTGATGCAGGCGGCCGCCACCGGTCGAATTGAGGTTATGTGGCTGTTGCTGTCGCTCGGCGCGAATGACAGTCTCGTTGCGCCAGACGGCCGTGACGCCCTCGACATGGCTGCCGATTTGGGACTCCAGTTACTGCACGCGGCACACGAACGCAGGAGCCCCAAATTGGTCTCAGCCGGCGAATCGCCTTATTATGGCCCGGGGAGCGCGCGCGGCGTCTTCTCCGATAATGTTTCCCGTTGACCTGCCCCTCGTCATGCCGCTCTACGACTATGTATGTCGCAACTGCAGGTTGCGTTTCGAAACTCTCGTGCGCACGAACTCGCCCGTGGCCTGCCCCCGCTGTCAGAGCACCGAACTGGAGAAGCAGGTCAGTGCACCGTCCGCCCCAGCGCGCAGCAGGGCAATCATCGCTGCGGCCCGCCGTCAAGCGGCGCACGAGGGACATTTCAGCAACTACTCGACGGCGGACCGCAGCAAACTGTTGCGTGGGGGTTAATAAAGGCGCAGCGACAACATGGCCGATGTTACCTTCTTCTCTCTTTCCGTTGTTCTACCTAGAGATAGATCGCGGCCCCCGCACCGACGTTGGTCGCCGTGTCCTTCAAAGTTTTGACGATGTACTTCACATCCTGAACAGTAAGCTGAGTGTGCAGCGGCAACGCGAGTGCTCGATCGCCAATCCGCTCGGTATCGGGCAGACAGCCTCGTCGACCTCCAATAGCATCGGCGGCCTTCATGTAATGAAACTGCTCATGCAACGGATGGCTGTAGGCTGCCGTTTCTACCCCGGAAGCCAGCATGTCGTCGATCATTTGAGCACGCGCGCTGTGAGTAAACCTCTTGCCCAGATGCACGACGTAAAGCATCCAATTCACTTCGTCCACGTCCTCCGCCTGATACGGTGGTTTGATGCCTTCGAAGCTCTCCATCGCTTCATGATACCAGGCTTCGACCCGCTTCCGTTGGGCGAGCCGCTCCTCGAGCCCTGCCAGTTGTGCGAGGCCGAGCGCGGCGGTGATTTCACTCATACCCGCCTGCAGCGGCACCCGGGCACCGAGGGAGACCGACTTTCGATCGGCGCTCAGACGTCGCCTTAAGTAACGCAGTTCGTGCGCCAAGCTGTCGTCGTCCGTGACGAGCATTCCGCCCTCTCCCGCACACAACGCGGAGGGTGGCGAAAAGTCAAAAACCGTCACTTTACCGAACGACCCCACGCAGCGCCCACGGTAGCGTGATCCGAGCGCCTCAGTGCTATCCTCGATCAGGCTCAGACCATTCAAATCGGCAAGCTCGCGCAACGATTGCCACGCGGCAGGATGTCCGTTCGTATTTCCCGCAAGGATTGCACGCGTCCGATCTCCAATCTTCTCTTGTGCCTTCATCGCGTCGAGGCAACCGCTCCAGTAGTCGATGTCGGCAAACACCGGTGTCGCGCCAGCGAGGGTGATCGCATGCGCGATCTGATGCCATGTATGCGATGCGCAGATGACTTCATGGCCTTGACCGATGCCGAGCGCACGCAGCGCAATCCAAGTGCCGAGCGTCCCGCTCGCCACTGCGACCGCATGGACACGGCCGCTCCAGCCTGCGAATGCAGTCTCAAAAGAATCGAGCATTGGTCCGTCGCTCCAGCACGACGATTGCAGGACCGCGTGAACCAGCTCGACCTCCCGCGGCCCGCACGCAGGCTCAGTAAGTGAAATTCCCTCAGTTTCCATCGTAGACTCCGTCTTCTGCAAGGATGAGCATATTGGCCTCACTTGCGTCTGTTGTCACGGAAACACAGACACCTGTCGACGTCGCGAGATAAACGCGGCGGCCCCGAAACTGGAGGAGGGGTTTTTCATTGACAAGCTCGACCGCGCTAATCCGAATGACTCGCACATCGGGATACGACTTCCGCCAGGTTGCGGCAGCCTCCAGCAGCGTCGGTTCGCTCAGCATCAACTCGGCGATAGTACTGATCTGATCTGCTGTAAGTGCCATGTCAGTCGGGCTCACCCGCGACGCGACGCGCTTCTACGGTGACAGGAAGCGTTGTATCGGCCGCCATCTCCGGCAGCTGGAATCGCCAGCCGTTCGCAAGCGTTATCACTCCGCCCCACATCTTCTTGCCATCGATGCAGACGATCTGCTCCTCGAGATCCTTCTTTGGCACGTAGGCGCTGAGTATGCCTTTCCTGTCCATGCGGATCATTAGTTTCACGTTGAGAGTTCCAAGGTCGGTTAAAAGATTCGCACTTCAACAAGTAAATCCAATAAATCTAACGATCGGGCCGAGAAGCACAGCGCTCGTCGTAGGTGGCTCTTGTACTGCGACCAGTGCCTCCCAGCTCTGATAGACCGATATCGTCCTTCTTCCCTTACGACCGTCCAGCCGGGCGCGATCTCGCCCTCAGTGCAGCGACCGCCTGCCCGTCAAAATTGACTGATTGAGCGCATCGCAAGACTCGCAGGCACCACGTATTTCTGGCCATTTCGGCAAGCCTCCAAGCCTTAACCAGAAAGCCGCTTCCGCACCGGCCTAAAATAGACTTCGCCGTTGCAAAGGTCCCGCAACTCCGTGACGCGGATTGCCGACGACTAGACGGGCTCCGTTGACTTGCGAACCGTCCGGTGCATCATAACCATGCGCATTACACGAGCCGCGTCCGACGGTTCCATTGCGGTCAGTTCCCTCGGGGATACGAAGACCTATCCAGCATAGATCGGCCGCATGCTCGCCCAAACGGGCGAGCACGTCATGGGGAAGGTGGTCGAGCGTGCATAGCTCCTTGGCGCGCATGCCGACGCGATGGTCGATTTCGACGAAGTGAACTGCATAGATGTAGAACCGTTGCAGGAAGGTTTCGATTCCGATCACATACCCCACGTCGCCTTTGCTGACGAGCGAATCACCCAAAGCCTTACCGGCGTATGTGCCGTCGTTACGGATGGAGAAGCGCGAAGCGACGCGCTCACCAATGCTGAAGCGAGGCGCAAATGTGAGCTCAATGAGGTCATCGTTGTCAGTTCCAGTCATACTTTTCCTCCGTGACATACCGAACTGCTAGCTCAAGACAACTGCGGTCGATGAATGCGTCAACCGCGTCCGATCGCGCTCACATCAATCCGAGCGACATCGGCACTGACCGCGACGACCGACCGTTGGTCCTCCTTAATAAATGCGAAACCTGACCGATCTGGCGTTTCGATAAAGTCGATCTTCAGACCATCTAGCAAAACGCGGCTTTCTGCCGGCAAGAAAATTCGCAGTCCGTGGACTTCGATGGTCTCGTCGCCGGTCCGAGCCTCTACTTCGGCACTGAATTCGGCGTCATATCCAGAGCATCCGCCGGTCCTGACAAGAAGACGAAAACCAGCACTTGATGGCAAGCCGGAAAAACGCACCACACGGCGCATAAACTTTTCCGCGGCAGCGGTAACAGAAAATTTGGTCAACATGATGTCGGCATGGTAACAGTTAGCAGTCGTTTGACGATTCGTCAATGTGCTGCCCGCGGCTAGCGATGCTAGCTCACCACAATGCACCCGTCCACGGGACAAACCGCCAAGCACTGCGGAGTATCAAACTGTCCTTCGCATACGGTACATTTCTTCGGATCGATCGCGAACACGCCACCTTTCTCGCTTATGGCGACATTCGGGCACTGCGGCTCGCAGGCCGAGCAGCCGGTACAGGTCGAGGCAATGATCTTCAGGGGCATAATGGCACTCCTTGTAATGATGGTTTGTATAGCGCGCGGGCAGCGCCGATCCATTTGTCCGTCTGCCGCTCAATCAGCAGCAGCCGTCGCAGTGATCGACGTCTTCTGCCGGATCCCGGGGGCGCCACGCTCCACGTGCACGGTCACGCCTTTCGTGATGCGGCTGCAATATTCGATGAACCATATCAGCGCGGCTTTTTCGATTGTTTCGTACGCGTACTGGTCCACCGGCTCAATGCCCGCCTGCGACAGCTCCTTGCGCGGACACAAACCGACCTTCGCAACCAGTACAGCGTGGCAATCGCTGATCGCGTGTATGAGCGGTGGCAGGCGATCTTCATCATCATGGCCGCCCCGACAATACGACTCCACGCGGCGGTGTCCCACAAAGATCGCTCCGCCAGCGCTGACCTCGAAAATCTGGAACTCGGAGACATGCCCAAAATGTGCGTTCACGCGGCCGCCTCCCTTCGTCGCGACAGCGATCAGCACCTTCAGGTCGGCCGGCACTTCGCTCGCCTTCACCAAAGCCATTGCAGTCTGTTTCGCGTCGCGCTGCGCATTGCGTTGCACTTCCACTCGGCGCTGATGTTCCCGACGGTAATTAGCGTCGGACCTAGTTTCCATGTCGTCGATCCCGTCGAGCTTGAACTCGTCGCGGCGGTCCTCACTCAGTAGACCTACTGCGTCCGCACGGCACTGACGGCAATGGCGCATTAACGTAGCGCCTCCCTTGCAACGGTCCTGCACGACCATTAACTCGCTAGCAGTAGGGCCACGCTGTCCGTGCAGTCCGAAATACGTGCCATGCTCAGCGTCCGAGATGAGCGGCATGATATTGTGCAGGAAAGCACCGCGCTTCTTCACTTCGCTGTTCACCTCGATCAGGTGTTCGTCATTTATGCCCGGAATCAACACCGAGTTGATCTTCGTCAACACGCCGCGCGCCGTGAGCATTTCGAGCCCTTGCATTTGCCGCTCATGAAGGATCTGCGAGGCCTCCTTGCCCCTGACGCGCCGGTGGTCCCAAAAAATCCACGGATAGATCAATTCACCGACGTTGGGGTCCACCATATTGATGGTGATCGTCACATGCTCAACAGCGTTGCTGCAAATCTCATCGACAAAGTCCGGCAACGCTAGTCCGTTCGTTGACAGACATAGTTTGATGTCCGGAGCGCGCTCGCGGAGCATACGGAAAGTGTCAAAAGTCCTCTTCGGATTGGCGAGCGAGTCACCGGGACCCGCAACGCCCAACACCGTCAACTGCGGAATCTTGGCCGCGACGGCCATAACCTTATTCACGGCCTGCTCCGGCGTCAGCTTCTCCGACACGACGCCGGGTCGCGACTCATTGGAACAGTCATATTTACGATTGCAGTAGTTGCATTGGATGTTGCAGGCGGGCGCCACCGCCACATGCATTCGCGCGTAATGGCGATGCGCTTCTTCCGAAAAACAAGGATGCTTGCTTATCCTTTCCCATACTTCTGCCGGCTCGCGCTCAGGCACGTCCGACGAACTGCAGCCCGACTTGTCTGCGCGGCCGTGGGTGTCGCAGCCGTCGATCTGAACAAGCGCATGTCCGGTCACCCTCAGGGTTAGTGTCTTTTGGATGCCGACAGGCGCAGTCGAGGACAGCGTGCTGGCATTCGCGCAATCTTGCATGGATGTTCTCTCCAAAGCCTCCAGTGGTTCGCCGGCTTTATCAGCGAAATCCATGCCACTCGCTCGAACTCCATTGGTATCGGTACGTGAGTTGGCCAACCAACTCAATGTTCTTCCTACGCGTCTTGACCAAAAGCCGACAACCAAGCCGTATTCTGTCGCTGTCACGACAAAAATAACGCACTCGTCGTGAGCACAAATTGCTTTTGGTAGGCCACTATACGCTCTCAATCACCCGGCACTGCCGGATTGCGCGCGTGGGGCATCCGCGATCCTCCGCCTGAAGGGCAAGCTTCGGCCGTTCGTGTGGCGCCGACAGGGTACCGCAAAGCGTTGTTTTGACGTGTAGACCATCACCTGGCACAACGTTTGCGACCCATGGCCAACAACTGAAGCGATCCGACATGAGCAACCCAATCATCAATGACACGACACTCCGCGACGGCGAGCAAACCGCTGGCGTCGCATTTCGCACAGAGGAAAAGTGCGCGATTGCCGCCGCGCTGTCGCAAGCTGGCGTCTCCGAACTCGATATCGGCATTCCAGCCATGGGCGAAGAGGAAATGGCGTGCATTGATGCGATTGTCGACATGAACCTCGACGCTCGTCTGATGGTTTGGGGGCGACTCACCGACGAGGACCTCAGCGCGGCATTACGCTGCGATGCCGACATGATTCATCTTTCGGTCCCGGTATCGGATATTCACTTGCAACACAAGCTACGACAGCCGCGTAGTTGGGTGCTAGCGCGCATCGCACGCGTCATTGGTAAGGCTGCGAAAAGCCACCCCAAGATCTCCCTCGGTATGGAAGACGCCTCGCGTGCGGACCCCTCGTTCATCTTAGAAGTTGCGCGATGCGCAGAGCAGCATGGGGCTCAGCGCGTTCGATTTGCGGACACCGTAGGCATATTGGATCCTTTCAAGACATTCCACGCTATCGCAGCAATTCGCGCCGCCGTGGACCTGGAAATCGAAATCCATTCGCACGACGACCTAGGACTCGCCACCGCCAACACGCTAGCGGCTCTCTCGGCAGGGGCGACCCACGCCAGCACTACCGTCAACGGCTTGGGTGAGCGGGCCGGCAATGCAGCGCTTGAGGAAGTCGTCATGGGCACGCGACATCTGCTCCGACGAGACACCGGCATTGACGCAACTGCGTTATGCGACATCTCATCGCTGGTCGAACGGGCGTCTGGCCGCGCTATTTCCTCCAACAAGAGCATTGTTGGTAGGGACGTCTTTACGCACGAGTCAGGCATTCATACCGACGGCCTTTCGAAGCACCCCACGACCTACGAGGGATTCGATCCCGCAGAACTAGGCCGGCACCGGTCGACGATACTCGGCAAACATTCTGGATCCCAAAGTGTGCGTGACGCCTACGACGCTCTTGGCGTCAAAGTGTCTGAGCGGCTTGTGCCCCAGTTGCTTGCACGTATCCGGTCATTTGCCACACAGTACAAACAGGCGCCGGGGACAGCCGATCTGCATCGCTTCCTGACGCAAGCACGTGGCACCCGAGTTAAGGTGTCTTGAGGCCGTCATCGGGTGCGCATTGGTCCAATAGGAGAAACTACGTGCAAGAAGTTATCGAACAACTGCATCGCCTGTCGTCCGCGGAAGACTTCCTGCGATTCTTTGACATTTCATACGATGAGAAGGTAGTGAACGTCAGCCGCCTGCACATTCTCAAGCGTTTTTTTCAGTACATCGAGCAACAGAAGGCGCTACCGCGTAATAACGCGGCGGCTGTGTTCTCTATCTATCGATGTTTACTGAATAAGGCCTACAACGACTTCGTCTTGTCCACGCCCGCAGAGCAAAAGGTTTTCAGAGTCTTTCAGGAAGCGGACGGACGGCGGGTCGTCTCACTTGACCAGCTGCGCGCGTCGCTGCCAGCACGCGGCGACGCCTGACCCCGGAGTAGCCAATGCATATTGTCGTTTGCATCAAGCAGGTACCGGACTCGGCACAGATCCGCGTTCACCCTGTCACCAACACCATCATGCGTCAAGGCGTCCCAGCCATCGTAAACCCGTACGATCTGTTCTCGCTGGAGGAAGCGTTGAGGCTAAAGGACCTCTTTGACGGTACTGTAACCACACTCTGCATGGGGCCGCCGCAGGCTGAAGACGCACTTCGCAAATGCGTCAGCTATGGGGCCGACGAGGCTGTACTCGTCACCGATCGCGCTTTCGCTGGCGCCGACACGCTGGCAACGTCATATGCGCTGGCTACCGCGATCCGACAAATCGCCAAGGAACAGCCGGTCGATATGATCTTTACTGGCAAGCAGACTATCGACGGCGACACTGCTCAGGTCGGCCCCGGCATCGCTACACGCATGGGCTTCCAGTTGCTCACCTACGTGTCCAGGATCCTGGAAATCGACCTCACCGCACGCTCGATCGTCGTCGAGCGTCGCGCAGAAGGCGGCGTACACGTACTCAAAACTCGATTGCCATGCTTGGTGACGATGCTTGAGAACACCAACGAACTTCGCTTCGCGTCGCTGCCCAGAATGATCCACGCGGCAGCTTTTCCGGTACGGAAATGGAATCGCGAGCAGGCCGGTATCGAGGACGTTAGCAAAATTGGGCTGAAAGGCTCACATACCGTAGTGAGCAAAGTGTTCGGCCCAACACCGCGCGAGCAAAAAGCCGAGATGCTCACAGTGGATATGGCGAGCCTGCGCGGCGTCTCGTTGGATCTGGTGCATAGGATGTTCGCTCGCCATCCGACTTTGGAGGCAGACGTGCTAATGAAGAGGACCTTATGAACTCGACCGTTGCCGCGAAAAAGCAGCCGGCCTTGAATGCCGGAGGCCGCAACCTGGAGCTACCCGAACATCTGAAAAACTACACCGGTGTCTGGGTCTTCCTTGAGCACGACCGCGGCCACGTGCATAGCGTGTCTTGGGAACTGCTCGGCGAGGCGCGCAAGCTTGCAGACAAACTTGGCAGCAACGTCTGCGTGGCGGTGCTCGGCGGCACGGATGAGCCCCTCGAAAAGTTTTCAACTGAGGCGTTCAGCCTTGGAGCAGACAAAGCCTATGTCATTCACGACCCAGTGTTGCGTGGCTATCGCAATGAGCCATTCACGAAGGGGCTGACCGATCTGGTCAACAAATACCACCCTGAAATTCTACTGCTCGGCGCGACCTCGATGGGCCGGGATCTCGCCGGCTCCGTTGCGACAACCCTGCTCACTGGGCTCACCGC
The DNA here is from genome assembly GCF_050436725.1 of Paraburkholderia sp. JPY465. Taxonomy (NCBI): domain Bacteria; kingdom Pseudomonadati; phylum Pseudomonadota; class Betaproteobacteria; order Burkholderiales; family Burkholderiaceae; genus Paraburkholderia; species Paraburkholderia sp. JPY465. The sequence goes on from NZ_JBNDMT010000007.1 coordinate 411,795, forward strand.
CGACTGCACCGAACTGAACATCGATCCGACCTCCCGGTCACTGGCGGCCACCCGTCCGACGTTTGGCGGCTCATTGCTCTGCACGATCATGACGCTTGCATATCGCCCGCAGATGGCGACGGTACGCCCACGGGTCATGGCGATGCCCTCAGCGCAAGAAGGCCGCGTCGGCGAGGTCGTGCAGGAAACACTGGGGCTCGTCGAAGCCGACATTGCCACCAAATTGCTCGACTTTGTCGCCGATACGACGAGTTCTCAGATCAACCTTCCGTATGCGGATGTGATCGTCAGCGGCGGCAAGGGTCTCAAAACTCCGGAGAATTTTGGACTCGCGTTTGATCTGGCGCGCGTACTCCGTGGTGAAGTCGGCGCTACGCGCCCGTGCGTGCAGGCAGGTTGGGTCGAGGCGGATCGACAAGTCGGGCAAACTGGCAAAACCGTGCGGCCAAAACTTTATATCGCAGCCGGCATCTCGGGGGCAATCCAGCATCGCGTCGGCATGGAAAGCTCGGACGTGATTGTCGCAATCAACACCGATCCCAACGCACCTATTTTCGATTGCGCGCATTACGGCATCGTCGGGGACGCACTGCAGTTCCTGCCCGCGCTAACGCACGCCTGCAAGGAACACTTGGCACTTCGGCAAATGCGAGACACCAGGAGAGTTAGATGAGAGAATCGTCGCAATTCGACGCGATCGTCGTGGGTGCCGGACCGTCGGGCAACGCTGCGGCCTATGTTATGGCTAAAGGTGGACTCAAAGTACTTCAAATCGAACGCGGCGAATATCCCGGTAGCAAGAACGTTCAAGGTGCGATTCTTTACGCCAATGCACTTGAAGAAATCATCCCAGACTTCCGTGACGACGCGCCACTTGAGCGCCACATCATTGAACAGCGCATGTGGATGCTCGACGATACTTCGTTTGTGGGCACACACACGCGTAGCGACGACTATAACAACCCACCGTATAACCGCTACACGATCATACGGGCGCAATTCGACAAGTGGTTTTCGTCGAAGGTCCGTGAGGCCGGTGCCTTACTGATCTGCGAGACTACGGTGAATGACCTGATTCTTGACGGAGACCAAGTTGTCGGCGTCCAGTGCGACCGCGAACACGGCGAAGTTTATGCGGATGTCGTGATTCTCGCTGACGGCGTCAACTCAACTTTGGCCCGCAAAGCGGGCTTTCATGGTGAGATCGAAGCGCGCAACGTCGCACTAGCTGTGAAAGAGATCCTCTTCATGCCCGAGGAGACAATTCGCGAGAGGTTTAACGTTGCCGATCAAGAAGGCGTTGTAATAGAGATGGTTGGACGAATCACAGATGGCATGGCAGGAACTGGGTTTCTTTACACGAACAAGGAGTCGCTGACGATCGGCGTCGGCTGTATGCTGAGCGACTTCAAGAAAAACTCTAATCGCACAACCCCGTATCTGCTTCTCGAGAAAATGAAGCGTCACCCGTCCATCGCTCCCCTTATCGCGGGTGGCGAGATGAAGGAGTACTGCGCGCATCTCATTCCCGAAGGAGGGTTTAATGCGATCCCGCAAGTATACGGTAACGGCTGGATGATCGTCGGTGACTCGGGCGGCTTCGTCAACGCCGCGCACCGAGAAGGCTCGAATCTCGCAATGACGACGGGGCGCCTCGCCGCCGAGACAGCAATAGCCGCCAAAGCGGCCGGCCGCCACGGCTACCGTGCCAGCACGCTGTCAGCGTATAAGGCCGCGCTAGACAAGAGTTTCGTGATGAAGGACTTGCACAAGTACCGCGATATGCCGAAGGTCTTACACCATAATCCCCAGTTCTTTACCACATACCCTGATCTCGTCGCGAAAGCGGCCCGCACTATGATGACGGTCGATGGCATCGACAAGAAGACCAAGAAGCGCGAGGTCATAGCCAGCTTCCGTAAAAGTCGCTCAGTGGCAGGGCTGATCGGCGACGCATACAAATTCTGGAGGGCTTTCCGATGAATAATACGATCACTGCCAACATCGACGAAAAGCTGTTTCAAAATCGCTACCGAGTGGACGTCGGGCGGCCGCACGTCCGCATAAAAGACGTGGACATTTGCACAAACGATTGCACAGAAAAGAGCTGTACATTCGTGTGTCCCGCCTCCTGCTATCGGAACGAGAACGACGGCTCAGTCACGTTGGTCACCGACGGCTGCCTCGAATGCGGTAGTTGCCGCATTTTGTGCACCGACCACCACAATGTTGAATGGGCCTATCCGCGCGGGGGATATGGCATACAGTTCAAATTCGGCTAAACGAACAAGCTCAGTATCGCTCCGCGGCTGAGCGCCTTATCACATCCGGAGAAACTTTGATGAATCTCATTACTGGTATCGAGTCGACGGATCTATTCGGCGGTGAAGTCCCGGCCGGCGTACTACAGCTGATCGAGAGAACCCGCCGCGGCAGCGATGACGATGTGGCCGCCGCGTTGTGGACTGCCATCCTGTCCTATCCGCGCTGCCTGCCACCCTACTATCTGCTATATAAGTTCCATGCAAACCGGGGAGAACTTGGCGAGGCGCATAGAGTTGCAACGAGGGCTTTGGCGGTCGCTGCCTGGGAAGCGTCGATCAGCGGTGATTGGTGCGCGGTGCAGCCGGGCGACGCGGACTTCTCCATTCCCGGGCCGCCGCGCTTTTGGCTCTTTACGCTGAAGGCGCTTGCGTTCATCAGCGTACGGCGTGGCGAACGGGCCCTTGCACTGAAGCTGATTGCCAAACTACGCTGGCTGGACCCGATTGATTGCATCGGTTTCGAGGTCGTCGAAGCCTTACTCGCGCAGTCAGAACACGGCAATCGCAAACTGACGAATTGACAGACAGCAATTCGTCACTAGAAGGGGAACTCCCACGATTCATTGGAGCTTTTCCGCATGCCCAATCGAAATGCGTGGTCAGCTTTGTAATGCTCAATCCTTCCGGCACGGTGCATAGCACCTTCTCAACAACAAGCAGACCATGACTTCGTGCGTGTTCGGTGCGGAAGGCAATCCCGGTATCGTCAATGTCGCGTCTACCTTCATGCAGGGGTGCACATCAATCCGTGCCGAAGGTTGCGAGCGAGTTCCGGACCTCGCCGCTGACGACGTCGCAATCCCCGAACAGCTAATGCAATTCTAGTTCGAAAAGCATGAGTACAACGGGCCGCCAGCGGAGTTGAGCATCCTTTCGTGCGATGTTGGGGGCGGCTGTTCTGCTCGTATCAGTAGCAATCCAGTTGGCCGAATGCAATGGAGACGATGTGGCACCGCCGCTTACTGACAAGGAGGCAAGTCAACCATTCGCATTCGGCCAGTCTACACCGCCCGGTACCCTTACTCCATCGACCGCACCATCGCGGCCACCCCCGAAGTGGGCGCAAAGTAGACGCGCTCGGGTGGCCACGCGTGGGTAGTGCAAACCGGTCGACCCGACAGCTACAGATTATGTCGTCGTTGACGCTCGGGCCGTCATGCCCGGGATAAAGCGATGCGCGCGCAATTGAGGCAAAGCGGGATGCAGACGCGTGGACACCGTCAGGACGGCAAGCCCGACTGGATGCCTGCGCGCCATGCAACCTGCCGAAGTGGCGGAGGGAGTCAAGACGCCAACCGTCGTGCGGGCGTCGGTTTATTACGCAGATCCGACCACCCCAACCCACGCATGACATTTGTCGGCGAGGCGGAAACATTCGAACGGGTTACACGATCGTCCACGCTCGATTCAATCGAGCCAACCAGTCGGACTGGTTGCATCGCGACATTCGGACAGAACCTGCCGGGCAATCGGTACAAGCTGATACGCTTCACACCGTGCTCTTCGCAATGCGGTTTTTGTTAAGGCCATGTCACTCATCCCTAGCTGTCAGGTTGACGACCATCGTCAACGGGATAACGCCCCGTTCGCGTCAGCCTCATCGCAAGGGCCTCCACACCACTACGGACGGCTTCCCCTCGTTGCGGCATCGGAGTTTTTCGTCATGGTGTTTGTCCTTTGTCATTTTCCAGCCATCAGGTCCGTAAGTCGGAGCGGTCCGCAACTAACGCTACTCTTACTTGAACAGCAGCGCTTTGATATCACACAGACTGAACCGAAACCTGAAGCATAGGACATCGCGCAACTGATGACCGCCGCTGGGAAGCGAAGACCGTGGGTCACGGCGATCTCGCATCCTAAGCACGCGATCGTACTCGGTCAATTCAGCAATGTCACAGTGACTCTCTGACTGCTCAGAGCCCAACTGATAGATTAGGTTTCGTTCTCATTCTCCTTCGCGAATACGGGTGGATACTTCTGCGATTGTCATTTCACCAATGTGACGCGAAAGCGGATGAAAGAACATTTCATCAAAGAGCTCTTCCGATTCTTTGAAAGCTCGTGCTGGATTCTCCTCAACGAAAGCGTAGGCTTCTTCGTGAGCAAGGACGAGAAGTTTATGAATCTGTCTTTTATGCATCGTGAACAGCATATCAACTAAAAATAAAGGCGCACACTGATTAAATGGCTGCATTTCTGCATTCTAATACGTGCGAGCATTGCCACCAGCCGCTTCGCTCGTAGTTTGAGCGCCCCGTTTCTTCGGTACGTATATGAGCAATTTCTGTATGGTTTGCAACGCAGTTCACCGCCGAAGCGACGCAGCAGCGTGGCCTCGCGGGTCAGCGGCAAGCCCGATGGCGCATGCGGGACCTTGCAAAGGTTGCAGAACGGACAAGCGTGTCTAACCGGCTCGCGCTGCGCCATAGGCACATGCTCGGGGGGTCAAGCCCACCTGTTCTCTTGTCCCGGTTTGCGAATCTACTCCGTACCAGCACTACAGCAGTAGGCGAGGAGGAATACATGGTTTCCGGTGTCGGTCCTGACGATTGAGCGGATATCCGCGTTGAGCTTCGCCATCGCCGCAGACACGTAGTCGGGGGCCGGCAGCTTGTCGGTATTGAAGTCGTGGACAACCACGGCAACGGCGTTGTTGTCCTTCGTCATTGGGTGAGCGAGAACTCGATCTTCTTCCGCGAACCTCTGTTCCCGCGTCGCTACTGCACCAACCCGTCCGCTGCAGTATCCATGAGTACCTGACATCACATGAATCGTATTACCATCACTGCTCAGCCCCGCAGCGATCGTGTTGAGAGCGGCCGCGACGTCGTCCACGCAACACAGATCATGGAATCCCCAAATTTGCACGGCGTCGGGAGTACCGCTGGTAATGTTTACAAGTATTGCCACGATGTTCTCCAAGGTTTCGAAAGGGCCCATTTGACAATCAACCAACAATGACGGCCAAAGTGAGATGTCACTGCCCCGCCATTTCGCGCACAGCGATTACACAAGAGCCGGGAAAGTGAGAGGCCAGTTCAAAAAGCTTGCTCTGCGCGACTTAACGCTTTCCAGTCGTCAAAAAAGCAACGGAATTTCTAGTGCTTCATGAGTGCCAGCGGGACGCTTGAAGCGGAGGCCGACGGGCGACGGCACCTCATAAACGAGTTCGCCGCACCGCAATCTTTAGAAGTTAGGCCGACGATACATATAGCCCGCGTCCGACCGACGGCCATTCTCCGAAAGGCTGTCAAACGCGAAGTCACCTGGACGAGCATGCACCTCAGATCAACGAGTTTTGCTGCTTAGGCCGTTTCGTACCTGTGCCGTGATCAGTACAGCAACAATCATGCTCGTCACCGGTTAAAAGCAACGCCCACTGACCCTCCGTCAAACGTTGCGCAGCGGTAAATCCCAGAAGGATTTCGCGAGACTGACAGGTGGCCGCGTACTCAGCAGGCGACCAGCGGCGCTCTTCCGGCTAGCACTGCGGCCAGCCCCATCCAAACATGCCCCTCTTGATTTTAGGCATAGAAACTCCTTATCAGGATAGCAGATGGCCATCGAACCCGCGGTTCATAGCACTGCTGCCACGATAACGAAACTAATGTCATGGTGCCGCCGCCCACCTCAACGCTGAACGCGCTCGAACGCTGCCACGTTTTAGCTATAGCACCGAAGGCTAGCAGACTATAGAACAAGTTGGCATTCAACATTTCTTATACTACCAGCCGCAAGTTCTTATCGACCGCTTTCAATGAGGCATAACCTTCGCGTGCGAGCCGATATCGGAATCCGATACAGATGGGGCCACGCAAACCGTGCCAGAGCACCACATTCCTGCGGCAATTCGTTGGGACAACGGCTGACAATCGTTCAACCGCGCATGCTCGATGACATTGCCAGACGGATGAGACGCTTGTGCGCCGTGAGCGTACCACTGACGAGCCATGGAGGCCTGGAGTGCAACAAAGCCGCCCGGGTGGAATAGCCGGGATCAGATCTAATCTATGACGGCGAGGCCGGGTTGCAGCTGCGCAAAGAATCGGAGCAGCGACTATCAACAAGTAGCAGTAGCTAGATTTTTGGCGACCGCGCGGACCACCACTTGACTGTTTGATTTGCGCGGCGCGCAAACCAGCCAGAGAGTTCTATCGCATCCAAAGTGATTCAGAATTCAATCGGGGCTGCGTTGTATCGCCCTTCCAGACATCACAACATCGCAGCGCTTGGCGTTTCCTTGGTAGCACAGGCAAGCTATTGACAATGCTTTCAAGATCAGGCCAGATGCCGATCGGCGCGACACCTGATATTCATTTAGCTTGAAAATGCGGAGCAGCACCGGCACATCAATTCACCTTGCACCTAACGCTACGTCAGGCTTTAGCGTTGACGTACGTACCGGAGACGCAATGCAGTTAAAGATCGGTGAACTGGCAAAAAGAGCGGGGCTGAGCGTTCGTGCTTTACATCACTACGACGCGATCGGCTTGCTGTCTCCGTCGCAACGCACTGAGGGGGGAGCACGCCTGTACGGGCGTGGCGACCTGATCCGGCTGCATCGTATCGAGGCACTGAAACGGTTCGGTTATTCGCTTCCCGATATCAAAGCCAGCCTTGACGACCAACCGGCCAGTGCCCCGATAAATATTCTTCATCGGCAGATCGCCGAACTGGACGCGCAGGCTTCGCGGGCGCAGCGGCTCAGTCGCCACCTGAGACGCCTCGCCAAGATGCTTGCCGCCGGCAGCGAAACGCCCGCGATTGATTGGCTCAACACCTTGGAGTTGATGAGTATGTATCAAAAGCACTTGAACGAAGACGAACTCGACACGCTGTTTGCAACGGGCCCGGACGCGCTTGCGCCGATGGATCCAATATGGGACGAGCTCATCGTTGAGGTTCATAGCGCCATGCGGGAAGGTCTGTCTAGTGAAAGCAGTGTTGCCCAAGAGTTGGCATGGCGCTGGGTTCGGCTCATGACCCGCATGACGAACAACGACCCGGCGCTCGCTTACAAGTTGATGAAGATTCAAACCGCGGAGCCACGCGCACAGCAGATTGTCGGCATTACGGCGGAGATGCTGGTTTGGATAGACGAATCGTTTGCGCACGCGCGCTGCACACTTCTCGCCAAACACTTGAACCCGGCGCAAATGGACGAAGTTCGACGCCGCCAGCTTAACGAAAAGAACAGGCGCGAATGGCCAACGTTGGCGCTTGAGTTGCGGGCACACATGCAGGCCGGCGTCGCGGCCGACGCTGCGCCGGTACAGGCTCTCGTCGAGCGCTGGCAACAGCTTTTCCGTGAAAGCTTCTGTGGCGATGACGTGGTCTTGGAAGTGCATGTTCGAGAAGCCTTGAACCAAGAGCCGGACCTGCAACTTGGGGTGGGGCTCGACGAGGCATTGTTGGCCTATCTGCATAAGGCACACATCGTTGGGCACGATGTGACACCAACCGACGCCGGGCCCAAGCCTAGCGCCTTGATCGTGGCTAGGCAACGGGCGGCGCACCAACTACTGGATCGCCCGCTGGTGCTTGATGATCCGCTCGCATTGGCCGTGCTAGGCAAAGCCGAGGCACAGGACCTACGCAATGGCCTCGATCGGTTCCGCCACCCGATGTCGATGTGTAGGCGCAGCGCGCTGGTCGTACGCAGTAGGCTAGCGGACGACATTTGGACCGAGGCCGCCGAGCGGGGGGTGCGACAATACGTCGTGCTTGGGGCAGGACTCGACACCACCGCCTACCGGCAGCACGACACGCCCGGGAGCATCTTCGAGGTTGACCTGCCGGCCACGCAGGAATGGAAACGAGCGCACCTGAATGAGGCGGGCATCCGCTTGCCGCAATCGTTGCGGTTCGTACCGGTCGACTTCGAGCGCATCAGCCTTGCCGAGGGCTTGACGCGTGCCGGATTCGATCCACTCGCACCGGCCTTCTTCAGCTGGCTCGGAGTAACCATGTACCTCGACGAGGCTGCGGTCGTTGATACTTTGCGGTTCATCGCGCGCTGCGCCAGAGGCAGCGCCGTGCTGCTGGAATACGCATTGCCAGTGTCCAGCTTGCCGCCGATGATGCGTGTCTTCGTCGAACAGTTGATGGCGCAATTCGCCGAGGGCGGCGAGCCGTGGAAAAGCGCGTTCGATCCGGCTGAGTTGGCTCAAATGCTGGTTACACTGGGCTTCAGCAGTTCCCACACTTGGACTATAGACCAGTTGAACCACAGGTACTTTGCGAACCGCTCAGACGGACTGCAAATCGGAACAACACCGTCACGTCTAACTCTAGCCACGGTCTAATCGTCAGACTATGCCTCGCAATTACTTGTTTATCCGCCCCAGTCCGCGCAATGGTCAGCGCTACAAGCGGCAAGGGCATCCCACAATCGCAAGGCTATACGAGTAGCAATGCGCCAGCGCAGCGATGCCACCGAGCCAAGTACGGGTCACCGCGTGCGCCGGGGAGCCGAGCAGGAAATCCTCGGGTGCGAGATGCACCAAGGATTCTAGGTTGTTTGCAGCCTCGGTACAGTCGTGTGCGACGAGAAACCCGGAGGCGAAGACGCATAGGAAGACATGATGACATCCACGCTTAACACCTTGATCCGCGCTGAACGCAATCAGCTGGCAATCGTTAAAGTATCTCCTGAGCATTTGTAGCTCACCGTCACGGCGAATATGCCAAGGCCCCGCATGGCCACGTATCGTCGGTAACCAGACCATCAATCTGGTCCGAAGCAATCCGCGAAGTCGCCACACTCCGCGCAGTTTGAAGACTTGCAGACAAGCAACGCCTCACGCTCGCACAGTTGCTTGTAGAGGAATTTCTTCCACTTCATACCGTGAACGTTTTTTTGCGCCAGCCGCGGAAACCAATAGCCCAACAGCACCGGCAATTCGCTACGCGAGCGAAGGCGCAGCTCCTGCCACAGGTGTTTGTGCCCCGCACAGGCGCAGGCGAGCGCATGCGAAACGCAATGGATTTCAATCGTTGTGCCTGCGAGCGGATCAGCATGTGCCTTCAACAGGTTTGCGAGGTCTCCGACCTCGTCGTCGCACGATCGCTGGCGCCACGCCGCAGGCGAGGCGGCCAGTTGCAAGAAAAGGGCGCTGTCGACGCCGGGAAACCAATGCGCGAGCAGCCAGTGGGTTTCATCCAGATTCAACCCGCGGATGGGCAGTGTGTGCACGCCGGCTTGGCCGAACGCCGCCGAGAGTACCCCAGCGAGGGCAAGAACCGTGGAATCGTTGCTGTCCACAGCGTGACGCATCAACGTCGTGTAGAAGTCCATCACCGTCCTTTGTGGCTCAGACCATGGCCACCGCGTGCGTGTAGCACTTTTTTGGGCATATCCTCGCGCATGCCGTGCAACCGATACACAACTCCCGGCGCGCAATAGTCATAACCTTCTTTTCGTACTCGTCGTCGTCATCCTCGCCTACCGGGGTAAGCTCGCCCCCCTCGTCTACACCGACGAGCTGCAGGACCCCACGAGAACACGACCGGAAGCATCGTCCGCAGCCGATACACTTCTCATCATCAAGGGCGGAGACAAAGGTAGGCGTCCACATCTCCCCGCTAGGTAGCTTTACGCAAAAAATCTCGCTCATCTCCGGCTCCCAAGCGCTTCGTCGAGAGCCGCTGCCGCGGCCTTGCGCGCGTCCATCAGCGCGGCGTGAGCCTCGTGGCAGAGCTGCGCAACCGTCAATATCTCTTCCCACCTAGTCGGAAGATCCTCCGAAAGGTCGTGGAGATCCATCTTGGCCTGAATGGCCCGTGTATTGAGTGTCTTCAGGCGCACCTTCAGTTCATTCGGGTCACTCATGCCCCCTCCCGTGGTAAAAGGACGCGCCTCAGTTGTCGCTGTCCGCAAAGTGGCGGTCTTGTCAACAGTGGCTTTAGCCATGAGATACCTCGTCATCCTCGGCCAAGTCGAATGAGCGCACATTTCTGGTTAGCGCCTTGCGCAACCACGGCGGTGGCGTACCTTTCAGGACATCCCTAAGCTTGATAAGGATGTCCTCAATTGGCTCCAGCTGTGGCACCTTGACTGGATGCACCTTCAGCGCTACGACGCGCGCCGCTCCTGAACCACCGATTGCGGCAACGTACAGGATCGCGCAACCGCGGATCGCGTCCAGCTTCGGTGCAAGCTTATCTTCGTCGCCGTCCTCCTCTAACTTGCCGCCAAAATCGAAGGCTTCCACGAACGCGTACCCCTCCGCCGTCACATCGAAGATAACAATGCTTTTCGCCCAGCCAAAGTGCGCGTCGACATGCAGTTTGTCCTGCGTGGCAAATGCGATTTTCATGCAATGGTTCCCTCATGATTTGCATGCAATGGTCGCGACGACCGGAATTCCTTACTCCGCGTTAGCGACTGGCGCAGCGAGGTCGAGCGACGACTGCGGCAGAGCCCAGTCGGCCGAGCGGTGGTGCGTAACTCGATCGATTAATAGATTCGCGAGTTCGAAGACGAGGTTCATCGTTCCGCGATAGCCGACCTGGCATCGATGGGCATTGCCGACCCGGTCGAATACGGGAAAGCCTATGCGCAACAGAGGCTTGCCGAGACGCGCGGCCATCTGCCGGCCGTGCGAATGCGTAATAAGCAGGTCGCAATCCCCCGCGCCTCGTTCCATGTCCTCAAGGTCACCGAGCACGACCTCGCTCGTCGGCAGTAGCGCATGCGACGCCGATGTAGTCGTGCTGACGCAGACTGGCAACTCGGCGCCGATTTCGTGCAACAGCGAACCGATTGCAAGCAGCAAATCCGGTTCTGCGCCCAAGGCCACCTTGATGCCACCTATGTAAAAATGGCTGTCGAGCATTGCATCCAGCAGTTGGCTGCGCTGCCTCTGGTATTTGATCGGGACCTCCCGGTCTGACAATCGCGCAAGGCGATGCAAGAGCCGGTCGTTCGGTTCGAGCCCTGTGAGCCGCTCAAAAATTTCGAATGGGATGCCTGCGATCGTCTCCAGTGCCTGCGCACCGTCGCGCGTTTGCTCGCCCACGCCGAAGGTGAATGTCGACGCACCTGCGGCGCGTATCTGGTCGAGAGAAGTCCCGCCCAGCGTGGTCCCGCGCCAGTCGGGAGCAATGTGGCCATCGAGCGAACCGGAGACGTCTGGCAATATGATCGGAACTAACCCGAATGCCTCAATGATCTCTCGCAACTCGTCGATATCGCTGGGTGACAGATGACTGCCGGGCAGCACGTTGACCTGTCGCTGCACGGTTGGCAGCGGCTTGACAAGCGCCTTCACGATTGCAACGATGGCGCGCCTGTAGCCGTCCTCGAATGCGCCAATGTAGTCTGGCGTCGATACGTACACGAGTTCGGTATTGCTCAACTCTGGCTTGCGTTTGCGCACCATCGCGAGATGACCGGCGACATCTTCCCCGTTGGCCTCAGTCAGCCCTGTCGAGCAAAGCACGATGATTTTCGGCGCCGCGCGCTTGCAGATGTTTAGTAGCGCCGTTTCGACGTTTTCAAATCCGCCCAGAATGGTAGTGACCTCATTCATTGCAGTGGTCTGCAACGGGATGGCCTCCTTGAAATGGCGCACCAACAGGACGAGGCCGAACGACGTGCAGCCCTGCGAACCGTGCATCACCGGCATGCACGCATCGAGTCCCATGGCGGCATAACTCGCGCCAAGCGGCTGGCTCATTTTTAGCGGGTTGACCGTACAGGCTTTCCCTAGTTCGACGACGTTTGCCATTGTGTCTGCACTCCGCTATGTTCAGGCCGCGACGCTGGGTCGAAGGCCCTTCGGGCAATCCCGCGCGCTTGCACGCGGCGACTGTTCTGTCATGCGCTCCGTGAACTCCATTCGCTCGCCACAGAGCCCTTCGCCTTTGTCGTCCCACGGAGCTGGAATGCGCACCTGCTGCCAGACCGGGTTGCTGATTGCGCGGTCAATCTCGTGCACCAGCTCGACGATTCCCTCATACCCGGCATATGGATGATGGCGTTCTTGATTGACATCAAGCCAAGGCACCCGCGCCTTTAGCGCGACAAACTGCGAGCGCCCGCCGGACAGCATGATGTCGGCCTGCGACTCGCGGAGCATGCCGTACATTTCGCTTGCCGTCATATTGTCGACTATGCGCGCGTCATCGCCCATGATCTCCTTGATCCTTTCCTTGTCTTTCTCGGTGCTTTTCTTCACACTGGTGCCAACGATCTCGAGCCCCACCTCTTGCAACGCCGCAACAAGCGACCAGGATTTCACACCGCCTGTAATCAACAGCACGCGCTTTCCATCGAGGCGCGCCCGGTATGGCGCAATGCGCGCCCACGCGCGCTCCTCTTCTGCTTCAATCAAGCGATCGGCGCGTTTGATCAGATCGTCGGGCGCACCCCTTTGCACCAGCAGCTTGGCGACTTGGCGCAACGCATCGCTCACATCGCCGATTCCGTAGAAAGAGCCCTCAAAATAGGGAATGTCGTATTTCCGCTGCATCTTTGTGGCAATGTTAATCATCGACTTTGAGCACACCACCATATTTACCTTCGCGCGGTGAGCGCTCGCGATGTCACTGTAGCGAGCATCACCAGAGATGCAAGCCAAGATACGGATACCAAGCGCGTCGAAGAGCGGCTTCGTCTGCCACAACTCCCCCGAGAGGTTGTATTCGCCGATGATATTGATGTCGAACGGCGTTGTGTGAGCGGGCTCACGCGAGCCGATTACATGATCGAAAATCGCCTCCCCACCGAGTTTATTGCCGAAGTTTTTCGACCCGGCGAAACCGGGCGCGTTGACCGGTATCACAGGTTTGCCGAATTTCTTTGACGCTTGCTTACACACTGCCTCTATATTGTCACCGATCAGCGCGGTGACGCACGTCTGATAGACAAACACGGCAGGGGGATCATATTTTTGGATAATCTCGCGAATACTTCTGAACAGCCGTCTCTCGCCGCCATAAATTACATCGATCTCACTTAGATCAGTCGTGAACGCAGTCCGATAGAGCATCGACCCGGAGGATGCCGCGGGACGGTTATCCCACGAGTTGCCCTCGCACGCAATCGGCCCGTGCACAAGGTGCGCTACGTCAACCACGGGCTGAAGTGCAATCCGAGCTCCATCGAATGCACAACCGCCAGCAGTCGCTCCTGGCGGAAGTTGCTTGGCGCAGCCTTGTCTGCGCTCCGTCTCACTTTTCGCCCTATTCTTCGCGCAACCGGGTTCGTCGAAAATATCTGCAGTCCTAGCCTTGAACCACATTGGAGAATCCTGACAATATGAGGTCCACAACTAATCGCAAGTTCCATACCACGGCTCGAACCTGCAGGCATCCGCAGCGTGGGAGATCGGGCACTGTAGTAACAGCGTCAACTTAAACCAGTGCTTTGTCGGAGTTGAACGGATTGCGACACAACATACTTATCGACCTTCTTTCAGACCATGCGCGTGCTGTGTTCCACGCGCGCTTCGCTTTGCATACCGAGCAGACGAAATATCGGAGCCGTCCAGGGCGTGACCTCAAGCTTCGCTTTCTTAGAAGCGGCGTAGTTTGATTCCGTGCTTGCGCAGTGCATAGCCGATCTGCCGCGCCGTAATGCCGAGCAGGCGTGCCGCCTTTGCCTGCACCCAACCGCAGCGCTCCATGGCCCAGAGCAACCGCTCACGCTCGTCCTCAGGGATGTACTCACCAGAGCGCATGCCGAGACCGCGGGCATCGCGCTCCGGGGCGCCGAATTTCGCGGGAACGTTCAGCGCGTTACTGACTGTAACGTCCGACGAGCGTGCCGGACGTACTGCGTCTTCTCGCTCCACATGATGCAACACCTTCGTGAGGCACCGGTCGATCTCGCAGAGAAACGAAGAACGACCAATCGTGTCATGATGCGCCATTGTCGCAGTCCGCTCAATGCAGTTTTCGAGCTCGCGCACATTTCCGGGCCAGTAACAACTCGACAGCACGCGCAACGCTTCCTCGTTGAAATGCAGAGCGCGACCGTTCTCACGATTAAAGCGGTTAAGGAAGTATTGCGCCATCTCGGGGATGTCTTCCCGGCGCTCGCGCAGCGGCGGCAACACGATGCTCACCACGTTAATGCGGTAGTAAAGATCCGCTCGGAATTCGCCCTCTCTCACCATTTGTTCCAGACTGCGATTAGTTGCTACGATGAGCCTCACGTCAACTCTCACGGGCGTTGTCCCTCCTACCCGCTCGAACTCCCGCTCCTGCAGAACGCGCAGGAGTTTCGCTTGGAACGACGGCGATATATCACCTATCTCGTCGAGGAAAAGTGTTCCGCCGTGCGCCAATTCGAAGCGCCCCTTTCGCTGAGTTTGCGCGCCCGTGAACGCCCCCTTCTCGTGGCCAAACAGCTCGCTTTCCAGCAGTGTTTCCGTCAGCGCCGCACAATTCACCGAGACGAATGGCTGGTCCTTGCGCGGGGACAAACGATAGATTGCACGCGCGATCAACTCCTTGCCGGTGCCGCTCTCGCCGCGCAAGAGCACCGTCGTTCTCGCAGGTGCGACCTGATGGACCTGCGCGAATACGTGCTGCATCGACGCAGATCGGCCGATTGCCCAATCGACTTGATATATAGGAGGGGCCGCGTTCCGTCGGCGACTAATCTCCTCCTGCACGCTTTTGCGGTTCGGATTCGCCTCACGCTCAAGGAGAAGTGCCCTGCCCATTGGCGCAGCAACAACTTCCAAAAGTTGGAGATCGTCTGCGAAAACACGCTTCCCGTCCGGATTCTCACAAAGTGCTACGAGCACCCCGAGCGGCCGTCCTTCGTGCCGGATCGGTGTCCCAAGTAGAGCGACACGCTCGGCATTGGAAACACGAACAGCCCCCGTGCGGTCGTCGAACATTGGGTCACCATCCAACTCAGACACAACCACGGCGGACTCGCTTTCCTGTATCTGCCCTACGATCCCTTCACCGGAGGGAAAACGCATACCTTCTCGCCAGCCGTCTGACAGTCCCGTGCTACACAGGCCGCCAAGCTTTCCATCCGGCTGCTCGACGGCGATGAACGCGGACCGCCAGCCTCTCGCACGCGACAGAAACCACAGCGACCTCTTCAACGCGTGCTCCGCATTACGGGATGAGGCCAGCGCTTTTAGCACTTCGGCCACTACATCGAAATCGGGAGGGCTCTCGTTGATAAGAGAATGCGACATAGATTCGGGCTCCAGCGACAACTCGTCAACGCAGTGACGGAGACGGCTCGGCACAACGGCAGAGCCATAGTCGCGTTGTTGGCAGCCGAATTCGGGATGCCGCTGTGCTCAGGCATCGCCAAACTCGACAAAAATGACAAAATCGCAGCAATGGCGTCGGGAAGCTGCAAACAGAGGCAACGGGGCCCCTCCGTTCGCGGCTAGCATACTAACCAAAAAAGACGTAGGTTTCACGACAAATTCGGGTCAACGGCAACCCGCACCGTCAGTCGAGGTTCCTAGTCTCGGTCGAACGCTGCCAGCGTTGAAGGAAGGCAGAAGCGGTTTCGGTATATGAAATTCAAATCGTAAGTGCCATAGGCCTCAAATGGCAGTTCAGGTTGCATTGCACCACGCAGACGCAACTCCGCGCGAGTCCTTCCAAAATGCTGTGAGAGCAGTTCAGCAGCTTGCTCGAGTGCATCCGCCCAGTTGTTCGTCGTTTCTTTTTTAGCGCGCGATCCAATGCAACGTTACACGCCTGCAACCGGTCGACACCTATGTCATTCCGCATCGAGGCCCGATGTTTCTCGATGACATAAGTCAAACGCCACTCAGTGGGCTCGTGAATTCCCAAAGCAACGCTGCCTGCCCGCGTCAGCGTCGGGGCTGCTCATCGAAAATACCCGGCAGCAACCGTTTTGACGCGCCGAAATATCATCTCTTCGACGCGACCACTGCGCGACGTCACCTAAACCTGACCACGCGTTGGCATCGCCGGCTGCTCTGCCGTGAACATTCCGTGCTCTGCCGAGCTCAGCTGCAGCGAGCGAAAGAGGAACCGTTGAAGTGCGGTAGCTGCGGATGTTCGGTCGTTCCAGTTCTCTTGAGTGAACAGACCGAATTCCGCCACTGGCGGCATCGGCAACCCGACAGCTTGCGGATCGATCGCGTGCATGGTGTCGCGGCGCACGTGCCAGTCGAGCAGCACTGCAATACCGAGTCCTGCCTCAACGGCCGACTGCACCGCCGACAGACTCGTGCTCGTACACGCAACACGCCACGCGATGCCGGCGTCGAGCAACGTCGCGAAAAAAATCTCCTGCCACCGGCATGCGCCGCCGAATGCAACAATCGGAAGCGGGCCCTCGCCAAGGTCCGTGTTCCGGGTACGTGCGGCCGCCCAGCGAAGCGGATGCCGCCATGTCACTATCGGCTCCGAGTGAATCAGCGCAGGGTCGCCGATCGCGAAATCTAGTGTGTTGCTTGCGAGCCGCTGCGATAACGCCGGGCTCGCATCGACAACAATCTCCAGCGCTACGTCCGGATAGAGAGCCGAGAACTGCCGCAATGCATGGCGAAGGTGGCTCATTGCGATGTCTTCCGGAATGCCGACCCTCACCGTGCCAGAAACGTCGCCCTCAGTCAGGGCGGAGCGAGCCGCGAGGCCAATGTCGAGGAGCTTGTGCGCATATGGCAGTAGCACGCTGCCCGCGGTGGTC
Organism: Paraburkholderia sp. JPY465; assembly: GCF_050436725.1. Lineage (NCBI taxonomy): Bacteria > Pseudomonadati > Pseudomonadota > Betaproteobacteria > Burkholderiales > Burkholderiaceae > Paraburkholderia > Paraburkholderia sp. JPY465. The sequence continues at coordinate 428,766 of NZ_JBNDMT010000007.1, forward strand.
GGCTTTACGCCGCGCGGTGAACGTTCGAGCAAGCGGTGGCCAACCTCATCTTCGAGCCGCCGAAGGGCCATGCTGACAGCAGCCTGTGTCCGATGGAGAGCCATCGCAGCATTGCTCACGCTGCCGGCTTCTACAACCGTCACGAACGTACGCAGCAGCGTGCTGTCGAGATCGCGAATCATCAATTTCCCTCATGCAGACATAAAGATTATCAGCTTATACCACGCATACCCCTGCGGTTAATATCCTACCGTCACGAGTCAGGGAACATGGATGCGAAAAAAGTTGCACGAGAAACACGCCGAATACGCATTGCGGGGAATACCCGAGTCGCTGGCCCAGCCGGCCCCTCGAGCTTCGCCGTGTACCTGATCGAACAGCCGCCACCGAACTGGCCAATGCTCCTTCCAGTGAAGGAGCAATACTGCAGAAAAGCACAGCTTGACGTTGTGGCCTCCAGTCATCTCGTGCCCACGTCATGGCGCTCCTCGATGAGGAGTTCTAGGCACGCCGGGCTATCTGAGCCCGGATACGACCACTTAACTGCTTAGCAAACAATAGGTTGAAGCATTGCGTTCAGCAGGTTGCACGAACCCTCTCTCGCTATGCTAGCCGAAAAAAATGCCCAAGAATGTTTGACAGTGCTGCCCTCTCATCGCACGACCGCCGCAGTCGCGGTTCGAGTCTAGAAGCTCTAGGAACTCCCGCGAGCCTGATGTACGCATCGAAGTTTCCCGCAGGAACGCGTCAAGGTGCCCGGCTGATCTCCTCGACGCGTTTATAGCAGCCCGGTTCGCTCGTTTCTTTGCCCTTTTTCAATTTCTAACCGGAGGTCACATGAGTACAGCCAACGATCGCACTTATTTTGAGCAAGTCGCTCAACAAGCTGTGGAACAGATGTTCGCAACTTCGCCCGAAACCGCAGCGTTCCACCGTGGCGACTGGATCGACAGTGAGTACTATCGCCGCCACCTCGTAGAAACTGTATTGCGAATCCGACTCAATAACGAGGTCGACGCGTTCGCACTCTACAAAATCGGCTCCAAGGACAACACGCTCGCACAGATCCTCGCGCAATACTTGGCAGAAGGATACGGGCATGAGGGGAAATTCCTCCACGACCTTAAGAAATTCGGCTTATCTGCCAATGACGTCGACCGGGTTGCCCCCCTCCACAGCACCGACAAACTGATCGGCTACCTCTATCTGAGCATTGGTCGCAACGGTCCGCTGCCGACGATGGTCTGGAACTGGCTGCTCGAATGGTACACCAATCGCTACAGCAAGAGCATTACAGAAGCCGCCGCGCGGGCGTTCGGCCACGATCACGTTAAAGGTTCGCTCGACCACATTCAGTACGCGGAATCGCACAAGCACTATGACATCATTTGGATTGCCCTTCAGCGGGCAATAGGCGGCTGGGGCAGCATTGAGAGCGCGGAAATGTATCTCCGCAACTTCGTCGGCCTGATCCACGAATATTTCGATGAGTTGCGTGTGACGACCGTGCCCCGGACGGAAAGCATAACCTCGCGGGAAGCAGCCACATGACCGCCGTCATCTTGGTTGCGCCAGCGTCATCCGGTACCGCAGTTTTCGCCGCCACAGCTCGTCAAGGTATCGCCGCCCTTGCATTTGCGCGTGCCGCGACCCTTCGACTGCGAGCGTCTGTTGCGTCCTTCGCGGTGGTGGGCGCTGCGCTCGGTGTCTTCCCATGCACAGGCGAGTCACCGTGGACAGTTCAGCGCTCGCGGAGATTGCCGGGCAGCAGCGTAATGGACACATATACCCACTGGTTAAACTAAACAAGTCGATCTTGTTGTCGAAACTGATGATACGCGGCCATATTTGCAATCCAAACCCACGCAGCTCCGGCAATGCGAACGTGGCGATGCGACGTGCCTGACAATCGTACGGTTCGTCAAATCCTTATCAGCGGACTTCGCCGGCGGCGCCGAAGTGGCGAGTGTGCGCCACAATCCGGTCTCAAAGGAGACGAAGCTCCCACGCCCACCCGTCCTCCACTATCGCGAGACTGACTGCTCTCTTAAACCCCTACCAGACATGTCCGGTTCACCGCCGCAGATCGCCCCGACGCCGGGCCCGGACATCGCCAAAACGCTCTGTGCGCTCAAATTTGATCAAGCCGAAAAAATATCTGAACAAGTTGCTTCCACATGAAAGCCAATCATCCTGCTAAGGGTAACCGCATAGTCGTGCTTAACCGGTGGTCCGACGGTTTCGCTGCCTATCAGCGCTACATTGATCATGCGGCGAACAAGATCGCATACGTCTGCACGCCCAACAGTGTCGCCGCGCTTGACACCTCTCGCATTGCACACGTCGAACAGCTATCTGACATCCTCGATGAAGAAGCGCTGCATGCGGCGGTGCGCGCCTGTAGTTCAGCGCTCGGCGGCATCGACAGGCTAGTCGCCTTATCCGAATTCGACCTTTTAGCGGCCGCGCGACTGCGCAATTCGTTCAATATCCCCGGCGACCTTCCCGAGACAGTCGTGCGCTTTCGAAATAAGGCCGTTACGACGAATACTATCGCCGCAGCTGGCCTGCGTGTACCGCGGTTTGCAGCCCTGGAAGATCTGGTCGTTGCCAAGGCGGCGACTACCACTGTGATGCGTTTTCCGATAATCGTGAAACCGCGATCAGGTACGGCGAACATAGGGTCACGGCGCATCGAGACCCGTCCTGAGTTCGATGCACTGTGGCCGACACTACCGCTTGCCGAGTACGATTGCGAGGAGTACATCGACGGTCCGGTTTATCACGTTGACGGCTTCCTTCTGAATAGCACATTGGTTATCGCGCGCGCGTCTCGCTACATCAGCACTTATGTGCAGTTCGCTCAAGGTAAACCACTCGGCTCGGTGATGCTCGACCCAAGTCCTCTAAATGAGGCGCTAACCGCATTCTCCGTAAAGTGTCTGCGCGCCCTGGATTTCAGAAATGGGCCATTCCATCTTGAGATAGTCCGGGGCTGCGATGGATTGTATTTCCTTAAGGTTGGTGCCCGCGTCGGCGAAGGAGAAATCCCATTCCTCTTTCACGATCTGTACGGTGTTGACCTGTTCGCCCTCTGGGCCGCGCAGCAGTCAGGTGACAAGGCGCGGTTAGCCACTCAGGTGCAAGCAGCGCTAGACGCGTCGGCATCGTCCGCCCGCGGTGGATTCCTCATGTTGCCGGAGCCAGTGGGCAAAGTATTCGTCGATGCAAAATTGCTACGAGAGATCCCCGCGCTTTACGAGGCGGTTTTCCCCAAGCCACGTCATTTCTTCGACGGCACCGGCGGCTACGCCACCCTCCTCGCGCGCTTCCGCTACCGCGCTGCATCGGAGCACGAAATAGCCACAGGAATTCACACGACATTAGACAATTTCCAATACACGCTCGCCGAGATTGCCGCGCCCCCCTTCACTGCGGAGCCAGCGGCTCCAATGGTTCATCCCGGAAGGCATTCCCCGCCGCTTCTGCCTTGCTAGACGTAGTTTCGCGCCTCCTCCAGCAGGAGCTCTCGCATCCAGATGCTCGCAGGATCCCCGTTATGCAGGGAAGGCCATTGGATCGCTTCAGTGAAACAGGAAAGTGGCAACGGGACGTCGACGATCCGCAGCGGGGCGACTTCCGCGAAATACTTTGCTAACCTCAGAGGAATCGTAGCGATACGGTTAGTATGAAGCAGGACTCGCGGGATCAAGTCGAAGGTAGGCACGATAACCTCTTCGCGCCTCTTGAGACCTAGATCGAGTAAGAAGAACTCCTCGATCGAAGGTCTCCGTGCACGTCCAAACCTCACTGTTACGTGTCCCATCGACATGTACTTCTCGAGCGGCAGGCGGCGGGACAACTGTTTGTTCGTCGGACAGCCTACACACACGAGCTTCTCCTCAAAGAGCGGTGCTTTAGGATGAGCATCAGCCAACAACAGCTCCGGCAGGATCAAAAAATCGGCGTCCCCACGCCGAAGCAGCTCACCCGGGTCGTCATCAGGGAAAAGCAATTCGAAACCAACCGAAGGAGCCTCGCGCGCTACCCGCTCAATGACATTCTGAAAATAGACCAGCGTCATAAAGTCGGACAGGCACACCCTGAAGCGGCGATTCGACTTGTCCGGTCGAAACACGTCCCGCGAGATGATCGAAAGCTGGATGTGCGATAGGGCTTCCCGAACAGGTCCAGCGAGCTCCGTCGCTCGCGCAGTGGGGACGAACTCACGACCTCTCATTACAAACAGGTCGTCGCCGAAATAATCGCGTAGTCGAGCAACGGCGGCGCTCATGGCAGGCTGGCTCAAATTGACGCTTTGCGCCGCAGCCGTCAAGTTGCGCTGCGTCATCAGCGCATCCAGCGCGACGAGAAGATTCAGATCAAGGCCTTTGAATCGCATGTTCCGGTATCCGCCTTATGGATGAGACATATCGAAACAATCGATTGTACAAATTATTTGCGATAACGCAAAGTTGCGACCATTCAAATGGAATAGGGAACGTCGAAGCCCGTCTATCGTAGTACTGATTGATCCGCAAAATCCCGCATAGTGATCCGCAGTTGGCGATCGAACCTATCGGCAGATCGAACGATACAAGGCATGCGTCCGACGCGATGGAAAGGCTATGAACCACCCAGACTATTTGACAGAAGTGCGCAGCGACAGTGATTGTGCCGATCTTCGCCCTAAGGTTTACCTTACATTTGATGACGGACCTCATCCAGTATGGACGCCGAAAATACTTGACATATTGGCATATGAGCAAGCGGCGGCAACTTTCTGTGTCATCGGCGCATACGCAGCGGAGTATCCAGAACTGATCAAACGGATCGCCGCAGAAGGTCATGAACTCGCTAACCACACCATGACACATCCAGACCTTTCGAAATGTGAGCCGGACCTAGTTCGCCGTGAAATATGGGAGGCGGATGCGCTTATCAAGGAGACGTGTCCTGCGGCAAAAGTGACGTATATCCGGGCGCCATACGGAATCTGGACGAAAGACGCAATCGGGGAAACGGGGAAGGCTGGATTGATCGCGCTTCACTGGTCAGTAGACCCGCGGGATTGGTCTCAACCGGGTGTCAATGTGATTGTTGATGCGGTGATGGCATCAGTCCGGCCAGGCTCGATTGTGCTGTTGCATGATGGAAGCCCCCCCGGAGAGTCAAACTCCGATGTTCACACGACATCCCGCAGACAAACGACCGAGGCTCTCTCGCGTCTAATTCCTGCATTGAAGGCGCGCAAGTTCGTGATTAGTCGACTTCCTGATCGTCGATCCAAAACACTGGCCGAATGAGTACACATCTGTAACCACTAGCCTGCTTGGACTATTGGCTAGCCACTCATTGCAAACGGTTCCCCATAGTCACATCGAGAGATCGTGCACGATTCTGGCGGACAATCAAACGAAGATGTCAGGAAAAACTGACCCGTGAAAAAGGATCCACTGATATAACTTTCCGTGTCCGCCGATGGAGGTGTTGTTGCTCACCTCGATACCATGGAACGCATTGGAGGAGGTTATTAGTCGGTCGAAAGCGACAGATTAATACGATTAGGCGGTACGCGACAGCACCCAGTCAACTCTTCCTGTCTACGGTATCGCAGTTTCACGCAGGGTCTGTCGTCGATGTGATCACGCCAAGCAGGCGTATTGACGGATCCTAGCAGGCCTGTAATCAGATCGTTTTTTGACACCACTTAGCAAACTGACCTCGATGAACATTCCTGCCGCCATCAATACGACCTCCGTTTTATTGTACGCACTTCTTTCTGCCGTTTATAAGACAGCGCAGGTTCTACATACCCTACCCGCCCCAGCTGAGCATAGCAACCAATCTGCCACGAATTTTCTTCCCGACGTCGACGTCATCGTTCCGTGCTTCAACGAAAACCCCGATACTCTGCGCGCGTGTCTCGCCTCTATCGCAACGCAGGAATACTCAGGGGCTTTAAAAATCCACGTGGTCGATGACGGATCCGCCAACCGCGATGCGTTGGAACCCGTTTATCGCGACTACGAGCACGATCCAAGATTCAATTTTGTTCTTCTTCCCCAAAACGTGGGAAAACGCAAGGCCCAGATCGCCGCAATACGGGCTTCATCCGCAGAACTCATACTCAACGTCGATTCCGACACGACCTTGGCGCCGGACGTTATAAGCCAACTCATACTGACAATGAGCGATGCAGAGGTCGGCGCCGCCATGGGTCAATTGACCGCCAGCAATCGCAACGATACGTGGTTGACCCGTCTGATTGATATGGAATACTGGCTCGCGTGTAACGAGGAGCGCGCAGCTCAGGCCCGGTTCGGCGCCGTGATGTGCTGCTGCGGGCCGTGCGCGATATATCGCCGCTCCGCGCTTCTCTTGCTGCTCGACCAGTACGAAACACAGATGTTCCGGGGAAAGCGAAGCGATTTTGGGGAGGATCGTCATCTAACAATTCTCATGCTGGCCGCGGGCTACCGAACAGAGTACGTTCCAAATGCGATCGCTTCGACCGTCGTTCCAGACAGACTCGGGCCGTATCTTCGCCAACAATTGCGCTGGGCGCGAAGCACATATCGCGACACGCTGTTGGCGCTACGCCTTTTACCCCGCCTAGATCGGTATCTTACGCTGGACGTCATTGCGCAGAATGCAGGCTCCCTATTGCTCGCGATCGCAATGCTCTCCGGCTTTTTACAGATCGCATTGACAGAGACGGCCCCATGGAAGGCGTGCTTCGTGATCGCGTCAATGAGTATGCTCCGCTGCTCCGTGGCAGCTATGCGCTCTCGTGAGCTTCGATTTCTTGGGTTCTCCGCGCACACGCTGGTCAACCTACTGTTCCTACTACCTGTTAAGGCGTACGCCTTGTGTACACTCAGCAACAGCAACTGGCTGTCCCGCGGCGTGGCCGCCGGCGGTTGTAGCGCACACGTCGACCCGCCGGGGCACGACACTGAAACGGACACCACTATATCCACAAATGGCGAGGCTCAGCGTGACAAGCACCGTCGACACTGGGATGAGCAGGCATTAACGGAATCTGATGACGTTTTCCGAAACAGATGATCGTGTTCGTCACGAGATCTTCCTGAAGAGAACAACCATTTGGATTTCCATGTCAATGCCAACTGCAGCAATCACGTTTACAGGTGTCAACAAGTCCTACGGCGGGAAGCTCGCTGTCAATGGACTGTCCTTCCACGTAGAGCCGGGCGAGTGTTTCGGCCTTTTGGGGCCTAACGGCGCAGGCAAGAGCACGACCGCGCGGATGGTCCTCGGGATGGCGCTACCTGACGCGGGTACGATCACAGTCCTCGGAGAGCCTGTGCCTGGACGCGCGCGACGGGCACGTGCACGAATTGGCGTCGTTCCGCAATTCGATAATCTTGAACCCGGGTTCACAGTGCGTGAGAACCTAGAGATATTCGGGAGCTACTTTGGCATGAGCGCAGGTGAGATCTCGGTTGTGATTCCCTCTTTGCTCGAATTCGCGCGACTGGAAAGCAAGGCTGATGCGCGCGTTATCGAATTATCAGGCGGCATGAAACGGCGTCTGACGCTCGCTCGCGCGCTCATCAACGACCCCCAACTACTTGTAATGGACGAGCCCGCGACGGGCCTTGATCCACATGCGCGCCACCTCATCTGGGAACGCCTGCGCTTGCTACTCGCGCGCGGCAAAACAATTCTTCTCACCACTCATTTCATGGAAGAAGCGGAGCGACTGTGCAACCGTCTCTGTGTGATTGACGAAGGGCGCAGCATTGCCGAAGGTACTCCTAGTGCGCTGATCGAAGAGCAGATTGGGAGCCAAGTGATTGAGATATATGGCGGCAATTCACATGAACTGCGGCCGTTACTCGAGCCCTACACACAGCGAACCGAAGTGAGCGGCGAAGCATTGTTTTGCTATGCCGCTGATCCTGAGCAGGTGCGTTTGCAGTTGCGGGGGCATGCGGGTCTGCGCATTCTCCAACGCCCCGCCAACCTGGAAGACGTGTTTTTGCGGCTAACCGGCCGCGAAATGAAGGATTAGTGATGCGTGATGTATTCATGATAACTCTGCCCGGCAACGCGCTGAACTGGCACACGGTATGGCACCGCAACTACCTTGCATGGAGGAAATCTGCGCTTGTGTCGCTCCTCGGGAACCTTGCGGATCCGATGATGTACCTGTTTGGTCTTGGCCTAGGTGTGGGAATAATGATAGGCCGCGTCGACGGCACGTCATACATCGCCTTCTTGGCCGCTGGAATGGTTGCGACGAGTGCAATGACTTCTGCCACCTTTGAGACGATTTATGCGGCCTTCTCGCGAATGCATACTCAGCGCATGTGGGAAGCGGTGTTATGCACTCAACTCACGATTGGCGACGTCGTTCTAGGTGAACTTTCATGGGCGGCCACAAAAGCCCTTCTTGCCGGCGCTGCGGTGATGGTGGTTGCTGCGGTCCTAGGCTATGCGGCGCTGCCGAGTATCATCTATGTCATGCCCGTCGTCGTTCTCACTGGACTCGCCTTCGCGAGTCTGGCTATGGTGCTCGTCGCCATCGCGCCCAGTTACGACTATTTCATTTTTTACCAAACCCTTGTTCTGACGCCCATGTTGTTCCTGAGCGGCGTCGTCTTCCCGATCGGTCATCTCCCCGGTGCTCTTCGGCAAATTGCGAGATTCCTTCCGCTGACACATTCCGTTGAGCTGATCCGCCCAGCGATGCTGGCACGGCCTGTCGCTAGTATCAGCCTTCACGTGGCTGCGCTTTGCGTCTACGCAGTACTGCCGTTCTTTTTATCGGCGGTTCTACTTCGCCGCCGCCTAATGTCGTGACGATTTTGGCAATCAATCCGAGCCCACGAGCTTCGCAACGGACCATCTGCGCAGCACTCACACCCTCTTTCAACCCGTTAGATGAACGCCATGACATACCCCATGCAGACAACTGAGCCATTTGCGATCGTGGGGATGCCGAGGAGCGGCACTCACTACTTGGAAGAATTGCTGAATGCGCATCCGAACGTGTCAAGCAATGGTGAGTTGCTCAATCCGTATGACCCAATCTGGCCCGATCGCGCCCGGCTTTTGCGTAGCGATCGCGAACTGCTCGAGCTAGCCTATCTGCACCATCCGACCATGACCGGGAATCCCCATTTGACACACGTCGGTTGCAAGATCAACCAGCCTCAGTTTAACGAACGTCCCGGGTTTTTCGAGACGCTGGCCGCGTGGCCACGTTTGAAGGTACTGCTCGTGATTCGACGAAACACGTTGGAATCGTTTCGTTCTTTGGTGCAAGCAAGACAAAGCGGTCAGTGGCTAAAATACGGTCCGGACAACGACGACTCACGTCCGCCTCCGCAAGTCATGTTGAAAATCGAAGACTGTGAGGCTTACTTTAAAGCCGCGGACGATTTCCACCACTTAATTCTGAGCTCGTTTTCACCGTCGAGCGTGCTCACTATCGACTATGAAACTCTTCGGGACGATCCGGCCTCAAGTCTGAAGGCGGTCTCAGCCTTTCTCGGCATCTCGAATCACCCTTGCTCTGAAAACACATCTCTTAGACGTCAGGAAGTTCGATCGCTGCGGCAGACGGTACTTAACTTCGAAGAGTTGAGGCGTCACTTCGAGGGCAGTCGATACGATAGCTTTTTCGAAGCTCAAGGGGGCTGATCGGCCCGCCAAACATCAAGATTTCCCCGATAGCTTTCAATTGTCTAGCTTTTGAAGAGCATTGGCTTTATCGACTCGCAAACTCGGGTTTAGCGGTCCGCAGCCTAGCTAAACTAATTCTTGCGTTCCGAACAGCAGATGAACCCGATGTGTATGGCCCACTGTTCCGGTTCTGTGTTCAGCGAATGGCGTATGAACATATTCTTATAAGGTGACTTCAAATGGCCTCAACTGTGCAATGGAGACTGTGTTGGGAAAATGAGCTAGGGCTCTCGGACCACATAGAATTGTCCGAGTTCTTTCGGGCAACGTATGGACCAACTGGATCTTTTAACGCGAAACCTTTCGAGGGCAGCCGGAGTTGGGCTGGTGCGCGGCCCGAACTCCGTGCGATTGCCTACGATTCGCAAGGGGTGGCGGCTCACATGGGCTCGCTGCGCCGGTTCATCAAGGTTGGCACGGTCGATGTTCTTGTAGCCGAACTGGGACTTTACGGAGTTCGTCCGGATCTCGAAGGACTCGGCATCAGCCATTCGATCCGCGCGATGTATCCGGCACTGCAGGGCCTTCGGGTTCCTTTCGCATTCGGCACGGTGCGCCATGAGTTGAAGAACCATATCGCGAGGTTGTGTCGGCATGGATTGGGAATGGTCGTCTCGGGCGTGCGGGTGCGGTCAACTCTGGCCGACGTTCGTCTAGATTTGCCCCCGACACGCACTGAAGACGTCCTTGCGGTAATCATGCCGATTGGTAGCTCGATGAGCCAGTGGCCGGAGGGGAGTGCAATCGAGCGCAATGGTCCGGAGCTATGAAGGCTGGCGCTTCACCACAGAAGGCGGTGGAGCCGACGCCCCCATGCAATTGTCCTTATAGTAAACCGCTATCGAGGTATGTGAACTTGACACATGTAGCGAACTTCGACTTGCTGCTTCGGGAATTGAACTCCAACGATCCGTGGCGGCTGGACAGTAACCCGTTCGAATTCGAGCGCCACAGGCAAATGCTTCGATTGTCACTTGCCGAGGGCATCGTCACAGATGCACTTGAAGTCGGATGTGCGGGCGGGGCGTTCACGGAAAAGCTGGCGCCTCACTGTCGACGGCTCACCGTCATCGATGTAGTTCCAGAAGCGATCGCGCGAACACGCGCACGGCTAATGGAACCGGCCAATATCACTTGGATCGTATCAGACATCCAGCGCTTTTCGGCTCCGGAAAAGTTCGATCTGATCGTTGTCGCGGAGGTTCTTTATTACCTCGGAAGCATCGCCGAGGTACGGGCCACTGTGCAGAGCTTGGCGCGCATGCTTGCGCCCAACGGGCAGTTGGTATTCGGATCGGCTGTTGACGCCAATTGCCGGCGGTGGGGCCACATCGCCGGGGCGGAAACGGTGCTCGAAATGCTACGGGAAGAGCTGACCGAGGTCGAGCGCGTGCAGTGCATCGGGCGGTCGTCCAATGAGGATTGCATGCTCGCGCGCTTCCGGAGCCCGATGGATTTTCCAAATCAACCGAATTGCCTCCGTTAGAGCGGGAGATACTATGCGCATCTGCGGCATCAAACTGACACACGATGGAGCCATCGCTGTTGTGGAGGATGGAAAGCTCCTTTTTTGCATCGAACAGGAGAAGCGGGACAATAACCCGCGATATCAGGAAATCGGGAATCTTGACGTAGTTGCAACAGTGCTGAGCGAACACGGGCTGCTTGTCGATGACATCGATCAGTTTGTAATTGATGGCTGGGACGGCGAGATAGAGTCGGAATTTCGCACTCTCAGCGGCCGTACGCCTGTGATCTTGAAAGGTGCTCCCTATATCGAACGCAGAGCCGACGATCTCCTCCATCCGCTCGAACGCACCGGCCTGTTAATCGGCGAACAATCGTATGCGTATCAGAGCTACCCTCATGTTTCGGGCCATGTCGCGTCCGCGTACTGCACCAGTCCGTTCGCGATAAGCGGGGAGCCTGCATACTGCCTAGTCTGGGATGGCGGCATGGTCCCAAGACTGTACTATGTGCGACCGGACGAAGCACGCCTCGTCAATTGCCTGTTCCCAGTTATCGGCCAAATGTACGCGGCGGCTGGACATCATTTCGGGCCCTACAAGAAGGCGAGCGGCGCTGACTGGGACCTGGGCGTGGCAGGCAAGCTTATGGCATTTATCGCGCTCGGGTCGGTCGACGAAGGCATCATTGCAGTCTTTCGGGATCTTTATGAGCAACGCTTTGCCGGCGACACCGAACTTGCGCAAGAATACCGCGAGAATGTCCGCATACCAGAAAAATCTCTCGCAGCTACACGCGACTTTTTCCAAGAATGCGTTCCACAATTGGAGGCCAAGCCTGAAGAAGACATACTTGCATCCTTTCACGTATTCCTCGAGCGTCTTCTGGTTCAAGGAATGGAAGCAGCGCTCTCACGCCATCCGATTTTCGAGCCGCGGAACTTGTGCATCTCTGGGGGATGCGGTCTCAACATCAAATGGAACAGCGCACTACGTGAGAGTCGTCTTTTTGACGCAATCTGGATTCCGCCTTTTCCGAACGATAGTGGGTCTGCGATTGGCGCCGCTTGCTGCTCGATGGCAGCGAACAAAGGCTTCCTGCCGTTGGAATGGTCGATCTATAGCGGGCCAGCAGTGAAAACTGGTGACGTGCCGCCCGGATGGACAACGTCCCCTTGCTCCATTGCACAACTCGCCGGCGTACTCGCTGAAAATAAACCCGTCGTCTTCCTAGCCGGCAGGGCAGAGTTGGGACCCCGAGCGTTGGGTGCCCGAAGCATTCTCGCTGCTGCGACGTCCCCTGCGATGAAGGACTTCCTCAACGCGGTGAAGCATCGGGAGCATTTTCGTCCGGTGGCACCAATATGTCTTGAAGATCGGGCGGTTGCCGTCTTTTGTCCCGGTACTCCAGACCCCTACATGCTGTTCGATCATCAGACCCGCGAGGAATGGCGGGAGAGGATCCCCGCCGTAGTGCATCTCGACGGATCGGCTCGGTTGCAAACCATTGCAAGAACTTCCGCGCATCCCGTGGCGCAACTCCTGATTGAATACGAAAGACTCACTGGCGTTCCTTTGCTATGTAACACCAGTGCCAACTATCATGGACGTGGCTTCTTTCCGGACGCTGCTTCAGCCTGCGAGTGGGGAGGTGTCGAACATGTATGGTGCGACGGTCTTTTATTGAGCAAGGCATGTAGCACTGGCCTGCCATCGTCAATCGACGAACCAGGTTCTGGTGGCCAGTTTGAGCGGGCCGTAGGCGCACCGCTCGGGGCGTGACTTGAATGAGTGCGCCAGGGACTTTCTTTCACGGACGAACTGCACAGACAGCGGCAGCATCCCTCAATGTCAAGATTTTTTATATTGCCATACCGATGCCCCACCACACTGCTCCGACCCTGCGATGCAGAGCGGACGCCTTTGCTTCCAACAGCGGTTTCACCCCCTATCGTAGACAAATATGAAGAAGACCTCCGTTTCAGATCTTCATGTGCACGGCTTCCGGATTCAGCCGGAGTCGAGAGGACGATTGCTCCGGCAAACGCCCGCCATCCTGTGGTTCACGGGGCTGTCGGCAGCTGGAAAGTCGGCGATTGCCGACAAGGTCGAGGCACTACTGCATGCGTCCGGCCAACTCACCTACATTCTCGATGGAGACTCTATCAGGCTCGGTCTATGCAAGGATCTCGGCTTTGCGGATGCGGATCGCCACGAGAACGTGCGGCGCGTGGCCGAAATTGCAAAATTGATGGCTGACGCGGGGCTCGTTGTGCTGGTGTGCCTCATTTCGCCGTTCCGTCGCGATCGGGAACTCGCCAGATCTACCGCGGGTAGGCACCGTTTCGCCGAAATCCACGTTCACGCTAGTTTGGCCGTAGCCGAAGCTCGCGATCCCAAGGGACTGTATCGGCTTGCGAGAACTGGCGCCATACAGCATTTCACCGGCATCGACTCGCCGTATGAACAGCCGACGGTCCCGGACGTATTCATCGACACATGTTCGAAGTCCATCGATGAAGGCGCGGACCTTGTGGTGAAGTGGCTCAATAGCCGCTAGTTGGAGCGAGACGAGTGTGGGCACGCCGCAAAACTGGACTCGATAAACCGATGTCCATGGCGGACGAGCGGCTCGATCGACGCCAATTGTCGGAGCGGGCGAAACGTCGACACTCGCATGTTGCATACCCTCCTTCCAGCGAACCCGGTGCCAGGGAGGTGAGTTTCTTCAACCACCCATCTGATTGCACTGCGCTCACGCGGACCAAGGTAGACAGATGATTGATTACGGCAATCTCAATTGCTATCGCGGACGATCGCGGTCTCGGTTGCGCGACTCAGCGTTGCTTCCGGCAGCAAATCAGCCTCTCGGCCGTGCCGCATCGATCACTGTCTTGCTTTCACTAGTCTATTCACTTTCCGGCTGCACAGTCGGCCCCGAATATCGCACTCCCGCGCCGCCCGCGACCGACAGCTATACACCGAAGGCCCTACCCGAACACACGGTTTCGTCGCCCGGTGCGACGGGTCTTGCGCAGCAGTTCAAGGCTGGCGGCGAGCTGCCTGCACAATGGTGGACCCTTTACCGTTGCGAGCCCCTCGACGCGCTGATACGCGACGCCCTCTCAAATAGCCCGAATATCGCTGCAGCCAGCGCGGCGCTGCGCCAGGCGAGCGAAAATCTGCGTGCGCAAACAGGGATCGATCTATATCCCACCATCGATGTGAAGCTCAATGCTACTCGCGAAAAGCTCAATGGCACGACGCTAGGCCAGCCCAGCCTGAACAGAATACTAAGTCTGTACAACGCATCAGTGAACGTTTCCTACAACCTGGATCTCTTCGGGGCTGCACGCCACGAACTCGAGGCGCTGGGCGCGCAGGTCGACTTCCAGAATTTGCAGCTACAGGGCACATACCTGGCGCTGTCAGCGAACATCGTCACCGCTGCGGTCAGGGAAGCTTCCCTCCGCGAGCAGATTGACGCGACCGAGCGTATCGCCGCGGATGAGGAGACTCAGCTCGGTGTATTGCGTAAGCAACTTGAGTTCGGCGGGGTGGGTCGCGTGGCTGTGCTCTCGCAGGAAACGTTGCTCGCACAAACGCGCGCTACCCTGCCGCCACTGCGGCAGTCTCTCGATCGGGCGCGACATCAGCTTGCCGTGCTCGCGGGTAAACCGCCTAGCGATAACAGCGTTCCCGAGTTCAGGCTGTCGATGTTCACCCTACCGCAGACCTTACCCGTCGCCCTCCCTTCGTCGCTCGTCCGTCAACGTCCGGACATCCTGGCTGCGGAAGCCCTGCTGCGTCAGGCGAGCGCCCAGGTCGGCGTCGCAACCGCGAACATGTATCCGCAGCTTACGCTGTCCGCAAACTACGGCCCGCAATCATTCACGCCAGCGGGCATGCTGAAGTACGCGGACATGATCTGGAACATCGGCGCGGGGCTCACGCAGCCGATCTTTAACGGAGGCCAACTGAGCGCTAAAAAGCGCGCGGCGGAAGCCGCCTTCGATGAGGCCAACGGGCAATACAGGCAAACGATACTGCTTGCATTCGAAGATGTCGCGGATACGCTCCGCGCACTCGATCACGATGCAGCCGCACTCGCCGCGCAAACCGAAGCGTGGCGTGCAGCCAGCAGCTCGCTCGAGCTGACGCGTGGCCAGTTTCGTGCCGGCGGTGTCAGTTATCTAGCTCTGCTCGATGCGCAGCGTCAATACCAGCAGACCATCGTCAATCTCACCCAGGCGCGCGCTGCACGCTACGCAGACACGGCCGCATTGTTCGAAGCACTGGGTGGCGGCTGGTGGAGCGACGCGGCCAGGTTCCAGACAGGACAGGCGGACTCCGATATCAACCCGCAGTGAACCCTCTTTCTGCTTGCCGCGCCCCGCATGGTTTCCAATGCTGCGCGTCCAAAGGGATCTGTTCCATATCAGTTTGCCGTGCAAGGACACGACGATGACGACAAATAAACCAACAGCAAAACGGATGATCACCATGCTGATCTGCATGGGCGTTCTGCTTGGCGCGCTGATCGGTTTCAACCTGTACAAGGCGCATATGATCCGGAAACTCATGGCACACAATGCGGTGCCGGCTGCTACCGTCACGTCCGCCGTCGTGAGCTATCAGATATGGCAGCCACAGCTTGCCGCTGTGGGCAGCCTGCGTGCCGTGCGCGGTGTCGACGTGACGACTGAAGTGGCTGGACTCGTTCGCGAGATCGCATTCAAGTCTGGCGAGGAAGTCAAGGCTGGACAGGTGCTCGTGCGTCTGAACGACCGCTCGGACCGCGCGCAGCTCGCCTCGCTAAGAGCTGCCGCCGAGCTCTCGCAAACCGTCTATAACCGCGACACGGCACAGTACGACATTCAGGCGATTGCCAGGGCGCAAGTGGATGCTGATGCCGCCGACCTGAGAAGCAAACGAGCACAAGTCGAACAGCAGGCCGCACTAGTCGAGAAAAAAACGATTCGCGCGCCTTTCGCGGGACGCGTGGGCATCACGACAGTCAATCCAGGCCAGTACGTCAATCCGGGAGACGCCATCGTTACGTTGCAAGCTATTGACCCCATCTACGTCGACTTTCACCTGCCCCAGCAGGAACTCGGTCAACTGCAGGTGGGACAGAGCGTCGCCGTAGCTACAAGTGCATTCGTGAGCCGCGGCTTCGTGGGCAAGATCCACGCTATCAACCCGCGCCTCGACAGCACGACGCGCAACGTGGAGGTCGAAGCGGCCCTCGACAACCGCGAGCGCAAACTGTTGCCGGGGATGTACGCTAGCGTAAAAGTCGATGTTGGTCACGAGCAGCGCTACCTGACACTGCCGCAAACGGCAATCACTTACAATCCCTACGGGGCAACAGTTTTCGTCATCAAACCGGGCGAGCATAAGGACGCACGCGGCAAAACGATGCCCGTTGCGCAACAAATCTTCGTAACGCCAGGACCCACGCGCGGCGATCAGGTTGCGATCCTGAAGGGCTTAGACGAAGGCGCACTAGTGGTGACGAGCGGCCAACTCAAGCTGAAGAACGGCACACCGCTCGTAATCGACAATCGCGTGTTGCCGGCAGATAGTCCTGCTCCGACGCCCCAAGAACAATAAGAGTTCCTCAGATGGATTTCACCGACATCTTTATCAAACGGCCGGTCCTCGCGTCCGTGGTAAGCCTGTTCATCCTCGTGCTGGGCTTACGTTCCCTGTCGACACTTAAGGTTAGCGAATATCCCCAGACCGGCACTGGCGTCGTTACCATCACCACCTCGTACTATGGCGCTAGCGCCGAGACGATGGCCGGCTTCGTTACTCAGCCGCTCGAAGCCGCGATCGCACAGGTGCAAGGCATCGATTACATGTCGTCGAAGAGTAGCACGAGTGTCTCAAGTATCACCGCGACTCTCCGCCTGAACTACGATCCGAACCGCGCGCTAACAGAGATCAACACCCAAATCGCGTCTATGCGGAACCAGTTGCCACCCCAAGCGCAACAGCCAGTGTTGACGATTCAGGTCGGCCAGACTACTGACACGATGTATATGGGCTTCTACAGCGATGTCCTGCCAAGCAACAACGTCACGGACTATCTGCTGCGCGTTGTCAAGCCGAAGCTCGATTCAATTCAGGGCGTGCAAACCGCAGAGGTTCTCGGCGGCCGTCAGTTCGCGTTGCGCGCGTGGCTTGATTCCACCAGGCTCGCAGCGCACAACGTCACGGCTTCTGACGTCTACACCGCACTCGGCAACAACAACTATCTGGCGACGCTCGGAGCAACCAAAGGCCAGATGACCAGCGTCAGTCTAAACGCTGGTACCGATCTGCATTCCGTCGAAGACTTCAGGAAGCTGGTTATCAAGCAGAAGGACGGCGCGATCGTGCGCCTAGAGGATGTCGCCAATGTTGTATTGGGTGCGGACAACTACGACTCCAATGTCGCTTTTAGTGGAAAACGCTCGGTGTTCATTGGGATCAAGGTAGCGCCCGACGCGAACCTGCTCGAAGTAGCGAAACGCGTCAAAGCTGTGTTCCCTGATCTGCAGAAGCAGCTCCCCACGGGGGTGTCGAGCGACATCGTCTATGATGCCACGGACTTTATCGAGACTGCCATCGACGAAGTGGTGAAGACGCTCGTCGAGGCACTACTGATCGTAACGCTAGTGATTTACCTGTTCTTCGGCAGCTTCCGCGCGGTGATAGTGCCCTTGTTCGCGATGCCGCTGTCTCTGATCGGCACATTCTTCATGATGCAGTTGCTCGGCTACTCCATTAATCTACTGACGCTGCTCGCGCTGGTGCTCGCGGTCGGACTCGTGGTCGATGACGCGATCATCGTGGTTGAGAATTTCGACCGACACCTGACGACCCGGGGCAAGCGTCCCTTCGATGCCGCGCTCATCGCCGCGCGCGAACTCAGTGGCCCGATACTCGCAATGACTGTTGTGTTGATTGCCGTCTATCTCCCCATTGGCTTCCAGGGCGGACTGACGGGCGCACTGTTCACGGAGTTCGCATTTACACTGGCAAGCGCGGTCACTATGTCGGGCGTGGTCGCGCTAAGCCTATCGCCAATGATGTGCTCGCGACTCTTTCATCACGAGCAGCAACCCGGACGCTTCAACCGTTTCGTCCATCAGCAGTTTGAGAAAGTGCATCGGGGTTACATGCGGCTCCTGCGCTCGATACTGGACACATGGACCGTATTCGTCGTGATGGGTGCAATACTGTTATGCGGGACCATCTATTTATTTGCGACGTCACAGTCCGAACTCGCCCCCCAGGAGGACCAAGGCATCGTACTGTCGCTGATCCAGGGACCACCCAATGCGACGATTCAACAGATGCAGATGTATGCCGACCAGGTTTTCCAGATATCTAAGCAATTGCCCGAGTATGCGCAGATGTTTCAGTTGACAGGCGCGCCGACATTGAATCAGGGCTTCGGCGGCGTGCTCTTCACGACATGGGACAGGCGAAAGAGAGGTGCCTCCGAGTTGCAACAGGAGCTTCAACACAAGTGGAATGGCATCGCCGGCGCGCGAGTTGCTGCTTTCCAGCTTCCACCCCTGCCCGGTGCGCAAGGCTTCCCGGTGCAGTTCGTGATCAACACGACTGAGCCTTTCGATAACCTTAACGAAGTAACCCAAGCGGTTTTGCAACAGGCGCGCGAAAGCGGCATGTTCCTCTTTGTCGACTGCGACCTAAAGATCGACAAGCCCGAGACCGTTCTGATGGTTGACCGCGACAAGGTCGCCTCGCTCGGCCTTACGCAAAGCGACATGGGACAGGCGCTCGGAGCTGCGCTCGGTGGGAACTACGCGAATTATTTCTCGGTCGCCGGCCGTTCTTACAAGGTGATTCCACAACTTCAGCAGGTCGACCGAATGAACCCATCGCAGCTATTAGACTACAACCTGCGCACTTCCGACGGCAGTATGATCCCTGCTTCGACTGTCTCGCATCTGAAGTCGACGGTTGTGCCCGAATCCATCAACCATTTTCAGCAAATGAATTCGGCAACGATCTCGGCCGTAGTCGCACCCGGCGTTTCGCAGGGCGAAGTACTCGAGTTCCTGCGCAACGCCACAACCCGCGTCGCTCCCTCAGGATACAACATGGACTATTCCGGACTTTCGCGCCAATTCATGCAGGAGTCGGGCGGCTTCCTAATCACTCTGATGTTGGCAGCGGTCATTGTGTTCCTTGCACTCGCGGCGCAGTTTGAAAGCTTCCGCGATCCCATCGTCATTCTGGTATCAGTGCCGTTGGCGTTGTTCGGTGCGCTGATCTTCATTAACATCGGCGTTTCCACGCTCAACATCTACACGCAAGTCGGACTGGTCACACTCATGGGGCTTATCAGCAAGCATGGCATTCTCATCGTGCAGTTCGCGAATGAGTTACAGCGTTCAGGCCGCAGCAAGCGCGAAGCTCTTGAAGAAGCGGCAGGCGCGCGCCTGCGCCCGATCGTCATGACTACAGCCGCCATGGTGCTTGGTGTTCTGCCGTTAGTGATTGCGTCCGGCGCTGGCGCGGCAGGGCGCAACGCGATCGGGCTGGTAATATTCACGGGACTGTCGATCGGCACTCTGTTCACACTGTTCGTTGTCCCGTCGATGTACATGTTGTTAGGTGCAGAACATCACGAGAAGACAACAGCAATGACGTGACCGCCATCAACTGTGCAATTTTTCGTGCACTCCTCGCGCCGCGGCGTGGCTGGAGCAAGCGACTTGCGATGACTGCAAGGACTGCCTTCACGCGGGTCTTTGTGTCTCGCCATTGATCAGCCCCACGTATCTGAGGACACGAAGACTCCCCTAAGATCAGGGATAGCCTAGGCTAGCGGTAAGCCTAGACATTATGTGAAACCGTTGAATTTATGAGTGAACCGGAGCACCGTTGGCGAGGCGTTAACCCGAACCAGGTGTCCGGTCGGACCGAGCAATTGCAGGAAGGCGGAGTGGCGGCGATGAAAGCTGACGATACGTCGCACCGTCATCAGAGCACGCCGCAGCGGACTAGGACGACCGGTGTCGGAACCTTAAAGGAAGGTTTGGAATGGCGTGCACAAAGACGTGTTTGCGCGCCCGCCTTGGTGCGGGGGGCGACGATTGAAGCGGTCTGCGAAGTTCTCGGCGCGGTCCGCTATGACGTAGCAGTGAAAACGGGCTCGCTTGTCCGATTGGCAAAGCGGTCGTAGCGCCACACCGTCCGATGACTCAGAATGTCTCGAAGAAATGCTGGTCCATGTAACGCATTTTCTTCCGACTTCAGGTGTCTGGGCGCTACGGCATTCCGGGCGAGAACAGATCGCCCCGTAGCCCAACCACAAGCGCGTGTATCGGCTTATCTGAGGGCATCATCTGCTGCTGCGCCGTCTCGGGGCGCTGCGATACACGTGCCAGCACGACGATCGTGTTGTTGCCGTGGACAACAGCAATACCATTCGTGCTCCGATGGCTTCAAGTTCCGGTGCGACGATGGCTCTTCCCTGTGTGTAACCTTCGAGCTGCCTGCCGCGACCGGAGGCGATTAGCTGGACTGCGACAACTCGAAGCCATACCGGCAGCGTGGCGCACGACGTGATGCTGATTGCCGTCGAGCAGCGCAGCTCATCGAACGGATGACGTACAACGCTCTACCTACATCGACCATGGCACGCGTATCTTCGGGCGCGAACTGCCTTCCCCCCGCATCCGCTGACCACGCACGTACACTGGCCCACAGCAATTGTATGGCTCACTCGTCCGTGAAGACGATGTGCGTTTCCCCGGGGTTATAGGGCAACGCCACGCCACCAACCCGCAATCGAGTCCAGTCGGAAAGTTATATGCCCACGGGTTCTCGTCCTCAAGTTAGCCGATATCGAGCACGAGGTAACCTTTTCCAGTCGACATCCTGACGCTCGCCTCGTTGCGACATTGCCTTCACGTCTTCGCAAGCGATGTTTAGGCAACTCGGCGGCGACAAAAAATAGACGACCGGTTCTGACCTCACGATATCTTCTCACAAGTATCAATTTTATTTGTTTGATCCTGAGGTAGACGATTTGCTATCGTGGCATACGCGGATACTAAAAATAAATAGCGGTTTGCCCTGACAGACAACGGAGTTATTGGCAACGAAATAAGCAATCTTTCCCTCTCTCTTATCTAAATCGTAGCGTTACTCTCAGCGATCGTCTTTTCGACGGGTAGAGGTACTCCAAAGCGAGATAATTCATGAAAAACTGCGCCGCATCTTCACAAATTGCATCACCGACTATTGACCTATTGTATGACTACGCTCCTTTCCTCGACATTTGCAAATCGGAAGGAGCAATTGGCTCGTTTTCACCCAGTGTACGGACGCCGCGGGTTGCAATCGTGGGGGCTGGCATTAGCGGGCTTCTGGCCGCGGCGGAATTGATGCGAGCAGGTGTCACCGATGTCACCGTGTTTGAAGCCCGCGATCGCATCGGAGGTAGAGTATGGTCACAACCTTTTGATCCACGGTACCCGCATCTCATTGCTGAAATGGGTGCAATGAGATTTCCTCCGACTGCGACCGGTCTTTTTCATTATCTTGACAGGTACGGCATTTCGACGACAGCCTCTTTCCCGGATCCAGGAATGGTCGATACCGAATTGCACTATCGCGGTACTCGCCATATCTGGCGCGCGGGAGAACCGCCGCCCCCATTATTCAGAGTCGTCTACGAAGGCTGGAGAGCCTTTTTGCAGGAAGGATGCGTGATCAACGGTACGTCTCTAGTTGCTCCCGCAAAAATCACCGCAATGTTGAGGTCAGGCCGGTTTGAGAAAGCCCGAGCGGAATGGCAAGCGTGGCTCGACGTGTTTCGTGACAGTTCTTTTTATGCAGCCATCGTGGCCATCTTCACTGGATCTCGCCCGCCCGGAGACATCCGCTGGGAACGGCCTGACGACTTTGAACTATTCGGTTCTTTGGGCATAGGCTCTGGAGGCTTCCTTCCTGTTTATCAGGCGGCATTCACCGAAATACTACGGCTCGTCATCAATGGCTACATGGACGATCAACGCTTGGTCTCTTGCGGAATTTCTACACTAGCTGAGTGCCTCGCAGCAGAGAAGATCGGAGAATGCACCGTTGCTGACCGGGTTCGCTTCAATGGCGTGGGCCGTATCTACAAAGAAGACGGAAAGATAAGGCTGATGACTGACGCGGGCGAAATCATGACCTTTGACCGAGTTATCGTTACCAGCAACACAAGGACAATGCAGATGGTTCACGGCCTGACCGACGACGAGACGTTTCTCAGTCGAGACGTCTCACGAGCCGTTAGAGAAACGCATCTCACTGGGTCATCAAAACTATTCATGCTTACACATGGTAAATTTTGGATCGGTAACGATTTGCCAGTCACAATTCAATCTGACAGTTTTGCGCGCGGGGTATATTGCCTTGACTACGAGCCCGATAGGCCAGACGGTCGAGGTGTAGTTTTGCTTAGCTACACATGGGAGGACGACGCGCATAAGCTACTAAGCGTCCCCGACAAAAAGCAGCGCTGCGAGCGTTTTGTCGACGCCCTTGCTACATTCAACCCTGAACTTGCGCGCCACCTGACTCCCGTGGATGACGACTACGAGCATGCCATCCTTCACCATGACTGGTTGACTGATCCCCATTCTTCCGGTGCGTTTAAACTCAACTATCCCGGTGAAGATGTGTACTCACAGCGGCTTTTTTTTCAATTTCAGACGGCAAACGACCTTGCAACGGATACCGGCCTATATTTGGCTGGATGTGGTTGTTCATTCACCGGTGGTTGGATCGAGGGGGCGGTCCAGACGGCTATCAATAGCGCCTGCGCCGTTATACGCAGTACGGGCGGAGACCTTCTACGGGGCAATCCTCTCGACGAAATACGCAGTGCCTATCACTACTGATATCGCATGCTCTGACGACACCCTATTTTGGGACACTTTATGTATTCGGAAGACTCTCTGGAATCGCTTTGTGATGGTATACGCGATGGTGAAATCTCTGCGGATGACATGCGGAAGCACGCAATTAGCGCCAATGCCAGTCAGTCGAAGCTCAATTGTTTCATTGGTAGTCGCGACCTCGATGCGCATTTCGCAAGGCCGAATGATGTGCTGAAAGGTGCACCACTCTACGGCATCCCCTTCTCATTGAAAGACAATATTTGTGCTAACGGGTTTCCAGTAACTGCCGGTACGCCAGGGATGGAAGGATGCATAGCGACACGCGATGCCATTATCGTCCGAAAACTGAAATCCTTGGGCGCTGTCGTCGCCGGTAAGAACAATATGCATGAACTTAGTTTTGGCATCACATCGGTCAATCCGAGGTGGGGAACGGTGGGCAACCCGAAGGCTCCTGGATATCTGGCGGGCGGAAGCAGTGGCGGTTGCGCGGCCGCGGTGGCTGCCGGGATCGTTCCGATGGCGATCGGAACTGACACTGGCGGCTCAGTGCGGATACCGGCCGCCTTCTGTGGCATTATCGGCTTCAGGCCTACAAGCGGTCACTGGTCTTCAGCCGGAATCATTCCAGTTTCTCGCACTAAAGATTCACCTGGGCTTTTGACGCGCACGGCGAAGGACGCGTTGATGATATATGAGCTGCTTTCCACCGGTACCCGCCCGCCGGAAAAACAGATTAGTATTCCTTACCGCATAGGACTTCCGGCGTCCATGTGGAGTGACCTCAATGAAGATGTCCGAAAGCATTGTTGGCGTGCGATCACGCGTCTGATCCGCGCGGGGTTCGAGTGCGTTGATCTGGACGACTCGGCTGTTGCCGACTTAAATAGGATTGGAACCTTCACCATTCCCGTTTACGAATTCTTCATGGACTTTCCACGCACATTGCTTTCCTTCGGTTGGGCCAACAGGATAAATACGATATTCGATAACATCCGTGATGAAGCTGTCCGCAACATCGTCCACAGTAACCTCAGTGCGCAACTGATCTCCGCGGCGGATTATTCTTTTGCGATTCAGAATGTGGGCCTTTTGCGTCAACAAATGAAAAACCTGTTCACCACCCAAGGTATCGATTTTCTCGCATACCCGACGGTTCCACGCAGCGTTCCCCACTGTAGCGATGCCGGGCGGCCCGAACTTTTCTCGGAGGTGATACGTAATACCGACTTGGCCAGCAATGCCGCGATGCCCTCGGTTACGCTTCCTGTTGCTCCGGATGGTGCATTGCCCGTTGGTTTGAGCCTTGACGCACCACGAGGTCAGGACCGCCGCCTCTTGACTATGGCAACGTCTGTAGAAGACGTTCTGAATTCGTCGTAACACGACTGCCATCTTCACTGCGAAAGGTTTCATGCGCAGGCAGCAGCAAACGATTCGCACACCGTTTCGGAGGCGGTAGCCAATGCAGATTTCATTGCAAAGAATAAACACTCTCTTTGACGCCGGTAGTTTTGTCGACCATCACCCTGTCGAGAGAAGTCATTTCATCTGCGGCGAAGGGTCTATAAATTCCGTAAGAACGTTTCTGGTCATGAATCGGGGACGAGACTGTGAATTCAGAGGAAGCGGACAGTGGCGCACCGCCACGCAGATTACAAAGACCGTGACGATAGCCCGGGACAGTTGCGCCCCATTGATTTACGTTCAGGACCGTCCCGGAGGGACAGATAGTTTCGATACCACAAAAGTTCTTTCATCGGACATGTCGAAACTGCTTTTATCACCAACTGGAATGGGCAGAGTCAGTGCATCCCTCGCGGAGTTGGCCGAGAAGAATTTGCTAATTTCCGCCATACTCGGCCCGACCTCAGGCCCCTTGGCCTTACCACTGATGCTGGCTGACTTGGTGTTGATGACCAAAAAGGGCGCCTTGTGCATGGGTCGCCCCGATATGGTGAAGGCCATGCTGGCCCAGGATTCAGATCTCTATTCGCTAGGTGGAACAGACGTTCACAGCAAGCACTCAGGTTCAGTTCAATTGGTATTCGAAGATGAAGAAGACTTATTCGGATGTGTAAGGCAGTTGCTTCACGTCAGCGCCAACCGCGGAGCGAACCGTGGTCTGGGATATGAAGAACCCGAAGCAGCTGATTTCAAGAGCTTGATTCCATCGGATCATCGTACGCCCTATGACATGCATCAGTTGCTGCATTCTTTCGTCGACAAGGACAGTTTCACCGAAATTAGCCCCGAATACGCAAAGGAAGTGTTGACAGGCTACGCGACCATTAAAGGAAGCGCGGTCGCTATCATTGCCAACAATCCCCGCTATAAGGGCGGTGCCATTCACAGGCAATCCGCTACCAAAATAGTCAAAATGGTTGGTGTGGCTGAGAAAGTCCGGATACCGATCATGTTTATTGCTGACATCCCTGGATTTATGATAGGCCGAGAGGCCGAAAATAGTGGGATTTTTTCTGCAGCGGCAGATTTGTTCAGGGCACACGTTCGAAGCAAAGTACCTAAGTTGCTGCTCATTGCAAGAAAAGCGTACACGGGAGGCGTGTATGCTATGTGCGGCCCTGGCTTTAACCCAGTAGCAGTCTTGGCTTATCCGCAGGCTCACATTGGTGTTTTCGCTCCCGATACGATGACAAAAGTCATGCCAGAACTTGATGAAACGACAAGAGACATAATGCAGAAGCTGACCGACGAAATCGTAAATCCCGAACTGTTGAAGGCCAGTGGACTGATTACCGACGTCATTGAAATAGAAGATACCCGGGAGCAGGTTTCGAGATACTTGTTCGCGGAAGCAGGCAGATCTTGAGTCGGATGTTCTGATCGCGGGACAATGCGCGACTTGCCAGACTATCGTGTCCAAGTCGTAGCACTGCCGCGATCAAACTTCTTTGGACTGTTGCCGCGCCACGGTCATCCGGCACTGCGTCATGATAACCGCACTTGAACAGGCGCTGTACGCACGTCAACCAGGCGACGACGGGATCCTGATACATCATTCCGATAGGGGGGCTCAATATGTCAGCATTCGGTACAGCGAACGGTTAGCCGAGGCGGGTATCGAGCCGTCCGTCGGCAGCCGTGGCGACAGCTACGATAACGCGCTGGCTGAAACGATCAACGGCCTGTACAAGACAGAGCTGATTCATCGGCGCGCCCCGTGGAAGACACGCGAATCTCTCGAACTCGCAACCCTGGAATGGGTCGCCTGGTACAACAACTGTCGGCTGATGAAACCACTCGGATATATCCCTCCCGCTGAGGCTGAGGCACACTACTACAGGCAACTCCGAAGTGCCGCTGACATGCCCGCATTAACTTGACCCAACCGGCCTCCACGATTCCCGGTGCGGTTCAGATGCGGCCCGAGAGCCGGTCCGCCTTGCCCTCCTTGACACAAACGGGCCGACCGGCACCTTTTCGAACGCAACGGGTCCGCTTCCCTGGTGAGTTAGTCCACAAAGATGCAATGCCGATCAGTGTCAGATGCATGCTTCATCCGGGCCCAACGGTGCGGCTTCGTGGGCGCCTTTGCGCTCCTGATAATGTCCGACGCGGCGATTTCGCATGCGCAAGTGAGACAAGCTACGCCGTTGGACCTGACTGTCCTGAGCGAGTCGAGCGGGCTCCAGCCAATTTCAGACACGCTGACTTGCGTTGCTGCAGCCGCCCCGCAATGGAATAGCACCCCTAGCGTCATTGGAAGGCACGCAACGATGAGCTGCTTTGCGAATACCATGCACGCGCTGTGTCTCATGCTAGCCCACGAGCCGAGGTGAGCGTGAACGTCACACTGTCCGCTGCTTGTAGATGGCGTGCTGCGCAAGCCGGCGCCGGTTTTCACGGCAGTTGGCGGCGGATCGCCCACATGACAAGCGTACCCCAGGAGCCGATGATCAACACCACGCGCCACCCGGTCGGTGACTAACGTTGCGCGCAGGCACTAACCACCATGTGAACAGTGTGACCGGCAGGCACTGCTCTTTGGCGAGTTCGTCGATATAAGGATCAGTCACAACCAGGAGATGTTCGCGTCGATGCCCGCGATCAGCGCCGCAGATAAATTACACACGGACGGTCGTGGGCAATTCATCAGAAAACTCTATCGAATATAGAAGCAGCGAGACCGTAAGGTCGTCTTGCTCCTAGAGCGGTTGGCGAGGCGGACCAACCAAAAGGCGCCGATGAAGAGACGCATTTAGCTGCTTCTATCGATATCCAGTCCTTCAAGATTTTGGGCGTCTTCCTGGACGAATCTGGCGATGCTTGCATCGTATTTCGCGCCCCTGCCCCCCAAGGCAACCGTCGCTCGCTGCGCGCTGAGAAGCAACTCCTTAAGAGCAAGCTTGATCGTAGATGGGGTGTCGAATCTGCCCTTCGGTCCCGATAGAGTCAGAGCGCCTACTAGCTGACCGGTTGAATCGAACACCGGCACCGATGCTGATGTCGTTTCAGGATCGCGTTCACCGTATGAGACCGCGCACAATTGTTCCCGCACCCGATTCCAGCGCGGATCTGACGATTCAGTGAAAGCGAGCAGTACTTTGCCGGAGGCGCCGTTGTCAATCGCGAATTCCTCCCCAATACGTATCGCTACTCTCACGCTTCTCGAAGGCTCCACGCGGTACAGAACTAAGCGCTGGTCACCTTGCCGCACATAGAAAGATGCCGTCTCGCCCAAGTCCCGACTGAGCTGCTGAAGGATCGGCTCCACCACTGGACCGACTTGAAAAGACCGCTGGTAAAGCATTGCGAGCCGTAGCGGTTGAGGTCCGATAGAGTACTGACCGTCATTCAACTTCCGGATAAATCCGCCGTGCTCTAAAGCGCCGAGCAACCGCAAGACCGTACTTTTGTACAACCCGGCACGGCGCGAAAGCTCGGTTAGCGTCAACTGGTCGTCGGTCGGGCCGAATGCGCTGAGAATAGCAAAAGCTCGGTCAAGAACCGCGACTCCGCTGCTTGTCTTCGATGCGTCGACTGAACGCTGCCCGTCGTCGGGCCCAATGCCAGTCATTTCTTCCCCTTCGGTCAATTGCCGTCACTTTACGGTTTCGCTCGACAGAACTCAAGTTTCACTTTGACATCAAGGGTTCACCCCTATTAACGAGATTAACCCGACCATCTAGAGTTCTATCACGTAGACCCACGATCTATTGCATAGAACCATGGAGTTACTCTTGAATACCCCGAATCCCGAAGTGTTGATCAGCGAGGTCGGGCCGCGCGACGGATTGCAGAGCGTTAAAACCGTGATGCCCACGGCAGCGAAGCTGCGATGGATCTCCGCGCTCGCCGCTGCGGGTCTTAGGGAAATTGAAGTGGGTTCATTCGTGCCGACGAAGCTGCTGCCGCAGATGGCTGACATTCGTATAGTCGTCGCGCATGGGCTGTCTATTCCGGATTTGCGCGTCGCGGTTCTCGCGCCGAACCTGCGTGGTAGTCAGCGCGGTTTCGAAGCTGGCGTGCACAAGGTCACGCTTCCCGTGTCAGTGACCATAGAACACTCGCTGGCCAATATGCAGAAAACCAATGAGCAGATGATCGAGGAAGTGCGCAATATCGTCGCGCTTCGCAACGAACGGTTTCCAAACGTAGAGATAGAGGCCGGCATTTCGGTTGCCTTCGGCTGCACGATCGCCGGCACTGTGACCGATGACCAGACGATGCGCATGTGTTTGGCAATGGCCGAGTGTGGTGTTGATGAAATCGGCCTGTCCGATACGAGCGGCTACGCGAACCCGACCCAGGTTCGCCGGCTGTTTCGCCGGCTCCAAACGGAACTTGGCTCAAAGGCTGGCGGTGCACACTTCCATAACACGCGCGGACAGGGACTTGCCAACGTCGTCGCAGCGCTTGAAGTCGGCGTGACGACGATCGACTCCAGCCAGGCGGGTCTCGGCGGCTGTCCCTATGCGCCGGGCGCAACCGGCAACATCGTGACTGAGGACTTGGTCTTCCTGCTGGAAGCCATGGGCTATGACACGGGCGTGGACATCGACAGGCTGATCGCCGCGCGTGCCATTCTCGCCGATGCGTTGCCTCGCGAAGCGTTATACGGACACTTGCAGGACGCGGGGCTCCCCAAAGGATTCGCGTATGCAGACGGCCACGCACCCCGTGCGCCGCAACCGGAAGACTACCGGATCAGACTAGCGCAATGAGCAAAGTGCGAGCCAACCAAGATTTGCCGTATAGCGGCGTACGCGTCGTCGAGATGACGCACATGGTGATGGGGCCCACATGCGGCATGGTGCTGGCGGACCTCGGCGCGGAGGTGATCAAGGTCGAACCCATTTCCGGCGACAGCACGCGCGCTTTGCGCGGGTCCGGGGCGGGCTTCTTCAGCACGTTCAACCGCAACAAGAAGAGCATCGCTGTCGACGTAAAAGATCCGCGCGGCGTGGAAATCATTCACAAGCTGCTTGCAGGGGCGGACATTTTCAGCGAGAACTTCAAGAGCGGCACGATGGACAAACTTCGCCTCGGTTATCCTGCACTGTCCAGGATCAATCCGCGTCTCATCTACGTGTCGCATAAAGGGTTTCTGCCCGGCCCATACGACCATCGCACCGCGCTGGATGAGGTCGTGCAGATGATGGGCGGCCTCGCTTACATGACGGGACCGGAAGGCAGGCCGCTCCGCGCCGGAACGAGTGTCAACGACATCATGGGAGGCATGTTCGGCGCTATCGGTGCGATGGCGGCCCTCGCACAACGCGAACGCACCGGCCGGGGTCAGGAAGTGCAAAGCGCGCTGTTCGAGAACAATGTGTTCCTCGTAGCACAGCACATGATGCAGTACACGGTGACCGGTACTGCCGCGGCGCCGATGCCAAGCCGCATTTCAGCCTGGGGCATCTATGACGTGTTCTCGGTGAAAAACGGCGAGCAGATCTTTCTTGCGGTCGTCTCCGATACTCAATGGGTGCCGTTCTGCGACGCTTTCGGGCTGGCGGAGCTCAAGTCGAATGAGCGGCTAGCCTCCAACAATCTGCGCGTGCAGGCCCGCGAATGGTTGCTGCCGCAGCTTCAAAAACATTTGGAAGCGTTCACCGCCGCGGAGATTAGCGCGATCTTCGAGCGCTGCGGGCTGCCTTATGCGCCGATCATGAAGCCGCAGGACCTTTTCGATGATCCGCACCTGCTCGCTACCGGCGGACTCGCCCAAGTGACTTTGCCGCCTGACGCCAGCGATGCGGGGCAAGCCATCGCGACACGGACTGCGCTGCTGCCCTTGACGCTCGGTGGTGAGCGCCTGCACCTACGCGCGCCGCCGCCTTCGCTCGGTCAGGATACTCAGGCGCTTCTGACAGATCTCGGATACACGGCTGAGGATCTCGGACGATTGGTCGAGGCTGGGATTGTCAAGTGTCGGGACGCCCAGCCTCACGATGCGTCGAATCCTTCGGCGAACGAACTCGCCAGCGCCTGAACCAGCGAAGCAAACAAGCAG
Organism: Paraburkholderia sp. JPY465; assembly: GCF_050436725.1. NCBI lineage: Bacteria > Pseudomonadati > Pseudomonadota > Betaproteobacteria > Burkholderiales > Burkholderiaceae > Paraburkholderia > Paraburkholderia sp. JPY465. The sequence goes on from NZ_JBNDMT010000007.1 coordinate 459,347, forward strand.
TCACTGTTCCGCAGAGGCCGGGCCTCTGCACGCCGCGATTTGTCCGGAGACGAGGCATGGCATTAAGTTCATCGAATATCGCCACAGGCCGCGCGGCGGATTCCACCCTCGAGCACTCCGCGGTCAGAAAAGCCGCGCGGCGCTTCATTCCGCTACTGGCGCTTGCGTACTTCTTCAACTATCTCGATCGCACCAGCGTCGGTTTCGCGGCGTTGACAATGAACCGCGATCTGGACTTGACCGCCACGCAGTTCGGCTGGGGGGCTGGCATCATGTTTGCGGGGTATTGCTTGTTCGAGATTCCGAGTAACCTCGCGCTGTACCGCTTCGGCGCACGGCGCTGGCTCGCCCGCATCATGATCACGTGGGGGCTGTTCGCAGCGGCAACGGCACTAGCTGTCGGCCCGAAAAGCTTCTACGCGATCCGGCTGATGCTTGGCATCGGCGAGGCCGGTTTTTTCCCCGGTGTGATCTTTTTTCTCGCGGTCTGGTTTCCGCCTGCCTATCGCACCCGAGTTCTGGCTTGGTTCACCGTCTCCACGCCGCTCTCGTCGCTCGTGGGGGGGCCGCTCTCGGCTGGCCTGCTGCACATGGACGGTGTCTTGGGACTAGCTGGCTGGAGGTGGATGTTCGTCGTTCAAGGACTGCCCGCGTGCGTCCTCGGTTTTCTGGTACTGAAAATGCTGGACGACAAGCCCGCCGATGCGAAGTGGTTGTCGCACGACGAACGGCAAGCTCTGCAGGGGGCGTTCGATCGAGAAGACACGTCAAGTCGGAAGAAGAAGCATTTCGTTGCGGCATTGAAGGACGTGCGAACCTACATTCTGGCGATGATTTCCTTCGGCTTCACGATGGGCTCTTACGGCATCGGTATCTGGCTCCCTCAGATGCTGAGGGCTCACGGTATGAGCGTGGCAAAGACGGGCTGGATGTCGGCAGTGCCTTACTTCTTTGCTACTGTTGCGTTGCTCTGGTGGGCCAAACGAGTCGACAGTCGCGGCGGGCCGATAGCGAATCTGGCCGCGGGTCTGCTGATCGGCGCAATCGCGCTCGGCGTCTCGACGTACTTTCATCAACTGCTTCCGACGATGGCCGGCCTAACGCTCGCGCTTATCGGCACGATTGCCGGGCGAACGATCTTCTATACGCTCCCAACCAGCTTCCTTTCAGGCCAAGCGGCCGCCGGTGGGCTCGCTTTCATCAACTCGTTCGGCGCGCTTGGCGGCTTTGTCGGACCGTATCTCATCGGCTATCTGAAAGACGGTTTCGGTACGTTCTCGGCCGGCATGATTGGCCTGTCAATCGCGCTGGGCATCACGACATTGCTGACACTGTCACTTCATGCGTTGGCTTCCGGAGAACAGGCATGAAAAAATCACATTCGCCGCGGCGTCGGCAATTGCTCGGCACTGCCTCAGCTTCCATGATTCTCTCCCCTGTTACCGGGCGCCATGCGTTTGCAAGAGAGGAAAAGCACCTCATGAGCACAACGAGCAATTACCTTCCCGTTCGGGCCGACTGGCTCGCTCGCGGCACCGAAGCCGCGCTCGAACCCGACATGCCGATCATCGATGCGCATCATCACTTCTACGAGCGCCCAGGATGGACCTACCTTCTGGACGAGTATCTCGAGGACGCGCGCTCGGGACATAACATTACTGCCTCGGTGTTCATGCAGGCGCTGACACGGTATCGCCCGTCTGGTCCCGAGGCACTGCGCCCTGTGGGAGAAATCGAATATGTTGCAAGCGTCACGACTCCTTTGCAGAGCGGCAAGCCGCAGGTTGCAAAAGCCATGGTCGGCTACGCTGATCTTCGCCGCGGATCAGCGGTGCGCGATGCTCTCGAGGCAGAACTGCATGCTGGCGATGGCAGATTTCGTGGCGTTAGGCACCTCGTTACTTGGGATGCCGACCGGACCCTTGTCAATCCATTATCGGCGCCCCCGCGAGGGCTGCTGCTCGATCCGGACTACGGGGCGGGAGTCGCACAACTAGCTTCGCTTGGACTGTCATACGACGCGTGGTTATTCTTTCCGCAGTTGCCGGAGTTGTACGAGCTGGCCAAGTCGAATCCTCATACGCCTTTCATCATCAACCATTGCGGCGGCGTTCTCCGGATCGCCAGCTATGCAAAGCAGCGCGAGGAAGTATTCGATGCGTGGTCCCGTTCAATGCGCACACTCGCCGAACTGCCGAATGTCTATGTGAAGGTGGGTGGCCTTGGTATGCGCATCAATGGCTTCGAGTTCGAAAAGGGCGAACGCCCACCCTCGTCGGACCAATTGGCACAGGCGTGGAAGCCATGGATCTATACGTGTATCGATGCATTCGGTGCGGCCCGCTGCATGTTCGAAAGCAATTTCCCCGTGGACAAGGGCTCTTATCCCTTCAGCAACGGTTGGAACGCCTTCAAGAAGTTGACTGCGCAAGCGAGTCCCGCAGAGCGCGAAGCATTGTTTCGGGGCACGGTCACCAAAGCCTACCGCTTCGAATGAGTGCGTCCGATGGATCAGCGCGGCCGGCCCGGAAGCATCGTCATCACTGTCGGCCCAACAGCTGCGTTTGACAGCCTTTGTGTGTATGACAGGACCGGCGCGATAGCCGTCTGATGAAGCCGACTTGGAAGGAACTACCGTCCTTGCCAAGGACGCCATGCTGGCAGTTCAACTGCCAGCATCGGTACGCCTCGGACGCTTTTTGTCATCGTAGCGAGAATTTTCACCATCTGCAGTAGCAGTTTTCGGGTTACTTGCCGCCCATTTCCCTTTCTGTAGCATCGGGCATGCTCAGTTCTCCGCAGCAAGCTAACGGTAAGCCTGCCCCTAGGTTCTCTCGAATCCTCTCCCGAGTTCTCAGTCTGTTATTCGGCGATCATATTCCAACCGTTCCCACCGGGCCGCATGCACGTAATGCTTAACAACATCATCTCCCAGGACATCCCGCAGCCAGGCTGAATTTGATGCAACCTCGATCGATTCTCTTAGCGTTTTGGGAATATCCGGAAGATCGCGATCACGGTACGCGTCACCATGACATGGACCGGGCAGTTCGAGGTTCTCGGTAATCCCCGCGAGGCCGGCCGCGATCAACCCCGCGAAGGCCAGGTATGGATTGAGATCCGCGCCTCCGATCCGACATTCGACCCTAGCCGCGTACGAGCCTTCGCCGCAAACCCTGAAACCAGCCGTACGATTGTCTGGGCTCCAGACCGCCTTGTTCGGCGCGAACGTCCCTTTTTGAAATCGTTTATATGAGTTAACGTATGGCGCTAAAAACAGCGTGATGTCTCTCGAATACTTCAGAAGACCCGCAAGGTAGTGGCGCATAACATTGGCCATGCCATAGGGCGAATTTCTGTCAAAAAAAAGCGGAGCTCCATCTAGTGTCCACAGGGAGGAATGAATGTGGCTGGAAGAACCTGCCAACTGGTAGTTCCACTTGGCCATATACGTAATGGCTCTATTCTCCTGGGATGCAATTTCCTTGGTGCCGTGCTTAATTAGCGTATGTTGGTCAGCCATCACTAGCGGATCGGCGTAGCGTACATTGATTTCGCCCTGCCCAGGCCCCGATTCCCCTTTCGAGCATTCGATCGCGATTCCCGCACCGTGCAATCCGTTCCTTATCCGACGCATGACCGATTCCTGTCGCGAGGTCGACAGGATATGGTAGTCTTGGTTGTACGTTCCAGAGGTTAAGAGGTCGCGAAATTTCTTCATCGATATATACTCGTAAGACTCATCGAATAGGTAGAACTCTAATTACGATGCGAAGCACGCGGCCATTCCCCTCTCGTTCAGACGACGAAGCTGCTCCTGTAGAATCTGCCTCGGCGAATGAGCAACGGGCTCCTGACACTGGTCGAAAACATCGCAAATTACCAACGCCGTCGCTTCAAGCCAAGGAATGCGCCGCAATGTCGAAAGGTCGGGCTTGAGCACAAAATCGCCATATCCAGCTTCCCAACTTGAACACGTGTACCCTGCCACCGGTTCCATCTCGATATCATTGGCCAACAAGTAATTGCAGGCATGCGTTTCCAGATAGCCATGCTTAACGAAAAAGTCCCTTGAAACCGCTTCCCGACAAGCCGACCTTGCATGTCAACCATGCAAGCGATAACTGTATCAATAGCACCCGAAGCAACATCCCGTTTCAATTCTTCGAATTTCAGATTCATATTCCCTCCCGCGGAACGTAAATAAGCTCTTCCGGCACGCGCACCCAATCCACTATGCGCGGACAAATTTGACCCGGCAAACGAGTGATCTAATCTTGATGTGGCTTGATCATGCCAATTTGTTTTATCCAGTTTCCGAAAATTATGTTGGCGTGACTGCGCCAGCAATTGCGCGGCCGAAGATCTTCGCAATCCTCCGGAAAATAATTTGCCGGAATACTTACCCGACGACCAAGTGAACGGTCTCTGAGATACTCGTCTGCCAACGTTTGCGAATCGTACTCTAGGTGATTAAATATATGCAGGGAATGATGGTTCGGGTCATCAAGCAGACACAGGCCTGTTTCCGGCGATTCGATGAGCACACAGATACCGCTGCCTGGTGGGATGTCGGCGCGTCGCATTTCCGTCCATCGGGAGACGGGAACAAAGAGATCGTCTGACAGGCCCCGCAGATACGGTGATGTGGACCCCACGCCTTGGTGCCTGAAGACACCAAAAGCCTTCTCATTCAATGTGTACTTAGGCAGACCGTGGAAATGATATAGCGCCGCTTGTGCGGCCCAGCAGATGTTGAAGCAGCTCAGAGTGTTGGTTTGAGTCCAGTTGAGAATCTGAGTTAACTCGTTCCAATACGCCACTTCCTCAAACGGGATCAACTCAACCGGTGCGCCGGTAATAATAAAGCCGTCAAATATCCGCTCCTTTATCTCTTCCCAATCCTGGTAAAACGACGCCAAATGAATTGCTGGTGTGTTCTTGGGTAAATGACTGGCTATCTTTACCAAGGTGAGGTCAACCAATATGGGCGTTGCACCGAGGAGACGTGCAATCTGGATTTCCGTCTCTATTTTATTGGGCATCAGGTTTAGCAAACCAATATGCAAAGGACGTTCAATCGGCCGATACATAGCTTCGTGCTCCATTACCTTGATGCCTTCTTTTTGTAAAGCAATTGCAGCCGGCAAACCTTTTGGAACCTTGATCGGCATGGAAGCACAACCTCCGTTTCGAAACTACGCGATACCCGCAAGACTGTACGGCATACCAACAACACCACGTCTGACCGACTGCGAGCAAGTTTAGGTCTTCACCTGTTTAAGAAGATCAAGCTGGCTGCGACGCATGCGTAAAGTGCGCCCGTAATCTTCTCAAGCATGGATCTGTTGATCAATACCACGCTTGCGCGATCTGCAAGAAACATATATCCGCAATAGACCCCGACGGAGATCGCCGTTGCCGCAGCTCCCATCGGAACCGCCTGCCCAAGGTAGGAACCGGATGGGCTGATGAAACTGGGATACGTAACTAATGTGGCCAACCACCCCTTAGGGTTCGCTAGAGAGACAATGAGGGAATCGACAAACACCTGTCTGGAGTTCCAGCGCACCCCATCTTCTGTTCTTGACTCCCGTTTCCCACAAAAAGCAATAATGGCAAGACATCCAAGATATATCGCCCCTATCCATCAGACATAAAGTAACACCCATTGGTTATCCTGTATAAAAATCCCAACACCCGACAATACGACTGCTGCGTGAACGGCCGCACCAGTACCAAATCCGATCGCGCCAGGAATTGCGATTTTGAGCCCGTGCTTCAATGTTTGAGCAACGGCAAAAATGACGTTCGGACCAGGCAAAGCCACGGTGGCAGTAAAAGTAACAAGAAACAAAACAAATAGATGAAAATCCATGAAGCCCCGCCTCGATTTGCAAATCACTCCCGAAAGGAACAACTATCGACACAAAATCCGGCTAATCTCCGCATCTCAGTGGACCGCTGCGTTATATGCCTCACAGGCTCTCCCGAAGGCGCCCAGAATCTTCTGGCTGATTACATCGCTGGAAGCATGCCATTCTGGATGCCACTGCAGCGCCAGTTGAAAGGTGCGTGAATTCCTATATGACAGCGCTTCTACGACACCGTCCCCCGCTACTGCCTCCACTCGGATTCCTTCACCAAGCTCCGCGATGCCTTGCCTATGCAACGAATTGACGCATAACTCGTCGCCCTGGATAACGGACGACAGCAAGCCGCCGGAAGCGACCTTAACCGTATGGACCGGACGGTACTGTTCGTCGCGAGGAATCTCTGGATTTTCGCGATGCGAGATCCCCTTGTGCGTCAACGATAGATCTTCGTGCAATGTGCCGCCACGGTAAACGTTCATCTCCTGCAAACCGCGGCAAATTCCCAATACTGGCATATCCAGTTCTTCCGCCACCATCAACGCAACCATCGACAGCCTGTCTCGCGGACGATCCGTCCTGCAGGCGACAATGTCGTCTTCAGCAAGCGCCCAAGCGCCACCGTTCCTGTCAAAGATCCCGGGATCGAGATCTGATTCGTCGCCAGTTAGAACAAGGCCGTCAAGACGACGCATCAGGTCGCGTAATCTCTGGAAAATCGCGTCGCAAGGCAGATCGCGGTCGATCGTCGGTAAGATGACGCACTCGACCGACGCGTGTCTAGTCAGCGCCTCGATATATCGCCGCCGCAACCAGTCGCGGTGAACGCCGTCTTGAAGATGACGATTGGCTGTGACTCTAACGACGGCGCAGCCCAGATGGCGACGTGTATCACTCATTGACCACGCCCTCCCCTGCTAACCGTCCGCGCTGGGCCTCGTACAGCCGCCTGTTCCGCTCGAGCAGCTGGTTGATGACACTTGGCTGCCCTTTTGGTCCACTAGCGAAGAGTCCTCCCCATGACTCTGCAACCTCAGCATATCGCGGATCGCGCAACCTGATCTTCTGTGCCCGCTTCAGGTGCCAGAAAGGCACGCCTGGCGAAAGATGGTGTTCCAGATGATATTCATCAAGGTTCGCGCCGACCAGCAGTCGCTCGATCAAATTGCCTTTGCGGTTACGCGTCAAGTACACATCTTCGGTTTCGGTCTCACACATTGGCGAATGCTCAGCGAGTTCAATGAACCAGCCCAAGGCTTGGAACGTGGTTAGATATGGATATGGAACAAGCCAGAACAGCACAAGCAAATCCAGCGATTGCGTCAGGGCAAAGCCGAAAACGACAATCAGCCAGAATATCGCAAATCCATAGGTGTCGATGGCAGCACCCCGCCTGTCGATGTCTTTTTTCCCCTCACGAGAAATAAGAAACCGCTCACTCCATAGATACTTGAGATAGCGTACCGTCGCTCCGCCAAACATCGCTTTCCAGACAATGGCAAACGCGTATTCACGTGGCGGGCGCACATCATACACGCCCGATGATATAAAGAACTTCAGGTCAGGATCCCTTTCAGGGTCGCCGAGATATGGATGGTGCAGATGAACATGCGAGTAGCGATAAGCCCAGTGCCGCTGAAAAACAGGATATGCGGCGAAGACAATGCCGAGCACGTAGTTCCATCCGGTGCTCCTGGCAAGCGTCCGGTGCGCGGCATCATGCGCGATAGTTGTCAGTCCGCGTTGTTGCGCGCCGATTATGAGTACTGCAAGCGGGTAGAGCCACCACGAGATTCGTATCGTCGCATAAGCACACGCAAGAATGACAAGATAGTCCTTCACAATGTAAAGTGCGCCGGTCAAATTATCTGGCCTCAATTCGGACAGCTCTCGCATAATGTCGCGCGAGAATCGCCAGGTGGTGAAACGTTTGCCTCGCAATTGCCAAGCGTCATAAATTTCCATGATCAAATTCCCTCCCAGAAAGATCGACGTCAGACAGCGTCAAGTCCGCGTTGAAGATCGGCGACGATATCATCAATGTTCTCAATCCCAACGCAAAGCCGAATCGAACCGTCGAAAATACCAGCGGCCTCGCGCTTTTCCTTGGGAACCGTTGTGTGCGTTGTCGAAACGGGATGCGTGACCAACGTTCGCGCGTCACCGACATTCGATACGTGGTACATTAGCTCGATGTTGGTTATGAATCTTCGCCCTGCCGCTTCATCGCCCAGTTCAAACATAATCATTGCGCCGTAGCCGACGCGAGCGTCAACTAACTCGTCGACAAGCTCACGTTCGTATCCTGACGACAGTGATGGATATGAGACACGTGCGACCTTCGGATGGGCGTTAAGGAACTCCGCAACCGCGACGGCATTTTCGCAATGCCGCTGCATGCGCAGATGAAGGGTTTCGAGTCCTTGTATCAGCTGAAAGCTGGCGAGGGGACTGATCGCGGCGCCGGTGTCACGAAGCCAAGTCATCCGGGATTTAAGCAAATAGGGACTTGCGCCAAGATCGCCAAGTTTCAGAACAGCTTCTTTCCAGAGGATGTCGCCATGCGCTTCATCTCCGTCGTTGAACAACGGAAAGCGGCCTGCGTCGTCAAACGCGAAGCTTCCGTTATCGACAATCAGTCCGCCAAGTGTCGTTCCGTGGCCGCATAGATACTTTGTCGCGGAATACGTGGAGATATCCGCGCCCAGAGCTTTCGGACGGCAAATCAAAGGGGTTGTCGTGTTATCTACAATAACAGGAATCCCGCGCCGCTCACCGATTTCCACCAGCGCCGGAACAGGCAACGGGACAAGGCACGGATTGGAAAACGTCTCTCCAAACATAGCAATCGTCCTGTCGTCCAACATCCGCTCGAACGATGTTACGTCTCGTGGATCCGCAGATCGTGCCTCGATACCCAATCGTTTGAATGTATTGAAGAGCAGATTCCACGTATTGCCATATAGATACTTCGATGCGACAACGTTATCGCCTGGCCTTCCGCTGCACAGGTTAGCGATAGCGAGAAAGGTTGCGGACTGCCCTGAGGCTACCGCCAGGGCGTCGCTCGCACCCTCTACTGCAGCGAATCGCTTCTCGAGGATGCGCGTTGTAGGGTTGATGATCCTGCTATACGTGAACCCATCTTGTCGGACGTTGTAGATATCGGCAATTTTTTCAAGATCGCCGTCGAGTTCATAGGCGGTAGATTGATAAATCGGTACAGACACCGCTTTGGTGACGGGGTCATGACGATAGCCAGCGTGTAGAAGTGACGTCTCGCGGTTCATTTCGGCGTTGGCATTGTTTCTTGACATGTCAAATGGCCTTTTTCCATAAGTCGGTTATACGGCGGCCCGGGTGGCTTCCGGATTCATCGAATGAAGCTGAAAAAAAGTCTTCAAATGCTATTCCCAGCAGGCGGATCCACATCGGATCAATACATCCCATGCACCCGATCCTGAAACTGCGTGTCGGAAGATGCAGTTTGGTATAGATGTAGAGGTTGTACTCCACGAGATGGGCGTACAGCGCATCGAGATCTTCTTGCGTACGAACGATATCGCGTGCCGTCAGCGCAAGGCATACCGGCGATCGATCCCGCGGGTCCAACAATGGAGAGGCGTATGGCCCAGTTGCGCGGATGACAGCGTCACGGACAGAGGCGTATCGCTCTCCACGGCGAACCACCCCTTCAATAGCCAGTTCTTCGAGGGCCTTTGCGCACGCCTGAACAACATGTGTCGGTGGCGTGGAACGCCACTCGCCAGTCTGTTCGAAGTTACGCCATTGGTCCCGAACGTCCAACACGAACGAGTTGGTCTCTGAGGTCTTGCTATCGAGCGTTTCCAGCGAGGCAACAACAAAAGACACTCCCGGCGGACCCTCGATGCACTTGTTACTCGAGGTCACAAGGACGTCAAACGGAACTTCCCTGGCACTGGTTTCCACCGCACCGAAAGAACTCATTGCGTCGATAATGGTTCTTACACCATGACGCGTTGCCAACTCTACCATTGGCCGGAGCGGATTGACGACTCCCGTGGTCGTTTCACAGTGCACAAAACAAAGATGGGTGATCCCCGAATCCCCTTCCAGGCACGCAGCGACTTTTGTCACGGGGAAGGACTGATCACTCGGGGCAACGATGCTGACGGCATTAATGCCTCGGATCTGCAGCATTTTGAGGATCCGCTCGCCGTAGTTTCCATTAATGCATACGAGAGGCCGGTCTGACGTCCCAACGAACGAAGCCAATGCCGCCTCTACGCCGTAAGACCCGCCGCCCTGTATGGGTACTGCCGAGTACCCCCCGAGCGTCCAGCAAATCTACAATCAGGCCCCTTACTCGCTCCGTTATTTTCTTGAAACTCACGTCGCGGGAACCCATGTCAAACTGCATCTCAGCCTTTACTTCGGCGTCCAACGCCAATGGCCCCGGTGTCAATAAAAATGGCTGCCGTGCGGTCATAGGTCCACACTCCATAGTCGAAAACAGTTGTTTAAGGACGCGAAAGCGCCGCCCATGCTCCACCTGACACCCGTCGCGCACAGATATCAGAGATCAAAGTAGTTGGTTACCGATGCGGCCGAGCGCATCGCATTGGACTTCATGTCAATTGACGGACTGGAACTCTTGCGCAGGCCCGCTTCGAGTTATCTGCATTCTTCCGCAGCTGATAATGATCATGCCACAGCGAACCACCGCACCAATATGAGTTCTTCTTATGCAGACCGAATAAACGCTAATACTGCCGTCGTTCCACTGAGGAACCTGATATGACCACGGCGCGAACTGGTTTGCGCCGTGGTCACACAAGGCACGTGGCACGTGGACAATTTGTGAATCGTCCATGACAGCATCCGCGACGAGACCCAAACGCCGTCGTTGTATATCAGTATCGAATATCCGTTGCTGGCAACCTTCCTCGAACCGCTATGCTCGTATTGAAGTACACGCAACTTGGCGCTAGCCCTGTGCGGCACAACGACGGTATGCGACAGATCTTCCCCGCCGTCTGTCATCAAGCATATGTGCAACCGACAACACTCCAAATGCAGCTCGGGGCCTTCGGTTGATCGTGGTCAACGACAGGCCCTCTGTTGCTGCGGCAAACTAAACCCGTATTGTCACGTTGCAGCGTGGTACACCAACCCTACATCTCGCAGTTGCTCGCTCGCACCGTACGCGACAATTTATCAAGATGTTCAGCAGCTCTCGGGCATGCATGGCCCGAGGCCGCCACTGGTAGTCAGTTCCCCATCTCTGATCTTCATGAATCGCGACACACAGTTAGTACAGGCACAGCGCTCTCCCCCGTGAGATATCTCAGGCAGAGTGACGGTCCTTGTCGCGATCGTTTTGATAGCAGCACATCGACGAACGATGCGCATACGCTGGGAGATGAGAAATCAGCGAGTGATCCGCGGCGAGGTTCGCCGTTTCCTACGTCAACTAGGCGTGGAGAATATGTGTTCGGAGAATTTTCATGCGTCTTACCGTCCAGCTCGACATGTTTAATACTACCCGTCCGATGGCATTCGCAATCCTCTGGCTCGACACAGAAAAGCGGCAATGGTCGCGCGAGGCTCACTCCGGACTGGACTTACCCGAATGGGGCTCGTTGCATGTGGATTGCGGCAACACGTTAGTGTGCGGGCCCAGCGAAAACACACTCGCGTATGTTCTCGAAGGATTGAATCTCGACTGTCGTTACAGACTTTTCGAAGGCGACTCCGGATATGCGCTGCGGTATACAGAAGGACGTTGGGCTCCATCGAACGGCCACTGGCATATTCAGTGTATAGATAACCAACGGGGACAGCCTGAACATGAACTGTTCACCACCGGCAAGGATTCCTGACACCATCTGCGTTAAGCAAATGAGGCAATCGAACGACAGCACCTGCTCAGGAATCTGACCACTGTGATCGGCATATGTCTCGAATGGAGGTTGAGCCCCAATAAGTTTGCGGCTTGACCGATCGAGGCTCCATCATCAACGATCACCACCCGTCAGCTCGCCGTACCAGTTGAACGTCTCGCATCTGCGACGGATCTTTTTTTACTCCCCATGCCGCTTCACCGTGACGACTCCCGGTGTGTACGCCAGCTTCTCGTTGATGTCTTTCCAAATATGCGCCCATCCGCAACTGCACCGGCCTGCGTCGATAGCCCCGTCTGTCGGACTTACCCCTTCGCCGTTGAGCTGCTCGTTGCGCCCGGCCAAATTGCTCACTGGAGGACAGGGCCGCTTTGCCTAACTTGATACACCGAGCTTTGTCGCTAATTCGCGCGTTGTCGAATAGCCCGTCTCGCATCGGCATCTTGCAATCCAATTGCCTATCATCACGCCGCGGCAATCTTCCGTGCTCGAGCAATATGTCGCCAGCGCGCGCGCAATGGACGTCAGGGTCGCAGCCCCCTACAACCGACGTTGCGAATTAACGCGAGACCCCACGCGTTTCACGCTTGCCAAGACAGATTGCGGATCATAGTGCAGCGAAGAAGATGCGCATCAATTTCAGACAGAGATAATTTGTCGCTCCACGCCTCGTGGTTGCGCTTTCGACAACGCAGATGCGGTGGGATGGGCCGCGTTCGTTGATCCTGTAGCGTCGTAGCTCGGGAAGAAAGAAAGGCTCAATTGTTTCAATCGTCCGACTGATGCCGCTGGCCCTCAATGACCGACCAACCTACGCATGTCGAGCTCTATTCGACGCAGACAGGCTCCGACGCGCGAACGGCTACCCAAAGCGCATCATATTGCGCCAACTGCGGACCTAGAGCGTGTTAGGAACTTCGATTGAGATCTGTTATCCTGGCGGGATGAAAAGAATAGACCGCAAAGGGTATCCGACTGATGTGTCGGATGAGGAATGGAGTTTCGCGGCGCCGTATCTGACGCTGATGGACGTCGACGCGCCCCAGCGCAAATACGAACTGCGCGACATGTTTGATGCATTGCGCTGGATGGCTCGTGCTGGCGCGCCGTGGAGGATGCTGCCCAATGATTTCCCGCCGTGGGAGCTGGTGTATCAGCAGACTCAACGGTGGTTGCAGGCGGGCTGCTTTGAGAGCATGGTGAGCGACCTGCGCTCGGTGATACGCGTGGCACAGGGCCGTCGGGGACAGCCCAGCGCGGTCATCCTCGATGGCCGCACGATACAGTCGACCTGCGAGAGCGGCCCGCGTGCGGGTTATGACGGTTATAAGCGCAAGCGCGGTAGCAAGGTACATATGGCAGTAGACACGTTGGGACAGTTGCTGGCGGTGCACGTAACCCCAGCCAATGAACAGGAGCGCGCACAGGTAGCTGAGCTTGCGCGGCGGGTCCAGCAGGTAACAGGACGAACGGTCAAGGTGGCATTTGCCGATCAGGGATACACGGGCAAAGAGCCAGCGCAGGCTGCATTCGACGAGGGTATTGACCTTCAGGTGATCAAACTCGAAGAAACGAAAAAGGGTTTCGTTCTGCTCCCCCGGCGGTGGGTGGTCGAGCGCAGCTTTGGCTGGCTCAACCGTTTCCGGCGTCTCGCACGTGACTATGAACGGCCCCCCGAAACTCTCGCCGGGCTTCATTTTGTCGTCTTCGCAATGCTCATGCTTGTCCACGCCGTGCCAGTACTTCAAAGTTCCTAACACGCTCTAACCGCATCAACGCCTTAATTCATTGGATGACTCATATCGGCCAGGAACCCGCCTCGCACACCTCGTTGCCCACGGTGATTGGGCTACGGGAGATCTCAAATCTGGCCCTTCAGCGGTCCGCTTCCCAGTGCTAGCGGCATTTCACCTTGCCAGCAGCCGCCAATCTTTGCCATGCAGAAAGCAGCGACGAAGGGTGTTGCACCAGTTCGCGAGGAATCCGCCTAATGGTAGCCGTCAAAGAGATGGTCCGGATCGCTGCTTGGAACGAATATTAGGGGATATGCTACCTGACTACTGTCGGGAATCGGGTCATTGTTCCCCGCGCGTTCTATTTCGGAACTAATGACCGCCCAACGAACGGGTGGGCGACTGGCAAGGACAGCCGGGACACAGAAAAAAAGTGACCCATCGGAGTCGTCTATACTCTGACGGGTCGTCTAAAGTCCCCACAGTAGGTCGAGCGAGACGGTTCGACCCGCTGCAACACAAGTGTACGGGACGAACGCACGGCAACCCTTGATCAAGGTCAGACCTTTCTTGCATCAGGTAAGTAGCCAACATGGTCATCAATTGCTGGCAGCATAGGCTACGCGATGGAACGAATTCAGTGAGGACGTCCCGCCCAAATTGCCAACCGGCGCTGACGCCGTTGAAAGATTTCGTCTCTGACTGTTATCCGGGCGGTTTGAAGGATACGGAAAAGGATTTTTACTTAGAGTTGCCTCCTGTCATGAGCCACTTTTGTCATAGCGTCAAAGTGCCAGCCAATCTTTAGCAAGCCTGGCATTCGACGAAGAACGTCATTGGCACGGTTGCGCGGGGATGTGCGCTACCGCCCTCCTCAAACGCAAATTGAATATTTTCATCGCAACCGCTCGATTCATGAATACAAATTAAGCGTAAACCCACGACCCACAGCGTTGAGCAATATTCACCCCTTGCAGTGATAGATATGAACGACGGCCTCAATAGAATGGGCTGCAGAATCATTGCAGCGTGAGAGGCGCCGCATCGCACCGGGCAAAGGGGCGCCCGTTCGACGGCCTTCCGGTTCTGTCACCTGGCCACGAAGACATCGACAAGCGGGGAGCTTGCTCCTCGTGCGCGAATGCCATTGTCATGCGCTGTGTCTGACAAGGGATACCTTCGAGGCTCAAATGCATGATCACGTGATCAAGAAAGGTTGACATGCATTAAGGCGAAAGACGAAAGTCGTGAATAGTATAAAAGGACAATATCCGACGAGCGCACGCATGCGCCCGGCCCGTTCGCCTCTTTTGCCGACGCGACGGCTTCGGTGCGCATCAACTGGCGAGCGATCCGCAAACGTCGGTCGACCCCAATCCCAGCCATGAGTGGATACGTCGATACACGTTGCTTGCCTCGATTTCACATGTCAGTTTTTCTGCAATATCGTGAGCATGACAAATTACGACCTACCGAAAGACATAGCAAACCGTCTGGTTGATCCGCAGTCGTATACAAACCTCGACGGGCTCCATGAGATATACGCGTGGGCGCGTGCAAACAACCCCGTTGGACGAGCAATGGCGGACGCGCATGACCCATTCTGGGTGGTAACAAAACACGCCGACGTCTCAATGATTTCCCGGAACAGTGCCCTGTTTCGCAACGGCGATTATTCCGTCGTCTGCCGTCCGCAAGCATCTATCGCGCATGTTATAGGGGCCACCGGTAGTCCAAACATCGTCCGTTCGCTCGTCCACGTCGACGGCGACGAACACAAGAGTTTGCGCGCACTGACACAGTCGTGGTTTATGCCGAACAGTGTCGTTAAGCTTGAGGCTCGCATCCGATCATTGGCACATTTGATGATCGGGGAACTTCTGCAAAAGAGCGGCTCCGTAATTGACTTTGCGAACGATTTCGCCTCGCACTATCCGCTGAACGTGATCATGGATATTCTCGGAGTTCCGCAGGAAGAATCCCCCCGTATGTTGAGACTCACACAGGAGATGTTTGGAAGCGAGGATGCCGAATACAAGCGCGATATCAGTCGCCAGGGCGACGCCGGAAGTGCGATCGGCAAGGCGCTGCTGTCAGTTGTAGCAGACTTCAAGGGTTACTTTGATCGCCTGACCGAAGATCGCCGGAAAAAACCGCGTAACGACATCGCCACCTTGCTCGCCAACGCGGTTGTCGATGGACAGCCTATTGATGAGGCAACCCGACTCGGCTACTACGTGATTATCGCCGCCGCCGGGCATGACACCGTCTCGTCTTCCATATCGGTTGCGATGTGGGCATTGTGTCAATTCCCCCATTTGCTGCCGCGGCTTAAGGCTGACCCGTCGCTCATTCCGCAATTCATCGACGAGAGCCTCCGCTACGCATCGCCAGTGCGTCATTTCATGCGTACGGCGGCAGCCGACACGAATTTGCGAGGCAGGACTATCCGCAAGGGCGATTGGCTGATGCTCTGCTACGGGTCGGCCAATCGCGATGAGGAAGTTTTCCCCGACCCTTTCATATTCGATATCGACCGAAGGCCGAATCGGCACATTGCGTTTGGGGCAGGTGCTCACGTATGTCTTGGTCAGCATCTCGCAAACATGGAGATGCGCATCCTGTTCGAGGAACTGATCCCGAAGTTGCAGTTCGTCGAACCGGTGGGAGAGATCGAATTCACGACGTCTAATTTCGTAAGTGGGCCAAAGCACCTCCCAATACGTTGCGTGTTGCAATGATCGCATCTATGTAAAATTTGAACGCCACAAAATGACCTTGATCGGGACCGTGCTTTCGTCTACAAACTCACACATGTAGCATGTGACTGCCAAACATTTCCCCGGTTGCAGCCCCCAGTTACTATCTTCCCGCCTCGATAATTGAAGCTTTGGGCAGCCAGGCCCGGCATGATTCTCGCCCCCAGTCGCAGTTTCTGATCCGGGGGGTGTTGTCACCGGGCCTGGTGGGTGGCAGGTGATCGCTAATAGGGACTCGGCTGGAATATTCCAAGGCCGTCCGTAACGTAGATGCCGAGATTTGCCACCGTTGTCGCAGGCCCACTCGAATTCAAGACCCATGGCCGTCTTCTCTTCGTTGTCGACCAGCCCGCCACCATCGGCGCATTGCCGCTGGCCGTCGCACGCGATGAAGGCGTTCTGCTTGCCGATCTGCCCGAACTGGCGATGCGCCGCATTGCCGACCTGCATGCCGGTGAGGCCCAGACAGACGCCCGCGACGCCGCAATCATCGCCGAGGCCGCCGGTTCGATGCCGCATACGCTGCGCTCGCTTCGGTTAGCTGATGAACCGCTTGCCGAGCTGCCCATGCTGTGCGGCTTCGACGACGAGCTCGCCGCTCAAATTACCCAAACCAGTAACGGGATTCGCGGCCTGCTCACCCAGATCCATCCCGCGCTTGAGCGCGTTCTCGGACCGCGCCTCGAGCATCCCGCCGTGCTCGATCTACTCGAGCGCTACCCGTCTCCAGCCGCGCTTGCAGCAACCAGCGAGAAGACGCTTGCCAACCGCCTGACCAAGCTCGCGCCACGCATGGGCACGGGATTGGGGGCCGAAATCGTTCAAGCGCTGGGCGAACAGGCCGTGACGGTGCCCGGCACGCAAACCGCCACCATCGTCATGCCGCGCCTGGCTCAGCAGCTCGCCGCCTTACGCAAGCAGCGCGACGAAATCGCCGGCGAAGTAGAGCGGCGGGGCTTGCTCACCCTCTTTGGCCGGTCCTGACCAGCATGCCGGGGAGGGCGTCAGGACCGCCGCCAGACTCCTCACCGAGGTCGCGCACCAAGCCTTCGCTTCGGCAGGTCACCTGGCGGGCCTACGCTGGCCTCGCACCAGTTACCCGGCGCTCAGGCTCATCTATCCGGGGCGAGCATCCGTCCAAGCGCGGCAACAAGGTACTCAAGCGCGCCTTGTTCCTATCGCCTTCGCGGCCTCGCGAGACCCCCCGATTCGCGAGCGTATCACGCACGCAAGGTCCAGCACGGTAAGCGACATAACTAGGCACTCATCGCGCTGGCACGGCGACGCTGTGATGTCCTGTTCGCCATCCTGCGCGATGGCACCTTTTACGAACCCAAGTCAGCCCCTAACGCTTGACGAATTAGATAGGGCCCCCCATATGATGGCGTGCCGGAACCGGCCGAGGAACTCTCGAATTGGGCTCACGTTTCAGGATGAGCCCCAAAAAAAGCAGTACCAGGTGTGTGGACCGCAGGTCAACGCCGACGTGGTCTTCGCATGCCCGTTGGATTGTGGGCGTCGCCGTGATCACTTTAGAACTTTCAATCTACCTTCGATAGCCCTTCTGGCAGCGATCCGCAGCCGCTACAAGCATCTCAGTTGCGGTCTCGCATAGCATGCGCGACCCATTTCACAGATGCATGAAACCCCCGCCCCGCATTCGTCGTCTTATCGAGCTTGCCGCCGGAGTGGCAACGACAATAGTTGCGCTGGCCGCTCCACACGGCGCACGTCATCATGTCGTGGCTTCATTTATCTTAGGGCGCCGTGCCGACGGCACCGGCCTTCGGTTACTGTCACGTCGCGACGGCAGTGCACTTTGAGTGCAGTGCATGCTATGCCTTCGACCACCTCTTGAGTCTGTATTGAGAAAGTCATTTGTGACGCGAATGCGTCTTATCCAAACAATTGATTTTTGCGATTTCAGAAAATGGCGGATAGTGATGATGCTGCCGCGGCACAGTCACCGTGTTGGGGCGCCCTCAATAGACACCTTGCACGATCTTGTGGCGTGCAATGCCCATCGCCACGGATATCGATTGGCACTCCGAGTTACTACATTGGTGTACTTCTTAAGTCACGTAACTGCATGACACCCATGAAGAAGCCGGCCATTTTGACAACCAGCTTTTCGACCCGAGATCTCCGAATTCGATCTGTTCACCGGAGCAAACAATGAATGCTGTCGATATCCACCAGATGGTCCAGTTCGCCGTCCAATCGTTCAAATTGCTTGCGATTTTTGCCACGTTATGTGCAGCTCTTGAGATCGCGTTTCCGGCTTATCGATACAGCTTCGCATCGTACCTTCGCGGCGCACGGAACTGGGCGATTCGGATTGGATGCGGCGCGCTAATCTGGCACTTGTACGCTGTGGGCTTGCAATGGTTAGGCGTCAAGCCGCTCCTGACGGTCAATCTTTCAACAGTGCTTCACTCTGACAACGCAGTTATCAAGACGGCTTTCGCCATCCTTTCAGGCGTTGTGGTCGCAATTGCCGGTGACTTCTTTTACTACTGGATGCACCGTGCACAGCACGCCGTGCCATTCCTCTGGCGCTTGCACGCTACACATCACTCGATTCGCGAACTGACGGCATGGAATTGCAATCATCACATTTCCGAGCCGGTTATCTACGCCTTGTTTGTAGCATTACCGCTCGCGCTGATCCACTTCGAGTCTGGCGTGGTGCCGGCTGCTGCCATGACCCTCATTACCTTTCAGGCGCATCTGTCGCACTCCAGCACGCGCATCAACCTTGGGCCTCTGCGATATATCATCGGAGACGGTCAGTTCCACCGAATTCATCACTCAACTCAGCCGCATCATCGGCACCGAAACTACGGGTTCTTTACGACCATCTGGGACACTATCTTCAGCACGGCACACTGGCCGAAACGGGACGAATGGCCCGAAGTGGGCCTTCGCAATCAACCCGAGCCCCTCACCGTGCGCGACTACTTTATGTTTCCGTTTGGACAAAATCGCTGGTCCAAAGCCAAATCTGACAGCATAACGCAGGAGAGTTGACGATGATTGGTCGGGGCATTCGCTTGAATTGAGCGGCACTGGTAGACAAAACATTTGCCAATACAACGTCGCCTGAAACCATCGACGGTGAAGGCGAATCGCGGGCCGTCGAACTATAGCGGTAACGCTGAGATCGGTATCACTTGGCCGTCTCGCGCGGCGCCAACGGCGCAAGATTTTATGCTCGTGTTCAAGGACGTTCGGTGTACATGCGCTCTCTCGGCAGCGCTATGGAGATACCTGACATGAGCGCCCACTGGCGAGAGCCCCCCAGTCTAAGAGTACGTCGCCCCACACACGGTTTCTCTCTCGATCGGAAGGTTGCCCAAGCCGCTGACCTTCACCGATGCCGACCAACCCCTACTACCTGACAGGAGATCAGAAAGACCATGCCCCGAATCTTGATCCGCGCGACCCGTGCCGCCATTGCCACCGCCGCGCTGATGCTTTGGACTGCCAGTGCGCAGGCCCAGCCGTGGTCTGCTACTTCCCCCGAAACGTCATCCTGCTCTGCGGAAAATCTCTTCGCTTCTCGGATCTACGGTAGGTACACGATCAACAACGACGTGTGGTCACCCTGCAGTAATGTCACCGCGGGTCCCCAGACAATATGGGCTAACAGCAAGCTCGGAGAAGACAGCGAGGTCGACTGGAGCGTTACTTCAGATCAACCCAACACCAGTGGCATCAAGTCCTATCCGCACATCGGATACAAAGTCAACAAGACCATCGGCTCACTGAACTCGCTTTCCGCAATCGTCTCGGCTACTACGCCATCTGGTGGCGCCTGGGAGTCAACGTTTGATATCTGGGCCGGACGTGAGGCGCAGCATGAAATCATGATATGGCTGAACTACACCGGAACTGCGGAAGGTTGCGGCAATGTCAAGCCCATCTCCTACAACTGGACGCAAGCCGGATGCGCAATTCCACTTTATCGAAACGTATCGCTGTCCAACGGAAGTTGGAACGTGTACGTGGGCACCAACCGCCGCAACATCGTCTACACGTTCGTCCGCACGACGAAGACTGACAACGCCGCGATCGATGTGCTGGCATTTATGAAATATCTGCGCTCGCTCAACTATTTTGATGATGATCTTGAAATCGGTGACCTGCAGTACGGGTTCGAAATCACCTCTTCGCGCGGAAACCTGAGCTTTGCGTCCAAGAAGTTCACGGTCACTGCCGAGTGATCCCTTTCATCGCGTTGGGCAGGGAGCCGTCCAGGATGCCTGTCCAGACTACAAATCTCGACCCTTCTTCAGGCGAAGAAGCGGGCGGCGCAAGAGATAAAACGCAAATAGTGCTGCAACTGCGACAGCATCACCGGCTACCCGCGCTGCTCAAGGCGGCGGAGCTGGCGCGCAGTACGTTCTGCTATCAGTCGAAATTGCTTGACGGTGGCGAACGGAACAAGGACCGCTATGGCTACCGGCGCATCGCGGAAGCGATCCGGGTGGCAGGCCAGAGGGTGACACGCAAGACGGTGCGACGTCTGATGGTGTAGCTGAAGCTGAAGTCGCCGGTGCGCGTGAAGAAATACCGCTCATGGCGCGCCGAAGCCGGGTGTATTGCGCCGAACCTGTTTAATCGCGAACTTAGTGCGCCGCGAGCCAGTTCAAACAGAGGGCGCGTGTTCATCTGATAGGCCAGAATCTCGCCATTGTACAGATTGAGCTTCCCTCGGTTTTTCGCCTTCCAGAGGTCCGGGGTTATGCAGCCGTATCCTTTGTCCGCTGAGCCGCAAGCCAGTCTTGCATGAACTGAGTTGGCGACGTGAAGCCGAGCGATGAATGACGACGACTGCGGTTATAAAACACTTCGATGTATTCGAACAAGTCCGCAACGGCGTCGCGATGCGTGCGATACCGCGTGCCGTGTACCCGCTCGTTCTTCAAGCTGTTGAAGAAGCTTTCCGTCGGCGCGTTGACGCTCCTATGTCAAGAAGCGCGGGCCGAATCGGCCAAGTCGGCCAGAATGAGCGGGTACAACTCCCTGACGATATAGCGCTTCAGGCAGCGGTGAATTTCCTTGTTCGACATGCCTTCCTTGGTTCGTCGCTCGACGTACGCCCGGGTTCTCGGATCACTGCGCATGCGCACCATGGCGATGGTCCACAGGGCGTTGTTTGCAGCACGGTCGCCTCCGCGGTTCAGGCGATGCCGGACCGTTTTGCCAGAGGATGCTTGCAATGGGCTCGTGCCACAAAGCGCGGCGAGTGCAGCATCGCTTTTCAAGCGTTCCGGATTGTCGCCTGCAACGGCAACAAGCACAGCCGCCGTTTGAGGCCCAACGCCGAATCGTTCTCGAAGCCGTCTGGCATGCTTGAGGGTCAGGCGTTCGAGCATCGCGTCGAGCGTCTTGAGCTCTTCCGCGAGCGCGAGGTAGCGCTTTGCCAGCAAGCGCAACGTGGTTGCCAGAGTCTGCAACATAGGCGTATCACCCAACGAGCGCAGCCGTGCGCAGCTAGCAACGCATTCGGCAGTCTTTGTCTTCAGAAGACGCTCGCGGATGTCCTGCGGCGCGCTCACCAGCAAGGCCCGCAACTGATTGATCGCCTGCGTCTTGGCCTTGACGGCGCTACGACGAGCAACGGAAACAGTTCGCATCGCTTCGGCCGCTCCAGATTGCTCTTTGGGAATCGCCGTTGCTTTTTCGGCGAGGACCGCTCGCGCAGCGTTTTCCGCATCGGTCGGATCGGACTTTCCGCGCGATCGACGCGCAGCCCGATCAGGACGATTGACCTCCAGCACTTCGATCTCGTGATCGCGCAACACACGGGCAAGGCCTGCGCCATAGGTGCCGGTTCCTTCAACGCCAGCGCGGCGCAGATGACCAAGAGAATTTGCCCAGGTCAGCAGCTTGAGATATCCCGCCGTTTCGGCAGTCACCGACAGGGTTCCGAGGAGCTTCCCCGTTTCGCTGATTACTGCACCGACATGCGTATCGAGATGCGTGTCGACGCCAAGAATGACTTCGTGTTGTTCCATGCGTGTTTCCGTCGAAGTGGGCGCATCGCCAACCCCATTCGCTGGACAGGACACTCACGGTGCAGGACAAAGCTCCTATCAGGTCACAAACGCTGGGCCCGGCAACGCTCGGGGAACGACGGAGCCCGATCGACAGGTCAACGCCAAGGCAGCTCGGCCAATCCCAGCACGGGTCAGATCGGTCCGACGTTCGAGGCGTATTTTGGACTGAGTGTCCCAGCAATTGCCTTTGCGACTCATCGAGCAGCGCATCCCGTACGAGGCCAGCTTGCGCTGGAAGTCGTGGCTGGCGTATTGGGCGGATTCAACCGGTCGTCGCAACACCTTTGATCGAGGAGATGTTTATGGGACGACCAGCGGGTTGGATGCATAAGTTGACAGGGCGAGGAGCGATGCGCTCGCCCGGTGCGCCGTCGCATCGGCGCGAGATCGAGCGGCGATTCTGGGAGCAAATCGCAACAGGCATTACAAGCGAGAAGGCTGCAGAGGCGGTTGGCGTGTCGCAGGCAGTAGGCACTCGCTGGTTCCGACATAATGGCGGCATGCCACTTTCCATGTTGAGCCCGATATCCGGGAGGTACCTGTCGTTCGCGGAGCGAGAAGAGATTGGACTACTTTCGCATCAAGGCGTCGGGGTGCGCGAGATTGCTCGCCGTATTGGACGCAACCCATCAACGGTCTCCCGGGAACTGACACGTAACGCTGCAACGCGTGGCGGGCAGCTTGAGTATCGGGCTTCGGTTGCGCAGTGGAAGGCGGAGCTGGTTGCCAAAAGACCCAAACCTTCGAAACTGGTGACTAACTCGCGGCTGCGCCACTACGTGCAAGACCGTCTGGAGGGCAAGGTTCGCGACGCTGATGGTCGTGAGATTTCTGGGCCACGGCAAGCACCATTCAAAGGGAGAAACAAACCGCATCGCGGTGATCGCAAACGGGTCAATGGCTGGTCGCCCGAACAGATTTCCAATCGGCTGCAGATCGACTTCCCGGATGACGAATCCATGCGCATCTCTCACGAAGCCATTTACCAGGCTCTTTATATCCAGGGCCGAGGTGCTCTCAAGCGCGAGCTGGTCAACTGCTTGCGCACTGGGCGGGCGTTGCGCGTGCCGAGGGCCCGGGCACAGGCCAAGGCCTGGGCGCACGTTAGCGAGGAGGTGATGATCTCCAGCCGGCCTGCTGAAGCGCAAGATCGTGCTGTGCCAGGGCATTGGGAAGGTGACCTGATCATCGGCCTAAACCGGTCCGCGATCGGAACGCTGGTTGAGCGGTCAAGCCGGTTCACCATGCTCGTCCATCTGCCTCGCGAGGAGGGCTACGGGCTGATTCCCAGAACGAAGAATGGTCCTGCGCTGGCTGGCTACGGAGCTGTCACGATGGCCAATGCGCTCAAGAAGACCGTGACTGACCTGCCCGCCCAGTTGTGGCGGTCATTGACCTGGGATCGTGGCAAAGAACTATCCGATCACGCCCGTTTCACGGTCGAGTCCGGGGTACAGGTATTCTTCGCCGACCCGCACAGTCCATGGCAGCGCGGCACGAACGAGAACACGAACGGTCTCTTGCGACAATACTTCCCAAAGGGTACAGACCTGTCCCGGTGGAGCGCTCGAGAAATCCAGGCCGTTGCCAATGCACTGAATACCAGACCCCGGAAAACACTTGGTTGGAAGACACCTGCCGAAGCACTGGACGAATACCTGAGGTCTGCTCAATAATCGAGTGTTGCGACGACCGGTTGAATCCGCCTTGACTGCCTCTATCCGAATGATGCAGGACGCCGGGCGCGGGCCGGCGGCGGAACCACGCCATCGTCAATGCGTCGGTCACGAGGTCCGCCGTCATGCGCGGCTTGACGGACCAACCTACGACCTCCCGGTTGAACAGGTCCAGCGTGACCGCCAGATACAGCCAGCCTTCGTCGGTCCAGATGTACGTGATGTCCGAGGTGAACACCTGATTGGGCTCGGCCCGCGTGAACTGTCGGTTCAACACGTTTGCCGCAACCGGCAGCTTGTGTCGAGAATCGGTTGTCACCCGATAACGGCGCTTGTGGCGGGCTCGGATACCGTTGGCGCTCATCAGCCGCTCCACACGTGCTTTGCTGGCCGGAAAGCCGCGAGAGCGCACCTCGTCGGTCATGCGCGGCGAACCGTAGGCGCCTCTGACTTTGGCATGAATCGTTCGAATCAACGTGAGCAACTGGACATCGGTCAGCCGCTGTCGCTCAGGCGTGCCGCCGCGCTTCCACGCGCGATAGCCATTGACGCTTACTCCAAGGACCTCGCACAGCGCCGACAGCGGATAGTGCCGGCATTGCGTGTCAATCCAGGCGAACTTCACAGGAGGTCCTTCGCGAAGAACGCCGCCGCTTTTTTTGCGATTTCCAGCTCCATCTGCAAGCGCTTGTTCTCCGCCCGCAGACGCGAAAGCTCCGTCTGTTCCGCCGTGACGACCTTCGCCCCCGGGCCGTTCAGCTTGCCGGCTTCCGACGCTTTGAGCCAGTTGCGCAGCGTCTGTATCGACATACCCAATTCGCCGGCCACGGCGCTCACGCCTTGCCCGTCCTTGACTCGTTGCACTGCAGCTTCCTTGAACTCCGCCGTGTACACCTGGTGCGGTACCTTAAACATTTCTTCTTTCCTTCCTTTCGGTCGAGTTTATATCCGACCTGCTGGAAGGCGAAATTTCAGGGGAAGCTCATTCATCCATATGCCACCAAGCCGGTTTGCAGGCTTACCGGCAGTCACTCGCAGTACGCCAATGCCGACGCTACCTTTGGACGCATCATCGTAATCCAACGGCACCTTTACCGTAGTACAACTAGCCCTAGTCGATAGCGGACCCAGCAGGTCTTTGTTCACAATTTGAAAATTGTCAGATCCGCAGGTATGCCAAGTTATTGACTGGACGTAGTATGGCGTTAGTTCATCATCCACGCTGGAACCAACTGACGCGTGAGTCGGGTCGGTGACTGAACCGCCGTCCGAGCCACCGCAACCATTCAGCGCGACCGCAATCAAAAGAGCCCCTAAAACGCGAATCTTTTTTAATGTTTTTGTCATCATGTCTATGTTCAACAAATTGTCTATGTTCAACAAATTGTCTATGTTCAACAAATGTATCGATTCTTCATCGTCCGGCCAGCTAGAATGGTGCATTATGGTGCGGCTGTCATTTATGAATTTGAATCAGATTGACATTGATCAGAAATCAATACTCGCAGCAATAAAAAACGCCGATACTCGCAAAGGCTCCATCAACCTTCCTTATGCAGACTTAAACAATATCGAGTGATATCGCGCGTCCGAATGGCGTTATCATCTCCTTGGCAGCAGAGGGATGCGCAGACGAGCTGGATCGTTCTCATGTTGGCCCTTTTGGCGACATGCTCGAAAGGTCACACACTCTATTGCAATTGAGCTGAACAACGACCTTGCGATTGCTGTTCCGGCACCGGCGACCAGTCAGCTATTTTCCGTTGGAATAATCAATGTAAAGGATGCGGACACGCGTTACTGAGGGTAGTTGTGGCCATAGCGGCGGCTTAGTTTTGCTGGCCGCAATGAGCCCGACGAGGCTTCGCTGTCGACATCCCCGTTATGCAACAAGATGCGAGAACCAAATGATGCTACCGCTGCCAGCGGCAGTCATCGGTGAGCAGTACATGCGGCCAAGCTACGTGTTGGGAATATTGCAGCGATGGACGTTTGAGGACGTCGGCCTTGGTGTACAGTCGACCCGCCGGCGCAAGCGAGCAGCAGCAGATTGAGGTCGCCGGGCACAACCGCAACGTCCGCGCTGGTCGATCAGCTCGATGCATTCTCGAAAATTGTGGCACCACTGCCGGATTGCGATGTTCGCCGATGCCAAGTCCACCGTACCGCCGCACCCTGCGCCTGATCTTTGCCTACGACGGCGACGCGCTATCGCTCGCCTCAAAGCATCTGGTCGAAATGACCCTGCCACCCTCGCATGAGCTGTGCAGCTCCGAAGGCAAGGCGGGGTTCTGGTTCGAATTGCGCGACGCCCACGGCCGGCCGTTATACCGACGGATCCAGCATGATCCAATGCCGCGGTATCGCGAAGCGCATGCGCCCGGCGCGACCCCAACGCACGTTACAGCTCTGCGGCGCGGCGTTTTCGAAATTCTTGTACCGGCCTATTGGGAAGCGGCGACACTGGTTCTGTTGGCGACAGAGCACCCGCCGGTCGCACCATTCGGCACGATCCGCGCCGAACGAGCGCGCGGCGGTGGCCCGCGGGTTGGCACGGGTGCGGCGCGCGAAATCGCCCGATTCAGTTTGGATGACATCCTGAAATGACTACCGCAGATGGCGCCGTCATCGGCGTCAGCAAGATCATCGACCACGGTCCTGATGTATCGCGTTGGAATCTTGTGATCCTTGGCGACGGCTACCAGAGGGCCGAACTGGCGACCTATGCGACCCACGCGTGGAACTTCGCAAACGCTGTCGCCGGTACCGCGCCGTTCAACGAGATGTGGTCGGCCGTCAACGTACACCGCGTCGAGGTTTTCTCGACCGACAGCGGCGCTGACGACCCCGCGGGCTTGTGCAACGGTACCGGCGCGACGGCGCGCACCTATTTCGACGCGACGTTTTGCGAAGGTGGGCAAATACGGCGGCTGCTCAGCGTCGACGCCGCTACAGCGTTGAACGTCGCGCGCACGCAGGTGCCACAGACGAACATGACGGTAGTGATCGTCAACAGCACCATCTACGGCGGTTCCGGCGGGCCGGTCGCGGTGTTTTCGAAAGCAGACGGCGCAGAGCAAATTGGTATCCACGAAATGGGGCACACGGCATTCGGCCTCGCCGACGAATATTCGACGTACGCCGGTTGTTCAAGCGGTGAAACTGGCCACGACACCTATACGGGAACCGAGCCGGCACAACCCAACATAACCGCCAACACCGACCGCGCGACGATCAAATGGGGCGCACTGATCGCTGCGGCCACTGCGCTACCGACCACCGTCAACGCTAATTGTACGCAATGCGATACCCAAGCATCGCCTGCCCCGGCCGCTACGGTTGGTGCATTCACAGGCGCAGGGTATTTCCATTGCGGATTGTATCGTCCACAATACAACTGCCAAATGCGTACGCTCGGGAAACCGTTCTGCGCGGTCTGCCTAGAAGTCATCAGGAACACGCTTAAGCCATTCCTGCCGCTGCCGCCTGTCACGAGCCACTTCACCCCAACTTCTGGCAACCCCGGTGGCGCGAACGTTGATGCAACCACAGCGGATTCATCGGCCTGACTGCGGTCCGCGCGCGGCGTCGGTAGGTAGCGAACGTCGTTATCGAGTCCGGCCCACGGATCAGCACGCTTAGCCCTTCGGGCGCAGGCAGCAAAGCGGGCGCGATTGCGGCCTAGTTCAGCTACATCATAGCGAGACTGCCGTCGATCATGAACGTCAGCCCCAACACCGGTTGGAGCGCGGCCGGCAATGCTGACCATCAGAGGAATCGGCGTCACTCATGCGAGTGACGCCAGCTTTGGCAGCAATCCCACGCTATGGCCTCGACTCGGTCGCGCAGGCAACCTCGACAGGCCCCGGACGGTCGATAAGCATCGGCGCTACAATTACTACGCCATCGGGCACGTCAGGGGCCAATAGAGCGGCATCTTCGCCTATTGTTGATCGAGCTAAAATTCACCCAGTCTGGACCGCCACTTCGCCAGCAATGGTTACGTGCATAAGGCGCTGATCGTCCGTCGATCCGATGCGATCAGGGAATCACCAGGTCGGATGCGAGCATTCGTAAGCGGCTAGCCAAGCCGCCTTGACGGATTAACTAGTGGCTGGTCGCGGTCGGTCGCCAGCGATGCGGTAGTAATGCCGCGATATCGCTGGCCTTGTGGGTCGGCAGTCACGTGAGGACATCTTTCAGATAGGCGTGCGGCTCGTGCCCATTGAGTTGTGGTGAGCGCAACAGGCCCATGATGGCGGCAGCGCGTTGGCCTGCTCGCAGCGAGCCGGCGAACAACCAGTTACGCCGATAGCAAGTTCGCGATCATTCTGCCCATATCGGGCAAGAAGTTGAAGTCCATTACCGTTGACATCCCCTGTATGGGCGTCGCGTCAAGGTACGAGACGTCGAAGAGCGGAGCGGCGGTCGCGTGGTGCACGTTGAGGCCAGCCTAGGCGTAGTGAGGGTCGTGTCGGCGTGGATGCTGGATGCGCATCTCAGCCTGACGCACGTTCTTCATGTCGAATGGAACCGGCACGAATGCCGGCGCCCGGAGTCCCATTTGCCGGAAGTAATACAGCGTCGGACGCGCAGGTTGACATTCATCAAGGCGTATGTGATTGCGCCTGCCACAATAGAAAAAAGCGTAGGCCAATTGCAACCAGAAAATTCCATGTGGACCATGAA
The DNA here is from genome assembly GCF_050436725.1 of Paraburkholderia sp. JPY465. Taxonomy (NCBI): domain Bacteria; kingdom Pseudomonadati; phylum Pseudomonadota; class Betaproteobacteria; order Burkholderiales; family Burkholderiaceae; genus Paraburkholderia; species Paraburkholderia sp. JPY465. The sequence goes on from NZ_JBNDMT010000007.1 coordinate 488,027, forward strand.
GTACTATATAAGACCTTAGCTTGTTGCGTTTTCGCGTTTGTGCACGACTGGCACCGCGTAGCGCTTCCCAGCGCGCGCAAACACAATGAGGTTCTCTTGTCGGCTTCGACCATATACCGAACATGCCGCCATGGACGGCATCATTGGCCACCGGCTGGTAGACCTGACGTTCGAGCGCCGCTGATGACTTGTTACATCTGCCCGCGACGAACGAAGGCTTGGTGCCCTATCCCTTCGCGCTACTGACTGGTGTACCTAAGCCGAAAATGCACAACACGCTGCCTGCCTAGGAAGCAGCTCATCTGCGCTTCCGCACCTACACGACGCACGTCTACGACCGGCTAATGTCAGACCATCATTGCGATGCGTGGCTCCTCGCGATCGCGACGCCGCATCGGAAGACTTTCTGCCCATTGCACGAGGACAAGGGTTATGACAATGCTACACGCCGAGCGTTACCACGACATCTCATGCGGTCACCGCCTAGTGGGACATGAAGGCAAGTGCAAGAACCTGCATGGGCACAACTACCGCGTTCATTTTGATTGCGAAGCTTCCTCACTCGACGATCTCGGGCGCGTCATCGACTTCGGGGCGATCAAGACACTGCTTTGCAATTGGCTCGAGGATCACTGGGATCACCGCATGTTGCTGTGGATCGAAGATCCGTTCTATGTCGGCTTGCGCGACCTCGATCCGTCGGTGGTCGGCGTGCCCTTCAATCCGACCGCTGAAAACGTGGCGCAGTGGCTGGTAACCGAGCTCGGCCCTGATATCTTGCAGGGAACCAGCGTCCGGTTGGTCGAAGTGCGAATCGAGGAGACGCGCAAATGCACTGTGACGTACCGGCGCTAACTGTGCCGCCCGTTGACATCTATCCCGTCAACGAGATTTTTGAATCGTTGCAGGGCGAAGCCAGCTTCACCGGCACACCGTCGGTGTTCATCCGCCTGCAGGGGTGTCCAGTCGGTTGTCCGTGGTGCGACAGCAAGCATACGTGGGAAATGGTCCCGGAGCGCGCGATCAGCGTGGGCGCGATGCGTCTGAAAGAAGCGTCACCGTGCGACAGCTATGCGTGGTACGGCGTACAGACGTTAGCCGATATAGTGCGGGCGTCAGATGCTGAGCACGTGGTCATCACGGGCGGCGAACCGTGCATCTACGATCTGCGCCCGCTGATCACGAAGCTCGAAGCGTGGCATCACCGGGTCCAGGTCGAAACCTCCGGCACTTACATACCGCTCGTGACGCCAAGCACTTTCGTCACCGTCAGCCCCAAGTACGCCATGCCCGGTGGCCGCACGGTGCTAGATGAAGCACTGTGGCGAGCCAACGAGCTCAAATGCGCGATCGGCAAGCAGCGCGACGTTGGCATGGTGCTCGAGAAACTTGACCCGCTCCACCAAGCGCGAGACATACCGATCTGGTTGCAGCCGCTGAGCCTGTCGTCTCGCGCCACGGATATCTGCATTCGGGCCGCGCAACGCTACGGCTGGCGCGTATCGTTGCAGATGCATAAACTCATCAACATCCGATAGCATCTCCATCTTGGTCTGGCAACGCGAGGTGAAGGTCCTCCCAGTTGATCAAGAAAAATATAGGGCGTCATCAGTTGCGTAGAGCTAGCCGGAACCTCGTCGGGGCATTCCGCCATGTCCGGGCATCGCGAACGCGCCCGTGTGGAATGGCATGAGTCATGGCGGAACTTTGAGCTGAAGTGCGCTTACACCGTACCGCGTCGAGGTAGGTGTCGACGTGCATCGGCAAGGCGTCGAGCAGGCCGCCCAAAAGTGCGCGTGCGAACGGTTCGCGCGCTGTCGGGCCACTGCATGCCTTACTCGCGCGGCGGCCCCGATGGGCAGTTCAAACTCCTCCACTTGTGGGCGGCTAAATTCCCCCAGGCAGGACGAGCGGATTATGCGTCGGATTCCTCAGTGACGGCAAGCCTGGCAGCAGCTTCCCGGAGTCGATAGCTCTTGCCTTCAAACTCGAGGAGTTTGGAGCGATGCAGCAGACGATCAAGGATCGTCGAGGCCATGGTGCTGTCGCGAAGGTAGCGCCCCCAGTCCTGGACGACACGGTTGGACGTGACGAGGATGCTGCGACGTTGCTTGTAGCGTTGATGGACCAGTGTCTGCAGCAATTCGGCCGCGGCATCGGGAATGCGTTTGGCGAGGAACAGATCGTCAAGCACGAGGAGTTCGGGCTCGACCAGGGCCTTGAGCAGCCGGTCCTGATCGGCACGTGTTTCCACGGCATAGCCGGCGAACACGGTGTCGGACTCGACGTATCGCACCTTCATTCCCTGCAGGGTGGCGTTGTAGGCGATAGCCTTGGCGATATGACTTTTGCCGGTGCCGGGTTTGCCGATCAGCAGCGCGTTGTCGCTGTCGGCGACGAACTTCAGCGTGTGTAGCTCGAAGCAGGCCTGCCGGGGGACTTTCGTGTTGAAGGACCAGTCGAAGTCGCTCAGGGTTTTGCGCTCGTCCAGGCCGGACTGCTGGAAGCGTCGTTCGAGAAGCCGGGACTGTCGTCGATCGAGCTCGTCCTGCAGAATCATGGAGAAGGTTTCAAGGAATGGCTGCTGGCTGGCCTGGGCTTGCAGCACCCGGGTTTCCAGTGTCGCGCTGATGCCGGACAGGCGCAGTTCGCGCAGGGCGCGGTCGATTTCGGCAAGGCTCATGCTCAAGAGAGATCTCCGTTGGGTGATGGCATGGCGGCGCTATGCTTGGCGCCGAGGGTGAACAGGTCGGCGTAGTCGTCGCCGTCCCGGATGAGGTGATGTTCCTGAGTCAAGGGCAGTTCGCCCTGGACGGGCGCGTCCAGTTCGGCCAGCGCCTGCTCCAGCAGACGCTCGGTCAGCGCCTTGACCTGTTTGTAGCTGGGCATGCCTTCTCTCATTGCGATCTCGCAGGCCGATTCGATCAGGCGGCGGGGATAGCGCCGGACCAGGCCGACGATGCCCCAGAGCTTGCGCTGACCGACTCGCCCTTCGGTGTCGAACAGATGCTGGCACAGGCGTTCGGCCGATGGCCCGATCGTCCTGGCCTGCGCGAGGATGCGGCGCGTTTCCCGGGAGGGATTGAACGGTCGCTCGTCGTGCGGCAGGATCACTGTTCCCGGCCTGTCGGCCAGAATGTGGGTGCGCAGCAATGTCTGTGTCTGGAGGTTGCGGATTTCCAGGTGACGGGCAAATTTACGCACCAGCACCTTGCTGCCAATGGGAGCCGGTTGGGCAGCGTAACTGCTGTGGTCGACCCGTACGCACGTGTCGTCGCAGACCGTGTAGACCTTGTCGGTGAAGTATTCGAAGTTGCGCGCCGGCAAGGCACGCAGATGGGGGCGCTCTTCCTCGAACATCGCCTGAACCTGGCGACGGGTACTGCCGTGGATCCTTCTGGCCGCCCAGTTCGATTCCCATTGATCAAGGAAGGCGTTTTGCTCCTCGATCGACTCGAACCGGCGCCCCTTCAGGGCCGTGCCTTGGGTATGCTGGATAGCGTTCTCGACGGTGCCCTTGCGATTCGGATCTCGTACGCGGGCTGGGTCCGCCACCACGCCGTAGTGAGCGAGCATGGCTGCATACACCGGATTGAGCTCCGGCTCGTACAGGTCCGGTTTGATCACGCCTTCCTTCAGATTGTCGAGGACGACGTATTGCGTTACACCACCCAGCTGGCGCCAGGCCTGCTCGTGCAACTCGGCCCAGACCTGTTTGCTGGACTTCCACACAACGCGGCGGAAGCTGCGTCGCGAGTACCGAAGCGTCATGACGAACAACCGCGGCTTGCGGTAACGGTTTGTGCCCGGCACCCTGGTCAGGGCCCCCTCGCCATAATCAACCTGGGCTTCTTCGCCAGGCTGGAAATCCAGCCGGTCAAACTGGGCCGGTTCATGCTGGCGCAATGTCCGCACCAACCGCTTGACGCTGTCGTATCCGGCAGCAAAGCCAAACCGGTCCACCAGATCCTGGTAGATGGCCATGGCGTTGCGCCGCAGCCGCAACTGGGCCTCTATGAACTCCCGGTGTGACTCGCAGGCCGATATCTGGTTGCTCTTTGCCGGTGGGCAGGGTGGAGGAATTTGCAGCCCGGAGCCGGTGGGCACCGTGGGGGAATTTGCCTGCGCCGCCGCGAATTGCTCCTGGTACTTGCGGATCGTCTTACGGTCGACTCCCGTAATCCGGGCAATCTCCCGCTGACGTTTGCCCGCGGCGATGAGCGTGGCGATGGTTGTTTGCAGATGCGGCTTCAAGACATTCACTCCAACAACCCCTCTTTTTCTTCATTCGAGGGGTGTAAGGTAACGTCCTGCCAGACCGCGCCAGCGTCATGCTCCGCGTGTCTCTAGGTGGGGGATTTTAGGTGCCCACAGGTGGGGGAATTTGCCCGCCCATCGGGGGCGGGCAGCATGCGGTGATATGACAAGCGCAAAGGCCAGCGACAAGCTCGCTTCCGCGATCATGTTCAGCCGAGCAACGGCAAGCGATTCTGAACGCGTCAGCCGGCGCAGAAGACTATGGATGATGTTCGTGCGGCACTCCGCCAATAAGTTCAGATCACCGGTCGCTACACTCGCGCCCGCTTTAAGGACGTCCAAGGCGCTAGCAATTCGCGAAGCGGTACGAAAACCAGCGTCTGGCTGGTTGAGCTTGTGCCTTACGAGGGTTGGACATCATGCTCGACGTTTGGAACTAGCGTTGCATTGCCACCCCTTGAACAGCGGCGCGCGGGATCTTGCGTAACGCTCTCGGGGGCGGCCGCGTTCTGCGCAGTCTGGCGCCGCCGCATTGGCCGACGGCTCGCACCGTCCCAGCAGACTCCAGCAGGAAACAACCCGATTAGGCCAGATTTAAGCACCTTGAGCTTGAACAGGCGTCCCCAAGCTGCTTCACAGTGCGGCATTGTCTCGAGGCGCCAACGGTATCTCGCCCCTGATTGACACATGTTAAGCGCGCTTTTGACGGATACGGCTATACTAAATGCACCGTTCGTGGCAAACGTTCGCTCAAGACCCATAGGCGTCGGCCGCGTCTTCACATTTAAGAATCCGCCATGACAGTACAACCCATTACATCGCTCAATCTGTGCGCTGCAACTCTCACGCTCGCCCTGCAAATGCAGGCGAGCTACCACGAAACCCTGAAACGAAATTGCGATCTGAGGTTACAGCGTATTAGGCGCGACATTGCAGCAGTGCAAGCCATTTGCGATGTTGCTGTGGCTGCGCGTGACTGCACCGAACTAGCAGCGTCATATCTGATCATGTCACGCGACTATGTAGCAACCACCAGGGATCTTTGGCAGCAAGGGCTGTGGAGTCTGGCCCCCGACACCAAAAAGACCTGACTCGTCGGCGCGGACCATTCACGTCAGGGCGCTCTGTCGAGTGGCCGTGCATATAAGCGTTTGCCGAACTTGACGCAGTAGATGTTCTGGCAAATGGCGCCGACATAACTCCGCACTGGATCCACACGAAGATGGCACGCGAGAATTAGGACAAGGAGGACAAGGTACTACGCGCACGAATCTCGACTCCTCGTCAATATAACCAAGCGTTCTTGCGGACGCAATCCCGTTAATTGCTAGTTTTATTTGTAGCTACAGGTTTGGTGCTCTTCGACGCCTCCGCGCCGACCTCAAGGTTACTTTTTGCGACTTCAACTTCTTGCCGACCAGCACTCCGTAGGCTTTCGCATAGAGAATCGGCAGCCGAAATCGCGGAATTCAAAGCGCTCGTGACTGGAACATTCTTGGCGACGTCCTCCACCATCGTCTGCACCTGACGGCGGCAGGCGCTACCTTGCACCTGCACAATTCGTGCGAACTCGGCCTGTGTTACCAACACGATGTCGACCGCCTGACGGCTATACGTCAGCACCCTCTCGGTCATCCGCTCAGCGAAGTTGTCTTGAAGCGCGAGCCAGTCCCGGTGCTCCTTCGACGATAGCGACTTTTGCACCAGTTCGAACATATCGACAAGCGTCGTGCAGGTCCATTGATTGTTCAATGCAGCCAGTTTCCCGACGCTCTCCACTGTCTTGTCGCCGAGATCAAAGAGGTAACCTACCGTTACGTTTTGGATTGCGGCAATCTGTTCCCGGTTCAGCATGATGAAGCTCCAGTGTGCGCGATCCGGACACGAAGGCGGCGCCTTCACGATCTTGCGACAGAGATCGCATAGTGGGTCAAAAAAGCGCGCCGGATGTGGTGCGCGTCAGAATGCTCCCGGTCCGGCAACCCGTTGCTCCGGCGAGATCGGCTCAGTTGCCTACAGAATATCAGGCTCTTCTCGATTGATTTTCATCTGCTTGAATGTGTCTTGACCACCATCAAGGACTGAATCTGCGGTAGAGACTTCTCGGCGCCCACATTCGTCGGTACAGACGACGAAGCAATCGTCGATGGGGACAACTCAAGCACGTCGCTTTCGATGCTCCGCCGGCTCGTGCCGACACTCATATACCGACGGCGCGCCTGAACTCGCGCGTGGCGTTTTGCGCGCGCGCGCTGGCGTCCGGTGCGTCGGGGAGAGCAATGCACCACGCCGCGATAGCTTTGTCGGCGAGCGGCTCCCACTTGCTCACCCAAGCCGTCAGCACCGCGCGGTTCTTTTGCTCCTCGAGCGCCATGCGAACGAGTTCGGCGGCCCAACGCCGATGGCGCTGGGCGTCGATCAACTGCGCATCGGTGATGAGGCCGAGCAGCGTATCGCCGTTGTGCCGCGCAGCCACTCCGAGGCTTCGCAAAACGGTTTCTTCCACCGCCGGGCGCGCGACGAGGTTCAGCGCGGCGAAGCTCTCCGCCCAGTCCCATGCTGTGAGTGCGTGCTCGACGAGATTGCGCCAGCCCTGCCATGCCGGATCGTCCTCCCAGTAGTGCCGCTCGTCAGTGCCGAAGCCGAGGTCGCCGAACGTCTGCGACAGCTCTTTGGTGCGATACGCCGTGTGAGTGAGCCAGCGCAGCGTGTCCGCTGTCTGGTAAGCGGCGCAGTTTGAGATCGTGGAAGCGGGCGCCATCTGGGTCAGATACGCCGAGCCCATTTGCAGTGCATGGAACAGGAAGCGGGCGGGCGTGTAGTGGCGCGCGAGCGTACCCGCCCAAGTGTGTGCGAGCATGCTGTCGTGACCGCGTGCGGAGAACTGGTCTAGCAGCCCGAAGACATACGTTTCCTGCCCGTCCTGGAGCATGTTGTAGGTGCGGTAGACGAGCTCGTCAGGATCGCGGAACGCATTCCAGTCGGGCCGAGTCAGCGGGGATGCATTGCGGTTTCGCTTGAACCATTGCGCCATTTCGAAGTTCGGATCGAGCTCGAACGGCGCATCGGGATTGTCGGTCGTGTAGTGCAGATTGGTCGTGACGATCTCGTACTCGCTTGGCTTGCGCCGCCGGGCCGCCAGATGGCTCCATGTTTTCAGTGGCTTGAGGACTTCTGTCATGATTGTCTCCAGTTAAGAAAAGGTCTGCAGAGGTCGTTTTCGCAGCGGTGACTCCACACTCATCGCAGTCTGAACGGCCACGACATTCTTGTGTTGAGATTTCCCAGCAGAGTCACCCATCAGGTGCCGTGCCGGTGAAACACATGACCGCACCGGCCAGATCTTCAGCGTTTCGCAAAGCTCTGCGCAACATCCATAAATCGCTCAGAGCAGACCGCGTCGTCTGGACAGCATTTTTTCACCAAACCCATATATCGGGCCCTCGTATAGCCGAACTGTCGCTTGATGATGGGAAAGGGATGCTTAACCTTGGCACGGGTCTCTGCCTTGAGCCGGTCGATGTGATCGTGTATAGCGTCCAGATGATCGCTCTGGTCCAGTGCACGATGCCGCCGTCGAGACCCCGGAACTCGCGATACAGCGCCTCTTCCATTGCAGGGTCCGACAGAGCGAACCTGTGCTGCATAAACCGAATTTGCGGCATCGTCGCGACCGGGAAAAGTGGTCGTCCGTTTTTGCCTCGCGGATAAATGCGGCTCGATCAGCACAAATCAGCTCCGACCAAGGCACAACACGCCGCATCGCCTCGAGAAGATTCGGACTTCCACGTGGTTGAAAGATCCAGGGAACTGCGACAATACACTTCTACCCAATTAATTCGCGATGCTTCCAAGATAGCTGAACGGGCGTCAATGCTAGGACTTCGACAGACCTTCCTTAAAGCGTCTTTTCGTAGTAGAAACGCACATACTCGTCGGTCGTCTCGATGCGGCCCGCGAACGAGCTGAGATTGACTTCGAGTTCGGACATCCTGAACGGCCGACCCAGCGCTTCCTCCAACGTCGCGCGGCATAGGATCAGTTCGCCGTCCGCGTCGATGCGTACATATGCGAGCTTGTCGTCCACGCGGATCACCTTGCCGGGGTTGTCCTCGTGCGCGGCTTCGATGACGCCGGCCGTGATGCTGCTCGCGCGAAGCACGGGACCCACGCGGTTGTTACGGTAAGCTTCGGCGGTCTTGTCAACGATCATGCTGTGTTCCCCTGCCGACTCAGGAATGGGCAAAGAGCGCATGAACGCCTTCTACGGCAATCAGAAGATCGTCGCCTTGGAGCTTCACGGCATATTCGGCGAGACGACAGTCACCCGGATTGATTCCTTTGCCCGTATTTGCGTCGAAGGTCCACTGATGAGCCCGGCACGTCAGCACGCGGCCATCGAATTTTCCTTCAACGAGCCGAATGTCGTGGTGCGGACAAATGCCCTGAAAGCCGCGCGGCTCGCCGCCTTCGGGACGTACCAACACGATCACGTGGCCATCCACTTCCACCTCGGTCATCTCCGCTTCCCACAGGTCATCGAGAGTGCAAACTTTCCGAAATTTCATGTCGCCCTCAATCATCGCAAAAGATGAATTCCAGCGTTTCCATCGGCTTGATGTCGGTCTCGGCGAGTTTCGCGTTGCGCGGATAGAACTGCTTGCTACCTTGGCGGCGCACGCGGATCACCTTGTCGGGTTGAGGCGCTACTCGCCGGCCCACCGAATGATGAGATGCTGCGGCGGCGATCTCGTCCATGGAATTGTCGGTATCCACGGTTACGAGTTGCAATACAAAGTCGTACTGAAAATTGGAAATCACAGGGACAAGAGCCATATCGCCCTCCATTGAATCGCCGCTCATGCAGCCTTTTCTTCGTAAAGCTTGTCGCAGTACGCCTTGACCCACGCGTAATGGTGCGCGTCATCGCCAATTTCGCCCGGTGCGAGTTCCATGTACTTCAACGCACCCCTCAGGTCGGGTGGCTGGATCTGCCCAGCCAGTAAGCGATCAACGAGCGCGAGGTGATTGCGGTAGCGAACGGGGTCCTGCTGGAACACCCAGCGATCAATTTCCGAGTTGAAGTGATACGTGCGGCCGTTGTAGTCGAGCGGATAGTCCTTTACATTCCAGCCATTGCCAGGGATCGCGCAGATGGGCAACTGGCTCATGTTGCAGACGATCGGCAGCGTCTCGGGAACGGTGAGCTCAGGCTTGCCGGCAAGCAGGTTATCGATTATGACATCCCACACTTTGCCGAACGTGTCGTTCCAGCCGGGATATTTTTCTTCGAGCCAGTCGCGGCACTCAGGTGTAATGCCGGCAGCAGGATTCCACCACACGGTAGGCCGCCAGAACCAGATAGCCAATTGGTACGCATGGTGCTGGTAGTCGAACTCGCTAACGATCTGTTCCCAGTACCATGGCAGGTCGAGTCCGAGGTCGATCAGGGTGCGTTCGAACTGACCTACGATCCATTCCCGCATGAATTCCTTGAACGACTGCTTGCGATGCACGAGTGGCGTGGCGTAATCCATCGAGGAGCCCGTGAGCAGGCAGAACAGACGCCACGCGCGCGCGATGGCGACATCAACGAGCTTTTGAGCATGCTCTTTACGGCCGTTGGCGATCAGGATCTGCAACGCGGGACCCCCGATTTGCGCATGGCGCGACTCATCTGTCTGAATGCTGGAAATCAGGCTTGCAAAAGTGAAGTCGCCCGCTTCGGCGGCATTGGCCGCGAGGCCGAGAAACTGCATGTTGGTAAAACCCGTCTCGAACGCGAAGGTTAGCATGACTGCGATTTCGATCGCACTGCGCGACATGAACAGGTCATCGAACGCGCTGCGCGCGGCAATCGCACCCCACGCGTTGGTGTGATACGCCTTGTGGGCCCAATCGAACTGCCGATCCTTGGGACAGTAGTCGTGAGGGAAGTAAAGCTGCAACTGACCATGACGATTCTCGTCGAGCATGCCGAAGGTGGCCATATTGCGCATGCCGGGCGCACGGCCGAAACGTACCATTCGGGCCTCGGCGCTCATCGCCGCATATTCGCCGAGCGCAATTGCCCCGTAGTGCGCCTTCAGAATGGAGAGCCACCCCGGATCGGCGTCCTCGAACATGCGGCTACGCTCAAGTGCCTCCTTGACTGAATATGCGCCAGCATCCTTCTCACGCTGGATGCGCACATACTCGGGATACGACGTCTTGTAGGGCTCGTCGTAGGTTTCCCAACTCGCCATGGGAATGCCTTGCGCCCCAGACATGAGATCGGGAAAGAGCTCCGACTCCGTCACATATCTTGGGGTCCAGTTGGTGGCACGTGCAATGTCATACCATGCGGCTCGTTCCAGTAACGCCATCGTGATGCCTCCTTTTGGAATGGGCGATGCGTCTTCCCGGCACGATGCGCACTCCACCGGGCCCCTTGGGAACGCAAGATCAATGCCAATCCGCGGCGTTGCTTTCTTGGCGATCGAGGCGACAAATCTGAGAGCCGCGGCGGAGCGAAAGGGGAACCAAAATTGCGCAGGTATAGCGAGTAGGACATGTACCACCGCATACACAGCATGGCCGCATCCACTGGGTGACGACAGCGTTTGGGCACCGTGGCGGCGCTATCAAGATGCGGGGGTGAATCTTACCGCAACGCAGCGCCCTACCGCGACACTGCATTGAGATGGTAAGCCGGCAGTTGTCGAGGTCCAGGACGATGAGTGACTTCCGCCGTAAAGGAGCTTTGATCGTTTAGTCCAGCACGGCCCCACTCTGCACACAAGCGCACAACGAGCATCGAGTTGATAAGCGTCGGGCGAAGTTAAGCGGTCGTTGCGAGATAACCGCCGCCTTAATTCTCCGTTGTCGGGGCAACCGCAGTGTTGCATCTCCGACGTTGTCGGACATGCAACATCTCCCAGCGCAAGAATGATACTTCACGCAACGCTGATCAAGTCGACCGCAGAGGTACTGCGAGCGTAGATCGGGGTGGATCCGGAGGACAGAACAGGATGAAGCCGCCGACGCTATCGACGGCCGCTGAAGGTGCTGCTTTCGAGACACACCACAAACGGACGCGACGCGATAAGTTTCTCGCGATGAATGCAGATTCGTCGTGTGGGCTGAGCTTTGCGCGGTGGTCGAGCCGTATTATCCGAGGTGCGGCAATGGCCGCCCGCCGATTGACCGGGAGCGAATGCTGCGCCTTCATTCTATCCGGCACTGCTTCAACCTGGCCGATTTCGCTTGTGAAGACGCTCTTTACGTTAGTGCTAGGCTGCGTCGCTTTGCGAGAGTCTGGATTGGAAGGCAGTACCAGACTGCCACCGCACTGCTGAAATTTCGTCGTCTTTTTGAAACCCTCAAGCTGGGTGAGAAATTGATTGCCGAAGTCGGGCCAAGTGGCGAGCGGCATGAAACTCCAGAGCGTCACGGTCGTGGATGCCAACATCATCGGTGCGCCAAAGTTTGAGGAAGAATGAACAGAATTCGCGCTCCCCCAAATGCACCAGACGCGCAAGACTAGCAATGGTACTTCGGCGCGAAGCTATACATCGACGAGGATAGCAAGAGTGGCCCGGTGCACAGCGTAGTACCGGCCAACGTGCATGAAAAGCTTCCACTGCCGCAATTGCTACACGGCCAGGAGCGGAAGGTCTACGCTAACAGCGCTTACGCCAGCCAGAAGGCTAATCCACAGCAAAGCAGCACACCCACCGCGCGTGTGAAGTCAATACGGTGCAGCGCGGCGAGAACTGCCACAAGTCGAGGATCCGCGCACGCGTGGAGCATGTCTTCGCAGTGGCCAATCGATGTGGGGTTTCACGAAGGTGCCTACCACGGTTAGCGCAGAGTACGAACCTGGCTTCATAGCTTTGGCGCGCGCCAATCTCTACCTGTCGGGCACGCGATTGATGGCACAAGTGCGTCCGTAATGGACGAAAGGCGCCCCAAAAGCCGAGGTGTATCTGGAGTATGGTCGGCGTCACGACCTGAACACCTCCACAATGCCGACACGTCGCAAATTCGGCGACTTTTTCAGCCTAGCCGTAACGTGACAACGCCGACATATGTCGTCGAGAATTGGACAAACAAGACAGGGCACTCGAAGAATTTATCGAGCTTTCTCGGCAATTTTTCCAGTTTCACGCCGTGCGAAAAGGTGGCGCATAGGTTGATTCGTGAACCTCCTCCCAGATATTTTGCTTCGTTCTCTGAAGATGCCGTACTGGCTGACCTTTGTCAGACGAACGGCCCGTCGCCACTATGAGAAGGTTTTGTCGGCGCAGCACGTGGTCCTTCCCGCTTCCGCCTCAATTATGGGAAGCGCCGCGGAACATTTTTTTCGTTAGGGAGCCGCGACGCCAAGGTCGGCACGAATCTTGTTATTTTCAAAACGCTTCACCGACAGCGAGACGCCGAAGACGCGGTCGTATGCCAGCTTCGCGGGGCCGAACGCCATCAAGGGACCACATAGTGATCGAAACGTTTTATGAAGTCATGCGACGCCAAGGGATCTCGCGCCGTAGCTTCCTCAAATTCTGCTCGCTGACGACAACGTCGCTCGGCCTCGGGCCTGCGTTCATGCCGAAGATTGTCCACGCAATGGAGACCAAACTGCGCACGCCGGTGCTCTGGCTACATGGACTCGAATGCACCTGCTGCTCAGAGTCGTTCATCCGCTCGGCGCACCCGCTGGCGAAGGACGTCGTGCTTTCAATGATCTCGCTCGACTACGACGACCTCTTGATGGCTGCCGCGGGACACCAGGCCGAGGCGATCCTCGAAAACGTGATGGAGAAGTACCGTGGCAACTACATCCTCGCCGTCGAAGGCAATCCGCCGCTGAATCAAGACGGTATGAGCTGCATTATCGGCGGCAAGCCATTCGTCGATCAGTTGCGCCGTGTGTCGAAGGACGCGAAGGCTGTGATCTCGTGGGGGTCGTGCGCGTCGTGGGGCTGCGTGCAGACGGCCACGCCGAACCCGACGCAGGCGGTGCCAATCCACAAGGGGATCACCGACAAGGCGATCATCAAGGTGCCCGGCTGTCCCCCGATCGCCGAGGTGATGACGGGCGTCGTCACCTACATGCTCACGTTCGACCGGATACCGGAGTTGGATCGCCAAGGCCGTCCGAAAATGTTTTACAGCCAGCGCATTCACGACAAGTGCTACCGCCGTCCGCATTTCGACGCGGGCCAGTTCGTCGAGTCGTGGGACGACGAAGCGGCACGGCGCGGCTACTGCCTCTACAAGGTCGGCTGCAGGGGCCCGACGACCTACAACGCCTGCTCGACCGTGCGTTGGAACGGCGGCACGAGCTTCCCCATTCAGGCGGGCCACGGCTGCATCGGCTGCTCTGAGGAAGGATTCTGGGACAAGGGCTCCCTCTACGATCGGCTCACCCGGATCGATCAGTTCGGAGTCGAAGCGAACGCCGACAAGATCGGCGCTACCGCGGCCGTCGTGGTGGGCGCCGCCACTGCTGCGCATGCAGCCGCTTCGGCAATTCAGCACGCCAGGTCGAAGCAGGACTCTATGGACGACCGCGACGGCCAATAGCTACGCCTCGCGTCGGGGTGCAGCCGACAAGCACAGGAAGCCGCAAAAGAAAAGCAACCATGACAGCCATTTCGAACCCAGGATTTCAGCTCGGTAGGAACGGACGCCGGATCGTCGTCGATCCAGTCACACGCATCGAAGGCCATATGCGCGTCGAGGTCAACGTTGATTCGAACAACGTGATCCGCAACGCCGTTTCCAGCGGCACCATGTGGCGTGGCCTTGAAGTCATTCTCAAGGGGCGCGACCCGCGCGACGCATGGGCGTTCGTCGAGCGTATCTGCGGCGTATGCACGGGATGTCACGGGCTCGCCTCCGTGCGCGCCGTCGAGGACGCGCTCGACATCCGCATTCCGCCCAACGCGCACCTGATCCGCGAGATCATGTCGAAGACATTGCAAGTGCACGACCACGTGGTGCACTTCTATCACCTGCACGCGCTCGACTGGGTCGACGTGTTGTCGGCGCTCAAGGCCGACCCCAAGTTAACGTCCGAGTTGCAACAGCGCATCTCGCCCAAGCATCCGATGTCGTCACAGGGCTATTTCCGCAATGTGCAGACGCGTCTACGCAAGTTCATCGAAAGCGGCCAGCTCGGTCCGTTCATGAACGGCTACTGGGGCAACTCCGCGTACGTGCTGCCGCCAGAAGCGAATCTGATGGCCGTGACGCACTACCTCGAAGCGCTCGACATGCAAAAGGAGTGGGTCAAGATCCACGCGATCTTCGGCGGCAAGAATCCGCACCCGAACTACCTCGTAGGGGGCGTGCCTTGCGCGATCAATATCGGCAGCGACCTAGCGGCCGGCGCACCCATCAACATCGAGCGCCTAAACTTCGTCAAGTCGCTCATCGACGATGCGATCACCTTCTGCCGCAACGTCTATGTACCCGATCTGCTTGCAATCGGCACGATTTACAAAGCACGCGGCTGGTTGCATGGCGGCGGCCTGGCCGCGACCAACGTGATGGACTACGGCGCGTATCCGCTCGTCAACTACAACCCATCCACCAACCAGATGCCGGGCGGAGCCATCATCAACGGCGACTGGAATACGCTCCTGCCAGTTGATCCGCGCGACCCCGAGCAAGTGCAGGAATTTGTCGCCCACTCCTGGTATCAATACCCTGACAACTACCGCGGGCTGCATCCTTGGGACGGCATTACCGAACCGCACTACGAGCTCGGACCCAACACGAAGGGCACGCGCACCGCAATCGAGTCGATCGACGAGAGCGCAAAGTACTCGTGGATCAAGTCGCCGCGCTGGCAGGGGCACGCGATGGAAGTCGGACCGCTCGCGCGCTACATCCTCGGCTACGCACACGCGGAGCAGAGCAATCCGCATTGCGGCCGTATCAAGGAACAGATTGAGGCCTCCCTCCTTGCCGTGAACCAGGGCATGCCAAAGCTGCTCGGCTTGCCGGAAAGCTCGCTTGGCGTGAAGCAACTGCTGCCGACCACCATCGGCCGCACGCTCGCCCGCGCGCTCGAAGCGGAGTATTGCTCCGAGATGATGGCGGACGACTGGCAAAGCCTCTTACAAAACATCCGCAACGGCGATACCTTGACCGTGAACCTGGACAAGTGGGACCCTTCGACGTGGCCAGCCGAGGCGAAGGGCGTGGGCGCGGTCGCCGCACCGCGCGGCGCGCTCGGCCACTGGATCAGGATCAGGGACGGTCGCATTGAGAACTACCAGTGCGTCGTTCCGAGCACTTGGAACGGCAGCCCGCGCGACGCGAAAGGGCAGATCGGCGCGTTCGAAGCGAGCCTCATGGACATGCCCGTGGCGAACGTCGAGCAGCCCGTCGAGATCCTGCGCTCGCTGCACTCGTTCGACCCTTGCATGGCTTGCTCGACGCACGTGATGAACGCGGACGGTGCGGAAATGACCGCCGTGACTGTGCGATAACCCCACCAGACCGCCACAGCGCCTGCGCTCGCCGGCGCCGCGCGGCAGGAAAGGATGATGACGATGCAATCGTATTCTCGATGCGAAAAGGCGGCTGACTTTGTTTCGTCCACCGAGGCAATTTACGTGTACGAAGCTCCGGTACGCGTCTGGCACTGGATCAACGCAGTGTCGATCGTCGTGCTGGCGTTGACCGGCTATCTTATCGGCGCCCCGCTTCTCACACAGCCCGGCGAGGCGAGCGCGAATTTTCTGATGGGATATATCCGCTTTGTGCATTTCACCGCGGCCTACCTGTTCGCAATCGGGCTTGCGGGCCGCGCGTATTGGGCGATTGTCGGCAATCGCCATGCGCGCGAAATGTTCTGGGTGCCGGTATTCTCGCGCGAGTACTGGATGGACATGCTCACCATGCTGCGTTACTACTCGTTCCTCGGGCCCACGCCGCGCCAGTTCAGCGGGCACAATCCGTTATCGCGATTTGCGATGTTTTTCGTGTTCTTGCTGATCTCACTCTTCATGATCGTGACCGGTTTCGCACTGTATGGCGAAGGCGCGCAGGCCGGCTCTTGGCAGCAGATTGCGTTTGGTCAGGTATCCACGCTGATCGGCCAGTCGCAGGCCGTGCACACGTGGCATCGCCTCGGCATGTGGGCGATCATGATGTTCGTTATCGTGCATGTCTATATGGCGATCCGCGAAGACATCATGGCCCGCCAGAACATGGTCGGCACGATGATATCGGGCTACCGTACCTTCAGGAAGTGAGGTTGCAATGCTGACTTGCCCAAAAACCGGCGTGCCTGCCATCGTCGTACTCGGCATCGGCAACTTGCTGTGGGCCGACGAGGGTTTTGGCGTGCGCTGTATCGAGGCGCTTGAGCAGCACTTCGAGTTTGCCCCGCACGTGAGCCTCATAGACGGCGGCACGCAAGGGCTGTGTCTGGTCCAGTACGTCCAGGCGGCCGACAGTCTGCTCATTTTCGACGCGGTCGATTACGGTCTCGCGCCGGGCACGCTGAAGATCGTTGAGGATGACGACGTACCGGCGTTCCTCGGCGTGCGCAAGATGAGCCTGCACCAGACCGGCTTCCAGGAGGTACTAATGCTCGCGCGCCTGACAGGCCGGTATCCACGCCGCGTGCTGCTGATCGGCTGCCAGCCGGACGAAGTGGCCGATTTCGGTGGCAGCCTGCGACCCACCATTAAAGCATCGCTCGAGCGCGCGCTCGAACTTGGCCTCGAGCGCCTTGCCGCATGGGGCGGAGAGCCCACGCCGCGCCACACCCCGTTACATGCCGACGATGCGGTCACGCTGCCGCATCTCGCGCTTTCGCGCTACGAAGGCGAGCGGCCCAGCGAGGCCGATGCGTGCCGCACCGGCGACGAGCGCGTGCTGCTGCGCATGCGCCGCAAGAAGCCGTCGTCGTGTGTATAGGCGTGCCGATGCGGGTGGTCGAGGTGCAGGGCTTGCGGGCGCTGTGCCACGGACGCAGCGGCCACCGCCGGATCGACACTTCGCTAGTTGGTCCATGCAGCGCCGGTGAATGGCTGCTGGTTTTTCTCGACACGGCGCGCGAGAAGCTCGACGGGACACGCGCGGCAGAAATCGACGCGACGCTCTCGCTCGTGGAACTGGCGCTGGAGGGAGATGCCGCCATGGCCCGAGCGAGCCCGAATTTTGAATTGCCGTCCGCGCTCGGCGTGGACGATTTGACCCGGTTGACCTCCAACGCGCAACCGGCGCATGGCCGTCACGGGTCCTCCGAGGAATCGCCATGACAAATACGAACGGTACCTCGCTTGACGCGACGTCCGTGGTGCAGCGGCTAACTGATGGCAGACACGCCGTGTCCGTGGACGAACGAAAGGTAGGCGATTGGGTTGCGGACGCCGGCGAATGTGTAGCGCTGCTCACGGCTGCCGGGACGCGCTTTCCCGACTTCCTCGACGTGGCCGTGGTGCTGCCCGAGCTCGCGCGCCGCGTGTGGCGGTGGCCGTGGTCCACGTTGCTGTGGCTGCACGCCGGCGCTTATGTCACAAGGCTCTCCAGTATGACGGACTGGAATGACTACGTGGCAAACGTCGCACATGCGCTCGGGCAGCCGACTACGCGGACGCCATGGGTCGGCATTCCCGGCCGCACCGTCGGCGCTTCGCCCGGCTGTCACGAATTGTCGATCAATCTTTGGGGTCGTTGATCGTGTCCATGAGTCCATTTCCCATTCCCGTCGCGCCTTTCCGCCCGGGAAACCAAGCCGAGAGCGATGCGGTGCTCGACTATCTGCCGATGCCGCAAGGCATGCGCATCTATGTGGCGCCGACGCTGCCTGAGCGCTGCAATGCGCGGGCACTCGACGGCGCGCGCGGCGTGCTTCGCAACGTATTAGGCGTACTGGCGGCATACGAACCTGGTACGCCGTCCGAAGCCATCGATCTGACGCCGTACGATCGAGCAACGCTGCGCGTTCTCAACGACGTGCTGGGCGAGGGCGAGGTCAGCGCGCACGTCGACGGCGCGCAGCGGAGCGGCGGGCTGATCCAGGAGACTGTGTTTGCCGGCCTGTGGCGCGTAGTCGAGCGGAATGGCGCGCGCCCGGTCGACCGGCTCGAGATCGGCGCGGCCCCCGCGATGCTTGCCCAGCCCAAAGACCCGGCGCAGCCGATGATGCCGTTGCCGGACATGCTGCCGCTCGACGTGATGAACGCGCCGTCGATCCTGAGCGAAGTACGCGATTCCGCCGCGCGCTGGCGCGCCGGGCATGCGCCCCACATCGTCAACCTTACGCTCCTGCCATTGTCGCCGGGGGATCAGCAACTGATCGACGCCGTGCTGGGCGAAGGCGCGGTGCAGATCTTGTCGCGCGGCTACGGAAATTGCCGGGTGGGCAGCACGGCGATCGCGAACTGCTGGCGTGTTGCATATTTCAACTCGCAGGACATGATGATCCTGAACACGATCGAGATCACCGATCTGCCAGAGGTCGTGCGCGCCGCGCCGGAAGACCTCGCGGATTCGCGCGAGCGCTTGACCCAGTTGATCAACTGGATGGGTGAGGTGTGACGATGGACGAGCGAACGAAGCAATTCGAGGGCTGCCATCTCGGCGCCAGCAGCCCAATCGCGACGCACACGTGCCTCGAATGCAAGTTCTGCTGGTGGATCCACCATCCCGAACAAGGCGATCCGGTCTTGCAGATTCCTCCGCACGCGAGGTTCGCGGCGCTTCAGGCACACTGGCGCTGCCGCGTTTATGGCCGCGCGCCGGATCAGGTCATTTTTCTTGTGGGACGCGGATTGACCGTGCGTGCAATCCAGCGAAAGGTCATACACGGCGATCCAAGGGTGGCTAGGCTTGTAGCGCACTTCGAAACGGCCGCAACCAGTACGATGCCTGACATGCCGGTCGTGAAACTCGCCTTGCGTATCGAGGGGACCGGCTTTGAGCCGGTGCCCGGCGAGACCGGGGCCCGATGCGGTTGGTTCGGGATACCGATCACGCCATGGTCCATGAGGCCCCTCTCGTTACCCGGCGCGGTGCGGGACTCGGTGGAATGTCCGCGGCCGGCCGGCAAAGCGCACTTGCGCGTTGGCGACGTCGATTTCAAATGGCTCGGCGCGCACGCGCAAGACGTCGGAGCCTATGCGTGCTGCTCGCTCTTTTTGCCGATGCTCGAATTCCCCAGACAGAAGAGCGCCACATCGGGCGGTGTCCCATGCGTGTCGCGTCATGCGCTCCTGCTGCGGCCGGCCGCGTTCGGGAGCGCTCCATGACCGCGGCGATGCTGGCAGCATTGGCCGCACAGTACCGGGTGCGCCCCGGCCGGCACGACAGCATTGCGGGCGGGCGTCCACCACTGGCCGCCGCGCTGCTGCGCGGGCAACCGGTAGCAACTGCTGCGGCGCGGCTGTCGGCGCTGTTCTCGTTGTGCGGACTCGCGCATAGGCTCTGCGCAGAACTTGCCGTCGGCGCAGCGGGCGCTTCAGTGGAGCACAAACGCGACGATGTGACCAACGCCGCTCATGCCGCAATGCTCATGCGTGAGACGCTCGCCGTGCATCTTCGCTGCATGTGGACCGACTGGCCGGTGCGGCTGGCCGCCGCCGCGCCGCATACGCTGCCCGACGTCGAGTCGGTTGACTCCTCCGACTGGCTGGAGCGGCACGTTCTGGGCATGCCTGCGCAAAAGTGGCTCGCGCACTGGACGGACGATCCGCGTGGCTGCTTAGCGGCGTGGTGCGCACGAGCCGCGACGTTCCCGGCCCGGTTGCTGGCAGCCTGCCGCGCGCACGCCGATACGATGCGCGCTACGCCGCGGCCGCTCATCATCGACGAAACGCGGTTAAGCGAACTGGCCGCGGCGATTGCCGAGAGTCCGGTGTTCGCGCACGCGCCCGTACAACGCGGCCTGCCCGCGGAGACCGGCGTGTGGACACGTAGCGACGATCCGCGCGCGCTGGAATACGACACGCCTTGGCTGCGGATTGGCGCGCGCGTCGCGGAGGTGGCGCGGCTGGCAGCGGGCGACGACGGGCCAAGTGCGCTTCGCTTTGGCGCGCGAACGTGCGCGCCCGGCGAGGCGCTCGGCTGGTGCGAGATGTCGCGCGGCGTGCTGCTCCATTGGGTGCGCCTCGCGCCAGGCGATGCGGCGCGCATCGAGGACTATCGCGTGGTCGCGCCGACTGAGTGGAACTTCCACGGCCAAGGCACGCTCGCGCAAGCCTTGTCGCGACTGGATCCGGCGTGCGGCGATGGAACGTTCGCCGCGCGCGTAGGCGCGTGGATGGGCGCGTTCGATCCCTGTGTCGCCTATGTGGTCGACACGGACGGCGCGTGAGCACAAGGATCGAGACAAGGCCCCGAATACTGAGCTGAATGGAAGCCAAGGTATGCATGAAGTAAGTCTGGCCGGCGGCGTGCTTGCGTTGGTCGAAGCGGCAGCCGAGCGTGAGAGCTTTGTCCGCGTGAAGGTGCTGAGGCTTGAAGTCGGACGCCTCGCTGGCGTCGATGTCGAGACGCTGCGCTTCGCCCTCGAAGCGATCGCGCCCGGCACCTGCCTTTGCAGCGCACGCGTCGAGATCGACGAACCTTCGGGAAGCGCGTGGTGCATGAACTGCAACGCGACCGTGGCGCTGGCCACGCGGGGCGCCCCCTGCGCGCACTGCGGCGGCTACTGGCTCCAGCCGAACGGCGGCACAGAGTTGCGCATCGTCGATCTGATCGTCGACGATGCCTGACAATCATCGGATTAGCGCAAGGAGAAGCAACATGTGCATAGGATGCGGGTGCACCACCACAGGCGATCGGCAAAACACCCCTCAGCGGCGCGAGTGCGCGTATGCGCAGGGCCAGTCCGACACTCATTCCCACTCCCACCGGACGCCACCGGGCAAAGACCTGCACTACGGCCTCGGGCCCGCGGGCCTCACGGTGCCCGGCCTAGACCAGGGCCGCACCATCAAGCTCGAGCACGACGTGCTAGGCGAAAACAATCGCCATGCCGCCGTCAACCGGCGGCACTTCGCGCAGCATGGCGTGCGTGCGCTCAATCTAGTGTCGAGCCCGGGCTCGGGGAAAACGACCCTGCTGTGTGCGTCGATCGCCGCGCTGCGCGAGCGCATACCCAGCTTGCCCATCGGTGTGATTGAGGGCGACCAGCAGACGGCAAACGACGCCGAGCGCATCCGCGCGGCCGGTGCGCCAGCGATCCAGGTGAACACGGGAAAGGGCTGCCATCTCGACGCCGCGATGATCGCCGCGGCCTTCGGACGGCTTCCGTTGCACGATCATCGCCTTTACCATGACCAAAAGCACGAGCGTGAATACGTACCGCTCACGCACGACGCCCCGTGCAGCGTGCTCTTCATCGAGAACGTAGGCAATCTCGTCTGCCCCGCGCTCTGGGACCTCGGCGAGGAGGCGAAGGTCGTGATCGTCTCGGTAACGGAGGGCGAAGATAAGCCGCTCAAGTATCCCGACATGTTCGCCGCCGCGAGCCTCATGATCGTCAACAAGATCGACTTGCTGCCTTATGTACACTTCGACGTCGAGCAGTGCATCGCGTATGCGCGCCGCGTGAATCCGTTCCTCGAAGTGATCTGGCTCTCGGCCACGACCGGCGAAGGCCTCGATGCGTGGCTCGACTGGATCACGAGTGCGCGCGACTCGATTGCCGAGCGCATTGGCGTGCTGGAGAGCAACCTTGCGGCGCAGCGTGCGCGAAAGCATCGCGCCGGAGGCGAGGCATGACGGCGCGTGTGCAGAACCTACCCCATACCCTCGGCGAACGGACGGTGCTCGCCACCGGCGCATGGCTGAAGAACGCTGCGTGCCTGTGCATCGGCGGCGACGTTCACTGGTCGATGCTACACGGCGATCTCGACGATCCGGAGCACTGTGTGGCGCTCGACACATCGGTGGCGGCGCTTGTTGAGAGCGCCGAGCGCGCGGGGCAGCCCGTGCGCATGATCGCGCACGATCTGCATCCCGACTTCTACAGCACGCGCGTCGCGCTCGAATTGGGTGAGCGGCTTGGCGTGCCGACCGTCGGCGTCCAGCATCATCACGCGCATATTGGCGCGGTTGCGGCCGAGCATGGGCTGCGCGAGCCCGTGATCGGCCTCGCGCTCGACGGCGTGGGCTTCGGCACGGACGGCGCCGCATGGGGCGGTGAGCTGCTGGAGGTGGCGCCCGCCTGCTGGCGGCGCCTCGGCAGTCTCACGCCACTCGCGCTACCCGGTGGCGACGTCGCGGCGCGCGAGCCTTGGCGAATGGCCGCCGCCGCCCTGCACGCGCTCGGGCGCAGCGCCGAAATCGGGCCGCGACTCTCGGCCGCCGTGGGCGCGACCGCGGCGCGCACGGTCGGCGTCATGCTCGCGCGCGGCCTCAATTGCCCGCCTAGCACCGGTGCGGGTCGCTGGTTCGATGCGGCGGCGGGACTGCTCGGCGTGTGCCTGCGCCAGCGCGCCGAATCCGAGGCGGCCATCGCGCTCGAAAGGCTCGCGAGCGGCTACCTCGTCGCGCACGAGGCCCCCGATGTGGCGGGCCTGTGGCGCATCGCGGACAACGGCGAGCTCGACCTTCGTCCGCTCCTCGTCAAGTTGCTCATGCTCGCGGACGCCGGCGAAGCCGCGTGCGGCGCGGCCGTCTTTCATGTTGCGCTGGCCAAGGCGCTCGCCCAATGGGCCGCGCTTGCCGCGCAGGGGCGCGCCGTTCTGTTTGGCGGCGGCTGCTTTGATAACCGGCTGCTCACTGCGCATATACGGGAGTCGCTCGCCGCGCACGGCGTGCGCACCCTCATGCCCGACACGGTGCCCTGCGGCGACGCCGGGCTAGCGCTTGGCCAGGCTTGGGTTGCCGCATATGGTCCGCAGATGTTGTCGATGCCTACGACCGCAAGAGGAGTCAGTCCATGTGTCTAGCAATGCCGGCACAGCTCATCGACCGGTCCGACGCCGAAACAGGCGTCGTCGAGCTCGGGGGCGTTCGAAAGACGGTCTCACTCGCGCTCGTACCCGACGTGCGCCTAGGGGACTTCGTGGTCGTGCATGTCGGCTTCGCGCTTGGCATGATCGATCCCGAAGAGGCCGAGCGCACGCTCGCGCTGTTCAGCGAGGTCGCTCGGTCGCTCGGCGACACACCCATCGTCCAGTCGGGAACGGCGCAATGAAGTACGTCGACGAATTCCGCGACGACGAACTCGCCGCGCGCATTTCTGGGCGCATTCAGGCGGAGACGCTGACCGAACGCCGCTATCACTTCATGGAGTTCTGCGGCGGTCACACGCACGCCATTTCCCGCTTCGGCGTGGCCGATCTTCTACCCGGTAACGTGTTTATGATCCACGGTCCCGGCTGCCCAGTTTGCGTGTTGCCGATCGGGCGCATCGATCTCGCGATTCGCCTCGCGCTCGAACACGACGTGATCCTCTGCACGTATGGCGACACGATACGCGTGCCTGCCTCGTGCGGTCTATCGCTCCAGCGCGCCAAGGCGCGCGGGGCGGACATCCGCCTTGTGTATTCTCCGCACGACGCGCTGCGCATCGCGCGCGAGCATCCGGAACGCGAGGTCGTCTTTTTTGCAATCGGCTTCGAGACCACTGCGCCGCCTACCGCGCTCGTCGTGAGGGAAGCGGCAGACTGCGGCGCGGAGAACTTTAGCGTGCTGTGCTGCCATGTACTCACGCCCGCGGCGATGACACATCTGCTCGCCGAGCCGTCCGCCGACGGGAACGCGGTGCTGCTCGACGGCTTTGTCGGTCCCGCGCACGTGAGTGTTGTGATCGGCTCGGCGTCTTACGAGGCGTTCGCGCAGAGGTATCGCAAGCCGGTCGTGATTGCCGGGTTCGAGCCGCTCGACGTGCTGCAGGCGATCCTCATGCTGGTGCGTCAAGTCAACGATGGTCGCGCGGAGGTCGAGAACGAGTTCACGCGCGCTGTCACACGCGCGGGCAACGCCGCCGCGCAGGCGCTCATACAGGAGGTGTTCGAAACGCGGGAGTCGTTCGAGTGGCGCGGCCTGGGCGAGGTCCCATTGAGCGGGCTGCGCATTCGCCCGAAGTACGCGCGCTACGACGCCGAGGTCCGCTATGAACTCGTCTACCGCCCGGTCGCCGATCACCTCAAATGCGAGTGCGGGGCGATCCTGCGAGGTCTAAAACACCCGCGCGACTGCACAATGTTCGGCACGGTCTGCACGCCCGAGAATCCCATGGGCTCGTGCATGGTGTCCAGCGAAGGCTCTTGCGCCGCGCACTATTCCTATGGTCGCTCGAAGGACATTCGAGTCGTCGAAGCATGAGCCCAGTCCACACATCCCCGGTGAAGCCCGCCTACGTGCGGCCCCTAGACTTTCGCGACGGCCGCATCGACATGGGCCACGGCGCGGGTGGCCGCGCATCGGCGCAATTGACCCGCGAGCTGTTCGTCGCGAGCTTCGATAACGAATGGCTGCGCCAAGGCAACGACCAGGCCACCTTCGCGCATCTCGCGCCCGGGCCCGGCGAGCGCATCGTGATGACCACCGACGCGCACGTCGTCTCGCCGCTTTTCTTTCCCGGCGGCGACATCGGCAGCCTCGCCGTGCACGGCACCGTCAACGACATCGCGATGGCGGGCGCACGGCCTTCGTATCTCAGCGCGAGCTTCATCCTGGAGGAGGGCCTCCCGATGGCGGATCTGCTCCGCATCGTCGAGTCAATGGCTGCTGCGTCGCGCGCTTGCAGCGCTCCGATCGTGACGGGCGACACTAAGGTCGTCGAGCGCGGTAAGGGCGATGCCGTCTTCATCACCACGACCGGGATCGGCGTCGTGCCCTCGGGCATTCACATTGATGGCGCGCAGGCGCGGCCCGGCGACGTTGTGCTGCTCTCGGGCACTATCGGCGAGCACGGCGTGGCCATCATGTCGCAACGTGAGGGCCTGGGCTTCGACACGGAGATCCGCTCGGACAGCGCCGCACTACACACGCTCGTGGCGGACATGGTTGCCGTCGCGCCCGGTGTGCGCGTTCTGCGCGATCCGACTCGCGGCGGACTGGCCACGACCCTCAACGAGATCGCCAGCCAGTCGGGTGTCGGGATGCACATTCAGGAGCGCGCAATTCCCGTGCTGCCGCAAGTCGATGCGGCGTGTGAGCTGCTCGGCCTCGATCCGCTTTATGTCGCCAACGAAGGCAAGCTAGTTGCAATCTGCGCAAGCGCCGACGCGCCGCAACTGCTCGCCGCGATGCGCGCACATCCGTTGGGCGCGGCGGCGGTTTGCATTGGTGAGGTGGTCGACGACGCCCACAGCTTCGTGCAGATCGAAACGAAATTCGGCGGACGGCGCATCGTCGACTGGCTTTCGGGCGAGCAACTGCCGCGGATCTGCTGATCCGTTTGCGGCGATAGGTATCGGGAGACTGAGAGTGCTTTTTGATCGTCAGGTCGCTAGTCGCGTTGCCTTCGCGGGAGCTTTGAATGATCCATCCCCTTACGGCATCGATCAAGCAATGAGGTCTCCAGTCCCGCCCTCGCTGCAGCAGCCGTCGACCGCGCTCGTGGTCGAGCCTACGCTACATTCAGACTCTATTACGAGGAATGCTCTCCAATTCATTGTTGCCTGAGCGCTTTATCTGCAGCGGACTGTACCCGCCTCTCCTAGCCGGACAATCTCGCCTAGAGGGTGTTAGGCACTTTATGTCGGACCTGGTATCCTGGCGGAATGAAAAAACGCAGGCCCTACCCAACGGATGTATCGGATGAAGAGTGGTACTTCGCCGCTCCGTACCTGACCTTGATGAACAAGGACGCACCGCAGCGCCGCTACGAACTGCGCGAGATGTTCAACGCGCTGCGCTGGATCGTACGTGCGGGTGCCCCGTGGCGTTTGTCGCCCAATGACTTTCCGCCGTGGGAACTGGTCTACCAGCAGACGCAACGCTGGATTCAGGCGGGCTGCTTCGAGGCTATGGTGAGCGATTTGCGTTCGATCATCCGGGTCGCCCAGGACCGCCGTGGTCAACCCAGCGCGGTCATCCTCGATGGCCGTACCCTCCAGTCGACGTGCGAAAGCGGCGCACGCGCAGGCTACGACAGATACAAACGCAAGAAAGCCAGCAAGGTACATATGGCGGTGGACACGTTGGGACAACTGCTCGCGGTGCATGTGACGCCGGCCAATGAGCAGGAGCGCGCGCAGGTTGGAGAACTGGCGCGTCAGGTTCAGCAGGCCACGGGCCAGACGGTCAAGGTGGCGTTCGCGGATCAGGGATATACCGGCGAAGAGCCCGCGCAGGCGGCGCTTGACGAAGGGATTGAACTTCAGGTCATCAAGTTGCCCGAGGCGAAAAAGGGCTTCGTGCTGTTGCCGCGCCGCTGGGTGATTGAGCGCAGCTTCGGCTGGCTCAACCGCTTCCGCCGACTCGCAAGAGACTACGAGCGATTGCCCAGAAACTCTGGCTGGCTTGCACTTCGTCGTCTTCTCCGTGCTTATGCTTGTGCACTTTGCACCCCCTTAGCAAAAGTGCCTAACACCCTCTAAGCAACCGCCACGAAGCGTTTAAGCGTCCGGTTACAGAACAGCAAGTCGAGATAAAGGCCATCATTATCGATCTGGAGTCGCTTCTGCCGGGCGAAGAAGGTAAAGCCATCTCCTAGTTCGAGGAGTAACTGTTCCATTCCCGAAGGACTGCATCTCATTCATGACGAAGCACGGCGACTTAGAAGTCATCTTCCCTGCCCCATCCGCAACTGCACCCGCCGAATTTCGCCAGTGCCTTTTCCTATCGGAGCGACGCATGCGAAGGCGTCGGTATGCCACGGCAGTTCGGCCATCGGCACGGCGGAGGGGAAACAGGCAACCGAGGCCACGGAATGGATCTCCGAAGACCCGCAACGCTTCGTCGCCACTGAGTTCGGATGGTGCTACATGGTTAGGTGCAGCTGCCCAAGGAAAGGCGCCAATGAATTGATACTAAAGATTATATTGTCTGCGAGCATTTCTGCATTTTAGTGGTGGGCGCACGCGATATGGGGCTCAACGAACCGTGGTGTGCCGGCACGGGATTGATTCACTCTAGCCAGACCAAAGGCAGAGACGGCCTAATGATTTTGTCAAGCAAGCGGCAGTCGTTCGGGCATTGGATTCCTGTTGCGGAGAATTGCCGACAGCACATTCACACGCCTCCTGGCAAGAGCAATGATGATCTGATGACGGCGCTTGGCTTCTTTACGTTTAAAGGCAGCGCTCTTGGGACAGCGCATGGATGCAAATGCCGACTGATAGAAGATCCGCTTCAAACGCTTGTCGCCCTTCTGGGGCCGTTTAAGGCAACTGGATTTGCCCGTGGGACCCCAGAACATTGCTACTCCCGATGTGCCGAATGAATTCCCATAGTCGGTGGGGCGTTCGACACGTCTGCGCCTGCGTCCTCGTTCTGCGCGATAAGCGGAAACGCGACACGGTGTCGTCAGCCACCGTATATTCGCGAGCGGCCGCTAACCTGTATGCGGGAAAAATAGCCTGCTGCAAGCAGAGGAACCAGGTCTGAGGCGCAGCGAGATACGCGCGATAGCCACCGTTCCGTCAAGCCGGATCTTTGGGTATTTGAGATGGCCCGTGAAATCACCGAATGACAGCACTAGACGGCATTGAGTAACGCTTGATCGCGGTGAGCCGCCGATTTTTCAGACACTGTCTGGAAAATCTCTCCCTCGGGCGAGGCGATATGGAAGTCGCGCATGCTAGCGAGATTGGCCCAGCCGATCTCGCGGCCAAAGCGGGGTGTTAAGGAAGCTCTGCAGAAGTCGTTTTCGTAGCGGCGATTTTCCACACGCATCGCAGTCTGAACGGCGACGACATTCCTTGTGCGGAGATCGCCCGGTACAGTCACCAGTCGGAGGCTGTACCGGTGAAACATATGCCCGCACCGGCTCCATCTTAAGCGTTTCGCAAAGCTCTGCGCGCCATCCACAAATTGCTCAAAGCGAACAACGTGGTGATCTGGGCAGTGTTTTTCATCAAACCGCGATAGCGGGTCTTCGCATAGCCGAACTGCCGCTTGATGACGCGAAACGGGTGCTCAACCTTGGCACGGATACCGGCCTTGAGCCGCTCGATCTGATCGTATATCGCGTCCAGAGGATTACTCTGGTCCAGTAGTCTGCGCTTGCCCGGTCTCATCGCAACATGCCAACGAGCTGCGTCGGCCTTACAATGCTTTTCGATTCCCTGATACCCGGCGTCAGCGTAGACATCCGTCTCCTTGCCGTGCAGCAACGCCTGGGCAACGGTGGTGTCGTGCACATTGGCCGCCGTTCCAATGACTGTATGAACCAGTCCGGAGTCTGCGTCGACGCCGATGTGCGATTTCATTCCGAAATACCAGTTGCCGCCTTTCTGCGTCGAGTGCATTTCCGGATCCCGGGTGCCGGAACCGTTCTTTGTCGAACTGGGCGCGGCAATCAGGGTGGCGTCGACTGCGGATCCAGCCTTTAGCATCAAGCCCTTCTCCGTCAGGATCTCATTGACCAGTGCGAGCATTTGCGCGGCCAGCCCATGTGTTTCAAGCAGATGGCGGAACCGGAGAATCGTGCTTTCATCCGGCAAACGCACCATGCCGCCGTCGAGACCCGCGAACTCGCGATACAGCGGCACGTCGTACAGCGCCTCTTCCATTGCAGGGTCCGACAGACCGAACCACTGCTGCATAAAATGAATTTGCAGCATCGTCGCGATCGGGAAAGGCGGCCGTCCGGTTTTGCCTGCCGGATAGTGCGGCTCGATCAGCGCAATCAGCTTCGACCAAGGCACGACACGCCGCATCTCATCGAGAAATTCCCGCTTGCGCGTGCGCTTGGTTGACAGATCCAGGTGAAGACCCAACTGCGACATTACTCTTCTCCTCAACTAATTCGCGATGCTTCCAGGATAGCTGAACGGGGCGTCAATGCCAGGACTTTTGCAGACATTCCTTAAGTCTTCGGCGAGGTATGCGATGATCACTTGCCACGATATCTGCATCGATCAGCAAGGCGCTTTGAGCGCAGCTGCCGTGGAGTTCATTGAACTGTGACGGCATGCGCGTCGGCATTTCGGACAGTAAGCTCAATGAATGAATGGCAGCGGGTTAGCGTGGTGGCAATCCGGTGAGCAGGTTCACAAGGGTTCCGTAGGGCCAGAATGTTGCTGGCGCTGTATGCGAGGAAGACTCTGTCAAAGGGCCTGGTCAACAGTGACTGGCGTGACGCATTTCTTCCAATCTCGCCGACGGATGTAGGCAATGGCGATTTCCAGACAAACGGTGTACGAATGCAGACAGGCCAAGCGCTGAGAGAACTGAGCCTCAATCCGACTTTCTGGAAACATCCTTCCACCC
Organism: Paraburkholderia sp. JPY465; assembly: GCF_050436725.1. Lineage (NCBI taxonomy): Bacteria > Pseudomonadati > Pseudomonadota > Betaproteobacteria > Burkholderiales > Burkholderiaceae > Paraburkholderia > Paraburkholderia sp. JPY465. The sequence continues at coordinate 517,625 of NZ_JBNDMT010000007.1, forward strand.
CAAGGGCCCCAACAATCTCACAACGGTGGTCGCGAGTCAGCGAATTGAGCGGCAGCTGACGTTCCTGAAGCGACCTGTGAAGGAACGTGCTGAGGCGCTCTTGCCTCTCGTCCTTGAACAGGTCTTCAGGCTGTTTAGCTATGCCCAGTCCTGATATTACGCCTCGATGATCCGCCGAATGGGGTATCTCGGAGCGAGACCTTCGTCAAGATGGTCTCGAGTTGCTTGCAATTACCCACATCTTTGCCGCGAAACCTGGTAACCTGGCATACGTCACGTTCCATGCGTAAGCGAGATGGCCGGCAAGCGACGGGCGGATGATCGGTCTTGGAGTCCAGGGAAGCGAATTCCAGGACACACGGTTGCGCCGTCGCTTCGCAACGCTGCTGGAAAAGCTCTGGGACGGCATGGGGCAGACTATTCCGTTCGCATGTCAGGACTGGGCTTCTACCAAGGCCGCGTACAGGTTTCTGTCGAACGACCGCGTCAGCGAACACGATTTCCTGAGCGGGCATTTCCAGGCCAGCGCCGAACGTGTGAAGGCCACCGATGGACCAGTGCTTATCCTGCAGGACACGACCGCATTCTCGTACCAGCGCGAGCGTCCCGAACTCATCGGCTACACGGGCAAGACGAGCCTGCGCACAGGGAAGAATGGCATGGGCCCGCGACGACCGCTCACGCAATGCGACTTCCTGATGCATTCGAGTCTTGCTGTTACTGCCGATGGATTGCCACTTGGCCTGGCGGCGGTGAAGTTCTGGACGAGAAAGCGGTTCAAGGGGGCTTCGGAGCTCAAGCGCCATATCAATCCCACGCGCGTACCGATTGAGGAAAAGGAAAGCTGGCGATGGCTGGAGAATATGCGCCAGTCGACCGAGCTTCTCGACGATCCTGTGCGTTGCATTCACATCGGCGATCGGGAAAGCGACATTTACGAGCTGTTTTGCACCGCATACGATCTTTGCACCGTAAGCGGCCAGCAAACCCGTCTTGGCGAACTGAACTAGCGGATGGGATCCGCCGGTTGCCAGCGATGAGGCAGCAATGCTGCGATGTCGCTGGCCTTTTGAGTCGGCAATCGGGTGAGAACGTCCTTCAGGTAGGCATGCGGTTCGTGCCCATTCAGTTGCGCTGAACGTAGCAGACTCATGATGGCTGCGGCTCGTTTGCCGGCTCGAAGCGAACCGGCAAACAACCAGTTCGACCTGCCGATAGCCCAAGGACGTATCTGGTTTTCGACCCAGTTGTTGTCTATGGGCACGTGACCGTCATCGAGATAGCGGGTCAGCGCATCCCATCGTTTAAGACTGTAATCCAGCGCTTTGGCAATTGCAGAACCTTCCGACACCAGCTTGCGCTGCGCCACCATCCATTCGTGAAGTGCGCCGCAGACCGGCTTGGCCCGACTCTGTCGAAGCTTGTGGTGTTCCTCGGCTTGCAGCACTGCAGCGTCGCGCTCGATGTCGTAAAGCGGAGCAAAGAACGGCAGCGCCTGCGCGGCGATCTGACTGCTGTGATTGGCGTGCAGATCGAAGAACTTGCGTCTCGCGTGCGCTGCATATCCAATTTCAGTGATGCCCTGCTGGAATCCAGCCTTGTACCCACTGTAGTCGTCGCATACCAGTTTGCCCTGCCAGTCAGCGAGGAACGCGCGGGCATGTTCGCCTGCACGGCTGTCGGCGAAGTCGTAGACCACGGCGCGCAGCTCACTGTAGTGCGTCGGCGTATACGCCCACAGATACGCGCGATGTGTCTTGCCTTTGCCGGGACCGAGCATCTGTACCGGCGTCTCATCCGCATGCAGCACACCCTGCTGCAGGATTTCCTGATGCAGCGCGTCGACCAGCGGTTGTAGCTGCACGCCGCACGTACCGACCCATGCGCCCAATGTCGAGCGCGGTATCGCGACGCCCGCTCGCGCAAAGATCTGCTCCTGACGATACAGGGGAAGGTGGTCAGCGTACTTGGCAACCAGCACTGACGCCAGCAGTCCCGCGGTCGGGATGCCCTTGTCGATGACGTGCGCAGGCACCGCAGCCTGCATCAGTGTTTCGCAGTTTCTGCACACCCACTTGCCACGGATATGCCGCTCCACGGTGAACACGCCCGGCGTGTAGTCCAGCTTCTCGCTGATGTCCTCGCCGATGCGCACGCGCTCGCAGCCACACTGGCATACGGTGCTCTCCGGCTCATGCCGCATCTCTGTGCGCGGCAATTGCGCCGGCAGCGCTGCACGCTTCGGTTGCAGGGGTAGCGGCTCGGTTGTGGCTTGTGGCTGAAGTTGCTCGAGCTCAACTTCAATGGCGGCGAGATCCGCGTCAATTGCCTCGTCCAGCAGGTTCATCTGATCGCTGCTGAGCTGCTCGCTGCGCCTGCCGAACTGATGGCGTCTGAGAATCGATATCTCGTGGGTCAACTGGTCGATGCGGGTCTGCCGATAGCGTAATTCCCGCTCCTTCTCACCGACCTCCCGGGTCTTCTCTTCAATCTCCCGGTCCCGGTCTTCGACGCGTGCAATCAGTTGCGTGGCGAGCGCACGCAGTTGTTCGGGGCTAAGAGTGTTGAGGTCGGCGGGCAGATCCATGCAGACGAGTCTGCCAGAACCCCGGAGAGCGCGAAAGCGCGACCGTATACGTCCCGAACGTCCTCAAACGACACGGATCACGCCGTCCGCGCCGATGCGCTGCCATGGCAAACCCACCACCAGACCGGCAAGTTGTTCCTGCGTGAGCGCATGCTGCTTTGGTTCGCTACCCGCGCGCGGCCACGCGAACTGCCCCTGATTAAGCCGTCGCGCTGCCAGCCAGATGCCAATTCCATCGTGAACCAGCACCTTCAGGCGGTTGGCCCGCCGGTTGGCGAACAGGTAAGCATGGTGAGGATGCGCGGCGCCGAACACGGAGATCACCCGACCCAGTGCCGTATCGAAGCCGGCCCGCATATCCAGCGGGTCAACTGCCAGCCACACCTGATCGATGCGGATCATGCAAGCCACTCGCGCAGCCAGGCAGCGCACTGCGCTGCCTCCGAGGTTGGCCAGCTAACCGTTATCGATTGGTCCGCGCGACGCACCTCGACGCGAATCTCAGATGTCCGCGTGTTTCGCGTCTCAAGTGGCAGCGGTACAAATTCCGGTGCTGGCGCCGCTGCCAATGGCGCTGCCAGGTCGCTACGCGCCACCAGCACGCAATCGTTCGTTTCGGCCTGCTCGACCCAACGTCGAAGCAGATTGGCGTTCAGTTTGTGGTGCAACGCGATCGCCGCGAGCGACACCCCGGGCCCCTGGCAAGCTGCCACAACCTGAGCCTTGAATTCGACGCTGTAGCGCCGGCGGCGACGGCGGCCAGGTGCCGCTGCTTCGTCAATAGTGTTCACGTGTCCACCTATTTAAGTGAACACGATGCTCCCAAGACTTTCACCGTGACTCAAGATGGGATGACCGGGCGCTTACTTTGCACCCACTTCCTTGTGCGTACCTGCGTTGACAGGCTCGCGGGAGACGGTCAGCACACGATCTCCAAAGCCATGCAGCATGGTTCAGGTCAAGGGGCTCCACCGCGTCGAGCTTCGCGACGCGAAAGGCCGTCCGATGACCGCGACGCTCGAACTGCGCTACCAGCCTATGACCGTTCTGCCGCCCATCGGCAAGCAGAACCGTTACCGTGCGCTACAGCTAACAGTCCTGCACGCACAGGAACGCGATCCGCCGCCCGGGCGTGCCCGCATCGAATGGAAGCTGATCACCAACCTGCCGGTCCGCTCTCGTGCAGAGGCAATCGAAAAGCTCGACTGGTACGCAATGCGCTGGAAGATCGAGACCTTCCACAAAATCCTGAAATCGGGCTGCAAAGCCGAGGAGTCCCGGCTTCGTACAGCCGAGCGGCTAACGAATCTGATCGCAATCTTCTGCATTCTGAGCTGGCGCATATTCTGGATTACCATGCTCGGCCGATCGGCGCCGCAGGCCGGCGCCGAACTCGCGTTCACGCACACCGAAATCGAACTGCTTGAACACATCGTTCACGATACGCCCCACAACGCGCAAGCTCCGCCGCTCGTGCGCAACGTTATCAGGCTCGCTCAGCTCGGGGGTTACCTTGCGCGCCCCAACGACCCTCCGCCGGGCAATACCGTAATGTGGCGCGGGATGCGACGTCTGACAGACATCCAGATCGGCTATAAGCTTGCGCTAAAAAGAAGTGGGTAATTGCAAGCTTGAGTTGGCGCTTACTATGCCGACGGCATGAATGCTCGTTTTGGCCCCCCGCCTCCTTCGCAGGCACCGGTCCGTAGCCGAGAATCGTCCAGGATCGCATCGGGCAGCGCCTCCGGCAAATGAAAATAGCACCGCTCTTTCAGACGAGATCGCGTTTCCCTATAACCGTCGCAGTAATTTGCTTAGAAGTAGTCGTTGGTTGGCCCTGGCTGATGAATGTTCTCTCGTGGCGCGCCTGACAACAACCGCACCACACCGCACACCTCGACATGGCCAAAAATTTCGTCCTCTACCTATCGAGACTATCGGTGTTCCAGAAGTGATTTCCACCAGCGAACTGACTTTCCGTAAGGATATCTCGTCACTCCGGTAAGTCGAAGGCAAGACCATCGGCTACCCTCCGAACTCGACGGCACAATACGCGCTGGACGCGGCCATCAGGGTATACGGGCTTGACCGCAGCAAAATCATACCAGTACCTCTTGCGCCTAGTGAAATTGTCGCAGCATGGAAGGGCGGCGACATCGACGGCGCCGATGCCTGGGATCCTGCAAGTCAACAGCTTGTCGCCAACGGTGGGCTTAAGATCTTTCCACAAAAGACTGCAGAAAGACGGATACCTCATCTATAACAACTTCGTTATCCGTAGGGTTTCTGCGGAAAAATACCCGTAGATTGTGGCGACCTTCCTGTAGACCTATGGGCTACACGGCGGAGAGGACTAGAAGCTTCGCATCGTCCATCGGCTTTACTGCTGCGCCGCCGTCAGGAAATTCATGCATCGATGCAACAACCTGGAATTTAATGTCGCGATTAACACGCAAAGTCATATCAATACCACCGAACCGCACGGCTGATGACGATAACAGGGAAGCGATGACCGTGATAAAGCGGTTTTGTCTTCTTCATTACGTCATTCTACGGCCCCATTCCATTAACCTGACAGAGCCGGGAGGCCTTGTCGATCTGCCGCATTTCACTGTATAGAATAACCATAGCGATAAGACCCGCTGCCATATCGGCAGCCGCTACCGAGAACAAAAGGCCGTCTTGCCCATAAGCGTGCTGCAGCAAGGCCATCAGGGGCATCAGAAACAAGCCATGCCGCAGTACCGCTACAAGCGTTGCCCAGACTGCGTTGCCCTTGGCCTGCATGAAAAGCAGGCACACCTGTTGCACCCCTAACACCGGCAACGCACAATGGAATAGCAAGATCGCGCGGCTGCCAATCTCTATCGTCGCCGACTCGTGCGCAAACCAGCCGATGATGGTTCTCGCTTGCCACACGACCCAGCCGGCATAGACTCCGGCGAACGTTAGCGCGACGGCAACCATAGCCCGAACCGCTTGCGCCACCCGTGTCCAGTTACCTGCGCCGACATTAAACCCAACAACCGACTGCGCCCCGCTGCACAGTCCATACAGCGGAAGTGCTGCCAGCATCGCCAAGCGGCTGGCCAAACCTATCGCCGCCACCGATGCCTCACCGTAGCGAGCAGCGAACCCATTGAGCATGGACATGGCCGCTACCGCGAGCAGCGTATTGAGCGCTGGCGGAATGCCGATGCGGGCGATGCTCGCCAGCCGGCACCCGCAGCGTCCCACCGATGGCCACGATAAGACGATGGCTCCGTGCCTGCCCGCGAAATGTCGCCAATACAAAGTTAAGCCGCACAACTGGGCCAGAAACGTTGCGATGCCAGCCCCTTCGATGCCCAGCCCGAACCAGAAAATCATCACCGGGTCGAGTGCCGCGTTCATTGCGAAGGATGAAACTTGGGTCGTCATGCTGAGCACGGTATTGCCATCCGCTCTCACGATGAAACCACAGACCATATTGAATACCACTGCCACATAGCCCAACAGCAGCCAATGAAGATAAGCCACCGCCAGTGGCAAAATCGATGGTCCAGCGCCTAGCCATGTCAGCAAAGTTGGAGCCAACTGCCAGCCCGCGATAGCCGTTATGCCAGCAATTACCATCGCAGACGATAACGCGTGCGATGCATAATCGTTGGCAGAGTGATCGTCGGCACGTCCCAGGCTTCGAGCAATCAACGAGGCGGCCCCTGCACCGAAGATCTGGCCTATTGCCGTGATGCACATTGCAAATGGGAACGACAATGCCATCGCCGCGAGTGCTGCTGTTCCGAGCCGCCCCACGAAATAGGCGTTGAGCAACTGATAAGCGGCACTGACAGTGACGCCAATGACGGACGGAAGAGCCAGCCGCAGGATCAGTGGCAACAGTCGATCGTGGGCCATTGACTGCATCCGTGATGCCGCAACTGCTGGCGTGTTCATACTGTGGCCCCGTCCTTCACGCTTGTTGCGTCCACATCTTCCTGATTGTCCCTGAGCCATCCGGCATAAGCCGCGAGACAATGCAGCAACTGACGTCCCAGCATATTCGTCTCCTCTGCGGAAAAGCAAGGCAACGCACAATGCATCTGGATACGAAGTTTACCGTCCACATTATCGATATCTAACCGCAACGTGTGATGACGGTTGGGCCCCATCCCATCACCCGTCCAGATCGTCGGTTGAGCAAGGCCGAGCAGCATGCGCGTACGAAGATTATCTAACACAGCGCGATAGTTGACGACAACACGCGGCCAGTCGAAATCCACCAATGCCTTCGCCTGATCATCCGGCAGCAGATACGCAGCCGCCCGTAGCCCAATGCCATGGATCCGTGCCGAATTGCGCTGACGACGCACCGCTTTCAGACGTTCCGCCACACTGAGTCGCCCCTCACAAATGATGGCCAGCGGGACAAGTTCCGCGGTAAAGCCCATAACTGTCGACAGATCCTGACCCGGCAGGATAGGCGTGCGCAGCATGTCCATGCTGTCCAGAAACAGCCCTCGTCGCTGGTTGCCCCGTCCTGCCACCTCCGCCAAGGCGCACAGGATGACGTCGAACGCGTCAAAGCCGTGCCGGTCCGGATGCAGATCGAGCAGAATCTTTGTCGATTCCGCATCCAGATCCAGATAGCGAATCCCCTTGTGCGCGCACAAGGCCTCGAAAGCAGCATCACTGTGCATCTGCCCAGTGTGGAGCATCTCGAACAAGCGCCGGCTGGAATCAGCGCCACTATCGACTGGCTCAACCTCGAAGACTGTTGCACCATCCTCACGCAGCAGTTCCCATGGCCGGCTTCGCCAATAAGCAATGTTGCTGTCCAACGAACCGCTCACATGTTCGCGCAGCGCCTTCACCCATCGATTCACCTGCGCGCGGCCACTGAATGCGGGATCCGGTGCTTGGTCATGCTCTATCGCCAGATAGTAGCGTTCTACTTCGTCCAGCAGCAGCCGGAACCCATAGCCGTCGACCAGGAAATGATGAATTATGATAAAAATCCATCTGTGCGGCCGCCCACCGACCTCCGCCTCGATCAATTGGAAACGCGACATCCAGGTACGACCATCGAACCGGAATGCATATTGCGCTTTCTCAGCGATACCAGATGCCTCTCGCGTGCAATCCCCGAGCTCTGAGTACGAGCCCAATGCAACTCGCTCCAGATGCAACGCTCCGACTCCGGTATGGAAGCGTAGATCCGCGTCATCTCGAGAGATCCTGGTGCGCAACAGTGGGTAGTCTTTCGCCAACCTAACGATAGCGGACTCCAATATGGCCGGATCCAAACGGCAGCTATCGTCCTGCCAGATCGCGCACATGTTGAAATGCTCGTCTAAACCCATGCGCCGATTCATGAAGCGTATCGTAGGCGTTACTTCCACTCCACCGTCGATTTCGCCATCGTGGTGCACCAGTTCGCCGGAGCGGGCATCGATCAGCCCAGCCAGTTCGCGTAACACTGGATAATCGTACAACTCGCTGACAGAAAAGCGGATTTCCATCCTGGCCGCCCGCGCCACACAGCGCACGCTCAGCATAGAGGTACCACCCAGTGAGAAGAAATGCGCGTCCGCACCAATCGTCGACATACCAAGCACTTCCTGCCAAACCGCGGCCAGTGCATGCTCGGTCGCGGTAACCAGCGGCGCGAATACGCCCACCGCGGTTTGCCGTGGCAACGGCAAGCGGGAACGGTCCAGTTTACCGCCCGGCAGCTTAGGCAAAGCCCGCAAGCGAACAAATGAACGGGGAATAGTATGGGGCAACAGCGAATGACGGAGCATTTGTCGGAACCCATCCTCTGTTGACGGCAGCTTCGCCTCCGTGCCCACCACGTAGGCAGTCAACAGCGGCTCGCCATCCGCAGCGCGGTGCAAATGCACCGCGGCCTCCTCGACCCCAGGACATTTTCCCAAGACGTGCGAAATCTCATCCAGTTCAACGCGCAAGCCATGGATCTTGATTTGGTTGTCACGCCTTCCGAGGAACTCCAAGCGGCCGTCGTCGCGGTGGCGCCCCAAATCGCCAGTGCGATAAGCCACAGTTCCGAAAGGCTGTAACTCTGGCACCGGATTAGCAACAAATCGCTCGGCTGTCAACTCCCTGCTGTCGTGATAGCCATTCGCCAGGCAGTCACCCGTCACCAGGATCTCCCCCACCGCACCTTGAACCACCGGCCGCAACCTGTCATCTACGACGGCTATGCCGACATTGGCCACCGGCTTACCGATCGGGACAGTTCGTTCATCAGCGCCCACTTCGCACACCTCCCCCCAAGCGGCGTTCGAGCTACACTCCGAGGAGCCGTAAAAGTTGAACAAACGGGCCTGCGGGAAAGCCTCGAGAAAGCGCCGAGCCAACTCCGGTGGCAACGCCTCAGCGCTTGAGGTGACCAGCCGCAAATCTGAAACCGACCGTCCGTCTGTCAATTGTGCCGTCAAAATGCCGGTGATCAACGGTGGCGAGCACAGCAGATGCGTTACCCGGTAACGATCTAGCTGCAATAGCAGCAGGGATGGATCTTGCAGTTCTTGCTGACTCAGCAGCAAACTAGGAACGCCTTGTAAGAGTGGCCCGAAGATTTCCCATTGACTGGCAACCAGCGCCGCCGACTTCTGCACTACGCAGGCATCGCCTGCCTGGAAGGGGAATTGCCCCCACATCCAGTGCAAACGATTTAGGCATGCTGTAGCGGGAACCACAACGCCCTTCGGTTTTCCCGTAGAACCAGATGTGTAGACGATCTGCAGCACTTCATGCGAACAAGATGGGGAAGGGGCGGCATCTGTTTCCTCATTGCCGCATGCAACTTTCTCCGACGGCAGTAAAACTAGCCCTCTGTCACGAAATGCTTCCCGCTGCAACGGCGTGGCAACGAAGGCCTTGGGGGCGACATCTTTAGCAATCTCAAGTATGCGACTTATCGGATAATTTGCCCCGATCACCGAGTAGGTTGCGTGCAGCTTAATCGCAGCTAGAATAACGATCAACGCGTTAATGCCGCGGTCAATGCCAAGCAGCACCCTGTCGCCGGCACCAACACCGGAGGCTGCGAGTCTGTTAGCAAAACGGTTGGCCGCAGTATCCAACTCCGCGTACGAAATGCGACCGCGCTCCCAGAAATAAGCAGTATCCACTGGCGACATTTTGGCACGCGCTTCGAACATTTCGCGTAGTGTACTAGCGCCCGTATAAGCGAGCCGTCCTCCGTTGTAACGCTTAAGAAAAGCCTTTTCAGCTGGGTGCCGCAGATCCAGCTCTGCAAGCGGCGCCGCCGGCGCCGCAATGATCATCTGAATAATTTGCTGCAGGTTGAGCAGCATTCTGGAAACGAGCTCGTCGGAGAACAGCTCAGTGCAATAGGACATCTGTAAGCGGCTCAGCTGGGCCGTTCGTCCATTCGCGTGCGCGTAAGGCAAGATGGTGACTGGAACTGCCAGTCAGGTAGAGGGATCTGGCGGACTGCTTGGTGTGTGCAGCTTGTCGGCCACACGCCAAGGCAGGAGTTCGTCGATGCGATTGATTTTGTGACCGGCGATATGGGTTAGCACGTAGTCGAGGTAGGCACGCGGATCGATGTTATTCAGTCTGCAAGTGCCAATCAATGCGTACATCGCGGCTGCCCGTTCGCCGCCGCTGTCTGAACCGGCGAATAAAAAATTTTTCCGACCCAGGCTTACACAACGCAGCGCGTTCTCCGCGATGTTGTTGTCGATCTCGAGCGTACCGTCTTCGCAATACAACGTCAGTGCACTCCACCGGTTCAGCGTGTAGTTGATCGCCTTGGCCGTATCGGACTTCGACGACAGCGTTTCAAGCTTTGCCCTAAGCCACGCTTCGTAGATTTGAAGCAGTGGTCTGGCTTTCTCCTGCCGTATTCGCAACCGCTCGGCGGCTGGCCTGCCGCGAATGGAGGCCTCGATTTCGTAGAGCCCGCCAATATATTCGAGTGCCTTTTGTGTTGTGTCCGACGGCGTGCGCACGTGGATGTCGTAGAACTTTCTCCTCGCGTGGGCATGGCATGCCGCCTCGCGTATCGAGCCATCGCGGAACAATTCGTCGAAGCCTGCGTACGCGTCCGCTTGCAGAATCCCTTTGAAGCTGGCGAGATGGGTTTGAGGATGGATGCCTTGCCGGTTCGGCGAGTACGCGAACCAGACCGAAGCCGGTTGCGCCGAACCCGAGCGACGATCGTCGCGCACGTAGACCCATAGCCGGCCGGTACGGGTCTTCCTGTTGCCCGGTGAGAGCACCGGGATCGGCGTGTCATCCGCGTGCAGCTTGGTAGCGGCCACGGTATAGCGGCGCAGCGCCTCTGTTAGCGGAGCGCACAGCGCCTCACACTGGCCAACCCAGCGCCCCATACTGGCCCGGTCAAGCGTCACGCCATTGCGCGCCGCGATCGTCGATTGCCGGTACAACGGCTGGTGGTCTGCATACTTCGAGACGAGGATGTCTGCCAGCAAGCTCGGATGGGCGATGCTCCGCTCGATCGGCAGCCCAGGCATCGGCAGCTGCGTGATAGTGCTGCAGCACGGGCAAACCAGTTTGCGCCGGATCGTGCGAATGACCTTGAACGCCGCTGCAACCCGGGCGAGTTGTTCGGATGAGTCCTCGCCGAGCGCCTGCATTGGTTGACCGCAATCAGGGCAGCTTGATTCAGGCTCGAGCACATGATCCTCGCGCGGCAGATGCGCGGGAAGCGCTTGCCTGGAAGCCGCTTCGTCCGCCGTTGTGTTCGAGGTGGACGCATTTGCACCGAGGGCCTGCGCACGCTGCACATCCACAACGCCGCGCCCGGCGGCCAGATCCTCAAGTTGAGTCTCGAGCGTCTCGATTTGCCGCTGCAGCTGCTCGGACTTGCGACCGAACTGCATGCGTCTGAGCTTGTCGATCTGCGCCTTGAGCTGCTCAATCTCGACATCGCGTTCGGCAAGCAGACTACGGGCCTCGACCAGCAAGGCCTTCAGCAGTTCGATATCGTCAGGGAGATCGGCGCCGTTCGACATGCGCCGTAGTTTACGAGTCTGCCTCGCCGTTTACAACATCGATAATGCGGCGGTGCGGCGGGGCTGTCGCCAGTCGATGCCCTCAAGCAGCATCGACAGTTGTGCAGAACTCAGATGGACCTTGCCACCGTCGGCCTTGGGCCATATAAAACGGCCTCGTTCAAGCCGCTTCGCGAGCAGCCAGATTCCGTCCTCCGTTGCCCAGAGAATCTTTACCAGATCGCCGCGACGGCCCCGGAAGATGTAGACGTTGCCGCCCAGCGGGTTCTCCTCAAGAGCTGTTTGTACCTTTGCGGCCAACCCCTGAAACCCGCAGCGCATATCAGTAACGCCCGCAGCGATCCATATGCGCGTGCCTGCCAGTAGGGAGATCATGAGCGCAGACTACCCAGCACGATCCGCAGCATATCCGCGTCAACCAGGCCATCCACTTTAACCACCGCACGACCGATCCGGATCTCGATCGTGCCGACAGGTGACGCGGACTTCGCGCCTTGCGCTTGCGGCTCTACCGGAGCTGACGCAATGACCTCCGTCGGCGTGTCGCTGAGCAATACGACCGGAATGAGCCCGGCAGATCGAGCTTGCTGATCGGCCAGATATCGCCGCCGCCAGGTGAACAGCATGTTCGCGTTGATGCCATTCTCCCGGGCCAGCTTCGCGACTGATACGCCAGGCTCGCAAGCTGCTGCTGCCAGTCGCTCACGCAGCTCCCGTGGGTAGTTCGGGCGTCCCGTCCGGGAACCAGGCTTCTTCTCCGCAGACTGTGTCAAAGTGGTGCCCATCAGATTGGAAATGATGGGCATCACTTTGATGTCGCCCTCAGCCACCGTCTATAACGGCCGGCACGAGCCGCTTACGGACATCTGCAGATAGATGCCGTCCCCCTCTTCCTGACAGTAAAGAGTGAGATCGTACTTGGTATAACCGTTTTCCAATTCGCGTGCGACAATTGACACATCGTGCTGCCCCTCAGAAATCAGCTCTGCCTTCTCCGAATACATGTTGAACATCACCTGGAATACGGGAGAAAAATTGCTTCCACGTACCACGTCAACTGTTTCCAACATCCGACTGAATGGATATGCCGCGTTGAAGGCAGCACCGATGACAGTTTGCTGCGTCGTGGCCAGATGTTCGATGAATGACTTGTCAGGATCCATCTTCGCCCTTAGCGGCAACATGTTTAGGAAGAACCCCAGCAGGTGTTCCGTACCTGACTGTTCGCGTACTACATTCGGAGTGCCGACGATGATATCGTCCTGTCCGCTGTACTCTCTCAATAAAACGTAAAAAGTCGTCAGTAACACGCTGAAAAGCGTGGTGCGATTGTCCGCAGCGAGTTCGCGAAGTCTGGACGCCGCGAGAGCCGGAATTTGTATGGCGTGTGACTTACCGGTGTAACGCATCCGCCTCGGACGAGGCTTATCGGAAGGCAGGGTCAGCACCGGCAACTCACCCGACAGCTGTTGTGCCCAGTACGAGCGCTGTCGCGCCCAGCAGTCCGATCGAAACTGCTCAGACTCCCATTTAGCGAAATCCGCGAACGAAATTTCGGCTTTGAGACCGTCCTCTGAACTGACTCCCGCCTGGTAAAATTCACGCAGTTTGCGCACCATCACCGAAAGCGACCACGCGTCCATAATGATTTCATGCGTCGTAAAGATGACAACATGCCGGTCGGAGCTCTCTCGTACTAGTAGTGCGCGATACAGTGTGCCTGCGGCGAGATCAAAGGCCGGTTGAAACTCGCTCGCCTTCAGTTCAGCCAACCTGGAGGCAGGATGGTCGCCGCAAAGGTCTATAAAGCGCAAACGACCCTTCGGCGGTGAATCGAAGGTCAAATATGGATTGCCGCTCTTTTCGACGAATCGGATGCGCAGTGTGTCGAAGTACTGCACCACCGCATCCCAAGCCCGACTAAAGCGATCTCGATCAAGCTCTCCGCAGCATTCGAGCGCCGTTTGCAAGGTATAGTTGGATGCTGTTGGATCAAGCTTCCACAAAAACCATAAGTGTTTTTGAATGTGACTGGCCGGAGCCTCTCCGCCCTCATCACGGCGACTGACGACAATGGCGGGGAGCGACTCATGCCCATCCTCTTTCTCGGCCAGGAGTTCGGTCAACTCATCTATTGTGCAATGGTACAGTTCAACCACAGAAACTTCGCAGGCGAATTCGCTCCGAATACGGTTGATCGCAAGCATGGCGCGCAGCGAGTCACCGCCCATCAGCAAAAAGTTGTCGTTTCGCCCCAGCCGGTCTAGATGCAGTATCTCGGCTAAGAGCCTGCACAACCGAACCTGAAGACCGTCAGCGGGCTCCAGATATTTCACATCGGACAAAGGACGCAAATTTTCTGGAGAAGGCAATTGGTTGTAATCAAGTTTGCCATTGGCGTTTAATGGTAATTTCGCCAGCTCGAAGAAAAGATCAGGCAGCATGTAGTCAGGCAACTGACACGACATGTGTTCGCGTAAAGCGCTCCGTGTAACCTCCTCTCGAAGCTTGACGAAAGCCACGAGGCGCGGAAGTCTTTCCGCTTCCCCTGGACTAGTCAGTGTTTCCCTTGCCGTCAGTTTCACCCGATTGTCAGCGGGATAATGCACCACTACGGCCGCGGCCTCGACGGCAGTATGTAACCCCAACAAACCTTCCACTTCGTTAAGCTCAATACGGTAGCCACGCAGCTTGACCTGGCGATCTGCTCTTCCGAGACACTCCAGCAAGCCATCCTCACGCAGCCTCACGAGATCACCAGTCTTGTATAATCGATCATATCCGCGCTTATCGCTGAAAGGGTTAGCCACAAAAGCCTGCTCCGTACGCGCGTCGTCGTTAATGTAACCACGCGCAACGCCAACGCCGGCTACACAAAGTTCGCCTACGTCACCTGACGCAACAAGCGTCAGCGCCGCAGCATCTGGCCTGACCACATAGATTTCCAGATTGCCTATCGGTTTCCCGATCGGCATAAATGCCTGACCTTCCGCCGGAGAGTTAGAGATCAGTGCATGCGTGACACCGTCGGCACATTCGGTTGGTCCATAATGGTTGAGGATGGGAATAGACGGGTACATCGCCAGCCAGCGTCGGCATACGTCGGGCGGCAATGCCTCTCCGACGGTGGAAATCCTGCGCAGCGCCGGCAGCGCGCGTGCATCGATCAATTCGACTTCGGCCACAAACGAGCGTAGTAGCGACGGCACAAATTGAATGACTGATACTTGGGATTCGCGCAACTCAAGCAGCAGCCTCGACGGATCGCATACGACGTCTCTATTAATGATCCGCGTGCACGCCCCCACTTGCAGCGCCGCCATAAACTGCCACAGAGAAATGTCAAAACAGTGCGATGCGGTCTGCGCCACCTGATCAGCTTTACTGATCTCCAGATCGTGTACTTTAGCGTGCAAGTGATTGATCAAGCTCCGCTGTTCAATCATTACGCCCTTTGGGTGACCGGTGGTACCCGAAGTGAAAATGACGTAGGCAAGATCACTACCTTTGCCTCTGGGCCCGGCAAAGGCTGCGCTCGATTCTTGCGCCTCCTCAATATCAAGAAGCACTAGTTCCGGTCTGGTTGTCTGCAAGTATGCCGCCTGTTCGAAGCAGTTACGGGCGGTCAGCAGCAGGCAGCATTTACTCTTCTCCAGCATGTAATCCAAACGTTCCGCTGGATACTGGCCATCAAGCGGCATATAGGTACCGCGAATCTTAAAAACGGCAAGCATCGCAGCCAATAAATCAATTCCTCGCTCCATCAACACGCCGATGACGGGCGCCTCGCGGCCACAGCGCTCGGTCAGCGCCATTGCGATGCGGTTGGACTGCTCATCAAGCTCCCGATACGTTACCGACTCGCTGCCATGCCTCGCTGCTATATGTTGCGGATAACGCCGTGCCGCTTCACAAAAGTAGTCCGCTGCCAATAGTTTTTTCATTTAAACCTCACTCACTCGCCTAAGTGCTTGAATTAACCGACCCTATACTAAAAGCAGCTCTCTCGGCGGGCGACCGCGCAAGTATCCGTGGAATGATCGCCGAAAGGTTCATTGCGTTTGGGTTGGATAACAGGCTAACTGGCAATCTTAAAATATTGAAAATCACATCTTCTTCGCATTCTGTACGTATTCAATATTTTGATATCTATTCACTTGGGCGTGTCACTTGCTCTGCTAAATTGAACCGCATTTTCATGCGGTCACCAATGCAACGGCCAAGATCACTGGTTACCATTAAAATCCATACCTATAACTGCGAAAGATGCGGCTGGCGCAGGCACGTCACTACTCGCCCGCGTCGCGTAACGGCGCTATATCGCGCCAGCCCCGCAGTTCTTCCCGATCCTCTGAGAGCGAGTTCCTGGCACGCTTCCGAAACGGCCACGCAGCGCTCACTGGCAAAAAAAACAGTATCGCGCTCGTAATGAAGGCTTTCGGATCATCGGAAAACAAGCGAGCAATCGTGGGAGACCACACAGTGCGTGATCTGTTCATCGTTAAAGTAACCGTCCTCAATCACAATCACGACCTGAACTCAAGCAAGCGATTTCAGGTGAAGAAGGGAAATATGCAATAAGTTCGCAGCAAGAAATTCACGAGCTATTGTCGAATCTGGTGTACAGCGGGAGCGGCGGGAATTTGAGAAGGCGGTGGCGGTCTAGCGAGAATGTTGCTTGTCAAAGGCACAACCAGCGAACCCGAGAAGGCCGGACCCGACCACCATGAAGAAGATTACGCAAGAAGCGAACAGCAGTAAAGCGCAAACGAAAAGCGTGCTAGATGAGCTGATCCAGCAAGGCGCGCGGCAGATCATTCAGCAGGCAGTCGAGGTGGAACTGGCGACCATGCTCGAACAGTACAGCAACGTGAAGTCGATCGACGGCCGGCGTGCCGTGGTGCGCAACGGCTACCTGCCCGAGCGCGAGGTCGTCACAGCGATCGGTCCGGTGACGGTTCAGGTGCCGAAGGTGCGGGATCGTTCGGGCTCGGGCATCCGGTTCAATTCGACGATCGTGCCGCCGTACGTGCGCAAGTCCGCGCGCGTGTCGGCAGCGCTGCCGTGGCTGTACCTGCGAGGCATCTCGACGGGCGACATGAGCGAAGCTATGGGCATCATGCTGGGCGGCCAGGTCAGCGGCATGTCGCCGAACGTCGTGAGCCGGCTGAAGGCCCAATGGGTCGATGAGCATGAGCAGTGGAATCGGCGTGAGCTGTCGTCGGCGCGCTGGGTCTACTGGTGGGCCGACGGCATTCACACCGGTGTGCGCAGCGACGATTCCGACGGCCAGTGCCTGCTGGTGATCATTGGCGTCAAACCGGACGGGACGAAGGAACGTGTGGCCATCGGTGACGGCTACCGGGAATCGAAGGCATCGTGGAGCGAACTGCTGCTCGATCTGAAGAAGCGCGGCCTGCCGTCGGGGCCACTGCTGGCCTGCGGCGATGGCGCGATGGGATTCTGGGCCGCGATGGAGGAAGTGTTCCCGCAGACGAAGCATCAGCGCTGCTGGTTTCACAAGATGGGTAACGTGCTCAATGCGCTGCCGAAATCGCAGCAGGCTCGAGGCAAGAAGGCGATGCAGGACATCTGGATGGCGGCCACGCGCGCTGATGCACTGGCCGCATTCAATCGGCGGATTCAACCGGTCGATGCAATAGTTTGGTTAAACCGCTCGGCTGGCGTTTCGTAATTCAGTGTCTTCCTCGGACGTTCATTGAGCCGTCTCGCCACAGCATTGAGCCTAGTCTGTGAATACACCGACAGGTCGGTACCTTTCGGGAAGTATTGCCTCAACAGTCCATTCGTGTTCTCGTTCGACCCACGCTGCCAGGGATGTTGTGGGTCGCAGAAGTAGACGGCAATGTCCGTGGCAACAGTAAAGCGTTTGTGGCTGGCCATCTCAGTGCCGCGATCCCAGGTTAGCGATTTGTAGAGTTCCTGGGGCAATTTGCAGGCATGTTTGATGAGCGCATCGGCAACCACCTCGCTGTCCTTGCTGGCAATCTTCACCAGCATCACATAGCGTGTCTGGCGCTCGACGAGCGTCGCAATCTGGCTGCTCCCGCTGCCGCAAAGCAGATCACCCTCCCAATGTCCCGGCACTGCGCGGTCCTCGATCGTGGCTGGACGTTCGCTGATCGACACCGTGTCGCGGATCCTGCCGTGGTCGCCCGTCTTCTGCGTGTAATGGCGGGAACGCCGCATGACCCGGGTACGCCGCAAATGTTCGAGCAATTCCTTCTTCAAGACACCACGGGCCTGGATGAAGAGACTGCGGTAGATGGTCTCGTGTGACACGTGGTAATCCTCGTTGTCCGGGTACGCGCGCCTGAGCCATCCCGCGATCTGCTCGGGCGACCACTCCAGTTGAAGTTTGTCTGCCACGATGCGTGCCAACATCCGGTGTTCGACCAGCTTACAGACTTTGGGCCGCTGCGCCCGATCCCAGGCAAGCTGATCGGCGTGACTTGCCCGATAGCCATCCTGCCCACTGTTGCGTTTGATCTCGCGGCAGATGGTAGAGGGAGCCCGCGCAAGCCGACTGGCGATTGACTGGATCGAATCGCCAGCAACAAGCGCGCTCGATATCTCTTCCCGCTCGGCTAATGTTAGCGCCAGCCGCGAACGATGTCGCTTTGCCGGCGGGATTCCACCGGCTTCGCCGATGATCCGCTGCACGGACGAGTGGTGGCGATCGAAGAGCTGGGCGATATGCTCGAGAGACTCACCCTTTCGCCAGCGCTCCCACATCAGCGCTTTCTGCTTCTCGCTGTAGTAAATCCGGTGTCGCTGTTTCATTTGCAACACTCCCGCCGCTCATGCAGCGTTCATTGTGTTGCATCGACCGGTTGAATCCGCCATCACTTCGTCGACGCGTACTCGGCAAAGTACCCGAAGGTCGCCGAAAAGCTGACGGAAGATCGTGACGAGCTGCTCGCGTTTTACGATTTCCCGGCTGAACACTGGCAGCATCTGCGCACCACGAACCCGATTGAATCGACCTTTGCGACGGTGCGCCATCGCACGAAACGCACGCGCAACTGTGTATCGCGCGCGACGTTCCTCGGGCTGGCGTTCAAGCTGATCGAGTCGGCCGAAGAATCGTGGCGGCGCATCCGCGCCCCGGAAAAGCTCACTTCGATGCTTGACGGGATGACGTTCAAGGATGGAGAACCGGTGACCGACAGCACACCGGCTCAGCAATCGCTAGCCGCCTGATTACGCCGAGACCGCATACACCAGATTTGACTTTAACTCAATTCACTTGATACAGGTTTCGAACTGTATGCTGCAATATAAAAACCATGGTAAAGCGCCCGAAGAATTGAAGGATGATTCGGCACTCGACGCTCCTGCAGCATAAGTTCAGAAGTATTCAACAGTCACATCATGGGTTAGGAGGTGCGACGAACTCTGCTGGTCGTCCTGACCGTCGCGTTGATGTCGGTCCTCCATGCTGCTCACTTCGCCGCACAGCTTCATTCTGTGCAGAGCCCTTGTATCTTTCTTTGTGAGATACATCGTTCGTCGGATTGCACAGCAACGCAGGAAAAAACTTCCTGCTCAGGGAACGGAATGGAACTGATGATCCAGAGCGCCGGTTCGTTAATAACGCGTAGCGCGGCACCTTGAGTGGACGCGGCAATAGAATGTCGACGATCATTTTTTGCAGATCTTGTCTGTGGTTCGTGAGGCTTTGGTGTGGTGTTCACGCTTCGTTACCTCCAGCTTCAATTTCCCCGCGACAGCAGATGCAATAGTTGAGCCAACGCCACGACACACCTGAGAGATATCTCAACACATTGCTGATCGGGATGATTGATGGGCACTTACCCTCCAAAACGCTTGCGGGATCTTCCGGCAAATATCATTTGTGGGATTTGCTGTGTTGCATATCCGACAATGTTGGATGTGCAACACCACGGATTGCCGCGACGAGGGGCGACCAAAGCGGCGAACTTACTGACGAGTGCATCAAATAGTGCATAGTTGGCTACGCGGCATACCGAACGTGCTTTTCCTTGGACAGTTTCCGGATCACGTGAGGCTCTCTTTTGCCGACGATGCAGATGCGCGTTAATGGAATGGGCGCGCCCCCCCACCCAGCGGCATGGATGTGCCAAATCTGGATCCACCCCATCTTTGCAACCCTGATTTTTTCGATGGCGAGTTGGCTTGCCCAAATCTATTCGGCGTCGTTTTGGGGATCGCTCCCCGCGCCTCGAGCGGGCAGGACGAGCAGGCGCCTGACATTTTTGTTGCTCCGCCGGCTGATCCTGAGAAGATTGGTCTTGCCGCCCGTACTGTATTGCCGCGGAACGAGCCCAACCGATGCCGCAAAATCGCAACTGCATCCGTACCGTTTTGCGTCGCCCATTTTCGCGGCCAACGCGCTTGCGGTGACCGGGCTCCCCAAATACGTTTCGATCCACTACACGGAGCGTCTGGCCGAAACCGGCGTCGAATCGGCAGTCGACACAGTTGGCAATTCGTACGACAACGCACTGGCCGAGACAATCAACGGGCTGTATAAAGCGGAGCTGATTCATCGGCGCGGCCCGTGGCGCAGGCAGCAAGCTGTCGACCTGGCAACGCTTGAATGGGTCGACTGGTTCAACATTCGTAGGCTGTTCGGCCCGATCGGCGACATCCCGCCGGCGGAAGCCGAGCAAGCTTACTATCGGCAGTTTCAGAACGTCGCCAAGGCGGCTTGACTCAAACAAAAACGGTCTCCCGGAAACCCGGGGCCGACTCATCAGTGCAGCGCAGATCTGTCCGGTGTTCGGGTCCATCGCCAAGTGCGACGTTTGGACCAGCCATGCTTGCGCACCTTCCACTCGCCTTCGCCATAGACCTTGGCCCGGTACTGTCGAGCACAAGGTGCAAGGAGTCTTTGGGCGTTGTGCCGGCACCGCGACCTTCAGCGTCTGTGTGCCTCGACGTCGTGTAGTTCGGCACGGGCAGGCTCGGGAAAGCAAGTTTGCGCAGACTCTGGGCGAAGCCTTGTAGTGCTCGCAGCGGCAGAAGAAAGACCTGCTTGAGTTCCAGCAGCATCTGCATGAGCGCATCCGCATAGACGCATCGGTGGCCCCGAGTGCGCGCACCTTGGATTCCGGTGCTGCAGCGAAAAGATCAGGGTCAATCCACATCGTTACATCCCCTCGAGCAATGGGTGACAATGGCGGCTGTCGTCGTGCAATGTCAAATAGAGGAGCGCGAGGACGGCGTCGTCAATCGCTGGTGTGGCATGTTCATCGCGGTATCGTTTGGACCCGTGCGCAAAACCGTTCACGACTCGACAGAATTTCATCGGCCGACTTGCGCCAGACGAAACGCACTTGATCCACAACCTGTTTCAGGAAAAGCATGTCCATATTTTGCCGCCTGAAAAACGATGCACTATTCGATGAACTGGTCAGTAACATCCATTCGGAGCAGTTCGGCTCGGGCTTGGGCACTTCTGTTCCTCGCGCGGCATAATCGCACAGGAACTGCCTGTTACCGTCACTAACAGAGTGGATTGATTCAGTTGTGGCGATCACTAACCTGGGATCGTGGCAAGGAGCTGTCCGATCACGCCCGCTTCACTATCGAGTCCGGCGTGAAGGTATTCTTCGCCGACCCGCACAGCCCATGGCAGCGCGGTACGAACGAAAACACCAATGGCCTTCTACGACAATACTTTCCAAAGGGCACAGACCTGTCCCGGTGGTGTGCTCGAGAGATCCAAGCCGTTGCTAACATATTGAATACCAGGCCCCGGAAAACGCTCGGCTGGAAGACGCCTGCGGAAGCGCTGGACGAGTACCTAAAATCTGTTCAACAATCCAGTGTTGCGACGACCGGTTGAATTCGCCCCGACTGCCACGGTCCGAGTGGTGCAGCGCGCCGGGCGCGGGCTTCCGGCGAAACCATGCCATCGTCAGCACGTCGGTCACAATGTCGGCCGTCATGCGCGGCTTGATGGACCAACCCACGACTTCTCGATTGAACAGCTCCAGCACGACCGCCAGATACAGCCAGCCCTCGTCGGTCCAGATATACGTGATGTCCGAACTGAACACCTGATTCGGCGCAGCCGGCGCGAACTCGCGGTTCAACAGGTTCGGCGCGACGGGCAGCTTGTGCCGGGAATCAGTCGTGACGCGGTAGCGGCGTTTGTGGCGTGCCCGGATACCGTTCTTGCTCATCAAACGCTCCACGCGTGCCTTGCTGGCCGGAAACCCGCGTGCGCGAATCTCCTCGGTCATGCGTGGCGAGCCGTAGGCGCCCTTGACCTCGGCATGAATCGACCGAATCAGCGTAAGCAGTTGCGTGTCGGTCAACCGTTTCCGCTCGGGCGTGCCGCCGCGCTTCCAGGCACGATCGCCGTTCACGCTCACCGAAAGGACCTCGCACAGCGTCGACAGCGGATAGTGCCGGCACTGCCCGGCAATCCAGGCGTACTTCACAGAAGGTCCTTCGCGAAGTACGCCGCCGCCTTTTTTGCGATTTCAAGCTCCATTTGCAGGCGCTTGTTCTCGGCGCGTAACCGCGAGAGCTCCATCTGCCCGGGCGTGACCACCTTCGCTCCGGGACCGTTCAGTTTGCCGGCCTGCTCGGCCTTCACCCAGTTGCGCAGCGTCTGCTCCGACACGCCCAACTCGCGGGCCATTGCGCCTACGCCTTGCCCGTCCTTGACTCGTTGCACGGCCGCCGCCCGGAACTCCGGCGTGTACGCCTGTTTTGGTACCTTGAACATCTCTTCTTTCCTTCCTTTGGGTCGAGTTTACACACGACCTGCTGGAAGGCGAAATTTCAGGGGAAGCTCAAACAGACCTTCCCGACGACATCGACGCCCTGAAAGCGATGGTGTTCGCTCGTGATGAGATCGCGCGGAAACGCGATGCACAGGTTGCCGAACTGCACGAGCAACGTAAGCGGCTCACGAGGGCCGTTCTGGCATAGCGATTGAGGTTTTGGATAGTTTGGTATCCACCAAATTTTGGACTGACCCCCAGAAGTTGGACACTTCTGCAGGGAGTCTTGTGGGCAAGTATTCGGAAGAGACGAAGCTCGCGGTCGTCAAGGATTATTGTTCGGGAACGGCCAGGCTCAAAGTCGTTGCTCGCCGCCATGATGTGAATGTTACGTCGCTACGCAAATGGGTGGCAGGCTATCGTTCGCATGGTGCTGCAGGCGTCAGGGAAAAGGCGCGGGCCGCTTACGAAGATTGTCTTGATCCGGGCCTTGAGGTCAGCATACTTGTCGGCCGCCTGCAGCGCCTTCTGTTGATAATAGAAAGTGCTGCGCGCCAAGCCTGCTAGCTTGAGCAGATCGGCAAGAGGGTATTGGTGCCTTAGCTCGATCACGATTTGTGCTTTTTGCGCTGCGCTTGCTGCGCGGTCGTTTGAACCAAGGCATTGAGCTTTTTAGATAGGCGTTCTCCATGCGGAGGTTGTCCAGTTCCTTTATCAATTCGTCGCGAGTGCGCCTAGCGTCACCCTTTGATGATCTCGGAGATTCTGTGGTCTGATGCTTTGTCATCTTCTTGCGGCGTGAGGAAGCGTGTGGTGACAAGGCCTCCAGTCCGCCCTGATCGTAGTTGCGCTCCCACGTAGCGATAATATTGAAGTTGCGAATATCAAACAGCGCGGCGGCCTGCCGATAGGAAAGGCCCTCGTGGCGGGAGGACCGTCTTGCTTTAGCATTTGGTCTTCTGACACGAGGGCCGACCGCATGCCGCTGGAGCCACTTTACGTTACCAATCGGGTTGTCGCGATCATTCTGCCCAAGGCGCCGTTCGTCGACTGGATCAAGGCGGCCGATCCTGTTCCTTCCAATGCCATCATCACGTTCGAGGATGCACGCGAGGAGCCGTCGGCGTCTCTGATCCCCACGGATGATGCCGATGATCCGGATCAGCCAGGCAAACGATGGATTCAGCGGAACTGGAAGGCAGTTTTCGAGCAGTTGCTGGGAGATTGGTATGTCGATCCGGATTTGTGGCCGCGTAATCGAACGCTCAGATGTTCCGCGATTGGTGTGAGGTTCGCATCCACACCGTTGTCCTGGACTACGCCGATACGCCGCTCGAGTGCGACGACTGATCCAGACGCCATGGCAGCAGTTCACCGATCCTGTTGATCGGGTGATCAGCGATGCGCTTGAGCACAATTCGCAGATGCGCCTCGGGATCGACGTCATTGAGCTTAGCTGTCCCGATCAAGCTATAGATGATAGCGGCACGTTCGCCGCCCGAGTCAGCGCCCGCGAACAGGTAGTTGCGCCTCCCGATGGCTACCCCGCGCAGGGCGCGCTCGACAGGCAGGTTGTCGATCTCAAGTCGCCCATCATCGCAATAGCGCGTTAGCGCCGCCCAACGGTTCAGCGCGTAAAGAATCGCACGACTCGCATCGGATTTGCGCGAAAGCGTGTCGAGCACTTCGCTCAGCCAGGTATGAAGCTGATCGAGTAACGGCTTGGCGTGCGCCTGGCGATAGGCTCGGCGCTCATCGGGCGGCCTGCCCCGGATAACCTCTTCGATCTTATACAGTGCTCCGATTCGCTTGAGTGCTTCGGTGTTGAAGGCGTTCGGTCGAGCTGCGTACAGCTCGTATATCTGTCGCCTCGCATGAGCCCAACACGCTGCTTCGACTACGCGCCCGGTTTCATAAATGGCCTGATAGCCGCCGTAGGCGTCGGCCTGTAGCGTGCCCGCAAACGCTGCAAGATGTTGCTGCGGATGAATTCCTTTGCGGTCAGGCGTGTAGGTGAACCACACGGCAGCCGGCGTTGCGTCTCCTGACGGTCGATCGTCGCGTACGTACACCCATAGTCGTCCGGTCTTGGTGGTGCCGTTTCCGGGCGCAAGCACCGGCACTGCTGTGTCATCAGCGTGCAACTTCGTCGCCGCCATCACGTGGCGCCGAATCGCTTCGACCAGCGGTTGCAGCAGGGTCGCGCTATGGCCGACGCCAGCGTCGAGCGATCAAGTTCAACGCCTTCGCGCGCATAGATGACCGATTGCCGGTAAAGCGGAACGTGGTCAGCAAACTTCAAGACGAGTATGTGTGCGAGCAATCCAGGCCCTGCCAAGCCGCGTTCGATTGGGCGGCTCGGCGCTGCTGCCTGCGCGATGTGATCGCAGCATGAACATGCGAACTTCGGCCGTACGTGCCGGATCACCCTGAAGCTTGCCGGTACGTATTCGAGTTGCTCCGAGACGTCTTCGCCGAGTTGCTTCATCGCAGCACCGCATTGCGTGCAACGCTCTGCCGATTCCGGCAGATAGGTGCGCGTGTCGCGCGGCAGATGCTCGGGCAACAGTTTGCGCTGCGGGACTTCCGGCGCGGTGCGCGCCGTCTTCGGGATCTCGATGGGAGCGGCGCCTTCGTCGGCCTGCAGATCCTCGAGGCGTAGCTCAAGCTGCTCGATCTGACGATCCAGCTTCTCCGATTTGCGGCCGAACTGCATGCGTCGAAGCTTGGCAATGAGCAGCTTCAGGTGCTCGACCTCGGCTGCCCGCGAAGCCAGCGCTGCTTCTTGCAAATCCACCCGCTCTTGTAGTTTGACCACTTGATCCTCGCGCTCGCGAAGCGTCGATGCCTGCTCGAGTAGCATGGCCTTGAGCGTTTCAACGTCGTCGGGAAGTGGGATCGCGCGCGTCATGGGCGCAATTTACGCGCCCGCGACGACATTTACAACGCTGACGTCGGGCGCACCGTTCTCGTGGGCTGCCGCCAGTCGATGCCTTCGAGCAGCATCGACAGTTGTGCAGGGCTCAAGCAAATGACGCCACTGTCGGCTTGCGGCCAGACGAAGTGTCCCTTCTCGAGTCGCTTCATCAACAAGCACATGCCGTCACCGCTCCACCACAACAGCTTGAGCAAATCGCCAAACCACACGACATTCAACATCCCGATCGCAAATTGTGGTGATCGCATACCGCTGGCACCCCGCCTACGGCCAGGAATACAGGCTGGTCCGCCGCACTGGGCGCCGCGGGAATCAGATGGTTCACCTCGACGTCCCGCAACAGATCTCCCGCGAACTGCCAGCCTGGATGCTCGATGCGTCGATATGCTCGGCGATGTCGCTTGGCGAACCGCAAGTGAGCGCCGAGGCGCTGGCCTTCTTGTGCCGCGTCCTGTCTGATCGGAAGCGCCACTCCGCCGCAGGAGGATCATCGAAGCCTCTGTCAACGGAGGGCCATTCCGATGAGACGACTGCAAAGAGAACCCGGCGTACAGCTTCCGCTGGAACTGCACCTAGATCCCACCTTCGACGCAGCCATAGTGGGGAATCGACGGGAGGAAGTGATCGACGCGCTCGCAGCACTTCTGCTGGAAGCGCTGGGCAAGCCGGAGAACATAACCGACCCAGGAGATCGCGATGAACCAGAAGATCTCCGCTGAACATCTCTGCCGAGGCGCGGTGGTCTACGTCCGTCAATCAACCATGAGCCAGGTGGTGGAGCACACGGAGAGCCAGAATCGTCAGTACGCGCTCGCGAATCTGCACGAACCATGGGCTTTGCTTCAGTGACGACGATCGACGATGACCTTGGACGTTCGGGCTCCGGCAGTATCGAACGTCCCGGGTTCCAGAAGCTGGTCGCGTCAGTGTGTGCAGGATCCGTCGGCGCCGTGTTCTGTCTCGAGGCTTCACGACTTGCGCGCAACGGCCGCGATTGGCACCATCTCATTGATCTTTGCGCGCTGGTCGGCACGGTCGTCGTTGATCACGACGGTATTTACGAGGACACACCTTGATACCCCTGTTCGACTGCTAACTGGGCGGTCGGAGCAGGTCACCGTCACTGATCATGCCCATCCACTGTATGGCCGTACGTTTGCTGTAGTGGCGCCAGCGAGCACGGTCGGTGCATCGGGGCAAGTCACTGTCGCTTATCGCAACGACATCCTGTTAAAGATTCCGGTAGTGGCGACGTCCCTCCATCCGGCGTCTCCACGTCTACCATCGAGCAAACTATCGACCGATAGCATCCGGGAGCTGGTTCGCATAGGCAGAGAATTCGGATCGCCAGAAACGCAAATATCAACCTGGAATTCTAATAAGGACTGCTTGATAATAAACGAGGATCAGAAAGCCAATGATCTGGTTTATTCTCCGAAGGAGAGGCCATGACATCGGAACTCGTCACAGCCCAACATCTTTGCCGTAAGGCCATGATCTATATCCGGCAGTCCACACCGAACCAGGTAGTGACCAATCAGGAAAGTCTGCGATTGCAGTACGCATTGCGTCAGCGCGCAAGCGACCTCGGTTGGGAGGAGGCGAACATCGAGGTGATCGACGTCGATCTTGGGCTGAGTGGTTCGACGCTCTCGCATCGTGAGGGCTTCAAGGATGTTATTGCCCGCGTGACCCTGGGCGAGGTCGGCATCATCCTCTCCTACGAGGTGACCCGGCTTGCGCGTAACTGCACGGACTGGTATCCCTTGCTGGATCTGTGCGGATTTCGTCAATGTCTTATCGGCGACCGCGATGGCGTATACGATCCTGGTTCTGCGAACGGACGCCTGTTGCTGGGTTTGAAGGGCACGATTTCCGAGGTCGAGCTACACACACTTCGCGGCCGTCTGACGGCCGGATTGCTGAACAAGGCTAAGCGTGGTGAACTTGCGTTGCTGCTACCTGCAGGATTCGAGCGTGACACCAACGGCATAGTGCATAAAGATCCAAACCAGGAGGTGCAAGATCGCGTATCCCTGATCTTTACGACGTTTCTGGATCTTGGGTCGGTTGGCAAAGTGATGCGCCGCTTCCGGGACCATGCCTTAACCTTGCCGCGGCGTGACCGGTTTGGTGACGTCGTATGGCGCGCACCAACGGCCGGTATGCTCACGGCGACCCTGAAGAATCCTGCCTACGCGGGTGCCTTCGTCTACGGCCGCACCCGATCCTGCCATTCGACTTATGCCAACGGCAAGCTGATTACGGAGCGCTGTCCTATGTCAGAATGGAAAATCGTGTTGAAAGACCGTTATCCTATGTATCTCGAATGGGACGGTTTCGAGAGGGTCCAGGCCATGCTGCGCGATAACCATGCGGAATACCAGCGAAACCAGACACGTGGGGTGCCCCGCGATGGCGCGGCCGTACTTCAGGGCATCGTCTGGTGCGGACAGTGTGGCCACAAGATGGCGGTGCAGTACAAGAACGCCAACAGCTACGTCTGTAACTATCTGCTGCGCAGCCAGGGCGGTTCGTTATGCCAGCACCTCCCCGCTGATTTGATCGATGCGCGGGTCGTAGAGGCCTTTCTCGCGGCAATAGGACCGGCCGAGCTCGAAAACTGGGCCCGTGCAAAAGATGCGAGACAACAGACCCGTGACGCCGCCAACCGGGCTGAGGCGCAGCAGGTCGAACGGCTACGCTATCAGGCGCTCCTGGCCGAGCGCCAATACAATCGGGTCGACCCCGATAACCGCCTGATCGCAGCCGAGCTCGAGCGAAGATGGGAGGCGGCGCTGCGCGAACTGCGGCAGGCGGAGGACTCGTTCGCCCGTCGTCAGGCGGAGGAGTGTAAGCCGGAGGCCCTGAGTGATGAAGAGCAAAATGACTTTCTCGCGCTCGGCGTCCAGTTACCGGAAATCTGGCAGCGACCGCAAGTTAGTCGCGAGAGCAAGAAGGCCATGCTGCGCTCCCTTATTGATAAAGTGGTCCTGCATCGGGTCACGCGTGACCGCATCACAATCCGGGTTGTCTGGAGAGGCGGAGAAGTCTCCGAACTGGAGGTCGAACCCCGGGTGCATGCCGTGTCGGCGCTCTCCCGGGGCGCCGAAATGCTGGCTCGCCTGCTGGAACTCGCGCGGCAAGGCATCGACGATGCCACGATCGCCGCAATACTGACTCAGGAGGGACACCACTCGGCACGATGCAGCCATGTGCCAGCCAGTACGGTACGGTCATCCGACAGCGGCACCGTGTGCTGCACGATGCCAGATCAATGCGTGCTCGCCACATCTCTGGCTGGTTGACGATGGCCGATGTTGCACAATGCTTGCAGGTTTCGACCTCGTGGGTCAAGCGGCGCATTCACAGCGGCGTCATCAAGGCAGAGCGCGACCCGCACGACAAGCGGTTCCTGTTTCCGGACACCGCAGAGAGCATCGCTGCACTGCAGGAACTCAAATCAGGGGTGCGGGACCATCTCGTTATCGCCCCGCGAGCAAACAGATGAGGGCATCAACATGACTGATCGTATGACCCCAGGCTGGTCAACGATCGGCTCCTGCTTGGACTCAAAGGCACGATGTCGGAGTACGAACTCAGTCTGCTGCGGCAGCGTGGCATTGCCGCGCGTGATTCGAAGGCCCAGCGTGGCGAATTGCGCTTTGCGCTACCTCCGGGCTACTGCTGGAATGAGCTTGGGCAGATCGAGATGGATCCAGACCAACGGGTTGCCGAGTCCATCCGGGTGCTCTTCCGTAAGTTTCGCGAACTCGGCAGTGCCCGTCAGGTGCTGCTATGGGCCATACAATCCGACGTGAAACTGCCGGTGACACGGCACGGCCCCGCGGGCATCCGGATCGAATGGAGCAGGCCTGCATATCACACGGTCGTCCAGATCCTGGAGCATCCGGTTTATGCTGGGGCGTATGTGTTTGGAAGGACGACCCAGCGCACCGCGG
Source organism: Paraburkholderia sp. JPY465 (assembly GCF_050436725.1). Taxonomy (NCBI): domain Bacteria; kingdom Pseudomonadati; phylum Pseudomonadota; class Betaproteobacteria; order Burkholderiales; family Burkholderiaceae; genus Paraburkholderia; species Paraburkholderia sp. JPY465. Next base: position 546,865 of record NZ_JBNDMT010000007.1, read on the forward strand.
TCGTCGACGGACGGGCTCGTAAGACTGAAGGCCACTCCAAGCCAATGAAGGACTGGAGCGTCCTGTTGCGCGATCATCACCCAGGGTACATCACGTGGGATCAGTTCGAGGAGCATCAGAGGATGATTGCCGAGAACACACACATGAAGAAGCGGGCTTCCCGTCGATCTGCTCGTGGTGGGCGGGCATTGCTTACTGGCCTGGCGCGATGTGGCCGGTGCGGCCGAATGATGCGAGTCAACTACGGCATGAGAGCCGGCCACGCGCATCGCTATTACTGCCGTGGCGACGAAGCACATGTCGGAGCATTCCGCTGTATCGGAATCGCCGGAATACGTATCGACAAAGCAGTGGCGGCCGCAATTCTCGAAGCGGTTTCGGAGCATGCGGTGGAAGCGGCCGTTCGCGCTGCACAGCGAACATCGCGCGCAGGCGATGATGCGCGTCGCGCGTTAGCCTGCGAGCTCGAGGAAGCGCGCTACGATGCCTCTCTTGCCGCACGCCGGTATGAGGTTGTCGATCCGACGAAACGATTGGTTGCACGCGAGCTTGAAGCGCGTTGGAATGCGGCCCTCGAACGTGTCGCTCACCTCGAAGAGCGCGCTGCGCTTCTGGACCGCGAGGTTGCAAGCCGGCCCGCGATCGACCAGACGCAGTTGATGACGCTCGCACGCGATCTCCCGGCGGCGTGGAATGCGCCGGGCACCGATATGCGAACAAAGCAGCGGCTGACCCGTATTCTCATTCAGGAAGTCGTGATTGATCTGGACGACAATATGAATGAAGCAGTTGCAACGGTTCACTGGACCGGTGGTCGGCACACGGAGCTGCGCGTCGCACGCGTGAATGTTGGTCGATATCCATCTGGCCAACACTTCAGTGCTGTTGAGGTTATGCGCAAGCTTGGCGGGCAGTGGCCGGACAGGGAGCTTGCGGTGACCATGAACCGCATGCGATGCAAATCGCCAGACGGCAAGACCTGGACCACGGTTCGTGTTACCGAACTGCGTGAACGGCTGGGCATTGCGCCATTCGATCCGATGGCATCGCATGCGGAGACGATCAGCGTGGAAGAGGCCTCACGGCGACTGGGAATCTACGGCAGCTCGATTCACCGCCTGATCCGTGAAGGAATACTGCCTGCGACTCAACTCATGCCCTCGGTGCCCTGGCAGGTCCCTGTTGCTGAGCTTGATTCTGAAGCCGTCAGGGAAGGTGTACGGGCTATCAAGGAAAGGCGACCGCCTCACTTCAAGGCCCGACAGGAAGCAGAGAAGTCACTCAAGTTGCCGGGCTTCTAACCAAAGGATGCACTATGTCACGAGACTCCCGCGTTTGCCCCGAAACACGAACACGTGACCACAGAAGGGATCGCGTTCAAGGACCGTTTGCACCTTCGCGGCGAGACTGTTGAAGCCGGCTCGCATATCGGTCACGCCAGCAGCCAACCACACACGTGTTCCTGACGGCAGGCCAATCACGACGGCGACCGCAACGTTGCAAGTACGGTTCGCAGTACGCTCAGGTCCAGCGGACCGTCGAAGCGTACCCGCACAGCGCCACATTCGACGACGACACTTGAGGACGGTTGTGCCGGCGAGTGCACATGCACGGGGATGAATGTCTCGGTAGGCTGGACATTCGCAGTCGATTCGGCGCGCTCATGAGCGCGCCGCCAGCGGGCGACCATGTTGGCGTTCAAGCCGTGGGCGGATTCAACCGGTCGATGCAACACAATGAACGCTGCATGAGCGGCGGGAGTGTTGCAAATGAAACAGCGACACCGGATTTACTACAGCGAGAAGCAGAAAGCGCTGATGTGGGAGCGCTGGCGAAAGGGTGAGTCTCTCGAGCATATCGCCCAGCTCTTCGATCGCCACCACTCGTCCGTGCAGCGGATCATCGGCGAAGCCGGTGGAATCCCGCCGGCAAAGCGACATCGTTCGCGGCTGGCGCTAACATTAGCCGAGCGGGAAGAGATATCGAGCGCGCTTGTTGCTGGCGATTCGATCCAGTCAATCGCCAGTCGGCTTGCGCGGGCTCCCTCTACCATCTGCCGCGAGATCAAACGCAACAGTGGGCAGGATGGCTATCGGGCAAGTCACGCCGATCAGCTTGCCTGGGATCGGGCGCAGCGGCCCAAAGTCTGTAAGCTGGTCGAACACCGGATGTTGGCACGCATCGTGGCAGACAAACTTCAACTGGAGTGGTCGCCCGAGCAGATCGCGGGATGGCTCAGGCGCGCGTACCCGGACAACGAGGATTACCACGTGTCACACGAGACCATCTACCGCAGTCTCTTCATCCAGGCCCGTGGTGTCTTGAAGAAGGAATTGCTCGAACATTTGCGGCGTACCCGGGTCATGCGGCGTTCCCGCCATTACACGCAGAAGACGGGCGACCACGGCAGGATCCGCGACACGGTGTCGATCAGCGAACGTCCAGCCACGATCGAGGACCGCGCAGTGCCGGGACATTGGGAGGGTGATCTGCTTTGCGGCAGCGGGAGCAGCCAGATTGCGACGCTCGTCGAGCGCCAGACACGCTATGTGATGCTGGTGAAGATTGCCAGCAAGGACAGCGAGGTGGTTGCCGATGCGCTCATCAAACATGCCTGCAAATTGCCCCAGGAACTCTACAAATCGCTAACCTGGGATCGCGGCACTGAGATGGCCAGCCACAAACGCTTTACTGTTGCCACGGACATTGCCGTCTACTTCTGCGACCCACAACATCCCTGGCAGCGTGGGTCGAACGAGAACACGAATGGACTGTTGAGGCAATACTTCCCGAAAGGTACCGACCTGTCGGTGTATTCACAGACTAGGCTCAATGCTGTGGCGAGACGGCTCAATGAACGTCCGAGGAAGACACTGAATTACGAAACGCCAGCCGAGCGGTTTAACCAAACTATTGCATCGACCGGTTGAATCTGAACCGCCCCGGGTTTTCCGGAGACTCCACTTCTTGAGAAAATGGAGCTATGGAAAACACGAAGAAGAAATCCCCAAGATACTCGCCGGAAGTGCGTGAGCGGGCTGTGCGAATGGTGCTGGAACATCAAGGCGACCGGGAATCGCAATGGAAAGTGATCGCGTCGATTGCGGCGAAGTTTGGCTGCTCGGGCGAGACGCTGCGTAGCTGGGTGCGCAAGGAGGAGCGGGATCGGGGTTTGCGCCCGGGCACGAGTACGCAGGAGCAGGATCGGCTCAAGGAACTGGAGCGGGAAGTACGTGAGCTTCGGCAGGTCAATGAAATCCTGCGCAAGGCGTCAGCGTATTTCGCACAGGCGGAGCTCGACCGCCGACCGAAGTGATGATCACGTTCATCGATGATCACCGGCACGTCTACGGGGTCGAGCCGATCTGCAGGGTGCTGCCAATCGCACCGTCGACGTACTACACCCATGTGGCTCGCCGCGCCAATCCTGACCTGGTGCCGCCGCGGGCCCAGCGTGACAGGATGCTCAAGGATGAGATCCGGCGCGCGTGGGAAGAAAACTTCCAGGTCTATGGCGCAGACAAGGTCTGGACGCAATTGAAGCGCGAAGGCATTGTCGTGGCGCGCTGCACGGTCGAGCGGCTGATGAAGCAGATGGGCCTGCGCGGCGTGGTGCGGGGCAAGACGGTACGTACGACAGTGAGCGATGGTTCGACGCCGTGCCCGAAGGATCTGGTGAAGCGGCAATTCACGGCCGAACGGCCCAATGCGCTGTGGGTTTCAGATTTTACCTATGTATCGAGCTGGCAGGGCTTCGTCTATGTCGCGTTCATCATCGACGTGTTCGCCCGACGCATTGTCGGCTGGCGCGTGTCGAGCTCGGCGCGCACGGACTTCGTTCTGGACGCACTGGAGCAGGCCTTGTACGAACGACAGCCGGCGCAGCAGGACGGGCTGATCCATCACAGCGACCGCGGCGTGCAATACGTATCGATCCGCTATACGGATCGGCTGGTCGAGGCGGGCATCGAGCCGTCGGTGGGCAGCGTGGGCGACTCCTACGATAACGCACTGGCTGAAACGATCAACGGCTTGTACAAGGCAGAGGTCATCCATCGCCTCGGACCGTGGCGCAATCTGCAGGCCGTTGAAATGGCGACGCTCGAATGGGTGGACTGGTTCAACAATCGTCGGCTCTTCGGCCCCATCGGCAACATTCCACCCGCGCAGGCCGAAGCCGCTTATTATGCAAATCTCGCTGGGTCTGCCGCCGTGGCATGACTCAAGCAAAATAGTCTCCGGGAAACCCGGGGCGGTTCACAAGGAGGCCGAGTCGATTCTGGGCGAATCAGGCCTGGCCGGCCAACTAAAGAAGCAACTGGCCGAGCGCATGCTCGCGGCGGAACTCACGCACCACCTGGAGAGCGAGGCCGGACAAGGCAGGAGCAGCAATCACCGCAACGGCACCAGCCCCAAGACGGTCATCACGCCCAACGGCGAGCTGAAGCTGGACATTCCACGCGATCGGGAGGCGACGTTCGAGCCCCGACTGGTCGGCAAGTATCAACGCCGCCTGCCGGGCTTTGACGACCACGTCATCAGCATGTATGCGCGCGGCATGAGCGTGCGCGAGATCCAGGGCCATTTGCTGGAGCTGTACGGTCTGCAGGTGTCGCCTGATCTGATTTCGACCGTCACAGATGAAGTACTGGCCGAGGTCGAGCAGTGGCAGCAACGCCCGCTCGAAGCGATGTATCCGATCGTGTATTTCGACGCGCTTCGGCTGAAGATCCGCGACGAAGGCACGGTCAAGAACAAGGCCGTCTATCTGGCGCTGGGCATCCGGGCCGACGGCCGCAAGGAAGTGCTCGGCTTGTGGATCGAACAGACCGAAGGCGCCAAGTTCTGGCTGAAGGTCTTCAACGAGCTGAAGAACCGCGGGTTGCACGACATTCTGATTGCGGTCGTGGACGGCCTGCGCGGCTTTCCGGAAGCGATCGAGGCGGTGTATCCGGCCGCGCAGATCCAGACCTGCATCGTGCATTTGATCCGCAATTCGCATCCTGCTCGCCCATTCGTTTGAAACGGGGGGAACTCGGCCCGCTTGTCAAAGAAGTTGGTGTAGACGTGCTCAAGGTCCTTCAAGGCCTGCTGGAGCAGATGGACTGGCGCATCGTTGAGCCACGGTGCTTCCGCGCCGTTGCGCCACTCCGTGAGCAGCTTGCACAGGCCGGCGTAGCCGAGCTTCTTATCGCCGCCCTTGTGGCGTTCGACCTGCAACGCCAACGCCTCGTTATAGACGAACCGGCACGCGCCCGCCAACTCGCGCATATTGCGTTGCGTTTCGCCGTTGGGCATCGGTTCGAACTTGAAGGCCTAGAGTCGTTGCATGGCTCACGCGTATCAGAACCGAAGCGTCGTCAAGGACGCCTTTGGCGTCCGCGCTTTCCTTCCCCGCCGTGAACGACTGAGCTTTACCCACAAGTTACGGACCTGAATTAAAGATGCGGAACATCTCGGTGATTTCGTGCAAGACGAGGAAACCTCGCCAGATGACCGTGGCGCCGGGTGGTGGATCATGACGTCGATTCAGGTAGCCGCCCAGGGCGGCAATCCATCGTATCGCCTTATGCAGCGACGGCACCGTGTCCGGTGGCCGGGTGGTTCGATGCACTCGGCAATACAGGGCTTGCCATTCGACGGGCTGGAGGACCACCTCACAAGGCAGGTCACCGTCCAGCCGCGCCAGCAGCGTGGTGTAGAGAATGCGCCAGGCAATGACCGCGAACAGGGAGGTGGCCCGAACAAAGCGTTCGAGCGTGCCGAACTGGCGGGCCTCGATGCGGCAGCCACTCTTGAGTACCCGGTGCCAGGTTTCAATCGTCCAGCGCCGTGCATACCATTGCAGCCGCTCAAGTGCCTGCCCGGGCGAGTGAGTGGGCACTGAGGTGAGCAGCATCCATTCGAGTGGCTCGATACCGGCAGGCGGTTTGTCCTCGATGACGTGCACGGCGAAGACGTCCAGCTCGGGCAAACGGGTCCGCGTCTGAGGCGGTCGCAGACGTACGCATGCGTATCGCAATGTCAGGCGTGCAGTGCGCTGGGGCGAGTCCCTTTGGCCGGCACCAGCAACTCGGTGTGACCTGCTGCGGGGGTGTCCAGTACTGCTTTCCAGAGATAGCGCTGGGGGTGCCGCGCGCAGCGGTTCCACGCCGCGCGCACCAGCCAGTCCACTCCGTCCGGGCGTTGCGCAGCAAACAGTTCATAGACATCGCTTTCGCGATCACCGATGCCAATGACTTGCGTGTGCTCACAGCGCGACTTCAGCGCCGACAGGTGCGCAAGTCCCTCGATCCACTTGATGCTTTCCTTCTCGTGGATGGGCCGGGATTTGCGCTGCGCGGCGCTGCCCTGGGTCTCTTCGCGACGCGCCCACGTCTTCATGCCCAGTACGCCGAGTGGCAAGCCTTCCGGACTGACCGCCAGCAGGCTGTGCATCAGGAACCCGCGTTCATTGCCACCGGTACAGCGCCCCAAACCATCTGTGGCAGGCAGATGCGTCAGGTTGAATTCGGTGGTGTCCTGTATCGCCAGCACCACCGGGATCTGCTCCATACGGTGCAGCGTCTGCGCGATATGCGGCGCCAGTACACCGTCGGTGTCGATCTGGTCGTTGTCAAAGAACCGGTAGGCCGCCTTCAGTTCAGCAGGCGAGAGAGCCTGCGGCAGCGACGTGTGGGGGCTGCTCGCCAGTTGACGTGCTAACACAATCAGGCGATGCGATAGGCGAGCGTCTCCGAGATTCGCTTGCGCGAATTCCTCGCTCGCCCAGTCTGCCGTGTCGTCTCCGATCGCCAATCCGCAGCCGCTACATCAATTGAATGCGCGAAAGTTAACACCGTCCGATCCAGTTTACAAGCGGACTTGTGGGTAAAGCTCAGCCGTGAACGACGAGGCTTCACGCGCATCTGGGCCAATTTCGTTCAATCTGCCAAGCCTTTAGAGAGCCCGCATCTGCGCAACAATGCGCCAACCGAAGCCCCGTTCGAATCGCCGCGACATATCGGTACCGAGCGCTTAATCAGTGCCTCGCGGTATGCCGCCCCACCCTCGCCTCCCTCCTCAATCCCTAACGCCCCCGACCGATTTCCCCGTTGGTCGCCACCATCAAGGCATTGACGCTTCGCGCATCCGCCGTATGCATGAATTCTACTAAGTTGGCGATCTCTGTGTCGGGCCCATGGGCGGCCTGCGAAGTGTCTTGTTTCGTCATACCGCCTTCCATCATTGACAGAAGTCCTCTCGGACAGCCAGCCGCGCAGAATCCGGCAAGCTACAAATTACGTAATGTTCACTACGTCCGATGCGTCCGTGCGGCGAAGGCCCCGTCCGAGCGACAGCTCTTAGTCTTTTTGCCGATCATATCGAGGACCCAGCCGTGAAACAATTGCGGTCAAAGCCGCAAGAGCGCTGACAGACGGGGCTTGGGAGCTGCCAGAAATTGTTCGGCAATGTTTCACAGAGGCGGCGCGCAATTCTGCCGCGGGAATTTCGAGTTTCCAACTAAGCCTCAGGCCAACATGACGGCAACTCCTTAGTTATGCCAGGGATTTTGCTTTGCGCCGCCCGAGGGCACATTCTGCATCGACACCGAGAGTTCGCGAGAGTGGATGAGCGAGCGCGTCGGCGAGATACTGCGTCTAGCGCGGCGTGCCGCCGCAGACCAACCATCTCGCGCTTACGAGCTCGTCTCGAGAACTGCTTGTACGTATTCGCCATCCTCCTTGGCCTGAAGGCCGGAGATTCCTGCGGCGCTACGCGTGACAAGCATCATGCGTCGTCGCTTCGGCCGGGTTCCAGTTTCCCAGAGCGACCGGACTGCCGCATCTCTCTACAGATTAGCCGGGGCATGTCCAGCTCTTCGCTGCTGAAAGCGTTCCGCCGCGGCGCGGCATGTTAATTGTGTCATGCCATATCGACAGGGTTCCCTGTGGCCGTACGCAATACAAGCGGAATTTCGCCCATGTGTTGCGGTTATTTGCTGAGACGTGTCCGCCGGAAGGATGCGTCTCGCTTTTCTGCTCGGCACGGAAGCGAGCCAGCCACCCTCTCAGTCGTGCTTTTGCTCAAGTTGACGCGGAACGTCGCCCCAGTCCTACTGGAGAATCACTGTGTTCAGGACAGAGTTGGCCTGTATGTTCTGACCAAATACCCAAGCGTGCCCGCAGTCGACTTCGCCATGCTGCGCGTCTACAGGTCCTCCATAGCAAGCGCTGCGCAAGCGCGAGACGTCTCTAGTACCGCCTGATCCGTTGAGCGCCTCAAGATGCGAAACATCGGAGAACGCGGCAAACCGGTCAATGCCCAGTAAGCCGATGGTTGATGTCGCTTGCGGATCATGCCGCTCGAGTCGCGCGGCGTTTGGAACACTCAGTGACTGACCGGAACGTTGCCCTGTGCACCTTCCATGATGCGACTCTTGGAACTCCGCGGCGTAACCCTGAAATCGACCCGGCTCTGTCTTGGTGGGTAGGGGAAGCCGTCGTAGTGGCCGCGCTTCGTGATCTGCGTGAGCGCCACACTTCTCGCAGAAGCGGGCGCAACCACGCGCCTGATCATTCAGGCTCTGTTGCAGGGGTGAACGGGGCCTCGGCCGACGATGCCGCTTCTTCGCTATCGCGCCATGCGGCTAGTCCTTGGCACATCCCCGCGTGGCCAGCCTAGCGTCTGACCGGCTACATCAGCACGTCGTTATTGACGGACCGGCTAGGACCGGAAATGCGACAGAGGAAGCACTTGGGGCCACCTTTGGCATCAGTTCGATCGGTGCGCCTGAAGTTCGTTGCATGCAGGCAACCGTATCGGTGTTGACACAATGTCGAGACGCCTTTCGCGTCCGCGCTTTCTTCTCTCGCCGCAAACGGCGGGGCTTTGCCCGCGTCCGGCCAAACTGGATCTGTTGTCAGCGGCGAAGATCACGAATGGTCGCAACCGATGCAATGATGCTCGCCACCGTTCAGGAGCAGGCAAGAGCCGACGTTTAAGTCGCTTCCCGTTGCATCCAACGATCGCTTGCAGCGAGGGCGGCGTGGCTTATGCCCTCATGTGGGGCCTTCGCCCGGCGCGGTTATGCCGCGACGCGAGCCTTCGACCGCACATGCTGCGCTGTGTAAATCAATATTGACGGCGAGAGAGTGCCCGAAAAAACACGTGTCCCAACTTGGGACACTCGCTCGGCAAAAAGGATCGTCGCTGCCACCTTCAGTCCGCGACAACTAAAGTTCCGAATCTAGGGGATATGATCCCCCAAATTGCTGAGCCTTTCTACGACGGGGGACGCGTGTCCCAAGTTGGGACACGCGCACAGCCAGAAGTTGAGCAGGGATCGCCAAAAAAAGTGCCCTCTTGGGGCACCTTTATCTTACTCAGCAGTTGCTGCCCGAAAAAAGCTCAGCGATGAGCATCCGTATCTGCCTCTCTTTTTCGTCCGTAAGCATTCCGGCTCGAATCTTCACGGTAAATCCTACAGCATCTTTCGTAATCGACCCGGCCTGGTTCTTTCCCGCAAAAATTTTCTCGATGCTACGGTCACTGACACTACGCGATCCATTGTCACCGCTTTGGATGGCTTGCTTGATTGTTCTCGCCAGTTTCGATTGATCGAGTTCCCCAGCCACCACTCTTGCCCATACCTCTCGCGCCACTTCGACCGTTTTCGGGTTCTGGTCCCGCAAGACCGAAACGAGGCCCTCTGCGGCACTCGCCCCCAGGAGTCTCGGCTGTATATCTAGATCCTTGACCACAAAGTCTGGAAGATCCGAAAAAGCGAGGAAGCGATACAGCTCCGAACGAGATATACCCAGACCTTCCGCCATACGCTTCCGGTTGGGAAACTCTTTCTCGGTGCTACGAATAGAGCGAGCGATCTCATAGTCGGACAGGTCGTCGCGCACGACGTTTTCCACAAGGGCTAACATCGCCATCTCTTCATCCGAAAGATCGATGATGACAGCCTTGATCGTCTCTTTCCCGATCATCTTGTGGGCACGCCAACGCCTCTCGCCAGCAACAATCTGATGGCCGGGCGCCGCCCGTCGAACTACGATTGGTTGAACCAGCCCCGCTTCCCGAATCGATTCGGCGAGTTGTGTCATCTTGGCTTCGTTGAACACCTTCCGTGGCTGCCACGGGTTAGGAACGATGTCCGCAACGGCTACGTCCGACGCGGTGCCTGCCTTCTCAAGTTCGACTATTCGCTGTTGTGCCTGAGCTAACGCTCCTGCCATCCCAGGGGCGGTTCGCGGGCTGGTGGGTTTTTCTTGCTGCTGGTCAAGCTTGATGTCTTTCGCTGCCCGGACCTCAGCAGTCTTGCTCATCATGCGCTCACGCAAGTTGCTCATTGTCCGGCCCTCCATTGCGCAACATACTGATCATCGATCCACTTGCAGTAGTCCAGCAGCGGTTGCTTTACCCGGGCCAAAGTCTTCGCAACAGCATCAGAACGCGATAGGTCGAAGACCGTCGAGAAGGCTAACGCGCCGTTGCTCATAACGGAACTGGCCGGAACCTCCGTTGTATTAAGCCAGTCCCCATATGCACGTTGAGACCAGGAGCGGACAACCGGCGCTGATGATGTTGTTCCATAGTCGACTCGAGACAGGAGGACAGAGATGAAGTCGTACGTCTTATCGACCTCATGCTCCACGAACCCATGCGCGACTTCGGCGAACAGAGACCAGAAAGATACCGAGGAGATAAAGTCCAAGCTCTCCGGAACCAATGGCATAACCATCGAATCTGCCGCCATCAGGCCATTAAGGGTCATGTACGAAAGAGACGGGGCGGTGTCCAGAATGATGTAGTCGTATTGGGCCCGCAGCGGTTCAACTCCCTTGCGAAGAACAGACCAGAATTCGAAGCCTGGGTTTGTCTGTTGCGCCGTAGGAAGATGAAACTCCGCGTCATGAAGGTAATTGTGTGCAGGGATAACGTCGAGGCCATCCCAATATGTACTTTGAACCTTCCCGGCGAGTCCGCCTTCGATGTTCGGGTCGTAGATGAAAGGGAGGACCGTGTCCTCCCACGTCACGTCCTTTTCCGCATACAAGCCGCAGAGTTCCGAGAGGGACGCCTGCGGATCGAGGTCAATGACAAGGACTTTGCGACCGCGCAGGCTCAAACCTTGCGCCAGGCACATGGTCGTAGTGGTTTTGCAGGAGCCCCCTTTGAAGTTCGCAGTGATCAACACGCGGCCACGATGCTCACGAGTGCCGGTGACGAGCGGAGTCTGGTAGATGTCAGATACTTGCTGTACCCACGTGCGAACATCTTTAAGAGAGAAGATGCGCGCCCTGCCTGTGCCGTGCGCCATGCCCGGCGGAAGCTCCCCACCTTCCTTAGTCGCCAGATAATTAATCTTCTGGCGGTCGATACCGCATAGCTCTGCCAACTCCCCAATCGTGAAGACGGGAGGGTTCTTGCGAGGTCGCGGAGCCAGAATCTGGTCGCGTAGTTCATTCGCCATGACTGACAGACGCTCAGCGAACTCACCGAGATTGGAGAGCTTCACGCGCCTGTCTATCCCAGGCAATTCGCTCAAGTTCATTTTGCAGTTCCTATGTTTTGTCTAGGTGAGCTGATTTCTTCACGCTCACCATCGATTTCTACGGTTATTGGTGGATCACGCGTCGAACCGTAGAATACTCATCCCACTGCAGAATTGCCATTGAAATCTGACTGGAACAGCGAGTTCAATCGTCGCCAACGTTTATTTCCTTTTATTTCAACCACTTACCCGATCTGATTAGCGGAAGACTGTAACGGAAAATCGCCAAAGGGAGAGACGACTAACGGGCCCGGAGTCGAAAAATAAAACCCGCCAACACAGAACGCCTCACCTTATCCGGACTCAAAAGCCGCCAAATTTCGGCCCTCATTTGTGCGCCACACAATTCGCCTCACCTTCGCTGAAGGCCCGGCCGACGACGTTTTTGTCAAAGATCCCAGATCCCAGGTCTGTGCGTCAGCCCAATCCCACTTTCCCATTTACAAACGCAGACTGCATCGCTCCGCGGCAGCTTGTTCGTCGCGCACATTCGGCCCGCCGTGGTTAGTGTTTACAAAATAAACAAAAACCACAAACAACTAACGTAAAGCAGACTTTCTTTAAAAAACAGGAAGTTAGATACCCAAGGTGAGGCGAATTGTGTCAAAGGTGCTGTTAATTGAGAGCTAGGGTGAGGCGTTTACCACCCCAAGGTGAACCAAATTGAGCAGCAAGGTGAGGCGATTTGGCGCGAGGGTGAGGCGAATTGTGGCGAGGGGCGGGTGAAAGGTGAGGTGTTCTGTGTGGACCGCCGAGCAAGGTGAGGTGATCTGTGTTGACTTCGCACCTTCCCATCGGTACCGTACCGCTCCAGATATCCTTGACCGCAACCTTGGAGGCCGCATGACAACTGCAGGGCAAGTAGCCACATCTCGGCAACTGGCCTTGGCTTTGTTCGACGACGCAACCGGTCAGGATCTACCGGTCGACACAGCGCGATCCGATATTGGCTTCGCGCGAAAGAACGTCCTTATTCGAATTATCGATTTAGGCGTCGCAGCGCGACGTCTGATCGATGCGGCGTATTTCATCGTTGCCCAGGACGAACAGGTGCGTAGCCTCTATGACGTTGAGCTGGATTACTTCAAATGGCTTATGCGTTACTCGAGTCGCAACAACACCCATCTCGAGCAAGTCATCACAGAAGCCCAACGAGCATTGATCCAGGCGACCACTGCTCCGGACGCCGATGGCGAAAAGCCCTTTGGCTCAGTACAACTGATCGGACGCATCTCGTACTCTGGCGGCCGCTTCCAATTTCGAGTACCTCCGGATCTCATAGACATCATTCGTGGTCCAGGCAAGTCGCATTGGCTCAGCCTGCGTATTACGTCACTCTTCACCCTCAGCTACGCACGGGTCATGTACGACCACTTGCTTCCATACGCCGATGACGGAGAAACGGATTGGCTTACGCTCGATGAATTGCGTTTGTGGCAAGGGGCAATGGGTGCCAAGGCAAACGAGTTCAAGTACTTCAAACGAGACTGGCTAGTACCTGCTATTGAGCAGATCAACGAGGTCTCCGACCTGAGGCTTTCATACGAGACGCGCAACGAGCAGGGGTCTCGGAAAATCGGTCGCCTGAAGTTCCGCATTGAGCGCAAAGAGATGGCTGAGCGCATCCTTCATACTCACGAGCAGGCGCAAGCGATCTATCAAACGTTGAAGCAGGAGTTCGGGCTATCCAGCGCTCAACTCAACCAGATCGCGGCATCGCGCGACACCTACAACGATGAACGATTGGAGCAGGCAATCGAGCGCACGCGCTTCAGCTTGAAACTGGGTAAGGTGTCGAAGAGTCCGGCGGGATTCTTCATGAAGGCACTGAAGGAGGGGTGGATCATCTCCGACGCTGAGCGTCAGATGGTAGAGATCCAGGAAACGTTGGCGCTGACAGAACAACGCGAAGTCGAAGTGCAAGAAAAGGCTGTCAATCGGGCGGCGTTGCGGCTCGCCGCCCAGGATGTGCGTGCTCAGGACCGTAGAGTCGAAGAAGTCCGGCGCGGATGGGAAGCTTATGAAGCAGCGACACCTCGACAGCGAGAGGACTGGCGACGGACCTATAAGGTAACGCCCGCCGGCAAACTCACTTTGCGTCGACTGGGCATCGATCCAACCAGCGATTTGGCTGAACCGACGATCCAGAAGTACCCCGACCTAAAAGACGGATTCGCCGGCTACGTATTCAACAGGTCAAGGTCTGGCAAGTCTCGCTAGTCTCAGTTCGATACTTGTAACGCATGTTGGCCGCAGAACGTCTTGTGTTTCCGCCGGCGTCTTTCCTGTGCGAATTTTGCGGACATGCATTCCGACCAGGCGATGAAAACGACGAAGCTCAACGGACACGTCGTCCCCGACCGGCGGCCTATCAGATAAGTTGCAACACTCCAATCAAAACCGCGTTGATTGCCCTCTCAAGACGCGGAAGATCCGACGAAATGCTGGTCAACTGCGGCGAGTACAGCCTGATGTAACCTTCCTCTTTATGGCGTGTGAGCCTCACGACCTGTTGTCGGATCGGCGCCAGAAACCCAGTAGCCAGGCCCGCGAGTATCTCGTGCACCTTGAGGTCGGAACGGGCGCCAAAGCTCACGGCGCGCGCTATCAAGAGTATACGCCCAGTCCGCTTTTCAATCTTCGCGAGTGTTTCCACGGTTTCAAAGGAAATGCGATGTGCGTCGCCAAAAGTGTGGATAACTTCGTCTGGGACTTTTGCTGCGCGCAGCAACCGACTGACGTGTGGTTTCGAAATGCCCAAGGCTGAGGCCAATTCAGACTGCGATCGCCAAATTTCCCGATTCAAAAACGAGCGGCAAAGCCGCCCGAACATGATGATCGATGTCTTCCGTTGGCGCAGGCTGTTGTATTGGGCGAGAGCCTCTCGCTGAAGAAGCGTAAGTGAATCTGTCTGCATAATGGATCTTTCCAAAATGAGTTCAGGCTAACCCGGACGCTCGAATGTCAAGGAACCTCAAGCATCAACCGGGCGATCACATGTCGCGATTAAGGAACTTGGCATTTTGAATTGGACGTCGCCAAAACTTCCGTCAGCCGGCTGACACCGAAAGCTCGACATTCTCGTTTTAAATCAATGACGTGACTGTGCGGTTCCATGTAACCCATGTAAACAGCCACGATCCTATTCGATACGCTCGCAGTCGTTGCCCCGAAAGCTACCCCAAAATCGTCATCATTTCGGCTTAAGCCCGTTAGCCGGCTGACGCGACCCATCGCCGAGCCCCACAGCCCAGAAAGCGCCCACAAATCGCACCTCTTTTGCATGAGTTGCTTCCCATGCGGCTGATTCAATGGAGTCGGTCCAAATGGAACGAGCGTCATGCCTCTTTTCCGCAGCAAAAAGCAGATAGCACTGTCTACCGCCCCTGGGGGCTACTCCGAAGACGATCCCGAGAAGATCATCTTCGATAACGGCTCGCGCCTGCGCGTTGAAGCGAACCACTGGAAGACCTTCTGCTTCATCCTCGTGTTCATTGCTGGCGGTGCAATCTACACCCGAAATCCAGCGCCGTCCGTCGTGAAGGCCTATGGTGTGTGGGGGGACGCGAACGGCCATGCTGTCGTTACCCAACTGACGGCATACAAGCCAGACGATCAGGCTATCCGCACCTCGCTTCGTGAGACCGTCGAGCGATGGTTCACGATCGAGCCGGTCCTCACCGATGACATCCAGACATCGCGCATGGCTCGCAACATCAACGGCGTGAAGGCCATGATGGTCGGCAATGCTCGCAACCAGTTCGGCGACTGGGTCAAGACGGATGCACCGTTCCAGCAGATCACGCTCAACCCGAAGCTGGTGCGGGAAGTGCGCGTGACCAACGTCGCGATGCTCGAAGACTCGACCGCGGTGGTGGAGTTCACAACAAGCACGACGCAATCGCCGGCCGACAAGCCGGTGGTGCAGAAGTACGCGCTGACGTTCCGCTACCAGATCATTCCCCCGACTTCGGAAGACGCGCTCGGTACGAACCCGTTCGGCGTTTTCTATCCGTTGTTCTCCATCCAGAAAACGCAATGATGATCGACTCCCGCACGCTCGCCTCGTGGGTCGCGGCTCTTGCCTGCGTCACGGTGGTCTGCTCGCCAGTGTCTGCTGCAGGGAAGGGCAGCCCGGCTCCGTCCGCACCCTTCGATATCGCTACTGCGATTGGCGATCCCATGAGCCCGGTGAATCCCTATAACGCCGGTACCGACCCGATCACCATGCCGGGTGTGGTAGACGCCGCTCATCCACGCGTAGGCGATCCGCTGTACGCCGCGCGGCGCTCATGCAGAAGCATCAGGAAGGCCTCATCACCTACCGTCAGATGATCGACGAGATGTCTGCACTGCCTCACTGACCTTTCAACTCATTAACCCCTGTGGGAGCCGCTCCCGTAGGGGAGAGGGCTCCATTAACCCGGAGCAATCATGTTTGACGAGATTCTTCAAAAGATGGAGGCCGCGATCGCCGTTCTCATGGGCCTGATCTGTGCCGGCCATCCGTTGTGCGGCACGGCCAGCGGCAAGGACTCGACGTGCGCGACGATTCTCATGCTCGAAGCCGTGCGCCGCGTCGCGGAAAAAGGCCTCGCCCAACCCGCGCACTACATTTCATCGGCCAACACCACGATCGAAAACAGCAGTCTTGCGCGACATACCGAGACCATGCTGGAGGAGGTCGACGATCACGCGGCCGCACATGGGCTCGGCGTGACGACGCACATTGCCACGCCGTCACTGGCCATGCAGTTTGTCGTTTCCACCATCGGCCGCGGCACGCTGGTGCGCACCGTCGAAAACGGCGTGCGTGCCGGTAAACGCACGAGAGCGTGCGCGACGGACTGGAAGCTCATCCCACAGGGGCGGTTGCGCGCGGCGCTCGAGCGCGATGCGACGGCCCGGGGCGACCGCGAGATCTGTACCGTTCTCGGCAATCGCATCGCTGAAAGCGCCTCGCGCGGCGTTGCCATGCTGGCCCGAGCGGAAAGCGCGACTGCGCCTACGCGTGACGCCAACGATGCACTGTCTATCTCACCGTTGCGCGACTGGTCGGTCGATGACATCTGGCTGAAGCTGACGATGTTTGCTGACGAAGCGAAGCGTCCGTTTCCCTGCGCGTTTTCGGTGCGATCCATCGAACGTCTGTCGGACCTGTACCGCGCCGGTAACGATGGCATGTGCGGAGTGGTTCTCGGCGAAAGTGGGCAGCGTACGGCGTGCGGTTCGCGATTCGGATGCGTGTTCTGCTGCGTCGTTGGCGATCGGGACAAGTCGCTGGAATCCATGATCCGGGAGCCGGAGCATGCGTACATGGCGGGCCTCAACGATTTCCGCAATTACCTGCTCGCGACACAGTGGGATCTGAAGCGCCGCGAGCTGGTGGGGCGCTCGCTGAATTCTGCCGGATATGTGCGTGTGCAGCCCGATGTGCTGTCGTTTCGGGAGCGTATGAACCTGTTGCGCTACCTGCTCACGCTCGACGCGCTCGAAATTGAACGCGCCGAACAGCACGACGCGGATCTCGCGGCCGGTCTCATTCCTGATACGCCCGAGAACCGCGACCTCTGCGACGTGCAGTTCGAAATGATCACGCCGTCACAACTGGTCGCGATCGACTTCATGCTGTCCATGCACCACTACGCACCGCATGCGTTTCCAGCGGTATCAGCCTGGTACGAAGTCCACAGACTGGGGCGCCGATACCGCATCCCCAAAGTCGACACGTTTCCGAAGGTACCCATCACGAATCACGGATGGTTCCGCGTCGGACAGTTCGACGCGGAGGCGCCGGCCGAAGGTCTTCGGGATTTTGGCGCAGAGCAGTGGAATCGCTACCGGCATCCCGGTCGCGTGTCCACCTATGCACAAACGACTGCTGGTGAACGCGTTGTGTATTTCGAGCAAAGCGATCACCTCGACGTAGATGCGGGAAGAGCCTGTGAGTTCGTGACCTGCTCGTTTGATTACGAGTGGTATGCGCGTGTGCAGGCCAACGCAGGCATCGAATCGGCGCGCTTCTGGCTCAACGAGACGATCCTGACACTGCCTACCGGGAAGTCCCAGCGATATCAGGAGATGGCCGTGCGCGGGCAGTATTTCGCTCGCCTCGCCGAACGTCTGAACCTGACGCCGGCGGAGATGGATCAGTACCTGATCAGGAATTCGGTCAAGGAAGTGCAGCAGCTCGATCTCTTCTCGATGGCCGCGTGAGTCATCTCATTCACCCTTGCGGGGCACGCCCTCACAAGGGGCTGCTCCGCGCATCCATCTGGAGTAGCTTATGTACCTTGAAGCAGCTGAACCCGGCATGCCGGTTCGCCAGCGCAACGCTCATGTGGACGAAGGCCTGCTCGTCCGTGTCGGTATCCCGCACAGCGGCGGCCGACTCGCATACCACGCGTTCAATGAAGGCTACGCGGGCATGGTCTCCGCTTCTGCCTTCTGGAATCCGAAAACCGGGCGCTTCCGCGTCCCCGAAGCGACAGACCTGACAGAGATGGATTTCGCTCTGGACAGTGCGGGATTCACCGCCATGCGGCTCTTTCAACTGAAAGGCCGGCAGCGCGGCATCGCTGGCGTCTATCCCTGGACGATGGAGCAATTCGTAGAGCTCGCCTCGTTTTCCGGGGCGACGTGGGTCTCTCAGCCCGATTTATGCTTATGTGTTTTTGGTTTTGTCTGTCCGGGGTTGAACAATATCTCTCTCGAGAAGGGAGGGGGTGTGGGGGAGGGAGGTTGACCTGCGGACTTGAGCTAGCCAGTCGCATTCGTAGCTGCCGATAGGTGTCCGTATCGCGAGGCTTTCTTCGGATGCGGCCACTTTCTGCCGCTCGCCTGAGCCATGCGGTGGTCGCTCGAACGGCCGGCCCACTCCGAAACCCGCCCAAGGCTCAACGCGCAGTTGTCGGCCAGAGCCGACGGCGGCCGAACAGGAACGTTTGGCCGTTTTAGGGATATCAACAAGGTAAGCGTAAATCCCTATCATAAGCCTTGTAGTTATAAAGACTGCGCCGGTTATTACGATTTGTGCAGTAACGTCTGATTTTTCTTGCGCTAATCTGAGCGGCCCTCTGCGATCCGGACGATCCGCAATGGCTACCCTCGAACGCACCGCGTACCCGCGCTTCCCCGAGGTCCTGGCACCCCGGGAACTGCAAACCTGCTACACGCCACTGCCCGACGAGCTCGAATGGGCACGCCGGTCAACGCGCGGCGAGCGACCTTGACTGGGCCTGCTGGTGCTGCTGAAGGTCTTTCAGCAACTGCACTATTTCCCTCCGCTCGCTACCATTCCAGCCGGCGTCGTTGAACACGTTCGGGCAGCCGCCGATATCGGCGACACCGTGCAATTCGGCTACGACACTGAGACCTCCCCAACGCTGTTCCGGCATTACGCGGCGGTTCGCACCTGGCTCGACGTGAAACCGTATTACGGCACCGACGCGAACGCGATCGCGACACGGGCAGCGCATACGGCGTCGCTGACGATGGACCAGCCGGTGGACATCATCAACGCGACGATCGACGAGCTGATCGCGCGCGATATCGAGCTGCCGGCGTTCTCGACGCTCGACCGGCTGACTGAACAGATCCACGCCCGGGCGCAGTCCCGACTGTTCAAGCGCGTCACGCGACGCTTGACCGATGAACAAAAGCTCGCGCTTGACCGGCTGCTCGCGCGGGATCTGTCGACAGACTGCCTACCACAGGATCAAGCGTCATGCGAAACGCCCGTCGCGCCAGCATCTGGAGCTGCTGATCGACCAGATTGCCTGGCTCGATGAGCTCGGCGATTTTTCACTGGCCATCGCCGGGATTCCGGCCTCGAAGCTGCGCTCGCTCGCCAATCAGGCGATGGCGCTCGACGCGTCCGCGCTCAGGAACGACACTTTGCCCGAGAAGCGCTACACATTGATCGTCGCGCTGCTCAACCGCATGCGTGTACGCGCCCGCGACGATCTCGCCGACATGTTTGTCCGGCGCATGGGTGCCATCCACAAGCGCGCAAGCGACGAGCTGGACGCCATTCAGCGCAAACAGCGTGATCAGGTCGAAGACCTCGTAGGCTTGCTCGACGGCGTTGTCGACATCCTTGCCGACGAATCCGATGAGACGGCTATCGCCCGAGCGGTCAGGAAGCTGCTCGCGCCGAAAGGCGACCTGGAGCCGTTGCGCGAGAGCTGTGCGGCGATCCGCGCGTTCAGCGGCCGCAACTATCTACCGTTGCTCTGGAAGCACTTCAAGGCGCACCGTTCGGTCATGATGCGTGTCGCTCGTACGCTCGAATGGGATTCGACAAGCCCGGTCCGCTCGCTGCTGAACGCACTCGATGCGGTGCTGGAGAACGAATCGCTGCATCGTGAGTGGATCGATGCGGACGTCGACCTGAGCTTCGCCGCGCCGCGGTGGCGCAAGCTCGTGCGGCGCTCGCACGGCGACGGATCGCCGACCAATCGCCGGTATCTCGAGCTCTGCGTGTTCTCGTACATGGCCGAGGAACTGCGGGTCGGCGATCTGTGCGTATCGGGCTTTGACGCGTACGCCGACTATCGCGATCACCTGTTGCCGTGGCGGCAATGCGAGCAGCAGTTGCCGGACTATTTCGACAAGCTCGGCATGCCCACAACTGGCAGTGACTTCGTGCGCCAACTGCGTCAATGGCTGACAGACGCTTCCCACAAGCTCGACGCCGAATTACCGCGCAAGCGCGAGCACGTCGTGATCGACCGTCATGGCGAGCCGATACTGCGCAAAACCGTCGCCAAGGAGATTCCGCCGAGCGCCATCGCTTTGCCGGAGCGGCTCAGCGCCCGACTGCCGACGCGGAACATGCTGGACATCCTCGCGAACATCGAGCACTGGACCCATTTCACGCGGCACTTCGGGCCGTTGTCCGGGAGTGATCCGCAGATTCGCAAGGCTGCCGAGCGCTACCTGCTGACCATTTTTGCGATGGGCTGCAATCTCGGTCCGACCCAGGCGGCCCGCCATCTTGATTCCGATGTCACCGCGCACATGCTGTCGTTCGTGAATCGCCGGCATATGAGCCTGGACAAGCTCGAAACCGCACAACGCGAGCTGATTGAACTGTACCTTCGGCTCGATCTGCCGAAACACTGGGGCGATGGCAAGACGGTGGCGGCCGATGGCACGCAGTACGACTTCTACGACAACAACCTGCTGGCTGGCTATCACTTTCGCTACCGGAAAATGGGCGCGGTCGCATACCGGCACGTCGCCGACAACTATATCGCGGTTTTCCAGCACTTCATTCCGCCGGGCGTGTGGGAGGCGATCTATGTGATCGAGGGCTTGCTTAAGGCCGGCCTGTCGGTCAAGGCAGATACCGTTCATGCCGACACGCAGGGGCAGTCCGCCGCCGTTTTTGCGTTCACGTACCTGCTCGGCATCAACCTGATGCCACGGATTCGCAACTGGAAGGATCTCGTGCTGTACCGGCCGGACAGCAAGGCCAAGTACATGCACATCGACAAGCTGTTCACGGCGACCATCGACTGGGTGCTGATCGAGCAGCACTGGCAGGAGCTGATGCAGCTCGCATTGTCGATTCAGGCCGGTACCATCTCGTCGCCGCTGCTGCTGCGCCGGCTCGGCTCCGAAAGCCGCAAGAACCGGCTGTATCTGGCCGCGCGCGAGCTCGGCAACGTCGTTCGCACGGTATTCCTGCTTGAGTGGATCGGCAGCGTCGAATTGCGTCAGGACGTCACCGCGAACACGAACAAGATCGAGTCGTACAATGGCTTCTCGAAGTGGTTGTCTTTCGGCGGGGACGTGATCGCCGAGAACGAGCCAGAGGAGCAGCAGAAGCGACTACGCTACAACGACCTCGTCGCGTCGGCCGTGATCTTGCAGAACACGGTGGACATGATGCAGGCGCTACGCGAGATGGCGGCAAACCGCGAGAAAGTGCGCGCCGAAGACATTGAGTTTTTGAGCCCGTATCCGACCCACAACATCCGGCGCTTCGGCCACTATAAGCTACATCTAGATCGTCGGCCGGAAGCCTGGATCCGGGACCCGCTGTTCGGTCAAACTGCCCGTACCTACGCGTCCTGCTCATGACTGCACGCCCGGCCACAACTACGACTTACTTTGGCGACGTCGACACCGCTGCGCTGGAGCGGCTCGAATCGAGCTACGACACAACCCGCCTGCTGGCTGCAGTTGATATCGTCGATCGCATCCGCACCCAACTCCATGATCCCGAGGGGTTACGAGACGACATCCTGGAGATCCACAGCATGGCGCATTCCGTGTTGAATGGCGCACCATTGGTGCCGTCGCACCGCGAAGGCACACTGCCCGATCGGGTGCTGGACGCGCTCGATCGGATTGACGAATTTGTCGTGGAGTTCACGCGGGTGAGGACGAGCCTCGAGGCGCTTGAAGCGCTGCGCCCGGACGACGGGTTTGGCGAGGGTTGAACGGCGCCCGTCCAGTGATCGAGACCATGGGGGCTGGTCCCGGCAGGTGTTATGCGGCCGCAGACGGCCTGGCCAGAAGGCGACGTTCAACACCGTTCTCAACTAGCCGAACTTCCGGCTGGGTTCAGCCGGCAATGGGACATTCGAACCACCGCAGCAAAACTGTTAGCGAACACATGTGTCGAACAAATCTGTAGCAGTCGTCTTAAGCTCAATATCGAGGTATCCAGTGGATTCCACGATCTTGACCAGCCAAGCAACCTAGGTCCGCATGCGAGCTACCGATTCGAGTGCTTCCATGACCATGGTCTGCAGTGTTGCCTTGACCTGCTTTGCACGAGGAGAAATAAGCCTGAAAGGTGCGCTTTCTTCCATGTATGTTCTTTGGCTCATTTCAAGCTGGATTGCGTGGATGCCATTGCTCGGCGCTCCATAGTGGCGCGTGATGTACCCCCCCCTTGAACCTGAGCTTTACCCACAAGTTACGGACCTGAATTAAAGATGCGGAACATCTCGGTGATTTCGTGCAAGACGAGGAAACCTCGCCAGATGACCGTGGCGCCGGGTGGTGGATCATGACGTCGATTCAGGTAGCCGCCCAGGGCGGCAATCCATCGTATCGCCTTATGCAGCGACGGCACCGTGTCCGGTGGCCGGGTGGTTCGATGCACTCGGCAATACAGGGCTTGCCATTCGACGGGCTGGAGGACCACCTCACAAGGCAGGTCACCGTCCAGCCGCGCCAGCAGCGTGGTGTAGAGAATGCGCCAGGCAATGACCGCGAACAGGGAGGTGGCCCGAACAAAGCGTTCGAGCGTGCCGAACTGGCGGGCCTCGATGCGGCAGCCACTCTTGAGTACCCGGTGCCAGGTTTCAATCGTCCAGCGCCGTGCATACCATTGCAGCCGCTCAAGTGCCTGCCCGGGCGAGTGAGTGGGCACTGAGGTGAGCAGCATCCATTCGAGTGGCTCGATACCGGCAGGCGGTTTGTCCTCGATGACGTGCACGGCGAAGACGTCCAGCTCGGGCAAACGGGTCCGCGTCTGAGGCGGTCGCAGACGTACGCATGCGTATCGCAATGTCAGGCGTGCAGTGCGCTGGGGCGAGTCCCTTTGGCCGGCACCAGCAACTCGGTGTGACCTGCTGCGGGGGTGTCCAGTACTGCTTTCCAGAGATAGCGCTGGGGGTGCCGCGCGCAGCGGTTCCACGCCGCGCGCACCAGCCAGTCCACTCCGTCCGGGCGTTGCGCAGCAAACAGTTCATAGACATCGCTTTCGCGATCACCGATGCCAATGACTTGCGTGTGCTCACAGCGCGACTTCAGCGCCGACAGGTGCGCAAGTCCCTCGATCCACTTGATGCTTTCCTTCTCGTGGATGGGCCGGGATTTGCGCTGCGCGGCGCTGCCCTGGGTCTCTTCGCGACGCGCCCACGTCTTCATGCCCAGTACGCCGAGTGGCAAGCCTTCCGGACTGACCGCCAGCAGGCTGTGCATCAGGAACCCGCGTTCATTGCCACCGGTACAGCGCCCCAAACCATCTGTGGCAGGCAGATGCGTCAGGTTGAATTCGGTGGTGTCCTGTATCGCCAGCACCACCGGGATCTGCTCCATACGGTGCAGCGTCTGCGCGATATGCGGCGCCAGTACACCGTCGGTGTCGATCTGGTCGTTGTCAAAGAACCGGTAGGCCGCCTTCAGTTCAGCAGGCGAGAGAGCCTGCGGCAGCGACGTGTGGGGGCTGCTCGCCAGTTGACGTGCTAACACAATCAGGCGATGCGATAGGCGAGCGTCTCCGAGATTCGCTTGCGCGAATTCCTCGCTCGCCCAGTCTGCCGTGTCGTCTCCGATCGCCAATCCGCAGCCGCTACATCAATTGAATGCGCGAAAGTTAACACCGTCCGATCCAGTTTACAAGCGGACTTGTGGGTAAAGCTCAGCCCTTGAACCGACCGTTGGCGACCCAGGTGTATCCGCTTTCACTCGCCGCGTGGACAGCCGCTCGGAATACTGAACTGTCGCAGGTTCGGCCGTCTTGATTGCCCAGATTGAGTTCGTGAAGCGTTCCATCGAACAGTCGAGGCAGACAACTTGCGATGGAGTGCGCCTCCCATAACAGCACCTGTTGGTGCCGGTCACATAGCCTTCTGATCTCTTCAGCGAGGCACTCATGGTAGGGTCGCCAGTAAGTCCGAAGCCTGCGCGCTTTTTCATGCGTATCAGGAGCACGGCCGTCGCGGTACACCGATTCCCCTCGGAAAGTATGAACCGGATAGAGGCCTGTCGTTACTTGGCCGGGATATAGACTTTCATCAGACGGCGGTCTATTGAGGTCAATCACGTAACGCGAGACCTTCGCCGTAACGATGGTCGCGCCAAGGTTGTGTCCGAAATCGTATAGCTGGTCGAGATGCCAGTCCGTATCAGCCAAAGTAAGCGCAACATCTGAAAAGTCGTCGCGCAGATCTTCGGGGATGGTTATGCCGAGATGAGGGATGGAGATGATGAGCGGGGCGCCGCCGCGCACCAGTGAAAATATATCAGTCAATTTAAGGGCTCTGGTTCGTCGATCTTTGAAGAGCGGTAGCGGGCATCTGGGGGAAAAATCGCGTGAGTGCTGGCCGAATCAGACCGTCGATTACACGACCTGTAAGCGCGGCGACGTTGTCTACAAGGTCATGCCATTCTCCGCGGCGATGTAAGATGAAAAATTCCCTCCGGCTGAGGCTTCCCGGTGGTAGCGGGAGCACCACCAAGTCGTTGAGATAGTGACGTGCCTGCCATAAGCAAAGTGGAGTTGAGATGGCGAATCCCAAATTTGCGCTTACGAGGCTAAGCAATGGATCTGTTGCGTCGAACTCGTAGCGTCGGGGGCTATCGATGTTGAGATGTCGGGCAAGCCGCTCGACCTGTTGTCCGATCACAGAGCGCGCTGTATAGCGTATCAGCGGCAAGTCTCCAGATAAATGCGTCCACGCTGTGCTATCGCCTTTCCTGTTTTCAAACCACCGACGTGAGGCCACGGCCAGAAAAGCTTCCGACATCAGCGGCATCTCAGAGAGCCTTGTGTCGGTGATCGGCGTCTGCGTGCAGACGACAACATCAACCTCACCACGATGAATCTGCCCGGCGAGCGTCGGGGTGAGTCCTGACCAGAGCTCGATCTGACGAGCAGAATTAGACATGGCTCGAATCAACTCCGGTCCGACCGTCGCGGCAAAGGAATCAACACATCCAAGTCGGACAGGAAGCATCTCGCCCTGCGCCGCATCTTTCAGCCTGCTGCTGATATCTTGCGCCTGCTGAAGAAGCGGGCCGGCCATCTGTAGTAGGACTCGTCCTGCACGATTTGGCCGTGGGGGTCGGCTCTCCCGATCAAAGAGCTCTGTATTCTGCTCGCGTTCAAGAGACGCTATCGATTGACTTATCGCACTCTGACTGACCGCCAGCCGTTTGGCAGCCGCTGTCATCGTTCCTGTTTCGCAGACGGCGACAAACGCTTCAAGAGCGCGCAGGTCGATCGGCGGACGAGGTCGAGCCATGTGAGTTCCCATGCCTCTAAAAATGATGCGATGGAGGTACATCTGGCATGTAAAGAACGGGCGCAGGAGGTGCATCTTTTACCGATGGGGCTGGGAAGACTACCTCCTATGCTTGATCAGTGCTCGGAAAGAAGACGGCCAAACCCGTTCAGCCGATCCTCCATACCTGCGAGTCGCATGACATCCCATGCAACCGCCTGATTGCTCGTAATGACGGGTTTGCCGGTTAGTTTCTCGATCTCTTCGATCACCTCAATTGAACGAAGCGCGCCACAGCTGATGAAGATCGCATCTGCTTCCGGCTGATCAATGAAAAGCGCCATCTGCACGATGCTTTCAGGCGTCACTCGCACCATGTCGCTGTCTTTTTCCAGTTGCAAGCCATGGATTGCAAGAACCTCGAAGCCCTCGTTTTCGAGATAGACCTTTTCCATCTCGTTGATTTCATCAAGGTACGGGGTCCCGATGACGATCCGTTTGGCGCCTACAGCGCGCAGGCCACGAATGACAGCCGTTACCATGCTCGTGGTTTTTGCGTTGGGTGCGCCACGCGACAACTCTTCGAATACCTTCTTCTCGCCAACGACCAGACTTCCAGATGTGCAGCCATAGCAGATCACATCGAGGCTGCCGTCCGGAAGGATCCGTGCGGCTGATTCCGCGAGACTCGATGCGATGTTATCGAGCGATTCTCGTGTGATGCTATCGGGATTAGGGACTCTCGTGAAGTGGATCCCAACACCCTTTGGGAGAAGGGTGAACATGTCATCTTCGATTGTCTGCTCTGTGGCAAGCAAGACAAAACCCGCCTTGGCGCGATCATGTCGGCCCGCGTCAAAGTAAGGTCGAAACTCTGCCATTTCGCTCATAATAAGATGTCCTATTCATTTAATTTCATGTACCTACCCGGCACAGCTTGAATCAATTCGATTAACCGGTTATGAATCGAGCGATGCGCGCGAGGCCAAACGAGATGTAGTTGCGCTGAACAAGCCCCAACGCGCGCATATCGGCAGCTCGAAGAGCGCGACAGCACTCTTCGAGCTCTCGATTCAGGTATTCGACCTCTTCATCCCATAGGTCAGTGACAAAGTTGTACCAGACGCGAGACGCCTGAAAATAACACCGGTCATGTGTCTGGCGCAGTTCACGGTTTCTTATAAGTTCATTGATGGCGAAGTGGAGCTCGTGAAGGATCGACCAGAACTCGTCGTAATTCTTCGGTCCGCTCGACAGCTTCGCGGCTCGAGGAATCAGACGTTCGATCCGTTCAAGCGCTTGAGGGGCGTCGCCTGGCGAGCAGAAGTCGCCCAACATCTCGCTCAATCTCAAGCGAAAGTTGTATGTGTCCCGATACTCGCGAAACTCGACGCCGCTGACAATCGTCCCGACGCCGTTCTTGGTTTCAACCAAGCCTTCATATTCGAGCCTCTGCAGCACTTGGCGGATCGGGGTACGACTCACGTCGAACTCCTCAGCCAGAGCGCTCTCACCCAGCAACGTGCCTGGGGGGTAGTGAAGGCTGCAGATGCGATCACGCACGGACCGATAAATGTCCGGCGTCTGGCCACGGATCGACGGAGCTTTTGCTGTCGACCGAGACGATTGCTCCTTCAGCTTGACCACACGTGCCATTGATATTCCCCCGTAGAACGATGTCGCTAGCCCGGTGAGATCGCCCACTCAAGTTCCATGAAGAGGTGCACTCGATTGTAACGCCACCGTACGGCTATGTGCAACCTGTACACAGCTCTGCGACGAGCCCCTGTTTTCCCGAGGTAGCGGGCGTGGATTAATATGTCCCAGTGAAAAATGAAACGATGCAATTTTGAACGAGTTTTAGTAAATAGATATAGGAAAAATCGCCGAAATTGAGACTCGGGAGGGCAAAGTGACGCCACGCTCCTTCTGCGACAGGCCAGGCTAATTCCGCACTTGACAACAAAAATTGTCGTTCCTAAAGTGGACCTGTGTACATGCTGCATACAGCTAACCAAGAGGAGTTATTGTGGGCGAATACGAGAGTCGGGTAAGCAAGCTGCGCGTCGCACTGCGCGCAGCAAATGTCGATGTGGCGCTGATCAGTGACCCGGATGCGGTCGCATACTTCGCCGGCTTCTGGAACTACCTGGGTATGGATTTCGGTCGGCCGACCCTGCTGGTCATTCCACAGGACACGGACCCGGTTCTGATCACGCCTCTGATGGAATCGGAAATGTGCTCGCTTATGACGTGGATCAAGGACATCCGCCCGTGGGCCGACGGTATCGATGATGAGTGGCGCAAGCCGCTGCGAGAAGTATTGGAAGCGTCGAAAGTGGAACGCCTCGGTATTGAACGCGCAAAGATGCCACCGCTCGTGAGGGCTGCGTTGCCGGTTGACGCGGATCGCCTGACTGATATCGGACAGATCATTTTCGATCTACGTATGATCAAAAGCGAGAGCGAGATCACAACGATGAAGCAGGCCGGCCAGGTTGCCGTTGCGATGGTAAAGGCTGCGAAAGAAGTGATTCGCGAAGGCGTACCCGAGTATGAAATCGCGCTCGCAGTCATTGCCGGCGGTACGCGCAAGGCGGCGTCCTTTCTGGACGAACACGTCGATCGATTCGTGTCTCCGACGATCTATAACCTGCAGATTCTCCAATCGGGTCGAGACGTATGTCTCGTGCACCGTCGATCCTCCGTTCGCAAGCTACGGCGCGGGGACCCTGTATATCTGTGCTTCTGCGGCATCGCCAACTTCAAGAACTACAAGCTTGGATTTGACCGCGAATTTTTTGTCGGGTCAGTCACTGACGAACAGGCTCGCATATATGAAGCTGCGGTAGCAGCACAGCAAGCTGCCCTCGCGCAGATTAGGCCAGGCGTGCGCTGCGATGATGTTAATGCGGCGGCCGAACAGGTTTACAAGGACGCTGGCTTCGCACCCGGATACCGCACTGGTCGTTCGATCGGCTATTCGTTCCTCGAGACCCCAGAGCTCAAGCGCGGAGAGCAGCGCACCCTCGAAGCTGGCATGACGTTCGCAGTCGATGGTGGCATCACGATCGAAGGCGAGTTTGGTGGCCGAGTCGGCGATTCAATCGTCGTTACAGCGGACGGGTTCGAATACCTGACTGACTATCCGCGCAGCTTGGCGGTGGTGTAAGAGGCCATGACCGACACGATTTCGCTGAGAACCCTGGTCGCGGTGAACCGAGAATTTTTCGGCGGTCGCTGGACTGAAGGCGACCTTTCTGAACTCGTCGACCCGCGGTTTGGAGTCGTTTCCGACCTATCCAGTCTGGTCGGGCGGCTCGCCGCGATCCGCACGATAGACCTGGGCGACGTGGCGCCGCCTTGGGCTGAGGGCAACCGACCATGATGAGCGTAAAGAGCCAAAGCCTGAGAGGCATGTCTCAGGCGCTTGCGCGCGGCGACGTGTCGTCGTCAGGGATTGTTGAGCATAGCCTCGCGCTGGCCGAAGCCACTAACTCATGGATGAAGAGCCTGATTACGTTGACCGGCGAACACGGACTGGTTAAGGCCGCGGCGGCGGATGATCGCCGCCGCGGTGGAAAATCAATCGGGCTGCTTGATGGTGTTCCGTACGTTGCAAAGGATGCGTTTAAGACCGCAGGAATCCGAACAACGGCTGGAAGCAGAGTGTTGTCGGAACACTTTCCTGCCGAAGATTCCGCGGTGATTCGGAAGCTGGCGGACGCGGGCGCTGCCTTGGTTGGCAAAGCCAATATGCACGAATTTGCCTACGGGGCCACCGGCGAAAATCATTTCACTGGAACGACGGTTAATCCGTGGGATAGGGGACGGCTTGCGGGTGGCTCCAGCGGCGGGTCTGCAGCCGCAGTCGCTGCCGGGATTGTGCCGTTTGCATTGGGCACGGATACAGGCGGCTCGGTGCGCGTCCCGGCAGCGTTGTGCGGTGTCGCAGGATTCAAGCCGTCGTTTGGGTTCATCGACTCCAGCGGTGTCATTCCCTTCTGCTGGACGCTGGATCACGTCGGGGTCATTGCAACTAGCGCAGACGATGTATCAATCGTTTGCGAGTGCCTGACAGGGATCGATGTGTTCGAAGAAGCCGACTCAGCAGCATCGCTCCGTGTCGGCGTCCTGCCTGGTGCGGCGCTGACGCTCGAACAATCGGTCAGATCCGGCTACGAAAAGACTTTGGCTGCGCTTCGGGGGCTAGGAGCCACGTTTCATGAAATCGAGTTGCCGGACGCTGCGGAGTCGAGAACGGTGTCGCTCACAATACAGCTCGCCGAGGCGTTGGCTTACCACTCGCCGTTGATCGAATCATCTGGAGAGAAGTACGGCGCAGATATCAGGAGTGGTTTTGTGCTGGGGCAGCAACTGTCCGCCGAAAGTTACGTTCAGTGCCAAAGATTGCTGACGGCCTATCGGAGATCTTTCTCTCGTCTATTTGACATCGTCGATGTGATTGTCACGCCGACTTGCCCGATTGTTGCCCCAGAAATCGGAAGCACCAGAGTTCCAATCGGCGAGAGTCTTTATCCGGTTGGGAACGCATTAACGCTATACACCTCGTTTTTCAACGTCGTCGGAGCGCCAGCGATCGCCCTGCCTGCAGGGAGGGATGACAGAGGGCTACCGGTAAGCGTTCAAATCGTAGGTGCGGCAGGTGAAGACAAGTGGATTCTTCAGCTAGCCCAGCGATTGGAAAAGGACTTGCTGTAGAGGGTGCCCCGAAGGCCCGGCTGTATTCGAACTCTAACCTATCGTCAAGAGGAAATTATGCAACTCCGAAATACTTCAAAGCAAGCCCGGGCGTGTCTCTTCCTGCTGCTGAGTGCGGTCTTACCCACGACCTCGGCATATGCGCAACAACTGGTTGTAGCATCGTTCGGCGGCGCATACACGGCAAGCCAGTCCAAGGCGTTCTTCGAGCCGTATTCTGCAAAGACAGGCACTAAAATTCTTCCCGCCGACTATAACGGTGGCCTCGCGGAATTGCGCTCGCAAGTACAGGCCGGCTCCGGAGCATGGGACGTCATCGACCTCGAGTTTCAGGATGCTGCCCGAGCCTGTGATGAAGGGTTGATCGACCCTATTAAGGCTACCTCGCTAACTCCCGCGCCGGACAGCAAACCGGCGTCCTCAGACTTTGTGGAAGGCTCACTACTCGACTGCGGTGTCGGTACTATCCTGTGGTCGAATGTGATCGCGTACGACAAGCGAAAGTTTGCTGGCGCACAGCCCACAAGCATCGCCGACTTCTTCGATCTAAAAAAGTTTCCAGGGAAACGTGGCCTGAGCAACAAACCCAACGGGAACCTGGAGTGGGCATTGATGGCGGATGGTGTCCCCCGCGACAAGGTCTACGCGACGCTGCGGATGCCCGGCGGCCTTGAACGTGCATTCAAAAAGCTCGACACCATCAAAGCGAACGCGGT
The DNA here is from genome assembly GCF_050436725.1 of Paraburkholderia sp. JPY465. NCBI lineage: Bacteria > Pseudomonadati > Pseudomonadota > Betaproteobacteria > Burkholderiales > Burkholderiaceae > Paraburkholderia > Paraburkholderia sp. JPY465. Next base: position 577,818 of record NZ_JBNDMT010000007.1, read on the forward strand.
CTTCTGGGGCGCACAGGCGCAGTCGGTACAGCTTCTCGCAGATGGAGAAGTCGTGATGACCGAGGGCGGGAACGGTCGATTCACCGATGCAATCACCAAGGATAAAAAACCGTTCGGAATCATCTGGCAGGGACAAATCATCAACGGCGACGTCTTTGCAATTTCGAAGGCCAGCAAGAACAAGGCAGCCGCGCTCGACTTCATCCGTTACGCGACTTCTGCGCAGCAGCTTGCCATCCAAACGAAGTACATCAGCTATGCGCCCGCACGACGCTCGGCGCTCCCGTTTGTCGATGCTTCGTTACGCAATAACCTCCCGACGTCGCCAGCGAACCTGAAGGTTGGCCTTACAAGCGATATCGGGTTCTGGAATGATGAGCAAGATGAAATCAATCGTCGTTGGGCCGCCTGGATGGCTCAGTAAGGAGCAAGGTAATGCAAACGCTAAACGATTCCCAGCACCGGGCCCGTGCAACGTCAAGGGCAGTCGACGGCGATCACGTTGTTTTTTCTCAGGTCGAAAAGAGCTACGATGGGACGACGCAAGTAGTTAAATCACTTTCTCTTGCAGTCAGACGAGGTGAGTTTTTGACGTTGCTGGGACCATCAGGCTCGGGGAAGACGACAACCTTGATGATGCTCGCGGGGTTTGAGGCTCCGACTGCTGGGACGATTAGCATCGACGGCGTTAATTTGACCACGACTCCGCCCCACAAGCGGGGCATCGGCATGGTCTTCCAAAACTACGCCTTGTTCCCGCACATGTCGGTTGCCGACAACGTGGCCTTTCCGCTTTCTGCTAGGAAGGTCCCGAAAGCCGAGATCGCCAAGAAGGTGGCAAAAGCTCTGGAAATGGTGAAGATGCAGGACTTCGCGTCGCGCCGGCCGGCGCAGCTTTCCGGCGGACAGCAACAACGCATCGCGCTGGCTCGAGCGCTAGTTTTTGATCCTTCTCTCGTTCTGATGGACGAGCCGCTCGGTGCGCTGGACAAACAGCTTCGCGAGCATATGCAAACCGAGATCAAGCACCTTCACAAGATGCTGGGCGTGACCGTCGTCTATGTCACGCATGACCAGGACGAAGCGCTCGCGATGTCTGACCGGGTTGCCATCTTCAACAACGGCATCATTGAGCAAATCGGGCCGCCAACAGAGATCTACGAGTCGCCAAACACCGCGTTCGTGTCGCGATTCGTGGGCGATAACAATCTGTTGGACGGCATTGTGCACGCATGCTATGCGTCGGCCGATGGGGATTACCGCGCAAAGGTTACCCATGGCGAATGTCAATTCGAGGCTCTGACGTCAAAGCCGTTGACGTGCGGAGCGCGTGTCTCCCTCGTGTTGCGGCCCGAGCGCGTAGCAATTGCGTCTCAGGGAGCCATCCTCGAAAACCAGGTGAACTCTGAAATCATCGAGTCTACCTATTTCGGGGATCACGTCCGACTTACGTGCAAGATCCCGAGCGGCAACGAAATCTCGGTGAAGGTCGCAAACACGTCTAGCCTCGGATCGTTGCGATCGGGACAGAGCCTTCCCATTGGATGGCGCTCGGTCGATAGCCGCGCGCTGGCAGCCGCAGGGGAGCTGCGATGAGCCCAGTGACACTCGCCGAAGGTCAGACCGAAAGCACCAACGCGGACCGTTGGGGCGCAACGCTGAAGAGACGCGTCCAGAAGGCGAGGCGCCAGGAGACCCATAAATCGCTGCTCCTGGTTTTGCCAGTGATCTTGTTTCTGCTGCTTACGTTCCTCGTACCGATTGCGAAAATGTTCGAGGTCAGCATCTACGACTCGACACTACGCGATCTTCTTCCGGCTACTGCGCAAGCGCTAGACAGCGGCGGGAAGGGATCAAACGGCCAGGTCTGGACGGGGCTCGCTCGTGACCTCGTCTCCGCACGGGAGAATGGCAAGCTCGGCATGGTGGCGAGCAGGCTCAACGCTGAACGATCTGGACTCCGATCGGTTGTCGAGCGTACCGCAAGGCGCGCAGCTGCAACGGAACAAACGCCTGATCAGCAGTGGTTCGCTTCTGTTGACCCGGCCTGGAGTGACCCAGGCCTTTTGCCGATGCTCGCGCGCGCGACACGTCCGTTCACCTTCGACAACTACCTCGCTGCTCTCGATTTCCGCCGGGATGAGCACGGAAGTGTCGTCTCGCAGCCACAAGACAGCCGGGTCTACAGGTCGTTGTATCTCAAGACATTCTGGGTTGCCATCGTGGTGACCATGTTGTGCGCAGTATTGGGTTATCCGATCGCATACCTGATGGCGACGAGTTCGAAATCGACCGCGAACAAACTGATGGTCCTCGTTCTGGTGCCGTTCTGGACGTCCATGCTTGTTCGTGTAACTGCCTGGATGGTTCTCCTGCAGTCCCAAGGCGTGATCAACGATCTGCTCGTATTGGCGGGCGTCGTCAACGACCATAACCGGGTCATGCTGATCTATAACCTGACCGGTACATTGATCTCCATGACACACATCCTGCTGCCGTTTTTCATTTTGCCACTTTACAGCGTCATGGTTGCTGTTCCGCCCAGTTATATGCGAGCGGCCCAGTCGCTCGGCGCAGGGCGCTTCAGCTCGTTCTGGAAAGTTTACTTCCCGATCACGTTGCCGGGTGTTGGCGCCGGTGGCCTTCTGGTGCTCATTCTTGCGCTGGGCTTCTACATTACACCGGCGCTTGTTGGCGGCCAATCTGGCCAGATGATTTCTAACATGATTGCGTTCAACATTCAGGCGTCGTTGAACTGGGGACTGGCGGCCGCGCTGAGCATTGTTCTTCTCGTGGTCGTGTTGTCGCTTTATTTTGTGTACAACCGGTTGGTTGGCGCTGAAAATCTCAAGATGGGGTGAGCATGAACGTCCATAGCCAGCCATTTCGTTCTCCCCTTGAAAAGGGATGGAGCATTCTGTTTATCGTGATTTGTGCAGCGATCTTCGTTTTCCTCATTGCACCGGTGCTTGTCGTCATTCCTCTTTCGTTCAACTCGGAGCCATATTTCACGTTCTCCCGTGCCATGCTGCATTTACACTCTGATGCGTGGTCGCTGCGATGGTATGAATCGTTTTTTGACAATCCTCGATGGCTCTTGTCGGTCAAGAACAGTCTCATTGTCGGTGTCAGCACAACGATTCTTGCAGCGTCCATTGGCACGGCCGCAGCTCTCGGTCTTAGACAGCGCATGTTGCCCGGTAGGTCACTGATGATGAGCTTCATTCTCGCGCCGATGGTCGTGCCAACCATTGTGACTGGTGCCGGAACGTACTTTGTATTCGCGAAGGTAGGATTGGTGGATAACCTGTGGGGCTTGATTGCAGCCCACACCGCACTTGGGATCCCTTTCGTAGTTGTTACGGTTCTTGCGTCTGCGAGCGGGTTGGATCGCTCCTTCGAACGCGCCGGGGCGATCATGGGAGCCCCTCCATGGATGGTGTTTCGCCGGGTCACGCTTCCGTTGATCATGCCAGGGGTGACTGCGGGCGCTGTGCTCGCGTTCATAACCTCATTTGACGAGGTGGTGTTCGCGCTCTTCCTTCTCCCTAACCCGCAGTACTTCACTTTGCCGCGTCAAATGTGGTCCGGGCTCCGGGAACAGATCAGTCCCGCAATCTTAGCCGCGGCCACTTTATGGATCGCGTTGTCGCTGGTTCTGATGTGGGTGATGAGTGCGTTAAGAAAAAGAGCAGCAAATGTCCGCGCCGCGTCATAACGAGTTCCGGGAAGCGGGGCACGAGGCTTGTAGCATCCGGCACGGATCGACCCCGCTTTTGATCGTCCTGCCACATATCGGAACGAAGGTTCCACTTCATAGGAGCGGCGAGGGGTGGGACTCGCTTCGCTCCGGATGGGCCGATCCAGCCGCACACTTGGTGCTTAGCATCGCGCATGATATGGATGTGTCCACGATCGAAGGGATTTACCAACCCTAAGCTGATCGACCTGAACGTTGACGCCGAAGGTCCGCTGACCGATTCGTTCCAACGAGAGCATCTTTGTGCCCGAAGCAACCCATCGGGACTGCAACTGCGGGACCCTCTCGATTACCACGAGGTGCTAGGTCTCGTTACTAATATCTGGCAACCCTTTCACGACGCGGTGAGCTCTGAAATCTCTCGCCTTTCGATGTTGCATGACGAAGTTGTAGTCCTCGTCATTCACGCTGAGCAGCGTCTGAAAGGCTGGAATTTCGATGCATTCGAGAGTAGCTGCATTATCGCAACGGACTTGGGACAATCTACTGGTCGTCCTTTCCTAGAAGCGTTTATAGCGCCGCTGAACGTGAGCGGACATTCATGGGTGGTGAATCCCTGGTACTCTCGGGCTGCGACGGCGCATCGATATGGCGCTCCGGCGAATGGAGTTCACGTGATCGAAGCCGAGATAGGTGCCCGGCTGAGGAACCAATGCGAACTTACCGAGCGCTCACCTAGGAAGTGGAGCAATAGTGACGGCTATTTTGCCGGACATCTGCTTTTCAACATGCTTCATTCGATTTGCGCTGCCGCGGCAGCGTCACGGATGCCAGGTGTCTCTAGATTGCGTTTCCAGTTTATCGTTTGGGCGAACGCATATGCAGTGCGCCGTGTATGCCTATCAGGCCAACCGCGAGCCAGATGGGCGCATAAGTAGCGAGCTTCTGCTGAGTAAAAGATTCCCCCAACAACCCCAGGGAGACAAAGAGCAGCAACACAGGCTCGACATATCCTAAGAGCCAAAAAAGGCTCTGAACCGCCCCGGGTTTCCCGGAGACTATTTTGCTTGAGTCATGCCACGGCGGCAGACCCAGCGAGATTTGCATAATAAGCGGCTTCGGCCTGCGCGGGTGGAATGTTGCCGATGGGGCCGAAGAGCCGACGATTGTTGAACCAGTCCACCCATTCGAGCGTCGCCATTTCAACGGCCTGCAGATTGCGCCACGGTCCGAGGCGATGGATGACCTCTGCCTTGTACAAGCCGTTGATCGTTTCAGCCAGTGCGTTATCGTAGGAGTCGCCCACGCTGCCCACCGACGGCTCGATGCCCGCCTCGACCAGCCGATCCGTATAGCGGATCGATACGTATTGCACGCCGCGGTCGCTGTGATGGATCAGCCCGTCCTGCTGCGCCGGCTGTCGTTCGTACAAGGCCTGCTCCAGTGCGTCCAGAACGAAGTCCGTGCGCGCCGAGCTCGACACGCGCCAGCCGACAATGCGTCGGGCGAACACGTCGATGATGAACGCGACATAGACGAAGCCCTGCCAGCTCGATACATAGGTAAAATCTGAAACCCACAGCGCATTGGGCCGTTCGGCCGTGAATTGCCGCTTCACCAGATCCTTCGGGCACGGCGTCGAACCATCGCTCACTGTCGTACGTACCGTCTTGCCCCGCACCACGCCGCGCAGGCCCATCTGCTTCATCAGCCGCTCGACCGTGCAGCGCGCCACGACAATGCCTTCGCGCTTCAATTGCGTCCAGACCTTGTCTGCGCCATAGACCTGGAAGTTTTCTTCCCACGCGCGCCGGATCTCATCCTTGAGCATCCTGTCACGCTGGGCCCGCGGCGGCACCAGGTCAGGATTGGCGCGGCGAGCCACATGGGTGTAGTACGTCGACGGTGCGATTGGCAGCACCCTGCAGATCGGCTCGACCCCGTAGACGTGCCGGTGATCATCGATGAACGTGATCATCACTTCGGTCGGCGGTCGAGCTCCGCCTGTGCGAAATACGCTGACGCCTTGCGCAGGATTTCATTGACCTGCCGAAGCTCACGTACTTCCCGCTCCAGTTCCTTGAGCCGATCCTGCTCCTGCGTACTCGTGCCCGGGCGCAAACCCCGATCCCGCTCCTCCTTGCGCACCCAGCTACGCAGCGTCTCGCCCGAGCAGCCAAACTTCGCCGCAATCGACGCGATCACTTTCCATTGCGATTCCCGGTCGCCTTGATGTTCCAGCACCATTCGCACAGCCCGCTCACGCACTTCCGGCGAGTATCTTGGGGATTTCTTCTTCGTGTTTTCCATAGCTCCATTTTCTCAAGAAGTGGAGTCTCCGGAAAACCCGGGGCGGTTCACTCATCGGCAGAATGCGTCCCGCCATCAGATAACTTGCGAGGGCTGCCGTTGACAACGCTCCGAGGCCCGGCAATAACACGACCAGCAGGTTAATGTTGCCCGACACTGCTGTAAGGCCACGATGATCGAGCACCTGCCAGATCGCGACAGGAAGCAGTATCAGCACTTCGGCTGCGAACGAGGTTAATGCGTCCGCGTCGATCTTTCGCCTTAGGACAAAATATGGAGGGTAACTAAGCACGATAAGCGCGGTTGGCCATGAAAATGCCCCAGTGGACCAGAGTTCGTGGGCAACCCCAATCGCTGCACATCCGACAGCAGTCCATTGCATGCAATCGAGGCGTTCATGATAATAAAATCGCCCAACGAGCACCATGGCCAAGGGTAATAGAAAGTAACCCAGCGAAATTTCGAGCATGCGTCCATGTAGGTGCCCACATGAACACCCACAGTTGAACTCCAAGCAACGTGGTGTTGATGAGCATCGCCACGCCAAGCATCGGATGCTTCAGGCCTCGCTGTGCGAGGTCCCTGAGGGCGTGCAACCTTCCGGATAAAAGGAGGAGGATCACAGCAGCTGGGGCTGTCCAGATCAATCGCCAGGAAAAAATCTCCATCCCGGACAGGGGACAGAGAGGAATATTCGGAAAGAAAGCTTAGTACGACCGGTTCCGTAGCTTTGAGAGTTCGCTGGTAATTGTCGAGCCGCTTCGTTATTCATTCAATCAAGGAACAGGGAACCCGGTCCAGTTCACGGCGGCTACACATTTTCTCTTTTCCCGTCGGACAAGCGGAGGCGGGCTGCTGTGACTCTCAGGCAGCCCCAACGGTTAAAACGCCACTAGGAGACGTTACAGTGCGGCAGTCAATTGCGGAAGTACGGTGAACAGGTCCCCTACAATTCCGTAATCCGCTACGCCAAAGATAGGCGCCTCGGCGTCCTTGTTCACGGCGACAATCACCTTGGAGTCCTTCATTCCGGCCAGATGTTGGATCGCCCCGGAGATGCCGACCGCTACATAGAGTTGCGGCGCGACAATTTTGCCGGTCTGGCCGACCTGCCAGTCGTTCGGCGCGAAGCCAGAATCGACCGCCGCGCGCGACGCGCCGACCGCTGCGCCAAGTTTCTGTGCGAGTGGATCTAGCAGCGCGAAATTCTCCGCGCTTCCCATGCCGCGTCCGCCCGACACAACGATGCGCGCTGAGGTCAGCTCGGGGCGATCGCTATTTGCCACTTCACGGCGCACGAAGCGCGCGCGGCTGCTGCCTTCCACGGCGGAGCGCGTCTCGACCGACGCCTTACCGCCGGTCGCGGGCGAGGCATCAAACGCCGTGGTACGGATCGTCGCGACCTTGATCGTGTCGTCACATTGCACGGTAGCGATTGCGTTACCGGCATAGATTGGGCGGTCGAACGTATCGGCCGCACGAATGGCGATGACGTCGGAAATCTGCGATGCGTCGAGCTTCGCGGCGACGCGCGGCGCGACGTTCTTGCCCGCGGCCGTCGCGGCGAACAGCACATGCGTGTACGACGGTGCGAGCGTCAGCACCTGCGCCGCGACGTTCTCCGCGAGACCGTCCGCAAGATGCGCCGCGTCGATCAGGATCACCCTATCGACACCTTCGATGGACGCCGCTGCTTCTCCCGCTGCGCGCACGTCGTGGCCCGCGACTAGCACGTGCACGCCGTTATTCAACTGACGCGCGGCGCCAACTGTGTGCAGTGTCGCTGATTTGAGCACGGGGCCTTCATGTTCGGCAATGACAAGCGTGGTCATCAGATCACCTTTGCATCGTTCTTGAGTTTGTCGATCAGCGTGGTGACATCCGCCACGCGCACACCGGCCTTGCGCACGGCCGGCTCAATGACTTTCAGCGTCTTCAGACGCGGAGTCACGTCCACGCTGAGATCAGCGGGGGTGACGGTCTCCACCGGTTTCTTCTTCGCCTTCATGATGTTGGGTAGCGTGACGTAGCGAGGCTCGTTAAGACGCAGATCCGTCGTGACGATGGCGGGAAGATCCAGTTCAATCACTTCAAGGCCGCCGTCCACTTCGCGCGTAACGGTGGCTACATCACCCTTGATGTCAATTGCGCTCGCGAAAGTAGCCTGTGGCCAGTCGAGCAGCGCCGCGAGCAATTGACCGGTCTGGCCAGCATCGTCGTCAATGGCTTGTTTCCCGAGAATTACCAGTTGCGGCCGTTCTCGCTCCACGGCGGCCTTCAGCAGCCTCGCGACGGCGAGCGGCTGCAGCTCGGCGTCCGTTTGGATGTGCAATGCACGGTCTGCACCGATCGCAAGGGCGGTGCGCAGCGTTTCAGCGCTTTGCGTCGGCCCGCACGTAACGGCAACGACGTCGCTGGCGTGACCGCTCTCCTTTAGACGGGTCGCCGCTTCGACGGCGATCTCGTCGAATGGGTTCATCGACATTTTCACGTTGCTGATGTCGACGCCCGTTTGGTCCGCTTTCACGCGGACCTTCACGTTGTAGTCGACAACGCGTTTGACTGCTGCCATGACTTTCATATGCTTTCCTTGATACGCGGAAGAGTCTTTGCGCGGCGTATCAGCCGTGCGTCGTTGATCTTATGAGCACAAGCGCGGCATACGGCCTGTGCTCTTTGCTAGGCGTGGAAGAGTCAGATGCGTCGTCTGCTTCACGCTGTGCAGGCGATAGATCGAATGCCGCGCCGCTGGCGTTACGGGTGGCGACATGTGCTTCGGCAAGCGTGGTCGACGCCTTGGAGGCGGCGTCTTGTTTTGTCGGCAGCACAACGGTCGCGCCGTGCAACGTCAGCAGGAGCGCGAAACAGTCGGACGGCACGTGCCGTTCGGCGAACACCGGCACGATGCACGCAGAATAGCGCCCGCGGGTCACCATCGCGTTGAGCTTCATGACTGGACCATTGTGCAGGCTCGCGCGCCAATCGGCGTCGCCGTCGTAGGCCGCGGCGCGAGCAGGCAGAAGTTCGATGCGTGCCGAGCCGCTGTCGAGGGTAACGCCCGCACCATCTACGACGAGCGACACGCGCGTCATGTCCGCGAAGCGCGAGTAATGACCGTCGAGAGCGACATCCGCGAGACTGATACGCCAGCTGCCCGCGTCGTCGATGTTTTCCGCAAGTAATCGGGTGGTGCCGCCATCGTTGCGCCACGGCTGCGGCGTGAATGACGCCAGCGGACGAATCGCGAGGTGAGCGGACCTCATCGCATCAAGAAACTGCACCGAGGCCGTATTTTCCCGTCAAAAGCTCGCCGGTGGCGAAACGTTCGATTGAGTACGGCTTGAGCGAAACGTCGGTGGGCTGGCCAAGGGCTGCTTGCGCCAGGATTTTGCCGACCGTCGGCGACAGTTTGAATCCGTGGCCCGAGAAGCCGTAGCCGACCACCAGCCCGCTGATGCCGGGCAGTGTACCGAGCACCGGGTTCCAGTCTGGTGTCACGTCGTACACGCCGGTCCAAGATGACGCAATGCCTGCCGTCTCATACGCCGGGAAACGCTTCGCAACCTGCGCTCCGACATCGATAACATAGTCCATCGGAATGTCGCCCTGTTCGGTGTCCGCTGTAGTGAGCTTTTCGCCGACCACGCCCTCGCTCACGAGCATCTGATTGCCGCCGTAGCTACGGTAATACAGCATGCCTTGCGACGCGAGGTCCTTGAACACCGGCATCTGGAACGTGTAAGGCGCTTCCGCGCATTCGAGCGCGAGCACTGCGTGCCGCTCCGGAGCGATCGGCAGCGTCTTACCGGTCCAGCCCGCGAGCTCCGGTGTCCAGATGTTCTGCGTGCTGATTACGGTGCCCGCCGCGAAGTCGCCCACGTTCGTTGATACGCCGATCACCTTGCTGTTCTCGATCAGCAGCCGGTTGACGGTGACGTTCTCACGGATCGTCACGCCGCCGCGACGCGCAGCACGAGCGAAGCTGGTGGCGGTGAGGTACGCATCCGCGAAGCCGGCTTCCGGCTCGTAACCAATCAGCGCGGCGTCGTCGAAGGTGGCAATCGGCATGCGCTCCTTCGCCTGGCGCGCGTCCAGTAATTCGAGCGGTATGCCCTGTTGTTGTTGCTGGTCAAGAGCGGCCCGAAGCGGCTCGAGTTTGTCGTTGTCCGCGGACAAGATCATGTAGCCGCACTTCACAAGGCCGCTGGAGGCTTCGTCGTCGCCGACATAGTTGGCGAAATTGTTGAACACCGACCACGACTTGCGCGCGAGTTCAACGTTTTCCTTCACCGAGTAGTGCGTGCGCAGAATGCCCGACGACTGAGAGGTAGTCCCTGCGCCGATTGTTGCCCGATCGAGCACCAATACGTTTTTTGCGCCGAGCATCTGCAGGTGAAACGCGACCGAGCTGCCGATTACGCCCGCGCCGATCACGACAACGTCATAAGTGTTCACGGAAAGTCCTTGGATGAAGTGATGACTGGAGTCTGCGCTCGCGATGCGGATCCACGGTCTCAATAAGCAAATCTGATCGCAGTCCATAAGAGTCGCGAAAGCCGATAGGGCTGGCCCGCGTCGTGTCACCATTACCGAAATGATCGGTTTAAGACACATGCAGATCCAATGGCTCGCCTTCACAGATGGCGCTTTTGTGGCCGCTATTTCGATCGGCGTCGCTTTTTTGGCCGGCTTCTCAACACGATGCGCGCTGCGGCTGTTTATGTCGAAGGCCCCTGCGACAGCGCTCGGCGAGGTCGTGGGAATCCTCACGCTGATTGCGGCGGTTGCGTATTTTTATACTGGCTTCACCGTGTAAACGCCAGGCGCGCAGTGGCGGTCAGCCATCGCTTTTCTTCCCTGAACAACGATACCGCTGAGTGTCGTAGGTCGTAATCCCCGAAGATTTTCTTACTATGAATACTCTGCTTGCGCGTGCGCAGCCGCGCGAATCAATGGAATACGACGTCGTGATCGTCGGCGGCGGCCCGGCTGGCCTGTCCGCAGCGATCCGCCTGAAGCAGCTCGCGGCCAACAAAGGCGTCGAGTTCGGCGTGTGCGTACTCGAAAAAGGCTCGGAGATCGGGGCTCACATCCTGTCGGGCGCGGTCATGGACCCCCGCGCCATCACCGAACTGATTCCAGACTGGAAAGAAAAAGGCGCGCCGCTCACCGTCGACGTGACCGAAGACAGGTTTCTGTTCCTCACCGAAACCGGCTCGAAAGGCGTGCCGACCTGGGCGCTGCCGGATAACTTCAAGAATCACGGCAACTACGTCATTTCGCTCGCGAACGTGACGCGCTGGCTCGGTCAGCAGGCCGGGGCGCTGGGCGTCGAAATCTTTCCGGGCTTTCCGGCTGCAGAAGTGCTGTACAACGACGACGGCTCGGTCAAGGGCGTCGCGACCGGCAACCTCGGCATCGGCAAGGACGGCGAGCCGACCGAGAACTTCCAGCTCGGCATGGAACTGCACGCGAAATACACGCTCTTCTGCGAAGGCGCGCGCGGCCACCTCGGCCGTCAGCTGAACGACAAGTTCCGTCTGCGCGACGGCGTCGATCCGCAGGTCTACGGTATCGGCATCAAGGAACTGTGGGAAATCGATCCGTCGAAACACAAGCCCGGTCTGGTGATGCACACCGCCGGCTGGCCGCTGGAAAACGACACATATGGCGGCTCGTTCCTCTATCACATGGATAACAACCAGGTGGTGGTCGGCTTCGTGGTCGGCCTCGGCTATTCGAATCCGTATCTGTCGCCGTTCGAGGAATTCCAGCGCTACAAGACGCATCCGGCGATCCGCGCGATCCTCGAAGGCGGCAAGCGCGTGTCGTATGGCGCGCGGGCGATCACGGCGGGCGGGCTGATGTCGCTGCCGAAGCTGCTGTTCCCGGGCGGCGCACTGGTCGGCGACGATGCGGGCTTCCTGAACGCATCGCGAATCAAGGGCTCGCACGCGGCGATCAAGACCGGCATGCTGGCCGCCGAAGCCGCGTTCGACGCGGTGCAGGCGGGTCGTCAGAGCGACGAACTCACCGCGTACCCGGAAAGCTTCAAGACGTCGTGGCTGCACACCGAACTGCATCGCGCGCGCAATTTCAAGCAGTGGATGAGCAAGGGCCTCTACCTCGGCACGCTGATGGTCGGCATCGAGCAGAAGCTGCTGGGCGGCAACGTGCCGTGGACGCTGCATCATCAGCATTGGGACCATGAAATGCTGAAACCGGCGTCGCAGTGCAAGCCGATCGTGTATCCAAAGCCGGATGGCAAGCTCACGTTCGACCGTTTGTCGTCGGTGTTCATCTCGAACACGAATCACGATGAGAATCAGCCCGCGCATCTGACGCTGAAAGATCCGAGCGTGCCGGTGAAGGTGAACTGGCAGACGTACGCAGGTCCGGAATCGCGCTACTGCCCCGCCGCCGTGTACGAATTCGTGAAGAACGACGATGGCAGCGAGCGCCTCGTGATCAACGCGCAGAACTGCGTGCATTGCAAGACCTGCGATATCAAGGATCCGACGCAGAACATCGTGTGGGTCACGCCGGAAGGCGGCGGCGGGCCGAATTATCCGAATATGTAGCCAGGACCAGGGCTTCCGATAGGCTGCAAGCACCTGAAGTTCTACCCGGGTACCGATATCAGGCAAGAGCAGTTACAACCTCCTGAGGAACGCGAACATCGTGATCCTGTCAGGCTGTGTGGGCGGGTCTTCATTTCTGTGTTGATGCATTTTCGAATTACAGCATGGCGGCACCGACCAAACTACACGACCTGTCCGGCACACTATGAGATCAACCGAGCGATGCGTGCGAGACCGAACGAGATGTGGTTGCGTTGCACAAGTCCAAGAGCGCGCATGTCCCCAGCGCGCAGCGCCAAGCAGCATTCGTCCAGCTCCCTATTAAGACTCCTAAGTTCGTCGTCCCATAAAAGTTCCACAATATTCAGCCTGAGCCGTGAGACTTGCACGTAACAGCGGTTATGCGTTTGGCGCACTTGTCCGTTCGTTATGAGACCGTTGATTACGGAATGCAACTCATCGAGGACCTGCCAGAATGCTCCTGGATTCGGTGGCTTGTGTTGCAGCGTCGTCGCTTTAACCGCCAGCTGTTGCATCCGCTCGAGCGCGTGCGGAGCGTCTGCTGGAGAAAAAAAGTCGCCAAGGATCTCGCTCAACCTTAGCCGGAATGCGTAAGTGTCACGATATTCCCGGAGATCACCGCCCGTGACTATCGTACCGATGCCATTTCTTGTTTCCACGAGGCCTTCATATGCGAGTCTCTGAAGATTCTGCCGAATCGGTGTGCGACTGACGTGGAATTCATCCGCAAGCGCCGTCTCGCGCAGTACGGTGCCGGGGGGATAATACAGCGTGCAGATCCGATCACGTAACGTCTGGTGGATCTTCGATATCGGATAGCGGGTTGCCGGCGCTTTGTCCACGGTGCCAGCTCTTGACAGCCTTGTTTTTGCAACGTGTGACATCAAAGACCTCCCTCGGCGCCAGGCATTAAGACCGTCGCCTGCCGCACTTTAAAAAGCGTCTGCATCCGTTTCCGTGAATTGGGCTCCGCGGAACTGCTAGATTCGAAGGTGGTTGTGCCAACCGTGTGTATTTTCACATCCCACGGCGAAGCGTAGCCAACGGTCCCGCCCATCATGCGCTGTCGCAACGTAGTTAGCCTCTGGTTAAGGGGGCGGCAGCCAACTACCGAATTCTCAACAGCGAGGGGAAGCAAGAACGTTATGCGCGCCCCCGGCGCTCGCCCTAGGTCTCGATTATGTGAGCCGCAGCGTCGTCGATTGGTCGCTCAGATGACGACAATCTCGCTTGCGGAACAACAGATTCGTCGTCGCTGCGAATGACCCTGCTCAGGTCATGACGCAAATAGCCTTCATGACTCTTGGGAGCTATTCCTCGTTTCGATAACTGAAACGAAAGATATTCTTCCCACGAGAACGCATCAAGTCCAAGGTGATGATTAACGTGTTGCTGGTCCTTCATATGTGTTAGAACAACCCATTGATGCCCTAGTGGGTGCGGCGCATCGAGGAGGACGAGCTCTAATCCACATTCCTCCGCGAGCAAACGAAGAGTTGAAACCTTATAATACTGAACCTCCGGATACGTCCAGTGTGCGCAGCTGCTGTCTGAACCTCCCGACAGAAAAGCCGCCACAAATTTACCATTAGGTCGCAAACTCCGCGACACTGATTTTAAGCACCTTGTAATTTGCGTTTTACTCGCGTGCATGAATATGCCGGCGGCAATTATGTAGTCAAACTGGCAATTGAAACTGGTTGTATTCAAATCAGAACTGAATAAAAATCGTGGTCGCTTCAAAGTGACAAGTGCGGAGCCAACCTCCGCCTCGATGCCTTGCCGAAGACACCATTCTTCCGGTTCAATGCCGAAATAGCGATCGGGATTGAGGTACATCAAAGGGAACCTGCCTCCACGCAGTGAACCGCATCCGATATCCAATAAAAAGTGTTCCTCTCTCAACCCCAGCAGAAGCAATGTAACGAATTGCACGGCACCCAAGCGGTCGAAATAATCAGGTGGACCCACCCAGGCGCGATGATCCCTGTCCCCCATCACGTGCCGTTTACTTTGCATTTTGTAGTCCTCAGGTTATCCAAAACTGTTTTCGGCTTGCAGCCAAACGAACGGGTTCAATCGGCAAGCGGGTGTCATCGCGCGGCAACGCTATTACCGCAGTCTGGAGCGATATTCCACAACTCACGCATGACGCCAGCGAACACGCAAGAGACGTGCCGCGATGGTACGGGCAGGCAGGCGATTGCCAGATCGTGTCGGTATTGTCAGGTGTATGCCAACTCGCCATGTCAGTGTCGGAAAAGCGCCCAATGCGAGCGTCGCCGGGTGATTGCGCCAACTCTGTCTGCGGCGAGACTGACGGCCACGGTCGCTAGCACGATCACACCGGTTTTTGGGGCGGCGCCCGGGCTGACCGTGCGCGTTTTACGCACGACGTAAAAGACATAGACCGACCACTCCGGCCGGCATTGTCAACTTGTCGGCAGTGGCACGGACTACTGCGAAGAGTCAATCTCGCTCAGGAGACAGCCGACGGATTTTGAGCGATGCCGGTGAATTCGCGCCACGCAGCGAATCGGGATGCGAGTTGTTTGCGATAGCGTGAAGCCCGTAGCAGGTGTCGCTTGAGCGCGAAGTGCTGCCGGATCAGGCCGAAGCTGGAGAGAAAAGCCTGCGTGCGCTTCGGGTCACGAAATCCGCGCATGCGCCGCTCACGTTCACGCGCAGGCTGATGACTATTCTCTGCCCGGTTGTTCACCCGAACCGCAGCCTTGACGAACACATGTTTGACGTTCGCCAGTTCGGGGATGTCGGCCTTGGCTGCCGGGTGGCTGCGAAGCTGCTCGGTGACAATCCTTCGTGGCGCGTCGGCACAGGCGGCCAGCACGCGGTTGAAGAAGGGCTTTGCTGCGGCCTTATCGCGACGTTTCTGCAGCGGGATGTCGAGTTCGGCGCCGTGCTGGTCGACCGCCCGCCAGAGCAGATTAGGCTCACCGCGGCGCAACGTAACGAAGACTTCGTCAAGATGCCATGTGCGGCCAGGTTTGCGGCGAGCAGCTTTGACGCGACGTGCGAAGCCCGCGCCGAATTTGTCGCACCAGCGGCGTAGACCGCATTAAATGTGTCACCGTTGCGCTAATAATTTTGTCAACTCGCCGCGGGAAACCGTGTCCGTGCCGGCTCAGCCTTGAGGGGCAAGGATTCCCCGAAGCGAAATAATTGTGTCACCAGCGAAGGTTAGTTGGCAGGGTTGGGCGGCGGGCAGCACAGCAAGGTCTCAGTCCGGCCTATTTTGTTGAAAAACTCCCCTCTTCCGGTGACGGGGAGTGTCTGAATTTTTGTGTGCAAGGCGTCTGAACATTTCAGGCGTGGCAGGCGATCAATTTCATTCTAGCTGTTGGGTCGTGTGAAGCGATCCTCGTAGAGGATCGCGAACTGCCGCATGGCGGCCTTCCAGTCGTGGGCCGCACGGTGCCAGTCGCTGGTGATTTTGCGCAGCGCAAGCCAGAGCAGTTTGGTCGCCGCTTCATCGGACGGGAAGTGTCCGCGCGTCTTTATGATCTTGCGCAGCTGTGCATTCACGCTCTCCAGCGAATTGGTAACCGGCATGATATAGCCGGTGCCTCGCGTTCCCGCGCCCAGCGGTTTGAGCGTATGGTGTGACCATCCGGGACAGGGGCACTGGGGAGCACTTCGGGTGGGCAGGCCGTTGTTACATGATGAGCCGCGAGCTCGTGTTAGTAGTTGGCCGCCCCTGCGACCCGCCCGGTTGCGCTGTGAGCGCGAATCCGTAGTTGTCGTGCTGCCCCACCGGCTCCCAACAGTGATCTGATACGGGAGACGGTTATGCGAATCGTGGGATTTGATGTTTCGCGCTCCGTGGCCGAGATCGCGTACCTGGAGAATGGCCTGATGCATGCCGGCGGCCGTACCGGGTTGCGACGCGACCAGCTGGAACGCTTTGCCGAGAACCTACGTGCCACCGATCACGTGGTGCTCGAGGCAACCGGCAACACTGCCGCCATCGTCAACGTGCTCCGCCGTCACGTCGCGCGTGTGGCGATTGCGAATCCGCTGCAAGTCCGGCTGATCGCCGAAGCCCGCGTCAAAACGGACAAGATCGATGCGGCCGTGCTGGCACAACTGTATGCAAGCGGCTTTCTGCCGGAAGTCTGGATGCCAGACGAGCGCACGCTGGCGTTGCGTCGGCAGATCTCGCGCCGTTCGCAGCTGGTGCGGCAACGCACGCGGCTGAAGAACGAGGTTCACGCCGTGCTGGCGGCGCATCTGATCGAGCGGTGTCCTGCCACCGATCTGTTTGGCAGGAAGGGGCGTGCATGGCTCAGCGTTCAACCGCTGCCGCTGGATGAACGCCTGGGCATCGAGCAGCGACTGCGCGAACTGGACCGCCTCGGCGAAGATCTGCGTGAGGTGGAGCAGGCACTCGCGCAAGCGACCATCGACGACGCGCGACTACGCGTGATGCTGACGATTACCGGCGTCAATACCACGGTGGCGATCGGGCTGCTATCGGCCATCGGCGACATCGAGCGGTTTCCGAATCCGGAGAAGCTGGTGAGCTACTTCGGGCTCAATCCGTCGGTCTATCAATCCGGCCCAACACCGGCCAGGCACGGCCACATCACCAAGCGCGGCCGCTCTTACGCACGGGCGATGCTGGTCGAGGCTGCCTGGGGCGCCACGCAGGCGCCCGGGCCACTGCGCGCCTTCTTCCTGCGCGTGCGCGATCGCCGCGGCCAACAAATTGCCGTCGTAGCGACCGCTCGCAAGCTCGCCGTGATCGTCTGGTATGTGATGACACGTGGCGAACCGTTCGCGTGGGATCGTCCCGCGTTAACCGCGCACAAGCTGCGCGCGCTGGAACTGCAGGCTGGAATGCCGGCGCAGCATGGCTCGCGCAAAGGTTCGGCTGCCGCCTACAGTCTGAAGAGCGTCCGCCAGCAGGAGCGAGCCATGGCCGAGCAGTCCGAGCGAACCTATCAGAGACTGTTTAACCGATGGAAGCAGTCGCGCCCCAAATCAGACAGCGCGCCGATACGGTGGCCGGAAGCGCGGACATAGCGAACGAGCGAAGTACGGCGTGAGGGCTTGTGTATTTCATCCGTGGTGTAGATGACCTTGCGCACCTCAGGCGGAAACGCGAAGAACGGAATCACGCGAACCCATGCGCGGCGCCAGGCTGCCATGACCGTCGGGAACCTGCTTGCCCACGGGCCCCGTTCCAGGGCAAGCAACTCCGCCTCGGCTGCAGCAGCACTGGCCGCCGTGTAGATTGGACGCAGGGCTGCGGCCAGCTCCCGACGCTCCTTCCAGCCGGCATAGTCGAGCGAATTGCGGATGAGGTGCACGATACAGGTCTGCAGCGTGGTCGCCGGGAAGACCGCTTCAAGCGCGTCGGACATGCCCTTCAGTCCGTCGGTGACGGCAATCAGGATGTCCTGCACGCCGCGTGTCTTCAGATCGCTGAAGACCTTCATCCAGAACTTCGCGCCCTCGGTGTTCTCGATCCACAGTCCGAGAATGTCACGCGTGCCGTCGGGCAGGATCCCCAGCGCCAGATAGATCGCCTTGTTGCGCACCATCCCTTCGTCGCGGATCTTCACACGCAGCGCGTCGAAGAACACCACCGGATACATTGGCTCGAGCGGACGGCCCTGCCAGGCTGTGATCTCCTCAGTCACCGCATCGGTGACACAGCTGATGAACTCCGGCGATACTTCGGTGCCGTACTGTTCGGCCAGAAAGCCCTGTATCTCACGCACGGTCATGCCTCGCGCGTACATCGCAATGATCTTGTCGTCGAAGCCGGTAAAGCGGCGTTCGTGCCGTGGTATCAGGATCGGTTCGAAGCTGCCGTCACGGTCGCGCGGAATGTCTACCCGCAACGGGCCGTCCTCCGTCAACAGGGTCTTGCCGCTCCTGCCGTTGCGCTGGTTGGTCGACTCCGGCGGGCGTTGGCCTCCGCTCGGATAGCCCAGGTGATGTTTTAGCTCGGCGCCCAGCGCACGCTCGATCAGCGCCTTCTTGAACGCCATCGAGGCTGCCTGCACCGCTTCCGCCGTCATCGGACCCTTCACGAACTCATCGATGAGCTCCTCTGGAATCGCGGGCAGCTCAGGCGGGGGCGCAGACCCTGCTTTTGGTTTGCTTGGCATACATGCTCCTTTGGGTACATGTTATGCCTTGAACACAAAATTTCTGACAGGCTCCGGTGACGTGACCGGTTCGCGAAAAATCGACCTCTCAGATCGCTCCACAAACCGCTCGTGAGCCTCGGTTAGGGCTAAGAGGACCCCTGCAAACCTTGCCAAATTATTGAACGGAGAGTTTTTCAACACAATAGGCCAGAACCGGTCATTCGACATGCGACGACGGATCGTTGACAATTGTGCTCGGTACACAGAAACTCAATGCTGCCTTCAATATGCGCACCAACCTGTCAGTCTCCAATCCTTCCGCCCAATATCAAGCAATCGCTCTCGTAGTCGTTTCGATGTTTTGTTTCGCGGTCGTCGATGCGCTGGGCAAAGCGGTCGCACTGAACTATCCAGCGAACGAGGTGACTTTCTTCCGCATGTTGTTTGGCGTCGTCCCAGCGTTGTTGGTAAGTCTTCGTGGCGGGCCGTTAGGCAAGCGTATTCGAAACGTCGATCTTCGCGGACAAATGGCGCGTGCGATCACTCTTCTCGGCGCCTCTGCACTGTTTTTCGCGGGCTTGCCGTATCTGCCTCTAAGTGAGGCGGTGGCAATTGTCTACTCAGAGGCAATCTTTGTCGTCCTTCTCGCGCCCATTTTGGGGGTATGAACATGATAAGCGCGAATTCCTATCATAAGACTTTTTGTAATAAGGATTCGCCATATCATTACCATTTAACCTAGTAACGCCCGATTTTTCTTGCGCTAATCTGAGCGGCCCTCTGCGATCCGGACGATTCGCAATGGCTACCCTCGAACGCACCGCCTACCCGCGCTTCCCCGAGGTTCTCGCACCACGGGAGCTGCAAGCCTGCTACACGCCGCTTCCCGACGAGCTCGAATGGGCGCGCCGGTCCACCCGCGGCGAGCGACCTCGATTGGGTCTGCTGGTGCTACTGAAGGTGTTCCAGCAGTTGCATTACTTCCCCATACTCGGCAGCATTCCGGACGCTATCGTTGACCATGTGCGTGCCGCCGCTGACATCGGTGACTCCGCTCGATTCGGCTACGACACCGCATCGTCGCCCACGCTGTTCCGCCATTACGCGGCGGTGCGCGCCTACCTGGACGTGAAGCCGTACTATGGCACCGACGCGAACACAATCGCGACACGGGCGGCGCACACGGCATCGCTGACGATGGACCAGCCGGTCGACATTATCAACGCGACGATTGACGAACTGATTGCGCGCAATATCGAACTGCCTGCGTTTTCGACGCTGGATCGGTTGACCGAACAGATTCACGCCCGCGCGCAGTCGCGGCTGTTCAAGCGCGTCGCGCGACGCCTGACCGACCAACCGAAGCTCGCGCTCGACCGGTTGCTCGCGCGTGATTTGTCGAACCGGCAAACGGCCTACAATCGGATCAAGCGCCATGCGAAACGTCCGTCCAGGCAGCACCTGGATCTGTTGATCGACCAGCTCGTCTGGCTCGACGAACTCGGCGATTTCTCGCTCGCCGTCGCCGGCACTCCCGCGTCGAAGCTGCGTTCTCTCGCGCAGCAGGCGATGGCGCTCGATGCGTCGGCGCTCAAGAACGACATGCTGCCCGAGAAGCGCTACACGCTGATCGTCGCGCTGCTCAACCGCATGCGGGTGCGCGTTCGCGACGATCTCGCCGACATGTTCGTGCGGCGCATGGGCGCGATCCACAAGCGCGCGAGCGACGAGCTGGAGGTGATTCAGCGCAAACAGCGCGATCAGGTCGAGGACCTGGTGGGCTTGCTCGATGGCGTCGCCGACATCCTCGCCGAGGAATCCGACGAGACGGCCATCGCCAAGGCAGTCCGGAAACTGCTCGCGCCAAAAGGTGATCTCGAACCATTGCGCGAAAGCTGCGCGGCGATCCGCGCGTTCAGCGGCCGCAATTACCTGCCGCTGCTCTGGAAGCACTTCAAGGCGCACCGATCCGTCATGATGCGCGTCACTCGGGCACTGAAGTGGGATTCGACCAGCCCGGTGCGCACATTGTTGAACGCGCTCGACGCGGTGCTGGAGAACGAATCGCTGCATAGGGAGTGGATCGATGCCGACGTTGACGTGAGTTTCGCGGCACCGCGATGGCGCAAGCTCGTGCGGCGCTCCCACGGCGAAGGTTCGCCGACCAATCGCCGCTACCTCGAACTTTGTGTGCTGTCGTACATGGCCGAGGAACTGCGTGTTGGCGATCTTTGCGTGTCCGGCTCCGATGCATACGCCGACTACCGCGACAACCTGCTGCCTTGGGGCCAATGCGAGCGGCAACTGCCGGATTACTGCGAGAAGCTCGGCATGCCGACGACGGGCAGCGAATTTGTCCGCTACCTCCGGAAATGGTTGGCGGACGCCGCCCGCAAGCTAGACGAGGAATTGCCCTGCAAGAGCGAGCACGTCGTGATCGATCGCAACGGCGAACCGATCCTGCGCAAGACGGTCGCGAAGGAGATTCCGGCGAGCGCGATCGCGCTGCAGGAGCGGCTGAGCGCCCGCTTGCCGACACGGAATATGCTGGACATCCTCGCGAACATCGAGCACTGGACGCACTTCACGCGACACTTCGGGCCGCTCTCCGGGAGCGATCCCAAGATCCCCAAGGCCGCCGAGCGCTACCTGCTGACGATTTTCGCGATGGGTTGCAATCTGGGGCCGACCCAGGCGGCTCGCCACCTCGACTCGGACGTGACCGCGCACATGCTGTCATTCGTCAACCGCCGGCATATTAGCCTGGACAAACTCGCGACTGCGCAGCGCGAGCTGATCGAGCTGTACCTGCGGCTTGACCTGCCGAAGCATTGGGGCGACGGTAAAACGGTGGCGGCCGATGGCACACAGTACGATTTCTACGACAACAATCTGCTGGCCGGCTATCACTTCCGGTACCGGAAAATGGGCGCCGTCGCCTACCGGCACGTCGGGAACAACTATATCGCGATGTTCCAGCATTTCATCCCACCGGGCGTGTGGGAAGCGATCTACGTGATCGAGGGATTGCTGAAGGCGGGTCTGTCAGTCAAGGCCGATACGGTTCATGCCGACACACAAGGCCAGTCGGCGGCCGTGTTTGCCTTCACGTACCTGCTCGGCATCAACCTGATGCCGCGGATTCGCAACTGGAAGGATCTCGTCCTTTATCGCCCCGACAACAAGGCGAAGTACCAGCACATCGACAAGCTGTTCACGGCGACCATCGATTGGACCCTGATCGAACAGCACTGGCAGGAACTAATGCCGGTCGCACTGTCGATCTAGGCCGGCACGATTTCGTCGCCGCTACTGCTGCGCCGTCTCGGTTCGGAGAGCCGCAAGAACCGGCTGTACCTCGCCGCACGCGAGCTCGGCAACGTGGTGCGCACCGTGTACCTGCTTCAGTGGATCGGCAGCCTTGAGCTGCGACAGGAAGTGACCGCGAACACCAACAAGATCGAGTCGTACAATGGCTTTGCGAAGTGGCTGGACTTCGGCGGCGACGTGATCGCCGAGAACGAGCCGGAGGAGCAGCAGAAACGACTACGCTACAACGACCTGATCGCGTCGGCCGTGATCCTGCAGAACACCGTGGACATGATGCAGGCGTTGCGCGAGATGGTCGCGAACGGCGAGAAAGTACGCGCCGAGGACATCGCGTTTTTGAGCCCATACCCGACCCACGATATCCGGCGCTTCGGTCACTACAAGCTGCATCTCGACCGTCGACCGGAGCCCTGGATCCGAGATCCACTCTACGGCCACGCGCCTCGTCATTATTCCCCTCGCCCATGACTGCACGCCCAGCTACTACGACCACGTTTTTCGGCGACGTCGACACGGCGGCGCTCGCGCGGCTCGAATCGAGCTATGACACGACACGCCTGCTGGCCGCCGTCGACATCGTCGATCGCGTTCGAACTCAGTTGCACGATCCAGAAGGGTTACGCGATGACCTGCTCGAAATCCATTGCATGGCGCACTCGGTGCTGAACGGCGCGTCGATCGCGCCGGCGCGCGGCGACGGCACTCTGGCCGAGCGGGTGCTGGATGCGCTGGATTTAATCGACGAGTTTGTTGGCGAACTCATGCGTGTGCGGACGCTCCTTGAACCCCTCGCGGCGCTGCAGCCCGACGAGGATTTTGGCGAAGACGGAGCGGCCCTAAGCTGATAAACCGCAACGGCAATACAATCTTGCGGCATCAGGCTGAATTTACTTGGGGCGCAATTCCCTGCAGCCGCCGCGCGGGCTCGGTTTGATGAAGATAGACGGCAAAAGTGTCCCAGGGCGGAGTAATGGAAATCTGCCACAAAATTCGGCCAACCTCGCCCCGATGATAGCCGCTATGGACCACAACATGGGTCAGCATTTCGTCTCTGCTCATGTAGCCCTTGTCGCCGTCGGTGAAAACAAACGGGATGGTCTCGGATAGGGAGGTCGATGATGCGTTCCGGAGGTAGTCCAGATACCATTGATCGGTGGATGCGACGAGAGCGCGAAGTTCATCCAACGAAGGGATTTCGGTCGTATTGTCGGCCGTGTATTCATGTTGCGTGCCACTACGGTGTGCAACGAAGATTCGTGCGACCACACAAGAGTGGTTAATCAACCGCAAGATCGCATGCAGTTCGGCCTGATGCTTCTCCCTGTCTAGAGCTCCCAGCTTTTCAAATAGGTCGTTGTTGGCCCAAGCCTGATAGCTGTAGAGTTTATTGAGCAACGTGTTCAGGAGATCGATCCTTTCGTGCAAGAGAATGCGAGTAAGCTGTTTACATTTTATGCAGGAGACCTCCGTTGTCTACTCGCATTGCAAAGCAGCAGCCGAAGATGCGCAAGCAACCACGCCAAGCACGTTCCCGTGCCACGGTTGAGACGATCTTTCAGTCCGGTGCTCGCATTTTGAGCGATGAAGGATGGGCGGGATTCACGACCAACAAGGTAGCGGACCTGGCCGGCATTAGCATCGGCTCGCTGTATCAGTATTTTCCAGACAAGCTCTCGCTGGTTGATGCGATTCGTCAACGGCATCTCGACGACTGTCTTGCCGTCATCCGAAAGTCCAACATCAATCAACAATCGTCTGCAAAGTTCGTTGCGCATCTCGTTCATGCGATGGTCGCTGCCCACAGCGCTTACCCTGGGCTGCATCGGGTCCTGTTGGATGAGGCGCCGAGCTCAGACGAGTATCGGAATCCAAACAGTCAGTTTGAGATTGAATATCTCGCTTACTATGCAGAAGCCGTGGCCATCTTCCGAAATCGCTGCTCGCGCGAGACCGACCACATTGCAGCGATGGTCATGTCGGATGCTATTGACGGCGTGATTCACAATGCCGCGCGGCGCGGTACGTTGGACAGCCCTGCAATCCAAAGCGAGCTTATCCGGCTGATTAGCCTATACATCGAGGACGGGGAGAAGCCAGTCACGACGGGAAAAGCGCGTAGGTAGTGCACAGGGCTCTGGTCCAAGGTATGTGGATTTCGTTGGTAATGGGCGGATAAACTTTACTATCAGTCCATCACTGATTTTGTTCTAAACCGGCGATCGTGAAAACGCGTCAGACCGAACTCCTTGCCTTTCCCGACGACGCCGAACTGGCGGCGCTGCGCGCTTGGTACGCCGGGCTCGACGCCCGAGCAGCCGTCGCCCGCTCTCTGCGACCGCAAGGCGCCAGGAGCATCCGCGCGCGGCGTCCTCGGCCGTATCCGACGCGGCCTGATCGCATATGCGGCAAGCCGCCATCGCGACGATCTCGCGGAGGTATTCGGCGAAAGGGGTGGCGCGTCGGCCGACACCGTTGCGCGCGCGATCGAAGCGTTGCGCAGCCTGACAGTACCGATGCCACACATTGCCGACGAGATTGACCGGTGGTTGCCACCGCGCGCGGTGGCCGCCCTGCGGGCGCATGGCATCCGCACGCTTGCCGAGTTGACCGTGCGGATTCCGCGCCGGCGCCGCTGGTGGGCAGGCATCGCCGGGCTCGGTGTCGCCGGCGCACGCCGAGTGGAGGCGTTTTTTGCCGCCCATCCGGCGCTGACCGAACGGGCGCGGGCGTTGATCGTTGCGGCACCATCCGGGCACATCGTGCCGTGGGAGCAGTTGAGCGTGCCGCACGAAGTCGACGGTTCGCACGGGCAGTTCCGTGCACCGCGGGCCGCCTGCCTGCTGAATGCATCCAACGACTACGAGGCGATCCAGTCCTGGCTGTCGATGCATGAATCGGCCACGACGCAGCGCGCCTACCGCAAGGAAGCGGAGCGCCTGATCCTGTGGGCGATCATCGAGCGAGGCCGCGCGCTGTCGTCGCTCACCACTGACGACGCGATCGCGTACCGGGCATTCCTGCGCCGTCCCACGCCGCACGAGCGTTGGGTCGGGCCGTCGCGGCCGCGGCACAGCGTTGAATGGCGACCGTTCATCGGCGCGCTGTCGCCCCGATCGGTGGCGTACGCACTGAATGTCCTGTCGGCGCTATTTCGCTGGCTGATCGAGCAGCGCTACGTGCTGGCGAATCCGTTTGCCGGCGTGAAGGTCAAGAGCCATGCGCCGCGCGCGGGATTGGACGTGTCGCGCGGTTTCTCCGAGGGCGAGTGGCTGCTGATCCGCACCGTTGCCGACGGCCTCGAATGGTCCTATGGCTGGAGTGTGCCGGCCGCCCAACGCGTGCGGTTTCTGCTGGACTTTGGCTATGCGACGGGCCTGCGCGCCAGCGAGCTGGTCGGCGCGACGCTCGCCGACATTCGCCGGGACGAACACGGCGATCACTGGCTACACGTGCTCGGCAAGGGTGGCAAGCGCGGTAAGGTCGCGTTGCCGCCGCTTGCGCGAACCGCACTTGACCAGAGTCTCCTGCAGCGGGGGCTGCCGGTCACGCCCGCGCGCTGGAACCCGGCGACGCCGCTTGTTTCAAGCCTTGAGGAGGACGGCGCAGGCATTGAGAGCACGCGGCTCTGGCGCGTGCTGAGGCGATTCTTCGTGCTGGTGGCCGATGCCATCCAGGACGAGCGGCCCGGGACGGCCGAGAAATTGCGCCGCGCTAGCCCACATTGGATGCGTCACACGCACGCGTCACATGCGCTGGCGCGAGGCGCCGAGCTGATCATGGTGCGCGACAATCTGCGCCATTCGTCGATCTCCACGACGTCAGTTTGCCGCACGGGATTTCAAGCAGTAGGCCGTTTATACGGAGATCCACATAAGCGTACCAGTTTTCATAACTTCACCGCTTATGATAGGAATTTACGCTTACCTTGTTTGCCCCCCTTTTAGATCGGCGGACATTCGCGACCCGGCGTCGGCGAGTGTCAGCATTCCCTATTTGCGAACGAGTCTTCACGACCCATTGCGGTAGGTCGTCAGATCGCGGTCCCTTCGTCGCTTCTTGAAGTACTGCGGTCATCCGACGGCCGGTCTTGTCGGTCGGGCATCGGCCAACACAGTCAACAGCGCCGCAGAACCTTATCGACTTGGCGTACGCCAAGTTCCGAGTCATTGGATTTGAGGAAGCCGCGTCAGAGAGAGATTGGGCCGGAAGCTGCTTGTATTGCCGCAGCAATCTCGACGGTCACACCGCGCTCGAAGAGCAGTTCCTCGATCTCGCGCAAGCCCAACTGAAAGCGGAAATACCAGCGCAAGCCCAACTGATAACCTCGCCTGGGAAACGGTGACCGTGATCGAGCGATTTGGATTTCTTCATCATGCCACAACGTGAAAGCGCCGTCCGGCGCACTGCTGAAGTGTTTTAGACGATGATTTTTTTGGACGAGACGGCGTTGCGCCAGAAACAGGTTGGATCGGGTTTGCCACAGCGGCATCGATCGCCCCTTTAGCCCCATGATCCGCACGGACTAACGTTGCACCGCTCATGGAGACGACCAGGCCGGGAAATGTTTGATCAGGCGCCTCGGCAGTGTTCATCGAGATTCCTTTTACATCGAATTCAACGTTAAGTACCCAATGACCTTCATGAATATGCTGACTACGCAGTACACCAATTAGTAATTCCTGGAAAGAAAACTTGTATTCATTGTTCGACATCGTTATCCCCTGAAAAAGCCGTCCTTGCATAAACGAGGGAAGGTCGCCGAGTACATTTTCTTACCAACTGTAGCGTACGCCGAAATCACCCTTAACACCATTACGTCGAACGTTGCTGTCTCCACTTACGGCGAATTGATAACCGAACTGTGCATAGAGGTTCAGGCGCCCGGTAATCTTTGCAGTAACGCCACCGGCAAATTCCAAGCGCGTCGCCTGCATGATCAACGGCACTTGGTCACCACCAAACGTCGTGGTCGCCTGCGCGTTCCAATCCCGCCACAAGTTGGCACGCACATACGGCTGCCATACAACATGATTGCCGCCTTCGATGGTCCATTGTCCACGCACGCCGAGCCGGCCAGTAGCCCCAGACGTCGAACCCAATGAGACACTTCCAAGACTGTCATTCGTGTCGCTGAATGATACATGCTGCCAGATGATCTGCGCTTGAGGCTCGATCACGAAGCCCGGACCTAACGCAAGCGGTATTGGGTAGCCTGCCTCCAGGGATGTCACGAAACCAGAACCTTGAACCGATAGGCTGGCCGATTGTGTACTGGCGTCGCCATCATAGTGCGTGCCCTGCAATACGGCGTCAAGATACCAACCACTTGGTCCATAG
Source organism: Paraburkholderia sp. JPY465 (assembly GCF_050436725.1). Lineage (NCBI taxonomy): Bacteria > Pseudomonadati > Pseudomonadota > Betaproteobacteria > Burkholderiales > Burkholderiaceae > Paraburkholderia > Paraburkholderia sp. JPY465. Next base: position 605,216 of record NZ_JBNDMT010000007.1, read on the forward strand.
TGCGTCCAGTATCCGGCGCCTGAATATGCATTCAGATTCATTGAACCAGTGCGACCGAATATATACTCGGTTGCGGCTGCGTTCGTCATGATGCCATCAACATCCGCACTACCGTGGCCATACGCAAAGTACACACCAGCGATGTCACGATGACCGGGCCAGAAACTGCCTCGCCAAACGTCAAGACCAGTCTGGACGCCGACCACTGAGCCGCTCGCGCGTGGATTGGCAAAAGCCTGATAGCGGTTATCGATTTGCGAACCAAACACACGCCCCCACGCGGAAGATGCCAATCCTGAACGATCCGCACCACCAGCCTGCGGTGTAAGCGTGTCGCCGATGCGCTCATGCAGCGTACCGAGCATTTCAAGACCTATTTGCCGAGCGATCGGTTGCATAACACCATAAGTGGCAAGCTCCGGGCCGATGATTGGATACGTTCCAGGCGGCAAAGGGCCAACCGCAGGCGGATCGGGAGGCACGACTTCGGGCTGCACTGGGGGTACAGGCGGCACAACTGGCGGTACAGGCGGCACAACTGGTGGGATGGGCTCCTCTGGAGTCGGAGGCACCACGAAATGCGAACGCAGGAACCAGTCTTCAGGATTACTACCATTGACGCCACCCCGGAACAGGTCGTAGGTAAATGCGCCGCCGCGTGCTTCGCCCGCGAGCGTAAAGGCGTCCCCATTCGTCGTGCCGCCGTTCGTGACGATCACGACCGGAATGCCATCGGCCCGCGTCAGCGCACCGGGACCGCCCGCGTTCCTGATCGCGAGCTTCGACGCTCCCGTGGCCGTGCCGGTGTCGATGACGAGCCTGTCCGACGGCGAGTTGTCCGCGCCCAGAAACGTGTCGAGCGCGATCGTGCCGTTATTGCCGACGTACTGCGTCGTGGTGAGCGTGGTGCCCGGATCGCCAGCGGTATGAATGAGTCCCGCGTTGACGACGCTGGCAATGCGCTGGTCGAAGCCGCGCAGGTCCATTTTCCCGGCCGATGCGATGTGATAGTCCGAATTCGCGCTGAAGACCTGGGTAGCGCCCGCAGCGAGCGTTCCGCCCTCGATCATGGTCGGGCCGGCATAGGTGCTGGCGCCGGTCATCACCGTTTCACCGTTCAGCACGTTGGCCGTGCCCGTGCCCGCGATGGCGGCGGGAAACGTGTAACTGCCGCTGTTATCCGTGTGGTTGAAAACGACATTGCCCGTGCCGGCGCCGAACGTCAGCGTGTTCGCAACGAGTGTGCCGGGAGCGACTGGCGCAGAGCCAGTGGGCGCCCCGATGTTCAGTGTCCCGGTCGAGCCGGCATTCTGCGCAACAGAGACGGCGTTCGCAGCAACCTGTGCACCGTTTTCGATTGTCAGGTTTCCCGTGCCAGATTGACCGACGGCGAGCGTTGCCGCACTAAGCACGGAACCCGGATCGGTGACCGTGGCGTTGCCCACCGCTCCTGCGGAGGCACCGATAATGGCGTTCCCGCCGACCGTCACGGTGCCGTTCGACTGCACGCGCATATCCGCCGTGCCACCCTGGGCGATCACCAGATTCGGCGAACTCATCAACCCGCCGTTCGACACGGTGACTGTTCCGCTCGCACCGGGATTGAAAGCGAGGTAGATCGTGGTTCCACTGCTAGCCATGCCACCATCGGTGACCGTCAACGCGCCAGCCGTGGCGATGCCGACGCTCAGACTGGTCGTGGAGCGGAGCGTGCTGCCGGGGCCGCTGACCAGCGCGGTAGCCGTCGTGCTGCCTCCGATCTGCAAACTTGTGCCCGTTGAAACCGAGCCACCATCAAGCACATTGATTTGTCCCGTCCCGCCATTCCCGGCGATAAACTGGCCGTCATTCGTGTACGTCGAGCCGTGCCCTTCGACTGTCAGCACACCGGCGGAGCCAGCGCGCTCCCCTAGGCGGCTTATAAACAGGCTGTGCACGCTACCGCCATCGCTCACCGTGAGCGTTCCCGAACCCTCAAAGCCGATGTAGTACTGCGATTCGGGGTTGGTGGTGTTGATCGACCCGCCGTTTACGGTGATGAGCCCCGTGCTTCCAGCGAACTGCCCAATCTGGATACCGGACAGTACAACGTTTGCGCCAGTCGGAACAATGAATGTCCCGCCCGGAGCACCTCCTCCATTATTCCCGCTGCTGGCGCCCGCGACGACATTCGTGAACGAACTCGGCCCGGCGGGTGCGGTCACGGTGGTGTTGCTGTCAATATTGAGGGCACTCTGTGCGAACCCAATCCTGGGAACAGACATCTCTCCGCACGCAAGCGCCACGGCCACAGCAGCGAGCCACAATTTACGATGGTTTGCACGTCTGGGACAACGCTTCATCGTGAACTCCAGAGAAACGGCAGTCTGGGAACTCCATTTATCGAAACAGAATCCGGGGCCATGGAAACGGGCTGCAGGGCGTTTCGCATTCGGATTCGTTCATCGGACGCACGAGTGCCTCTCCCTGCAAAACGGGTGACCAAGCTACAAAGCTTTTTCTATCAGCATGCCGCATGCACATAATTAGCAATCCTGCACACAACGCATTGGATTCAAATAATGCAAGATGAGTCGGTACGAAACGGCGCGCTATTTCGTCGGGTATGCCAGCTTGCTAGCGTACTGTTCGTCCGTTTGAAGGCGCATCATTCGCCTCGTTGCCGGACGATACATGCCATTCCACGTGCGACATCAATGCGACGTACCGTCCTGCCATCTCCGGACGACACACCGGAAAAGTTCTTGGCAAATAATCGAGTTTTAGGTTATACAACCTGTGAAATTTTTCAAGAAAACGCGCGGATCATTTCATAAAATGCCCAGTCCGATGCGGTTAATTAACCTATGTGGCGTCTGACTATCGAGATGCAGCTGTGAGTTACTCCAGGGCGGTAGAATTGGCATGAATGAAAGCCTACCAAGAAGAACGAAAAGAAGCGCTTCTCCGGTCGCCGGGGTGCGAGCACATAACGCAAGTTAGATAAAACTCGCGCTTTTCGGCGACTACCGAACTTCACATTTCAGTAGTCGTTCTTTCTTTCAGTGGTCGTTCTTCTGCTTGATAGGTATGCGTAATCGTTAGCATTCAGGCAAGGGAGGACGTATGCCAAGGGAATTCGCAACGGCTGTTTCGGAATATTGTCGTGCAGAACAATCGTCACTGCGATTCCTTGCCGTTGCCCACGCAACGATGGGTCATGGTGAAGACTCCAACGTGACCGCTAGCAGCGTACGACGACTGTCGTCAGCTCGACTACCCTGTCTGGTGTCTGTCGCTGGCTCTTCGGCGCCCTCCCCGGCCATCACCGTAAGCGAGGGAAATCCCGTTGTTTCGCCAGACTCGCTACCATGCCGGCTGATCGTCATCACATCCATCGCGTTCAATCGGCCCTGCGTTTACGCGACAGGCGGTGCCGTGAAACCTGAAAACGTCCTGATTGCAGTTTCTGCGACCGCAGCTGCATCCCTCACGCTGTGGATGAGGAACATCGATGTATCCACGGATTGACGTTTTGTACGCCGATCAGTGTCTGACCGAAAGTGCCTAACATGCTCGACCCTTAATTTATGAAGATGTCATGGGAGCATCCGGGAACATTCAGCAACGCAAACGACCGTCTAATGTATTGGCCTTCCGGTATCTGACCGGTTTCCGGCGCATCAAACCAGGTCATGCATTTCGGCTGAATGCGATCGCGGTTGCAACGCAGCTCCTGGCGGTTGCGCATGCGCAGACGACTATCAACCCGGGCACCATCACAACTTCGCAGATCCTGAATGGTCAGACCGTCACCGTCGTCGGCGGTACGAGCATTAACGTGCCCAACGTTCCGAATAACGGCTGGGCCATCCTCGCGCGCGAGGGTTCCCACGTCACGTTCGATCCCACTGTCGGCCCCGCTGCCGGTCCGATCCAGCTGATCGGCAACACGGCGTTGGGCCACGCGCTGCAGGTACAGCAAGAGTCGTCCGCGCAGGGCTCGGGGCTGGAGATCACGACCAACGGCCCCGGCGAATATGGGATCGAGTTGCATCAGAACGGCTCGGTCAACCTGAGCAACACGAACATCACGACGAATGGCGCCGCGTCCGGTGGCATCGGAGCCTACGGACTGGGGGTTTCCGATACGTCGTCCGCCACGCTGTCAAACAGTTCGGTCACGACCAAAGGCGACGTCGGCAATGGCGTGATTTCGTTCGGGGGCACCATCACGCTGATCAACGTCCCGGTGCGCACGGAAAGCAGCAGTACAACCCTGAGTGCGTATGGCGTCAACGCCCAGAGCGGCGGACAGATCACGATGAATGGCGGTTCTGTCCTGACCAATTCGTAGAGTGGCGTCGGTCTGCGCGCGTCCGGGTCATCCGCGCCGAACTCGGCCATTGTTGCCACCGATGTCGCAGTCGAGACGCACGGCAATACGGGCTATGGCGTGCTGGCCCTCGCCGGCGGCGCCAGGGTCGATATGACGGGAGGCAGCATTACCACCACCGGCCAGTCGGGTGCGGGTCTCATAGCACGCGAAACCGGACAGGTCAGGACGTCGGGTACCCCGATCAACACCAGCGGGCAAACGGGATACGGTGCCTATGCCTATGCCTATGCCTATTCCGCGGAGCGAATCAGCATGACCGGAGGAAGCGTCACCACGATTGGCCGGTCAGGCCGCGGGCTGACAGTCACGGACGCCAATTCCCTGCTCAGTGCCACCGACGTTCCGGTCCAGACGGCCGGCCTCTACGGCTACGGCGCTTATGCGGGCAATGGCTCGGTCCTTGACGTTACGCGCGGCAGCTTCAATACCACCGGCGATAGTGCGATCGGCGTTGTCGCGGTAGGCAGCAACACGTCGGCGACGTTGAACGGCACGACAATCGGCACCAGCGGCACGGGATCGGAAGGCATCGACGTTGAAAATGGCGCGACGTTGACGGCGTCGAATGTCACGGCCCGCGCCACTGGAGCCAGCAGCGCGGCACTGTACATGGGCGACAACACAGGTGGCGGTGCCCGTGTGAGCTTCACCGGCGGCAGCGTGACGAGTGCCGCGGTGCCGACCGTCACGATCGCCAGCGGGCTCTCGCACCTCTCGCTGACCGATACGACCGTGCATGGTGACGCGCTCTGGCTACGCGTCGCCGCCACCGATGCCTACAGTGCCCTCGCCCGCACACGCGTTACGCCGGGCGTGCAGCCCTCCGCCGACGCCGCAGCCGGACCCGAGGAGGCGGAGGCCACTGTGCCGCTCGCCCCGGATGTGGAGAGCGTCAGCGACAGCACGACCGGCGGGCAGGCGACCAGATGGGCGATGCGTTGCAATACTCGCTCGGCATCAACGGCACGTATACGCAGAGGCTCTCGCTCTATGGGCGCGTGTCGTACCAGCAGCAGATCGGTAGCGGCGGGTTCCGGGGTTGGCTCATCAATGGCGGGGCGCGGTACGTGTTCTAGCTATCTGCTGGACTTCCGGTTCATCCCGTTGGACCAACGGCGACTCGGGGGCGGCCGACAGCAGTAGGCGCGGCGGACCTTGCCCGAGGAAGGGCCACCACCCAGATTCGCGAATTGCGTAGCAGTCTGCATGCGGCTAACGCCCTGCTGGTGTCGGCCGCCCAGTTTGTATCGAAAGATGACCTGGCGCGGTTCGAACGGATGAAGGAGACCCGTCTGGCGGGAATGCGCACGTCACGCTTGGAGCACATCTTCGCCAGATTGCCTAACCTGCATACTGGCTGAGGCACAAAAATGGCAGTTGGCTGGCAACGCCTGTCGTCGGCGGCCACGATGTTTCTCAAGCCAACTAAATGTTTGCACCGCGCGTAGCTCAGCGAGTTAGACGTCGTGTTTTCTTGTTTCGTGCGCAGATACGCGCGCACGAAGTGTCCTCAATTCCAGTTGCAATTCAAGGCACAGGTACATCAACGCCTTTGTCAACCTGTCTGCTCGTGCTTTTGTCGCGAATCGCGCGTCTGCGTCAGAAGGCGTGCACGGAGTGGCCTGCGATGCCTTTTCGGACGCAAGAAGCTCGTCGACAAGGCGCCTGTGGTGGGCATACAACCCGGCCCGGCTCACACCCGCCAAGCGGCATACTTCGCTGATCGAGAGCCTTTCGCATGGGTTCTCATCTCGTTTCGCCCTCACGACGGCGCGAACCTTGTCTTCGACACTCAGACCTTCCTTCTTCATCTTCAACATCCTTCGAGCCAGTAACGCCATCTCCACGACCGCCTTCGTTGAGACCGCGGAGCAATCGAGCGGTGTTTTCTCGACGACGGGAAACCCACTGAACGGTTTGTTCCGGAAGATCTGTCCGTCTCAAAAACTCGTCGTCCCCAGAGAGCCGGCGCTCCCACGAGGCGCGGTGATGCTCGGTCACGGCAAAGTTCGAGCAGGTCGAGCAGATGTCTGGGGAACGCCTCGTTTCATCCGGCCCCTTTGCATCGCCACGACATGGAGACTCGCTTTGTGAATACACACAATACCCCCAATCGCATGGTGCCAGCTTTACCCCAGCATCGATCAGCTTCTCCGCCACAGCATTTATTCCCTTTTTTCCGCGGTAGTGTGTCGCGCCAGATCCCTTTAATGCTAGAAGTGCAGAACTCGCCCTGCCGCCGACGTGCGATGCCGTGAGAAGGTCGGTGAGCCCCTTCATAAGGTCAATCCGAGCTTCCTGATGGAGCAACTTCTGTGAGGCAGCTCGACGGCCGAATGCTGAATCAGCAGAGGAGGAGATAATGAAGCTCGTGACACTTATGTTGGCTGGTGCGGTTCTGACATGCACGTCAACGGCCTGGGCGCAGAACCAGTCGGCAGCGTCGGCACCCGTGCCTGCGAATGAAGTCGTCAGCAATGACGCGATCGCCCGGATGCGCGAGAACGAGGCGACCGAGGATCATGTTGACAGAAGGAAAGCGGAAGCGAAGAAGGAACGGGATGTGGCGATCGCTGCAGCGCGATCTGGAGCGACAGTGGAACCAATAGTCAGGAAAATAGATCGAGCTCCGCCTCTTGCGGTCAATCGTTCGAAAGCGGTGAGCCGGATGCTGTCAAAATTCAGCGCATGCAACGTCGCGACCAGATGTGTGCTGACGTCTGGTGCGAACGGTACTTTCCAAGGTACCGGAGCTCGCCAAGATGAAGGCAGACGCAGATCGTAAGCGATCCATCTTCGACGTCTGGCAGTTAGCGACCGTTGCGAGGAGTATAGGTGTCCAATTCGAGGTGGACACCTATGACTGGCAAAGACTCAGAGTTGGCAGTAGTGCGGCGTAGCAGCGATGGCCGTCGGCGCTATGACGAAAAAAGTAAGTGCGTTTTAATTGAGGCAACCTCTGGGCGCAGATGACCGGTTCGGGCGTCCCCATCCGCTGCTTTGCGGCGTGTCGCCCAGCCCTACTAATGGAATTAATGAGGTTCGGACGTGAACACTAATGGCTGGGACACCATTTCGGTTCTCGACATCAAGCAAGTCAATGCTCAATTGCAGAAACGGCTTGCCGAATTGGTGATGAAGTTCGATACGAGTTGGACGGACGCATTCGCCGGCCAGTTTGAGGCAAAGGGCAATTTCGGCCCATGGTCGATAACCGGTGGGTCCGGCGCGGACATCTACCTGACGCTTCCAATCAGGTCCGGAACGCTCAGTCAAAAAAACGTCACGGGGAAGATTATCGATATATCCGGAATGACCGTCGAGGTCGAAGTCAATCTTGAGTGGATCCCTTCGAGCGTTACGGCTGGCGTCACTAATTTGCAATTCGATCTTGGTGCAATCACGCCGCAAGGCGGCCAGCGCAAGCCGGGCGACATTTTTGTCAAAAACGTTTCCGATCCGAAGAAGACAGGCTTCGGCCTGGACGTCGGCAACGGGATCGCGAACGCGCTCCTCAGCAATCAGGACAAGATCTCCTTTATCTTCGCCCAGACCGGCATTGTGAATGCGCAAACGGCCACCTGGCTCTTGCCGAAGCGGTCGACCTACAGCTACCACACGCCGCAAGGCGGCAGCGAAAGCTATCTGGCGATCCTGAGCGTCACGACGGACCGAGACATTTCGCAGCTCAACTCGAACATCGATTCGGGAATCGTAAGCAGCCAGTATCCCTTGGCTTTCGTCATTTCCGGCGACCTGTTTCTTCAGAATGCGATCTTGCCGGTGCTGCCCGGCATTTTCCACACTCGAATGCGGGCAACTTCTCCTACGCGAACGGAAAGATCAGTCTCGTGAGGTCCTTCGACCTCGATTCGATCCGGGAAGGGGCGATCGACTATACGCCGACGATCGAATCACTCACCATCGAGATCGACGCCAACGCGCTGAACAGCTCCGCCTCGGGTAGCTGCGGGCTGCACCTGCCCCACGCTTACCTAAGCTTCTCCGCCGTCACCAACAACGTACTGGTGTACAACACGACGAACCAGACGTTCTCGTTCCAGAAGGACCCGAACCCCGTCAGCAATTCCCACAACCATGTACCGTGGTACGACTATCTGATCGGCCTCGGCGCGCTGGGCGCCGCGATCATCGCCATCGTGCTCGCGGCCGTCGAATCCGGCCTTGGCGACAGCCTCTCGGGCTCGAAGCTCGCGGGCAGCCTGTCCGCCGCGCCGGCGTCCACCGTGAAATGGGTGGGGCTGGACCAGGTCCGCATCCAGAATGGCGAACTCAACGACTGCTTGCTTTTCCACTCGGACGTCGCTTGACCGCGGCGAGCCGCGCGCCGCAGGAAAGGGCGCGACCAATCGCACATCACGCCTATCTGTGGGACGAACGACCAAAAAGAGGCCCTCACCATGGCACCGCTTTGCAAGGACAACACTACGCCGCCTTCGGCCGGCAGGGCATCCACCAACAACTGGGACACGGTTTTTGCCCTCAATTTTCTCAACGCGAACAAGGCGATCAAGAACCAGAAGTCCTCGCCGCCGGCCTTCGACGGCACCAAGCCGGGTGGCGGATTCAGCGGTCCGGCAATCAAGGTCGACGGCAAGTTCGGCGACTGGCAACTGAGCGGCGGCAGCGGTTCTATCGCGGAGTTGGGCCTGCCGGTTTCAGGCACCGCTACCGCCGAATCCACACCGCCTCAGAGCATTCAGTTCAACGGGACCGCCGTCATTCAGGTCTCGCTCGACTACTTGCCTCAGCCGGGCCAGGACGGCTCGTCCAAGTTCTCGGGCGGCAAGTCGAACGCACTGAAGGTCAAGACGACGACCCCGGACCCCAACACGCAGCCGATCGTGTCGATCATCAGCCTCACGCTGAACAAGGAGGCGAGCGATGCGCACGACGCCATCAGCGACGTGCTCGAGCAATGGCTGATCGCTAACCTCGGCAGCTTCAACCACACCTTTGCCGCGATCGACCTCGGCGCGGTGGCTGACCAGGGGCAGTTCCAGTGGCTCGTGCCTACGCATGTGGGATACGGGATAAACAATCCGGAGAATGCACCCGTCGACAACTATGTGTTCGCCGTCATGGCGATGACGGCGAACCGTCAGGGCGTCAATCTGGGCCACGAAGTCTCGCCCAACGTTATTCCCCAAGGTTGCAATGCCGGCTTCCTGATCTCCCAGGAACGCTTCATGACGAAGATCATGCTGCCTGGCATCGAGAAGATGTTCAAGAACGCCTCGGACAAGGACTTCCAGGTGACAGGCGATGGATCGACGATCAGCAACGTCAATGCGATTACGTTCCAGAACTTCGAGACATCGAACAAGGACGGCTCCGAAACGGTTGAGATCACTGGCGCGACACTCGATCCTGAGAAGTTCTCCCTGATCGCAGACGTCACGACGCTCAAGCTGAATTTCACGGATCTGCACCTTCCCTGGAAGGGCGGCCGCTACACCGTGCACATGCTGTACGACTCGGAGTGCGAACTCTACATGGATGCGAATAAGCACTTCCAGGCCTGCGTGGTCGGAACGCCATCGCTCTCCGTGGCGGTCACGGAATCCTCCGCGGAAAAGTGGACCAACATCATCGTCGGAATCGTCGAGGGAATCGGGTTTGCCGTTGCCGGTGCGGCAATCGGCGGCGCGCTCGGCCCGGCAGCCGAGGCGACGGGGGAGGGTATCGAGGGGGAGGCGACTGGTGCGGCAGAGGCTGTGGAGGGGACGACCGACACGCTCGAGTTCTCCTCGGATCTGGTGTCCGACACCGACATCGTAAATCTCGACGACGTGAATGCAGAGGACGACGCCGACGCAAGCGACGATATTGAAAACACCGAAGAGGAATCGTACTCGTCCAAATTCAAGGGCTTCCTAAGGCGTAACTGGCGAAAGATTCTCGGCATGGCGATCGGCGGCGCCGCGGGTGCGGTCACGGCCAAGCTCCCAGACATCCTGGAAGCCTATTCCGAGCAGGATCTCGCGAAGATGCCCACGCTCGACGAATTCGCGGATTACTCCGTCTCCCCCATCGCATGGCCCGGACAGACCGGCTATACGCTCGTGAGCATCGCGCTCAACGAGTCGCTGCAGATGGGGCTTAACGTCAACATCGCGGATTGAGGAGGCGCCAATCATGAGCACCTTGTCAACGGAAAACTGGGACACCGCCTTCGGCATCAAGTACAAGGATGCCAATGCCGCCATGGCGAGCGGGGGAAGCTCCCCACCAAACTTCTCGGGCTCGCACCAGGTCGTCGGCAACACGTACAAAGTGAGCGCCAGCTTCGGGACGTGGAAGATGACCGGAGGCTCGGGGTCCCTGCTTATCATGGCCCTGCCGCTGAGCAATGGGCGCGTCTCGGGCGGCGGGCAGGCCGAGGAGTCGTTCGAAGGCACGGCGCAGATCCAGGTGAGCCTCGGCTTCATACCCCAGCCGGGCTCTACCTCGTCGCGGGAACTGCGCCTCGACAATCAGCAGGCCGTCAGCGTGTTGCAGGTGACGCTTTCGTCGGGGCCGCCGTCCGCTCGGGATACGATCAAGGGCGCCTTGCAGGACTGGCTGAATGCAAATGTCAGCGAGTTCAACCATGTCTTCGCCGTGGTCAATCTTAACGAGTTCATCGACAAGAGCGACGCGTTTGCCTGGGTCAAGCCAACGCATGTGGGCTATGCGATCTATACCGAGAACATAGCGTCGGCCGATGACTATCTATTCGGGATTCTCGCCATGACGGAGAACCGGCCCGGGAGGAACCTCTCGCCTGTGATGGATCCAGGCATCGCATGGAAACTACTCGGCATCGTGATTGGCGCGGTGATAGGTGCGGGCATCGCGGGGATTGTCACTGCGCTCCAGGCCTACGCCGAAGAGAACACCGAGAAGCTCCCGACGCTTGACGGCTTTACCGACCGCTCGACAGGGAACGTCAACTGGGCGGGAGGCACCAGCTATAAGCTGAAATCCGCGCAATTGCGCGGCCCGATGCAACTGGGTCTCGTCAAGTCAAGCTGAGCCATGGCCAACTCGGATACGGATGGCCGGGACATGGTCCTCGCCACCCGTGCGAGCGTGCTCAACAAGGCGCTCGCCGGGCGAGAGGAAAGCCTGGGCGAGACGATCCCCCAACCGCAACGGGGCGGTAACCGTAAAGGGCAGCCTGAGCATCTGCCAGATTGCGACCGGAGGATCGGGAGCGCTGGTGAAATTCCTCATCCCCTGCAGTACGCTTACGCTCAGTCAGAAAGAGCAGTCGTTCACGTTGACCGACGGTTCGTTCCTCGTGAAGGCGACACTCGCGCTTGCGCCGCCGCCGGACCCGGCTGACTCCGATGCGCGTGCACGAACCATCAAGGCAGGAAAAGGGACGCTCACCGTGCAGTCATCGAGCTTCGACGATCCGCAATTCGGGGCTTCGAGGTCATGGCCGTGACCGTGTTGCAATCTTGGCTCGATGCGCGAGCGTCTTTTCCCTACACATTGGTCGCCATCAAGCTGACCATCGTGAGCGATCGCGGCCCGGTCGCGGCGCTCGTGCCCGTGAGCGCAAGCTACGCCTATGCCGACGCGGCCGGAGGCGACGGCGTGCTGGCACTGCTTTGCCGCGTTGCCGCCGGCGCCGACAACGCAGGGCAGCTTCTGCCGGAAGTGAACCCTTCTGCCCTTGGCGGCGGCGCAAGCGCGATGTTGCTGGGCAAGGATGTCGTGCTCAGGTTGGCGGATCTGGCTTTGTCGAGAGCGAGCTGGGCGGGCGCGGCCAAGGGCCAGTTCACCAGTGCACTCCTGATCCGGAGGGCGTATGATCGCGCAAAACGACGAAGGCCTGAAGGCCGATACCTATGGCTGGGACACGGTATTTGCCATTCGCGTCGACGACGTCAACGCGACCATCAAGCGCAAGGGAACCTCTCCGAACACTTTCGCCGCGTCCACGCAGGATCCTCACACCGCTATCGCGGTGGACGTATCCGGCACGTTCTCCGATTGGCAGATCACGCTTGGCGGCAGCGGCAAACTCATTCACATGCAGACGCCCGTGACCGCGCTGAAGGCGAGCGGCACCATTCCTGGCGCGGGACCTGTCGCGTTCACGTTCGGCGCCGGATCGTTCGAGATCGAGATCCAGCTGCAATACGTGCCCCATACCGAAACGCCCGCCACGGGCTCTGGAACGTTCCACGACCTCAAGGTCCGCCACACCGGCGCAAGCCCGCAAGAGCAGGTGGTCACGGTTCTTGACGCCTATGGCTTCGGCAGGAGCACCGATCCCTCGGCCACTCCGTTCGAGAGCGTAGTGGACGACGTCAAGGCTGCCATGCAAAACTGGTTCAACGCCAACCTGATCGATTTCGAGCACGTCTTCGCCACGGTGAATCTCAACCGTACCGCGGACCAGGGGCTGTTCGCGTGGCTGTTGCCGACCTATTCCAGCTACGCGTATGTGGACGGTCCGACGCTCGACTCAAGTGTGCTCGGCATTCTCTGCATGACGGAGAACCGTTCGGCTGACGGGCTCGACCAGGAGATATCTCCCAATGCGATTCCACAAGGGGCGCGGGCCGGCTTCCTGATCGCGCCCGAGCGTTTCGTGACCGAGATATTGTGGCCGTCTATGGCGATCGTCTACAAGGGCACTCAGCCCGGCAACTTCGCGCTCAACAGCGACAAGACGGGTCTCGACCTCGCCAACGGCGAAGTCACGATCGACTCGCTGAAAGACGGCGACGGCAACAGTCACGAGACTGTGCTGCAGAATTTCGAGCTGACCACCTCCGACCAACTCCTGACGGTCGATGCGACGACACGCGTGCAAGTGTCACCCGGCATCCACGCCTTTACCCATGCCGTGTCGTCCTACGGTCTCGCCCTGCACAATAACACCAGCTCGGGCAAGCAAAGCATCTACTACGTGGACAAGAGCAGCATTCCACCGGCGCACTGGCCGGAGGAGAGCGAGGGCGTAGAGATCACGAAGATTCTGGAGGGCGTAGCCGCGGCGCTGAGCACCCTTGCCATCGGAGTGGCGACTGACGGGGCGGCCTTCGCCGCAGCCGCAATCGTGATGGGCATCCTGTCGGGCGTGGGATCGAAGATACCGGACCTCATCGCCGCAGCGAATACGGATGACTCGCCTTCGATCGATCTTCTCGTGTTCAATTCGGTCGGCCCGCTGCAATGGACGGATCAGGCGGACTTCAACCTTGTGAACGTATCGCTGAATTACTCGGTCCAGATGGGCGGGACCCCGAACTTCAACGGATAAGGCTACGGGTGAACCGAAGATCCCAGAAAGGCCGCGTTAGCTAGTCCATTGAACCGGATGAATTGCACCGGATGCGTCGAGTTGGATCGGAATACTTCCATTTCAATGGGACAGCCCCCGGTTTCCGGGAGACCGTTTTGTTTGAGTCAAGCCGCCTTGGCGACGTTCTCAAACTGCCGATAGTAAGCTTGCCCGGCTTTCGCCGGCGGGATATCGCCGATCGGGCCGAACAGCCTACGATTGTTGAACCAGTCGACCCATTCGAGCGTGGCCAGCTCGAGGGCTTGCTGGCTACGCCACGGGCCGCGCCGATGAATCAGTTCGGATTTATACAGCCCGTTGATCGTCTCAGCAAGCGCGTTGTCGTACGAATCGTCCACCGTGCCGACCGACGACTCGACGCCGGCTTCGGCCAGCCGCTCCGTGTACCGGATCGCAACACCCCCGAAATCGAAGGGGGTGGAATGGGGAAGAAACACGGGCGGTGCCGCCGGGGAATCCGGCCGTTGGTAGGCTCTATCGGGCGCGCCCTGGCGTCAATCAGAAGCAGAACCTGCAAAGGTTCTGGAAAGCAATTGCACAGGGTCTGTCAAGCGAGGAAGCGGCAGTCATAGCCGGTGTGTCTTCTGCGGTCGGAGCTCACTGGTTCAGGCAAAGTGGCGGTATGCCCAATATCAGCCTTGCTCCGCTTTCAGCCCGGTTTCTCGCTCTTCAGGAACGGGAGGAAATCGCGCTCTTACGCGTCCAGGGGCATGGCATTCGCGAGATTGCCCGACGTGTAGGACGACATCCATCGACTATCTCGCGGGAACTGAGCCGCAATGCTGCGACGCGTAGTGGCTACGTTGAATATCGGTAAGCGGTCAATAAAAGACGCCCTTCCATCGAGGGGCAGAAGGTCAGAAGCTAGGTGTCCACGTGGACACCTGCACACTGACACCGATGACAGGGAACAAAGATCTCAAGAGCCGCCTGGTGATTGGCGCAAAACGCGACGGCCGTCGCGAGTATGACGAAGGCGCACGCGACGAATTGGTGAGGATGTGCCTGAAGCCCAGCGTGTCAATCGCGCGCACAGCAATGGAACATGATGTAAATCCGAATCAGCTTCGCAAGTGGATCACTCGTTACCGTCAGCAGCGAATGGCGCAGGCTCAGCAGATCTCGCCATCAGGAGTCACGGGTGGCGTGCCGATCGATACTCCGACACCATTGCGCCCGAGCGAGGCGCCGCCATTCATCCCAGTCGTCACCGCACCATTGCCACCGCCGGCTGTGCCTCAAGGGCCGTCGCAGTCGCCGCCACTGATGGTGGTCGCGTTTCATGTGCGGTTGCCGAATGGCGTCGAATTTGGGCTCGGCAACGCGAGTCTCGAGGAACTGGCGACGATCGTCCAGATGCTGGGGAGGCTGCCGTGTTCCGGTTCGACGATGGGCTGAAGGTCTACGTTCACCGCGATCCCGTTGACTTCCGGATGGGCATCAATGGTTTGTCGATCCTCGTCGAGCAGACGATGTCGCTAAACCCGCTGGACGAGGCACTGTATGTGTTCGGCAACCGGCGTCACGATCGTATCAAGATCATTGCCTGGGATGGCAATGGGTTCTGGCTTCTTCTGAAGCGGCTTGAGGGTCATGATCGCTTTGCATGGCCCAGCGATGCGGCGATCGTGACATTGAGCATCGAGCAACTACGCTGGCTTCTACAGGGCGTCGATCTCGCCGCCATCAAGAAGCACCCGAAACGATATTACGTCCGTGTGAGCTGAACGTCGGCGCAGCATGCCGGGTTTGTCGAGGAACGTACCGCGCTGGTGAATCGCCTGCGCGGACTGCTTGCCGAGTTTGGTGTGTTTCTGGCGCAAGGCATCCGCACATTACACCAACACATCGTCGACCGTATCGAAGACGGCAGCAACGAACTCGCTGGTCCCACACGCCAGGCCCTGATGCGTGGCTGGGCACAATGCCAGGCATTGGATCAGGAAATCGCGTGGCTTGACAAACAGATTGCCGAACCCGCCGGTCATGATCCTCAGGCACAGCGGTGCATGGACGTGTGCGGCGTGGGCCCTCTGACTGCATCCGCCGCTGTTGCGACCATCGTTGATGCGCGACAATTCAAAAACGGCCGGCAGATGGCTGCCTGGATCGGCACCGTAAAACAGCGGCTCGGACGCATCACCAAGCAAGGCAACGACTATCTCCGAACCCTGCTGTTTCAGGGCGCGCTCAGCGGTCCTGACGGCACACCGACGTGACGACCGGCTCTCGCGCTGGATTGTCCAGCTACAGGCGCGCGTCGGCTACTACAAGACGCTGGTCGCCGTCGCCAACAAGCATGCGCGTATTCTCTGGGCGTGCTCGCGAAAGGCGAGAAATTCGATCCATCGCACGTATGTATTGCTCCGCGCGCGGTGATTTGCGCAACAGACAGCTGAGTCAGCCATCAACCACGATCCACTTTGCACTCGAAGACGCAACAGGTAAAGGATAGCGACAGGTCAGACCGGCAGCGGGCGAACTCGATGAACCGTAAGGCGCCAAATCGCATCTATTCGCCGTCCCAGGGATGGAGTCCCGCTGCGCGGTTACTATCCGGGCCCGGGCGGAACCACAGCGCCCAGTAAGGCCGTTTATGGGCATGCAGTCTGTCTCGCCGCCGTCCGCACCACCAACGTCTCGAACGACACCGAAGCTTGGTCAGCGACGCATTAAAACCCGCTTGTCAAAATGGGGAGGTCCTTATAGGCGGGTCAGGCCTTCAGAACCTTCGCAACGCCAGCCGCCAACGTCTTTCGCAAAATTCGTTCCTTCTCCACTGGCTCTTCGGGCGAATTCTTCATGCCCTGCTTTTACAGTACCTCCTTAGCGCGACGGAGCCGGAAAACGAGGGTGTCGTCATCGCCAACCTCGTCAACCTGTGGAACGCGTTCGGCAAGTGCGTGTGCGTAAAAGATCTATAGTTGCGTCTGCAACAACATACGGGAATGTCTGGTGCCGCAAGAGCGGGACTGTTTTTGTAGCACCCCTCGTTTGGACTTTCTGTCCAGCCGGCGGGGCATGGACTAGGTTTAGCCATTTTCAGCTTAGCTAAATCGTCTTTATTTTTCAGCAATATCCAATCTTGAATAAATATTTGCGGCCCCACGGGAACTTGACCTTGAGGCCCAGGCTCCGAATTCGGAAGGTCAGGTGAATAAACGGATTGCTGCCACACTCGACAATCCGAATGAAATCCATTCTGTGCGCAATAGGCTGGATTATCGGCGGAATTAGTATTAAGTTGAAGCGAATAACCGCTCGCAGGTTTCGCTAAGCCGCTTACAACGGTTCCCGGGAAGCTCCCAATTGCCGAGGTCGTGAGCCGGTCGTCTGTGCGATATAATCGGGGTTCTGTCGCGCCAAGGTGCCGGGTTAAAATTTGGTTCATCGAGGATTACCGGGGAACGCGGCGCGGATTTTGAGGAAGAAGTACTCCTCGTCGCGGTACCCGTAAGCCCGGCGCTTGATGACCTTGATTGTGTTGTTGATCCCTTCAACGACACTGGTGTTGAGTGGGTGGCGGCAGCGCGCCAGGATTCCATGCCAGTAGCCTTGCAGGCGCTGTGCGAACAGTTGCAGGGCGGCGATACCGCTTTGCCTGGCCTGCTCAAACCACTGCTCCCAGGCCTTTTGCGCCCAGGCAGGCTTGCGGTAGAACCAGAGCCGTTTCAGTTCGTCGCGCAGCACGTAGACGCATAACAACGGCTGGTTTGCTGCCAGCAGTTCCTTCAGATGCACCGACTGCTCGGGTTTCAGGTTGCGGCGGTTGCGCAGCAGCAGCCAGCGACTGGACTTCAGGACCTTGCGCGCTGGTCTGTCATGGCGAAGCTGGTTGGCCTGATCGACGCGCACGCGATCGATGACTTCACGCCCGTATTTGGCGACGACGTGGAACAGGTCGTAGACAACTTCGGCCTGTGGGCAATGCGCGTTGATCTCCAGCTCATAGGCCGTCGTCATATCGATGGCAACTGCCTCGATGCGCCCAGCGACGCCTTCAGGAAGCTGCTCGAAGAAGGCCCGGGCCGTTTCGCGCGAGCGCCCCGGCCCGATCCATAGCACCTGGCGGCCGATCGGATCGACCACCACCGTGGCGTAGCGGTGGCCCTTATGCAGCGCGAACTCGTCCATCGCCAGATAGCGGATCGCCGACCAGTCCGGGTCGGCCACACGGGCACGCAGGCGCATCTTGTCGATCGACTTGACCGTGTGCCAGCCCAGATCGTAGAAGGCGGCCACCGCCTGTACGCTGGCCGCCTGCAACAACTTCTCGCACGCCTTGGCAAAGCGCTCCGTTACCCGCTGGTAGCGGCCCAGCCACTCCAGCTTCTCCAGCCGTGGACCACCACAGCTCTCGCACCAGACCCGGCGGCGGGGCACGTGCAGCACTACCCGATATTCGAACAGTGGCAGATCACGCACGCGTCGCACTGTCGTCTCATGAATCTGCGAACAACGCGCTCCGCATTGCTCACAATGCATGACCCGGCCCACCGGTTTCAGATAAAGCGAAAGCGTGTGGTTCTCGCCCTGTGGCCACTCTACGCGTTCCAGCCGGTAGCCCTTCCAGCAACCCAGCGCCTGCAGTGCCTTGCGATCGAGCAATCTCCCCCCTGATGTCCCCTGAATTCAGGTATCAGGTTACGCAATTGGTGAAAATCGCTCCACGCTTTTCTACGAAGAACCTAAAATTTGCGTTCGATCCTGAGTGACGAACAGCATGGGCCAGACGAAGAAGACACCACGCGCGACGTTGCCTCCGGGCATCGGCAAAGGTCTCAAGCGACTGCACTATCCGTTGGACGTGATCCTGCTGTGCGTACGCTGGTATGTGGCTTACTCGTTGAGCCCGCGAAATCTCGAGGAGATGATGGCAGAGCGAGGCATCGAGGTCGACCATTCGAGCGTGCACCGCTGGGTTATCAAGCTCGTACCGCTGTTTGAGAAGGCGTTTCGCCGCCACAAGCGCCCGGTGGGCAAGAGCTGGAGGATGGACGAGACGTACGTCAAGGTCAGAGGCCAATGGAAGTATTTGTACCGCGCTGTCGACAAGCAGGGCAACACAGTCGATTTCCTGCTGCGTGCCCATCGAGACAAGGCCGCTGCGCGCCGCTACTTTGAGAAGGCGACTGACCAGAACGGCGAGCCCGAGACGATTACCGTGGACAAGAGCGGTGCGAATCTGGCTGCGCTCGAGGCTCTCAACGCCGGGCGCGATACGCCGATCAAGATCCGCCAGAACAAGTATCTGAACAACATCATCGAGCAGGACCACCGAGCGATCAAACGCATCATCAAACCGATGATGGGATTCAAGGACTTTCGCTGTGCCCGCATCATTCTGTCTGGCATCGAAGTGATGCATATGATCCGCAAGGGACAGATGCAAGACGATCGCGTCGCCCGAACGGTTGCCGGGCAGTTCTACCTGCTGGCTATGTAAGCAATCCTATGTACATTCACTCATTTGATCTGCCATCGTTATCGCGACAGAACCCTAGCGATTCGTGACGCACTGTTCCCGCGTTAGGCTTACCGCAGAACCTGGGAGCAACTCGATGCCCGCATGTCACAACGCGACGCATGCAAGACGATGTCAGCCTGCTTGAGCTCGCGGGCCTGCACGGGGTGGGGCCGTACTGGCAGGGAAGCTTCATGCGAATGACAACTACCCCGTTGGGCCGCAGTCGAATTCAATGCCCGCGATCGTGCGAGTTTTGAGATGCGGAGCGGTACGCGTTCGGACAAATCGCAGCAGGTTGCGCGGTGGCCATTCAGTGAGCCTGTGCACGAGGTAGACGTACGGCTCAAGGTCTGAACCGCCCCGGGTTTCCCGGAGACTATTTTGCTTGAGTCATGCCACGGCGGCAGACCCAGCGAGATTTGCATAATAAGCGGCTTCGGCCTGCGCGGGTGGAATGTTGCCGATGGGGCCGAAGAGCCGACGATTGTTGAACCAGTCCACCCATTCGAGCGTCGCCATTTCAACGGCCTGCAGATTGCGCCACGGTCCGAGGCGATGGATGACCTCTGCCTTGTACAAGCCGTTGA
This sequence comes from Paraburkholderia sp. JPY465, assembly GCF_050436725.1. Lineage (NCBI taxonomy): Bacteria > Pseudomonadati > Pseudomonadota > Betaproteobacteria > Burkholderiales > Burkholderiaceae > Paraburkholderia > Paraburkholderia sp. JPY465. Next base: position 624,976 of record NZ_JBNDMT010000007.1, read on the forward strand.
TCGTTTCAGCCAGTGCGTTATCGTAGGAGTCGCCCACGCTGCCCACCGACGGCTCGATGCCCGCCTCGACCAGCCGATCCGTATAGCGGATCGATACGTATTGCACGCCGCGGTCGCTGTGATGGATCAGCCCGTCCTGCTGCGCCGGCTGTCGTTCGTACAAGGCCTGCTCCAGTGCGTCCAGAACGAAGTCCGTGCGCGCCGAGCTCGACACGCGCCAGCCGACAATGCGTCGGGCGAACACGTCGATGATGAACGCGACATAGACGAAGCCCTGCCAGCTCGATACATAGGTAAAATCTGAAACCCACAGCGCATTGGGCCGTTCGGCCGTGAATTGCCGCTTCACCAGATCCTTCGGGCACGGCGTCGAACCATCGCTCACTGTCGTACGTACCGTCTTGCCCCGCACCACGCCGCGCAGGCCCATCTGCTTCATCAGCCGCTCGACCGTGCAGCGCGCCACGACAATGCCTTCGCGCTTCAATTGCGTCCAGACCTTGTCTGCGCCATAGACCTGGAAGTTTTCTTCCCACGCGCGCCGGATCTCATCCTTGAGCATCCTGTCACGCTGGGCCCGCGGCGGCACCAGGTCAGGATTGGCGCGGCGAGCCACATGGGTGTAGTACGTCGACGGTGCGATTGGCAGCACCCTGCAGATCGGCTCGACCCCGTAGACGTGCCGGTGATCATCGATGAACGTGATCATCACTTCGGTCGGCGGTCGAGCTCCGCCTGTGCGAAATACGCTGACGCCTTGCGCAGGATTTCATTGACCTGCCGAAGCTCACGTACTTCCCGCTCCAGTTCCTTGAGCCGATCCTGCTCCTGCGTACTCGTGCCCGGGCGCAAACCCCGATCCCGCTCCTCCTTGCGCACCCAGCTACGCAGCGTCTCGCCCGAGCAGCCAAACTTCGCCGCAATCGACGCGATCACTTTCCATTGCGATTCCCGGTCGCCTTGATGTTCCAGCACCATTCGCACAGCCCGCTCACGCACTTCCGGCGAGTATCTTGGGGATTTCTTCTTCGTGTTTTCCATAGCTCCATTTTCTCAAGAAGTGGAGTCTCCGGAAAACCCGGGGCGGTTCAGTCGCTGGCGCTGCATACGAGCACGACTTAGTCAACGGGGGGGCTGGCCATCTCCGTGTGCAGTGACGCATTTCCGCCAATCGGGCCGACGGTTGTAGGAAATGTTGGGTTGCGGACAAACAGAGGTGGCGCCGAGAATTCGGACAGTTCGTTGAGTGGAAAAGCAGGGGCGTGAGTCGGTCATAATGGGCGGCAACAAGGAACCAGAAGATGACGAAACGAAACCGACGGACACACTCAGCAGCGTTCAAGGCAAAGGTGGCACTCGCGGCGCTCAAGGGCGACAAGACGCTGGCAGAGCTGGCCCAGCAGTTTGATGTCCATCCGAATCAGATCACGGACTGGAAGAAGCAACTGCAGGAGCGGGTTGCCGATGTGTTCGAAGCGGGCAACTCGGCGCCAGCGGCACCGCCAGTCGACGTGAAGGTACTGCACGCGAAGATCGGGCAGTTGACGCTGGAGAATGATTTTTTAGAAAGCGCGCTCAGCAAGGCCGGGATTGCTGGGCGTAAGGCGATGATTGATCGTGGCGGCTGGTAGGCATCAGCCGGGCGAGCGCCTATTACCAATCGCGTGGGGTGCTGCGTCGCGAAGGCAGCAAGGTCGGGCGCAGGCACGCCGGCACCTTGATGAAGCGCATGGGCGTCGAGGCGTTGTATCGCAAGCCGAACACGAGCCGCAAGCATGCAGCCCACAGGATCTGGCCATACCTGCTACGCAACCGGAAGATCGACCGGGCCAATCAGGTCTGGGCACTCGATACGAGCTATATCCCGATGGCGCGCGGCTTCGTCTATCTGACGGCCGTCGTGGACTGGGCGAGTCGTCGGGTGCTGGCATACCGGGTGGCGATCACGCTGGAGAGCTGCCACGCTGTCGAGGCGCTGGAGGAAGCGTTTGCGAAATACGGGCTGCCTGAGATCGTCAACACGGATCAAGGCAGCCCCGTTCACCGCAACCGATTTACCGACGCGGTGCTTAGCCGGAACGTTCCTCTGTCCATGGATGGAAAGGGCGCCTGGCGTGACAACGTGTTCGTCGAACGGGTGTGGCGCAGCGTCAAATATGAAGAGGTCTATCTGAAAGCCTATGACTCGGTCAGCCACGCCCGCAGCTCAATCGGGCGATTACCTGAACGGGTATAACCAGAACCGGCCTGATGCCAGGCTGGCCGACCAGACACTGGATGAAGCATACTTCGCCACGCTGCCAGCGATAAAATCGGCAGCCTGATTGCCTCAGCGATTCCACTTAAAAACTCGCGGATCCTGTCTGAACGAACGAGGCCACCTGTCGCGGCGTCTTCGCTGGCTTATTCATCTGCCGACTTGCAGTTTCCAAGACCGGCCACTCTACTTCCCGTTATCGCGACAGAACCTCACCGGTCGCCTCGCTTGCGATCAGCGGACACTGATCATACCCACTCGCATTCACTGATGGCATAAAAATTGCAGCAAGGTAAGCCGACGACGTAACCTACATACTCAAGGCCAAACATTCATGCAACAAAATTGTCACCATCTTTCTGCTTCTAGTTTCCTACTGCACGTTGCTATCGGCTGCTGACAACCAGGGGAACGGAACCATGCCCCCCCCCTTTGCTCTTACCCCCTCAGACTTTCAGCGGGCTCTTAGAGTTCGTTATCAATACTCGGATAAAATTGTCAATTTCGTCGATACCCCCCCTTTCTGGCTTTCGCCCGAGACGTTTGCCTACCGACGGACGACACATGGCGAGCGCCAGTTCATTAAATTCAATGTCAAAACTGGGAAGAAGCAACCGGCTTTCGATCATAGTCGCCTTGCCGAAGCATTAAATAAGGCGGCCTCCTCCAATTTCCGAGGCACTTCGCTGCCCTTTGACCGCTTCGAAATCGGACAAGACGGCAACCAGTTGCTGTTCTCCATTGATTCCGTTCAGTGGAGTTGTGATCTTTCAAGCTACATCTGCACTAGGATCTCTCAGGGCGAAATCTTGTCATTTCATAACGACTTCACGCCAACGGCTGAAAGCGATAGTCGAATGACAAGCGATTCGCCGGACGGCAAGTGGAAAGCATATATCAAAAACTACAACGTCTTTCTAATGAGTAAGGACGGGTCAGTAAATGTACCGCTAAGTTCGGACGGGACAGAAGCGAACAATTACGTCTTCTCATCCCTAAAGTGGTCCCCTGACTCGAATCACCTCGCAGGTTACCGTGTCGCCGTCGGCCAACCGCGTCAAATCATGCTTGTCAATTCCTCAGCAACAAACCATCAAGCCAGGTATGAGCCATTAGCGTATCCCAAAGCGGGAGATATTCTTCCGCGACCGCAACCGGTACTATTCGACATAGTCAACAAGCGCACGGTCAATATCGACAATGCCTTGTTCCCGAATCCTTTTGACCTTTCCCAAATTAATTGGTGGAAGGATGGGAAAGGCTTTACATTTGAGTACAACCAACGCGGCCATCAGCTCTACCGAGTAATCGAGGTGGAGGCAGCCACCGGCCGTACGCGGTCTTTGATCGATGAGGTCAGCTCCACGTTCGTCGATTATAGAGATTTAAGAAATAACCAAAGAAGTGCCGGAAAGCGCTTTCGTTACAATGTTAATGATGGAGAGGAAATTATCTGGGCATCCGAGCGCGATGGATTTGAACATCTGTACCTATTTAATGGCCGTACCGGTGTTTTAGAAAACCAAATCACCAAAGGTGAGTGGATTGTCCGCGGGGTGGCCCACATCGATCCAGTTAGAAGGGAAATCTGGTTTGAAGCAAGCGGAATGAATTTCGGTGAGGACCCTTATTTCGTTCATGCCTACCGAATTGGCTTCGACGGAAAGGGGCTGACATCACTTACGCCAGAACCGGCCAATCATCACATCGAGTTTTCTCCGGACGGTAGATTCTACGTCGACCTCTGGTCGCGTATCGACCTTCCCCCACGCATGGCGCTTTTCCGATCTAGCGACAACGCTAAACTGATGCAGATCGAGAGCACCGACCTCTCCCAACTCGAATCTAATGGATGGAGAGCACCAATCAATTTTGTTGCCAAAGGGCGCGATGGTAAGACCGATATTTGGGGAATCATTCATCTACCAGATAGATTCGATCCACATCTGAAGTATCCTGTGGTGGAGCATATATATGCCGGCCCGCAAGGCTCTCACGTCCCAAAGTCATTCACAACCACAACAGAGCCCCTTACCCAGTTAGGTTTTATCGTTGTGCAAATCGACGGAATGGGCACTAACAACCGTTCACGCCTTTTCCATGATGTCGCGTGGAAGAATCTGAAAGATGCAGGTCTTCCCGATCGCATTCTGTGGCATAAGGCGGCTGCCTCTGTATATCCCTGGTACGACATCTCGAATTTGGGAATCTTCGGTACATCAGCTGGCGGCCAGAATGCCATGAATGCACTGCTATTCCATTCGGACTTCTATAAGGTTGCGGTAGCCAACAGCGGCTGCTATGACAACCGTATGGACAAGATATGGTGGAACGAACAGTGGATGGGCTGGCCCGTCGGCATTGAATACTCACAGTCCTCCGCCATCGACAATGCCGACAATCTGCACGGCAAACTTATGCTTGTTGTGGGCGAAATGGACCACAATGTCGATCCGGCCTCCACCTTTGCGCTCGCCGACAGTCTCATTAAGGCGGGAAAGGAATTCGAAATGGTCTATGTGCCCGGTGCTGATCATGGAGCCCCCGGTATCTTCACCGAGCGTAAGCTCATGGATTTCTTCGTTCGCAATGTTTTCGGGCAAGATCCGCCTAATTGGAATGCCACATCGACGCATTTTCCGTCGAGTTGATTTCCCTTTATACTGATCGCCGTGACATTGAGTTCTTAGGATTTTTCTATAGTCACATTCAATCGTTTACGTTGGGCTCAGGACTGCTATTGTTTGCCTTCGTTGAACGCAAGCCCGCAAGATTCGTGTGGGAGACCGGCGCAGTGTCATCGCCGGTCGCTGAGCGTCGCCGTCGTTCAGGCGCTACGCCGAAAGCAGTGGGGTCAATGCCGTTGCGCGTTGGCGATCGTACTCGCTCTGGCGCTTGAAAATTTCTCGCCTCAGCGGTCGTGGACCTGAGGATTGAAAGTGGCACGGCCATTGGGATGCCAACGAGATCATTCGCTTGTAGGGGTTATAAGCTGGAACCGCCGATTTTTTCGAAATTCTTCCAATTCAATAGTCGGCCCTGAACAATTCATTCTTCGATGCACCCGCATCAGGCCGGCGCAATGCTGCGGTCGAGCAAAGCAGCAAGAACGTATGCAAAAAAAAGCCGCAGCTTCCTGGCTTTGTTCAGCAGGGCATGGCTGCAGTTGGTTGCAGACGCAACTAGGCATTTTTGACGCAAACGGCCTTGCCGAAGCTGTTCCACAAATTCACGAGGTTCGCGATAATCACGCCCTCGCGCTGCTGAGATTCGGTTTTGCGCGTCAGTAGTCGGGTCTGAAAAATTCGAAGAGCCGTGTGCAACAAGGGTTTAAAGAGGAAAGTGGTTGATGCATTTGCAGGAACCTGGCATTTTATGGGTAATTTCCTGCAAATTCTGTCGAGGTCTGGATGGGTCCGAAGGCAGTGGTGAGCGAAGGCGATTTGTTCCGGCATCCTCTGCGCGAGCAGATCAACCTGAAGCATCCGCTGGTGCGTCTGACCGATCTGATCAACTGGGATGGATTGAATGCGTCGATGAGCGCGAGCTTCGTCTCACGCAAAGGTCGGCCGGCCACCTCACCGAGGTTGATTGCTGGTTTGTTGTATCTGCAGCATGCGTTCGATCTGTCGGACGAGGAAGTGGTCTGGCAATGGGTGGAAAACCCGTATTGGCAGGTCTTTACTGGCGAAACGTTTTTGCAGACGGAGCCGCCGATCGATCCGTCGAGCCTGACCCGCTGGCGCAAGCGCCTGGGTGAGGCCGGAGTTGAAGAACTGCTGGCCGAGACGATCGAAGCGGCGAAGCGCGCGGGCGTGATCAAGGCTTCAAGCGCAAAGCGCGTCATCGTTGACACGACGGTCATGCAAAAGGCGGTCGCCCATCCAACCGATTCGCGTCTGCTCGAACGGTGTCGCGAACATCTCGTGAAGGCTGCGGCACGGCACGGGTTGAAGCTGCGGCAGAACTACAACCGCGAGGCGCCGCACCTGGCGCGTCAGATTGGCCGCTACGCGCATGCGAAGCAGTACAAGCGCATGAAGAAGGCGCTGCGCACGTTGCGCTCGCGCGTTGGGCGGGTGATGCGTGATGTCGAGCGTCAGCTCGATTCAGTCGCCGACACTGGGCGCATCGCGCTGCAGGAATTGATCAGCCGCACGAGGCGGATCCTGTCTCAGAAGCAGAAGGATAAAAACAAGCTGTACGCACTGCATGCGCCAGAAGTTGAATGTTTGGCGAAAGGCAAAGCCCGCACGCCCTACGAATTCGGTGTGAAAGTGTCGATCACGACGACACACAAGGAAGGGCTTGTTGTTGGCGCCCGCTCGATGCCCGGTAACCCATACGACGGTCACACGCTGGCTGAAGCGTTGGAGCAGGCGGCGATCTTGAGCGATGTGAAGCCCGACGTCGCCATTGTGGATCGCGGTTACAAGGGTGTCGCTGTCGAGGGAGTGAAGATCTACCACCCGGGATTGCGACGCGGAATCACGAGGGGCCTGCGCGCGATGATCCAAAGGCGAAGCGCAATCGAGCCTGCCATTGGTCACATGAAGGCCGACGGCAAACTCGACCGGAACTGGCTCAAAGGCGCACTCGGCGATGCAATACACGCAGTGCTGTGCGGCGCTGGCCACAACCTGAGGATGATCCTCAGAAAGCTGAGGCTTTTTTACGCCCTTGTTCTGATCGCCTGGCTTAGCCGATCAATCATCGTCGCCTTCCAGGCTTGAGGGCAAGCGCCGACCAAAACGAATTATTCAGACCCGACTCAGTAGCCGCGCACCGATGCAACGCTTGATTCGCGAGATCTGCGCCTCGACCAGCGCACGCTGGCCATACCCGTATTTGTTGCGGAACGCATGGATGCCCTCGTCCTTGATGTACCGAACGAGATGGTCGCGCCAGCGCGTCGCCGGCTGATTGTGAACGACCGCATTGGCCGGTGGGGGAATCACCGGCAGCACGCCGCAGGCTGACCACGCCTCGGTCTGCGCAATACTGTAGTACGCGCCGTCGGCGATCATGCAGTCGGCGATCACGCAGTCGACGTTCGCGTCGACTGCCAGCATCGCATTCAGGCCCGCCTCGTCGGAGACGTTGTCCTCGGTAATCGCGATCCGGTGGACATTCATCTCCGGGTCGATCGACAGATGCATCTTGCGCCACGGCGTCTGGCTCGCGTCGCGCCCGTACTTTTGCCGATGCCATTCGCTGGCCCGGCCAAAGTTCATGCCGCTGCTGTCGACGATCAGGCTGATGGCTTCGCCGTTGCGCAGGCGTTCGGCCACGCGAGCGCAGCGTTGCTTGACCTGAACCTCGAGCGTACGGAACCGCTCGCTCAGAAGCCCGAAACTCGGTACCCCGATGTCGAGTCCGCGCAGCGCCCAGAATTCGTGCATGTGGCCGGTGATCTGCCGCATGCCCCAGCCGAACAGCCGGTAGAAGATGAAGATCGGTTCGAGGTACGCATCGCTGTACGTCCGGGACTGACCCGACACGCCCTTCTGGTAGGGCGTGTCGTTGATCAACAGCGCCTTCAGGTCTCCGTCGGGACAATACAGGCTGAGTTGCCCGCGCCGCTTCAGGCTTTCGTTGTACTCGTGCGCGTTTGTTACCGCATAGCCCGGCTTCGCTCGTTTGCGCGGTTCGCCCGTCTTCAGTCTTGTCTTGTAAGGCATGAAAGCTCGCTCGTCGGATAGATCACCGGACTCTTTCTACCCGACCCACGGCCGCCGCGCAAGCGGCCCTCTTGAACAAAGCCTGTCGATGTGAAGCCTTTCAGCTCGTCGAAACGCCGAGGATCGGGTTCACCTCGCAAGGTGGTCGACCAGATAAGGGCTTCGGCGCAGGTTGGCCGAGCAGAAAATGCGGAACTCGACGGGCCCGGGAGGCGCGGGCGCGTCCACCACGCCGCACGCATTGAGCGCATGCTGCAATGCTGAGATCACCTGCCCGTCAGGGTCCTGGTCGATGGCGATATCCATCGTGCCTTGCTCAATGTATTGCCTGTGGCGGTCGAGCATTTCATGGCCGACCCACACCGTCTTGCCCGCCGCGCCCACCCTGCGCAACGCCGCTTCGATCCCTTCCGATCCGTATCCGCTGTTGTAGATGCCGACCACGTTGCTGCGCTTGAGTGCGTTCAGTACGGCACGATGGCAACGGTCTGGGTCATCCAGCGTTTCCATCTCTTCGTGTTCGCAGACGAGGTGCGGAAACGACTCGACCAGCGTCGCGCGGCATCCGCTGATCCGGTCGACGTGCGCGCGGTAGTCCTTGTGCGAGCAAAGCAGCAGCACGCGACCGGGCTGCGTCGCGAGCCGTCCTACGAAATACCCAGCCGTGCGGCCTGCGCTTGCATTGTCGATACCGGCGTAATGCAAACGGCCGATGTCGGCGATATCGGTCACCATCGTGACCGCGGGGACGCCCTGGGCGATCACTGCGCGCAGCGCATCGCGCACCGCGGGTGTGTCGTGCGTCGTGACGATCAGCCCGGCACGCTTGTGATTCGGTCGAAGGATCGCATGCGTGATGACTTCGTCGTCGGCCTCCGGAACGATTTGCCGATGCAGGACGATTCTCCGATCGAGCATTTGCATCGACCGTTGCAGCGCGAGATTAATCCGCTGAAAGAGGGGCGTGTCGTTGCGCGGGATCAGCACGTCGATATGCAGGAGTCCGTGCCTTGGATTGGGCAGCACGCGAGGCACGCCGAGTTCGCGTGCGGCCGCCACAACGCGTGCCCGCATCGCGGCGGACACGCTGCCCCGTTCGTTCAGCACGCGGTCCACCGTTGCGGGGCTCACGCCAGCGGCTTCGGCGATATCGAGGAAGCGGGGCCCGCGCTTGCGGCGTGGTGAGGTTGGGTTTTGCATGACCCTGTATCCATGTTTTGCGTGTATGGCTGCGCTGTCGCAGCGTCCGGCCTTTGCTCATTGCAGCATGTCGGCTTTGTCCGGATGGGGGTATTGCAAAGATGCTGCGGGTTGTGTAGAAGCGCAACATCATGAAGCCAGCGTTGAATAATGCCATATAAAGCCAGACTAAAGACGGGTGAACCGCGCAAGCGCAAGAAGCCGGGGTACCGGGTGACGAACGCGCGGGCGTATAACCAGAGCCTGAGAAAGGGCGGCATGATCAGCCTGTATGTGCCGGGCGGCGATCTGAAGGCGCAGCTTATCAACGCAAAGATCCGTACGCCGGGCGTGTCGGGGCGTGAGCCGACCTACACCACGGCGTACATCGAGCTGATCTTTACCTTCTACCGGCTGTTCGGTTGGGGGATGGGGCAGATCACCGGCTATATGGAGGACTACTGGGAGACTCGCGGGCTGGACATCCCGGTGCCCAGCGCCAGTCAGCTGGGCGAACGGTTCGCTTCACTGGAGGTGAGCGTCACGCAGCGTTGCGAACAGCTGGCCCGACGTCTCGCGCGCGGCGGGACGATCAGTCTCATGGTCGACAGCACGGGATTGAGCTTTGGGCGGGCGAGCCAGTGGTACGAGGCAAAGTACGCCCAGAAGGCCGCGCGCACGCCGTGGCGCAAGATGCATCTGTCGATCGACGCTGACATGAACGTACACGCGATCCGCATCACCACTACAGAAGTATCGGACAGCGAACGAATGGACGCCGTGCTGCCCGCTGACGTGCCGATGGATCGGGTGATTGTCGATGGCGCGTACTACAGCATCGAGCGTACCGAAGCGCTTTCAGGCGCGGGCGTGACGCCCGTCATCCCACCGCCAGCTCACGCTGTCGTACACGGCGAGGAGCGAACCCGCCGGCATGACCGGATCGTCAGATACATCGAGGACAAAGGCATCTATGCATTTCACAAGAAATACGGCTACGGTGTGCGCTCGCTGGTCGAGGCACAGATCTCGCGCATCAAGCGCTGCATCGGCGAGCGCCTGCTGACGCAGGGGCTTGCGTCGCAGGAAGGTGAAGGCGTAATCATCGCCAACCTGCTGAACCGGTGGAACGCCTTCGGCAAACCGGTTTGCGTCAAAAATGCATAGTCGCGTCCATAGCACGGGAACTTGTACCCATCCGGACAAAGCGCGTTGCGCAGCAGGTACTGGAATGCTCCTTTTTCAACTGCCTTGGAACGGCCACGCGATTGCCGGCCATCTCGCGCTTACAGGACGATTGACGATATTTCATCAACGTTTCCGTTGATCCGACCGAGCCCGGCGCTTAACTTCGGGGTCGTGCCGTTGGCGATAACCGATCGATACGGAGTCAGGATGGCGCAACGACTGCTGGGGTTCGCCTTCGCTGGAAGAAGCATCTTCGCGGGCGGATCGCAAAAATAAACCGTTTAGAGCATATGTCCATAACCAATAACTACGAGAATTCGGCGGATACCGCCTGCATCGATCCCAAACTAACGCTCAGATACACGGGTGCGCTATGCGCGCAAGGTAAGTCAGCACAGGCGAAGTCAATGTGCCGTGCAATTTTCGCCGCCGACCCAACTCGTGCGATGCGCTTACTCTTCTCGCGACGATTGCCTTCCCGATGAAGGAACTACCGGTTTGCCCTTCCCCTTCCGTCGCCCCGCCGCCTTGCGTGCGCGGTACCTTTCGTGTTCGCCGCCGCTGCGGGGCATGCGACGACCGACTGGGTCGACACACCCACACGAAGGCCTTTCTGACCGGCCCGCAGCTGATGGCGCGCAACGCGGTGCCATTGCTCGAACTGGCCGACGGCGAGATCACGGACATCGTCCTCGGTCATCCGCGGGGAGCCATAGGCGCCTTTGACCTCGGCATGGATAGACCGGATCAGGGCGAGCAACTGTGCATCCGTGAGCCGCTTGCGCCCGGGCGTGCCGCCGCGCTTCCACGCCCGATAGCCATTCAGGCTGACCGACAGGACCCCGCACAGCGCCGACAGCGGATAGTGACGGCGATGCGAATCAATCCAGGCGTACTTCACAGGAGGTCCTTCGCGAAGGACGCCGCCGCTTTTTTTGCGATTTCAAGTTCCATCTGCAGGCGCTTGTTCTCGGCCCGCAAGCGTGACAGTTCCATCTGCTCCGGCGTGACAACCTTTGTCCCCGGGCCGTTGAGCGTGCCTGCCTCATCGGCCTTGACCCAGTTGCGCAATGACTGGTGTGAAATCCCCAGCTTTCGAGCGACGACCCGCGCGCTTTGCCCGTCTTTCACTCGCTGCACCGCGAGCGCCCTGAACTCCGCGGTGTATGCCTGCTTCGGTATTTTGAACATCGATTCTTTCCTTCCTTCGGGTCGAGTTTACACACGACCTGCTGGAAGGCGAAATTTCGAGGGAAGCTCATCATCGCCAACCTGCTGAACCGGTGGAACGCCTTCGGCAAACCGATTTGCGTCAAAAATGCATAGTCGCGTCTATAGCACGGGAACTTATACCCATCCGGACAAAGCCCATCGGCAGCAGCGCATTCCAAGGCGGTCTTACTCCCTATGCCACGAAACTAGGCGTCTAATCTGGTGCTGCGGGCACGCATCGCACTTGAGCGTCTTCGACCCGGGCGACGGTAGCCAATTGCAGGTTTTGACTCTGCAGCCGTCATTGGCAAACGACCGATTCTACCTGACCGGGAAGGACCGAGAGGTAAGCTGCGCTGTTTTCTGGCAGTCCTCCCAGCAAATCATGTAAGGGTAAACCTGCCGTTTCGTTGCTCTCACATGGAATGTGACCAGAACCAAACACATTTGGATGGCAAATACTATGGCTTTTCTCGCGTCGCAACCAGCATTGCTGCTGGCTGCACGGATCACCGCGCAAACTGCACACGCGCTCGTGTCCGAAAATTCGGTGCCTCAGGATCAGGCGCTCAAAACCCTGCAGTCCGCGCTGCGGATGCAGGGTTTCGCGCCCGTGCAGGATCATGGCGTGCTGAAAGTGGTGCCCGAGGCCGACGCCAAGCTGCAAGGCGTGCCGACCTACGTCGGCAACGCGCCGACTGCGCGCGGCGACCAGATCGTCACGCAGGTCTTCGCGCTGAGGAATGAGTTGGCCAACAATCTGCTGCCCGTACTGCGTTCGCTGGTCTCGCCGAACAACACGGTCGCGGCCTACCCCGCCAAAAATACGATCGTCGTCACCGACTACGCCGACAACGTGCGGCGCATCGCCCGGATCATCGCCGATTTCGATAGCGCGGCCGGCCAGGGGTTTGCAGTCGTGCCGCTGAAGAACGCGAACGCGATCGACATCGCGCAGCAGATGAACAGGATGCTCGATCCGGGCTCGATCGGCAGCACGGACGCGACGCTCAAGGTGTCGATCTCGTCCGATCCGCGCACCAACTCGCTGCTGATGCGCGCGTCGAACACCGCACGCCTCGCGGCGGCCAAGGAACTCGCGAAGCAGCTCGACATGCCGACCACGATGCCGGGCAACATCCACGTCGTGCCGCTACGCAATGCCGACGCGACGAAGCTCGCGCGCACGCTGCGCAGCATGCTCGGGAAGGACGGCGACGAGGGTTCGTCAGGCGGTTCGAACGATGCAAACTCGTTCAATCAGAACAGCACTGGCGGCGGTCTGTCGAACAGCAGCAGCTCGACGGGTACGTCGGGCTCGCCGCCGTTGCAGTCGGGCGGCCTCGGCAGCGGCTCGATGAACTCTCCGATGGGCGGCGGCGCTTCGGGCTCGAACAGTAATAGCGGCGGCTTTCTCGGCGGCGATAAGGACAAGGACAAGGAGGAGCACCAGGACCAGGGCGGCGGCATGATCACCGCCGATCCCACGACCAACTCGCTGATCATTACCGCGCCCGAAGCGATGTACCGGAACTTGCGCGCGGTGATCGACCAGCTCGATGCGCGTCGCGCGCGGGTCTATATCGATGCACTGATCGTCGAGCTCAACTCGAATACGAGCGGCAATCTCGGCATTCAGTGGCAGGTCGCGAACGACAACCTGTTTGACGGTACTAACCTCGCGGCTGGCACGGGCAACAGCATCATCAACCTGACGCCGGCCGCGGCCGCTGGCGCCGGAAAGGGTCTGCTCACGGCTCCCGCCACGAGCGCAGCGCCTGGTCTGGCCACGGCTCCCGCCTCCAGCGCAGCGCCTGTCCAGCAGGGTCCGAACATCGGCTGGCTTCACAACACGTTCGGCGTGCAGGGTCTCGGCGGTCTGCTGCAGGCGCTGTCGCAGACCGCCGATGCGAACGTGCTGTCCACGCCGAACCTGATCACGCTCGACAACGAAGAGGCGAAGATCATCGTCGGTAACAACGTGCCGATCCAGACCGGTTCCGACTCGAACCTGACGAGCGGCACGACCAGCGCGGCGTTCAACACGTTCGACCGCGCCGACATCGGTCTGACGCTGCACGTGAAGCCGCAGATCACCGACGGCGGCACCCTGAAGCTGCAGCTCTACACGGAAGGCTTGGCGATCGTGGACGGCACGAACAACGCGGCGACGAACCCGGCGGGCCCGGAATTCACGAAGCGTTCGATCCAGTCGACCGTGCTGTGCGATAACGGCGAGATCATCGTGCTCGGCGGCCTGATGCAGGACAACTACCCGGTCAGCAACAGCAAGGTGCCGCTGCTCGGCGACATTCCGTGGCTGGGCCAGTTGTTCCGCTCCGAGCAGAAGACGCGCAACAAGACTAACCTGATGGTGTTCCTGCGCCCGGTGATCCTGAGCGACCGCGACACCACGCAGGCCGTCACGGCGAACCGCTATGACTACATTCAGGGTGTGCAGGGCGCGTACCGTTCGGACAACAACATCATGAGGGATCGCGACGATCCGGTCGTGCCGCCGATGCCGCTCGGCCCGAGCCAGGGCGGGGTGCCGGCGCTGAACCTGTTCGAGCTGAATCAAATGCGCCGCCAGCAGATGATGCCGCAACAGGTGCCTCAGCAGGTACCGCCGCAGGCCGTGCCGCAAGCTGGCGCGCAGACCACCACCGAACCCGTGCCGCAGACGATGCCGCAAACCATGCCGCAACCGGCCGTCGTCGAGCCGGCAAGCGGCCCGGTGTCGAGCACGGTGTCGCCGGGAGCGCGTCCGTGACGCAGATGCCCGCGCAAACCGCGCCCTCGCAACGTCCGCTGAACGGCGATGCCGCGGCCGGCGAGCGCGCAGCGGCCAGATCCTGGTCGCGCATCAGCATGCCGATAGCCTCGAAGTCTGGATCAGCGAGCGCACGAGCGAAGCCGCGCTTGCTGAAATCGCACGCAACTACGGCGTGGTGTCGGTCGTGCGCGTGCCCGCCGACGATCTCGCGCAGGCCTATGCGCGCCAGGACGGCAGCGCCGCGCAGGTGGTCGGCGAAGTGGAAGGCGCAGTCGATCTGTCGCGGCTGATGCAGGACATCCCCGAGGTCGAGGATCTGCTCGAATCGGAAGACGACGCGCCGATCATCCGTATGATCAACGCGCTGCTCACGCAAGCCGCACGCGAGCAGGCATCGGATATTCATATCGAGCCGTTCGAGAATGCGTCGGTGGTGCGTTTTCGCGTCGACGGCACGCTGCGCGACGTGGTGCGGCCTAAAAAAGCGCTGCACGGCGCGCTGATCTCGCGGATCAAGATCATGGCGCAGCTCGACATCGCGGAAAAACGTTTGCCGCAGGACGGCCGCATTACGCTGCGCGTCGGCGGTCGTCCGGTCGACGTGCGGGTATCGACGCTGCCCACCGGCCACGGCGAGCGCGCGGTGCTTCGTCTGCTCGAAAAAGACGCGGCGCGGCTCAATCTCGAAGCGCTCGGCATGGCATCCGACACGCTCGGCCAGTTCGACAAGCTGATCGGCAAACCGCACGGCATCGTGCTGGTGACGGGCCCGACCGGCTCAGGCAAGACGACGACGCTATATGCGTCGATGTCGCGACTGGAGACGGCGACCACCAACATCATGACGGTGGAAGACCCGATCGAATACGACCTGTCCGGCATCGGCCAGACCCAGGTCAACGAGCGGATCGGCATGAGCTTCGCGCGCGCATTGAGCTGATTCTGCGTCAGGACCCGGACATCATCATGATCGTTGAAATCCGCGACCTCGAAACCGCGCAGATTGCGGTGCAGGCGTCGCTGACCGGCCACCTGGTGCTCGCGACGCTGCACACGAACGACGCGGCATCGGCCGTCACGCGTCTGACCGACATGGGTTACGCGGGACGCCGCGGCGTCTACGAGCTGTTGCTGATCGACGAAACGATCCGCTCGCTGATCCACCGCAACGCGGCCGATGCCGAAATTCTCGAAGCGGGCCGCGCCCAGGGCATGCGCACGCTGCGCGAGGATTCGGAGCGCTGGCTCGCGTCGGGACTGACGTCGCTCGAAGAAGTGATTCGCGTGACGGGCGGAGCATAAGCGCAGGCGGCATTCCGTGGAGAATGACATGAGATTCTCTTTTTCTGATGCGCGCCGTGCGGCTTCTGCGTTGCCTGCGGGACGAGGCTCCCGCCGGAAAGTGCAGCTACGGCAGCGCGGCGCCGCCATCATCAGCGCGTTGCTGGTGGTGACGCTATCGGCAATTCTCGTCTCCAGCATTTTGTGGCGCCAGCAGGTGCAGGTTCGACGGATCGAAAGCCAGCGTCTGCTCGCGCAGGCGCAATGGGTCGCGCGCGGCGCGCTGGACTGGACCCGGCTGATCCTGCGTTCCGAAGGCGATACGTCGGCGGGCATCACCTATCTGGGTGGCGTGTGGGGCGAGCCGATCGCGAAAACGCGGCTGTCGGATTTTCTCGGCCAGATCGGCGAGGTGCGCGCTGAGCAAGGCGCGGCCACGTACCTGTCGGGCTCGATCGAGGACGCTCAGTCCAGATTCAATCTGCGCAATCTGGTCGCGAGTCCGGCACCCGGCGTGACGCAGATCAGCGCCGAGCAGATGGCCGCGTATCAGCGCCTGCTGGTCTCGCTCGGCCTGAGCGGGCAGCTCGCCAAAGTGACCGCGCTGCACGTGCGCGCGGGGCTGTCACAATCGGCGACGCGCTTTCAGACCGGCACGTCGATCAGCAGCTCGCCGCAGGTCGGCGGCGGCGGGATGACGGGCGGCAACTTCACCAACCAGCCCGCCATCGAGGACGGCGAGGACAACGTGGCGGTCGCGCCGCTGCTAATGACGGGCGTCGATTCGCTGCTCGACATTCCGGGCTACACATCGGAGATCGTCGCAAAGCTGCGGCCGTTCGTGACCGTGCTGCCGACCGTCACCGCGATCAACATGAACATCGCGTCGGCCGAAGTGATCGCGGCGGTGGTGCCGGGCATGACCGTGTCGCAGGCGCAGGCGTTGGTCGCGCGGCGCCAGACCGTGTTTTTCCGCAACGCCGGCGACGTGCAGCTCGCGCTGACCGCCGCCGGCGTGCAATCGGCGTCGATCGATCCGAATCAGTTCGACGTCAATTCGAGCTACTTTTTAGTCCACGGCAGTGTGCAGCACGAGCGCGCCGAAGTGGATCGCACGACGCTCGTCTATCGCGATCCGCTGACTCACACTACGCGTATCGTGCGGGTACAAGACCAACTATGAATAACGCAATCCACAGAGAGAGTGGCCTTTGAGCACGCTGATCGTCCTATTGCCGCCGCGTGATCCGGCGGTGCCCTCGCAGGAGTGGCAACTGCCCGAGCTACCGTTCGTGCTGCTCGATAAGGCCGGGCGCACGCAGCGCGCCGGCCGCTCGGCGCTCGCGCTGCTGCCGCGCGCGAACACGACGGTGCTGACCCGGTGGTCGTCCGCAAACTGACCTCAATGAAGGTCGGACGCCACGAAAGTCAACGACTCTACAACTAACCTTGGCAAATCTGCCACGTTTGGGCTGAAAATGGTCATCATCGTCGAGCGCAATCGGCACGGCGGGAGAATCAGGTCGCGAACGGCCGGCGAACGACGCTTGGTTCGACGCAAGAATTGAACAGAATCAACTCGAACGCCGCCCCACCATCAGCATTGCCGCTGTGCCCCCGATCGCCCGTCCGCTGGGGTCCAGACGCGCGCGCAACCCGGACGCATAGGTGTGTGCGAAGAGAATCGTGAAGCCCAGCAACGCTCCCGACGCGGAATAGACCGAGAAGTCCACCGTATCCGTGATGTCAATTTCGAATACCGCCAGCAATAGAGGCATGACGGATATGACGGTGGTCGCGATAACCTTCCATTCGAGCAGCGCCGCGATCGGCGACGGAAACAGCGTGACGATACCGTACAGCACCAGAACACACGTCCAGCTTTGGCCGTGACGGAGGCCGCGCGCCACACAGATACGTTATAGACATCAAGGTAATGCCGGATCGCCTCTTCAAGTTGCCGTGTCGAGCGATGCGTGCCACGTCGAATGTACTTCTCAGTGAGCGTGGCGAACCAGCGTTCGCCCTGATTGAGCCACGACGCGGAAGTTGGCGTGAAGTGAACATGGAAGCGCGGATGACGAGCGAACCAGTTTTTAATCGAAGGCGTCTTGTGCGTACCGTAGTTGTCCATCACCAGATGCACGTCCATTCCGGCGGGCACGCTGGTGTCGATCGTACGCAGGAACTGCAGGAATTCGCTGCTGCGATGGCAGCCGATGCAATTCACCGATGACTTCGCCCGTGGCGATGTCCAGTGCAGCGAACAGCGTCGTTGTGCCGTGGCGCATGTAGTGGTGAGTACGGCGCTCGGGAATGCCAGAGGCCAACGGCAGTATGGGTTGTGTGCGATCCAGCGTCTGGATCTGGCTCTTCTCGTCCACGCACAACACCATTGCTTTCAGGGGTGGATCGAGGTACAGGCCCACGATATCGCGAACCTTGTCAACGAACAGCGGATCGCTCGAGAGTTTGAAGGTCTCCTGCCGATGCGGCTGCAGACCAAAGGCCCGCCAGATTCGGGACACGGCTGTCTGCGAGAGGTCCATCTCGCGAGCCATCGTGCGCGTACTCCAGTGCGTCGCTCCCGTAGGTACCGACTCGAGCGTCTTTGCAATAACAGCATCGACGCGCGTATCGTCAATCGTTCTCGGCGCGCCGGGACGCGGCGCATCGAGCAAACCATCGGGCCGATGCGCCACATAGCGCGCACGCCACTTCGATACCGTTTGCTGGGTGACCCGCAGTTTCGCCGCGACCGTCTTGTTGTCGATGCCGTCGGCGCAGGGCCAGCACGATCCGCGCTCGCAATGCCGCCGCCTGTGCTGTCTTGCGGCGCATCGTCAGGGCCGTGAGTTGCTCGCGCTCAGCTTCGCTCAGCACGAGCCCCGCCTTGGGTCTTCCGCTCATCGCCGCCTCTTCGAGTCCGTGGCATTCATTACACGGTACTACAGGCAGCAAATTATTTAACGAATTTTAAACTCACGAGACTAGTGTTCCGTCCCGGAAATAACTTTGCATAGCCGAGCCACTTTCTGAAGGATGGAATCGGCGGCTGCCGTCCAGACGAACGGACGGTTGTGCTGGTTGTACTGCACAACATAGCGCTCAATGCTGGCAATGAGCTGGCGTACATTTCTGAAGGAGCCGCGCCGGATAGCCTGCCGCGTGATCAGGCCAAACCAGCGCTCCACCTGATTGAGCCAGCTCGAATACGTCGGCGTGAAGTGCATGTGATAACGGGTGTGCTTCGCCAGCCATGCCTTGACCTTGGGGTGCTTATGCGTAGCGTAGTTATCGACAATCAGATGCACGTCAAGCTCCTCCGCAACAGCCTGATCAACGTGCTGCAGAAAGGCCAGAAACTCCTGATGTCGATGACGCGACTTGCATTGCGCGATGACTTCGCCCGTCACCGCATTGAGCGCAGCAAACAAGCTTGTCGTGCCATGCCGGATATAGTCGTGCGTAACACCTTCGAGGTAACCAGACCCATCGGCAACACCGGTTGCGTTCGCTCGAGTGCCTGGCACTGGCTCTTCTCGTCGACACACAACACCAGAGCGTTGGTCGGTGGGCTCAGATACAAACCGACAATATCGCGCACCTTCTCAACAAAGTACGGATCAGTAGAAAGCTCGAAGCTCTTCGAGCGATGAGGCTGCACGCCGAACAGCGACAGGTACCGGGCTACCGAGCTCTTCGAAATACCCGTTTGCGCAGCAGCAGAACGCACACTCCAGTGCGTTGCCCCGCCCGGCTTCTCATGCAGGACCTTCGCCAGCAACTCGGCCACCGCTTCGTCGTCATGCGCGCGCGGTCGCCCCGGGCGCGCTTCGTCATGCAGGCCGGCAAGCCCCTGGGCGACAAAACGCTTTTTCCAGTGCGTGATCGCAGGAGGCGTTACTTCACATTGCATCGCTATTTCCTGATTCGTATGGCCGTCAGCGGCCATTAACACAATTTTTGCCCGGCGCACCAGCGAATGAGGCAGCGACCGCGAGCGGCTCATCGACCGCAATTGCTCCCGCTCCAGTTCCGAGACCACCACCTCGATTCCCTTGCGCCCCATGATCGCCTCCACTCAACATCACTTGATCATAGAGCAACATAATTAAATGCAAAGTTATTTCTGGGACAGAACACTAGATAACAACGATCTCGCACAGACCACCTATTTGCACCATGTATGGACGACTCCCTGTTGTCAAGCAGTCTCAGTTTTCTGGCATCAGGTCGAGGTCGCAGCCATGTATCCGGGCTCAGTTGGCAGCACTCGCTGCGGGCCCACGATGAATATCCGCGAATGGGTACCCGATCAGAGCCTCGGGCTTGGTTGCCCTTGGTGCAAAGCGGGTTCGGCCCACCACGGTCCGACCGTTCTGCCATCGAATTGAAGTCTGCTCAAGCAACCTCTGGAAGTGAACGCTGTTTCACTGCTAATAGCGGGACCTGTCAATCTGTCACGCTGGTTCGCGTAGGCACATGGTCCGCCTGAAAGGGCTGATTTCGTATCAGCATGGCCCACGCCGTCCGTGCATTCTTTGCCGCGAGCGCCGCAGCAGCGATATTTTTGTGCCGGCGTCGACACAGTTTCATCACCCAGGAATCAGCCATTTCGGGTTTGCTGGCTGCCATACGAATAACCGCGCGGGCGCCGTGAATCAGAAGTGTTCGTAATGCCGTATCGCCGCGCTTGCTGATGCCCAGCAGACGCGGCGTGCCGCCCGAAGAATGCTGACGCGGCACCAAACCCAGCCATGCAGCAAGTTCGCGGCCGCTGCGAAAAGATCCGGCGTTGCCGATCGAGGCTGCGAGGGCCGACGCGGTAAGTGGCCCGATCCCGGGTATTGTTTCGAGAAGCCGACCGGGCGCATCCGTGCGATGGATCGCGCGGATACGACCTTCGAGCTCAGCCACCTTGCTGCCAAGTTCGCGCAAGTGCTTGACGAGCATCTGGATTAACGCCCGGAACGGCTCAGAATGCCCATCGTCAGAAGTGGAAAGAGCGGCCATGGCCCGTTGGCCAAGCAGTTGGATACCCTGTGGCAGCACGATGCCGAATTCGCCAAGAAGCCCGCGGATCTGGTTGGCAAGTGCTGTGCGTGATTTGACTAGGCCAGCGCGTGCGCGATGCAGCGACAGCACTGTCTGTTGCGCTGCGTCTTGAGCGGTACAAAGCGCATGTTCGGTCGCGTTATCGCCTCGCAGATTGCTTCGGCGTCGGCCGCGTCGGTTTACGTAAGGCCGGAGGAACTGCGGGGCGATCAGTCGAACGGTGTGTCCGAGCTTGGTGAGCTCACGGCCCCAGTAGTGCGACGAGGCGCACGCTTCCATGCCGATTACACACGGTTCGAGCGTAGCAAAATACCGAAGTACATTCGCGCGTCTGAGCTGTTTGCGTACAACGATTTCGCCTTGCGAATTCACTGCGTGAACCTTCATCACGCTCTTGGCCAGATCCAGTCCAACAGTCGCTATATTCATGATGAACGCTCCTTTGCCGTGGACGTCACGACTTCTCCACTTTGGCATAAACCGCTCGCTGGGTAGCGGGAGTCGTCCATCACATCAGAGCCCCAATCAGCGCTTCAAGGGTTTCACCGGCCAGCGCCCTGCTGGTGCCGGTCTTAGCGGCGACCGCATCGACGAATTCCTGCTTGTTCATGGTGGCTTCCGCAGACGTTGTGAAGATGCCGCCACGCTACCTGATCCACCGGTGTGTGCGCAATCGGCAGGCACCTCGACGCAGCTCGCGCTGTTTTCCCTCCGTCCGAGCCTGGCCCGCTGCCGGACGCGGGCGAAAGCTTGCGGGTTGCGCGGCCCCGGCTCGATTGACGCCGCGGCGCGAGGGTCAATCGGGCCGTCAACGACATCAATGCCGGGAACTGGCCCGATCGGGCGAACCTGCGAATCGCGCCTCCTTCAGCCGCACTCAGCCGGATGACCGTCGTGCACGACCCCGACGCCTGAAAGTCCGGTGAATTCGGAAACCGACGGACATACTGTCCCGAAATGAAGGCCCGGATAGCCCCAACTATCCGAGCCTCAATTTGCGGAGTATTGTTGACGCCCCGTTAGCCGGCCCCACTGTTTGAGGGTTCGTGGACAGCGCTGCGATGCCATTGAGGTGTGGCGCGGTCTACGCGAATTAGGTGCGCTACTGGGTTTGAACGGCACCCTCGAGGCGGCACACCCACCCGCCCCGAACCCATTCATTTGCGATGCGAATCAGTGTTATCCAAACAATCGATTTTGTAGCTTGAGGCGACATGCCGCATAGTTGCTTCCTGCGACGCGCGGCACAGCTTTCGACTATCCGCGCCAGAAAGAGAGCTTTCCTGACGTGCCCCGATGCAAGCGACTCCATTGGAGCGGGTATCCATCCGAACGTCAAAATTAATTTTCTGCGTGAGCGGATACGAGCAATCATCGGAGCCGTGGCAATGACTGTATCGATCGTGATAGTGGGTGCCGGCTTTTGCGGGACGATGACGGCCATATGGCTACTGTCGGATCAAACCGCGAAGCCCCTGTCGATCGCACTGGTCGATGACAGCTATAGCGTTTCGCGCGGTATTGCTTATCGGTCAGACGAAGAGGGCTGGCTCCTGAACGCCCCCGCACGGACCCTCAGTGTTGAGCGGGACAACGGCAACGGCTTTGTCGATTATTGCCGACTGCGGGGCCGTCCTGCCGAACCCGACGATTTCCTGCCACGTGCGTGGTACGGTGATTATCTTGCACATCTGCTAAAACAAGCCGTCGAAAACCCCGGGAAGCATCAGTTTTCTCAACATGACGGATACGCCGTCGCGCTGAAACCCGTCGAGGATGGCCGAACGAAGGTTCATTTGCACACAGGTGTGGAGATTTCTGCCGATCACGTCGTCCTTGCGACCGGGCACAGCGATGGCCGCCGCTCCATCACTGTAGCAGCGACCGGTGGCGCTTCACTCGATCAACGTTTCCTCGCGAATCCCTGGGACGCAGTTAAACTGCGGACCGTGCCGGATGACAGCCATTTCTTCATGTGCGGGTCCGGTCTAACGGCACTCGACGTTGTTTACGCGCTGCACCGGCGCAGCGAAAAGTTGCGCTTCACGCTTATGTCCCGCCGTGGTTTGTTGCCCCAACACCACTGCCAGTCACCGCCGAGACTTCAGCCAGAAGCGCGGCGGTCGCTTCTCGATCAACTGACTGCCGGCCCTAGGCATTGCATCACCGTCGTACGCAAAGTCATTGCTGAACATCGCGCGAGAGGCGGTGACTGGCGCGAGGTGATCGATAGCCTGCGTCCAGCGGTACCGCAGATCTGGTCAAACTGGTCTGAGGCCGACCGGCGCGCTTTCGTGCGCCATATTGCGCCTTACTGGGACACACATCGTCACCGACAGCCAGCTTCCACGGCAGCGCTTGTCGCGTCACTCAGGATGAGTGGGCGTCTCTCGCTTATGGGGGGGCGAATCGAGACAATCAGCGCACATGGCGACGGGCTGCTGCTGGCTATTCGCCCGCGCGCAGCAACGGGCTCGCGCGTTGTGCACGCATCGTATTTCGTGAATTGCACCGGTGTCGGGATGGCTCCGGCTCATCGAGCTACGGCGTCAGATACAGAACTGCATGCAGATTGCATACACCGGCCTATAGCACACGCGTGTGATTCTCTTTTCGATCAGTTACGGCGCGACGGGATTGCAAAATTTGACTGGGCGGGGTTGTGTGTTGATGAGTCTTACCGCGTGGTTCGAGTCAGTAGCTGTACGAATCCATCTCTGTTTTATATTGGCCCTGCGCTTAGAAGACGCTTTTGGGAGGCGACGGCGGTGCCCGAATTGCTAATGCATATCGAGCGGATGACGGAGATCATAATGCGGCAGGTTTCTGCACATTAAACGCGAGCGCATTGCTTGACAGGGGCGGGGATGCAAGCGGGTTCTGTCGCAGTAAGACCGAGAGGTCGGTCAAGACCGATATGGCATGGATTCCTTGTCCAGCCAGCGAATAGAACTGATGTGCGGGAGTTTGCCAAACGCCGCCATCGTTCACTTTCCCCTTGACGATCATGTGCATGACTTCGATGCCACCTAGATGCTATGTGGGAGGGCAGTGGCAGTAAGCCGGACTGGAGTAAAACGGGATTTCCAGACTCGTTTTCTCCGAGGGAGCACGCAAACGGGCACGCCTGACGCAGCCCTTCCACACAGCATCTAGGGGCCGTTTACATTCGATGAAATGTGCTTACATCTTGTCTTTTGCGCGAGCAGGCCAAGATGATTCGAACGTTATTGAGCGATGAAACGTCTTGCCGGGCAAGGAAGGCGATCCAGAGGACGGCTTCGACAATCGTTCGTCAGCGTAGACGGCCCGCCTTGGATCATTCGCCAGACATCGCTTCGCAACGACGCACGTTGGCTCGCATGCCATCATGCGCGAAATGGCGTGATGCGTTTTCAATAAGCGTAGGCACGTCAGGCGATACCAGCCGGTGTACGACGCACCTGCGTCGGACAAACTCTTGATGCCGCGTCCGGAGGCATGCATCAACGATCTGGTGACGACATGGACAAGAATGGGGTGATGACGGAAGAGGACGGCGGTGCGCCGCTTTCGCCGGGGGAAGCGGCCATCCTTGAGGAAGCATGCTGGCTGGCCGACTCGGGCCGCTACGCCGACTTCATAGACATCGAGAACGTGCTGCGTTTTGGTTACGGGCTGACCAATGCGCGGGCCCTGCTTGACCGGTATCCGGTTCGCAGGATGCTGAACCGCCGCTGCGCGGATGCCCGCGACGAGCGGCTGGTAGGGCGGTGCAGCATGACGGAGCTATTTCCTTTACTTCCTTAACAATTTCGCTATATTCGGGATAGGCTTGGCCGTTCCTTGGGAGAGATTGTATGTCTACGGCAACCATTCAGGCGTCTGAGTTTTCACGGCTGCTTGTGCGTGCTGCGAAGATGCTGGATCGTACTGGTGCGCGAACTCCGGAAGCGATCCGCAAGGTCGTGGCGAGCTCAATGCAGGCGGATATCGGTCAGCTTCCCGCTAAAAATCGCAGAGATTCGCACAGTCGATCGCGCTGTTCGCACAGGGCTTCGATGATGCGCTGACGGCCGTCGCCGACGCGGCGGGCGAGCTGACGCCGGCCACGAAGTCCGGAACGGGATCCAGCCGCCGTGTGCCCGCACAACGTGCTCGCTCGGCGCTGCATCACAGGGCCGGGCGCGATGCAGCCATGTCCTCCGTCGAAGCGGAAATGTTTACAGAGGCGATGGCCGCCCGCGCGAAGCTCGCAAAGGAAGGCTCATTGCTTGAGCCTGCGGAATTCATGCGACGTGCGGGGGTCACGCGGCAGGCAATCAACCAGCGGCTGAAGACGGGATCGTTGTTCACCGTAGACGGTCCGAACGGGGTCAGCTATTACCCGGCCTTTTTTTTGGACGAGAGCCTCGACCGGCGCACGGTTGCTCGCGTGTCTAGGGCGCTGAAAGAGCTTCCGGGCGCCAGCAAATGGGCATTCTTCACGAATCCGCGGCGCTCGCTGGGTGGCCTTACCCCGCTGGAGGTGATCGGCGGCAAGCAGCCCAAATGCAAGCAGGGCGGTGGCAGCACCCCGCTCGAGAAGGTCAACCTGTCGATGGTTCTGCGGGCCGCAGCCGGCTACGCGGAGGAATAGCGTTTGGCTGCTCGTGTCCTCAAGAATCCGGCAAGGAATTTCAGCACGCTTGAATTGCCAATCGTAATGATAAAAGCAAAGCGACTGGTCCGTATCTCGAGCTACAGCTCGGGTGAGCCGCATTTTGGGGGCAAGGCGGTGGCGGTCAAGACCGAGGCGCAGCAGGCCGTGCTGGCGCTGCACCGGATGCGACAGCAATTAGTGAAGTTCCGCACGATGCAGATCAACAGCATACGGGGTTTGCTGACCGAGTACGATGAAGTGATGGCTAAAGGTCGGTCCGCGTTGGATAAAGCGTGGAGCGGCCCCCTGAAACTCCGGACAGTCTCCCACTTACAATAGCGGGTAGGCATACGACTGTGTTTTTGACTAACAACAAGCAAGAATCTATGGTCCGCCCCAGTTTTGCAACCCTGACGCTTGATGCTGTGTTGGCTTGCTCGAATCTATCCGGCGTCGTTGTGGGGACTGTTCCCCGCGCCTCGATGAAGTTCGCGCCCGCGGCCCCCATGAAGTTGTGCGGCTTCAGGAGCCTCTTTGCTTGCCGGGGTGTTCCGCAGGCCGGTGTGCCGTTCACGTCATCAGGTTTCAGTCGTCGCAAAAGCAGAGAGGGTTAGCCTGCGTTGATTCAAGCCGATGCTGTCGCAACCCTTGGATCAAAGGTGGTGTGACGTGCCACGATAGCCCAGGCGGTGCGAGCCAGCTTGTTGGCCAGCGCGCACGCCACCACGTTTGAGTGGCGTCGCATCAGTAGTGCACGTGTCCAGTCCGCGAGGTGGCCGGCTCGCTTCTGCAGGCATCGCATATAGGCCCGGGCGCACTGGACGAGAAGACTGCGGATCTTCTTGTCACCCCGTCGGCTGATGCCGAGAAGTTTGGATCTGCCGCCTGTGCTGTACTGGCGGGGAACAAGGCCAAGCGAGGCCGCGAAATCGCGACTGCATCTGAACTGCTTGCCATCGCCGATTTCTGAGGCAAGCACACTTGCAGTGATCGGCCCGATACCAGGAATGCTCAACAGTCTTTGTCCGACGTCGTCGTCGGCGAGCTGCTGCGCCACCTCGCGATCGATCTCACCGATCTGCTGCTGCAGGTACTTGTAGTGCTCGTGAAGCCGCTCAAGGATCGCGACAAGCCGGGGCGGCAACGGATGGAAGCTGAGAAGCTCCGACAGTCGCTCGACGCCAGTCTTGCCGACCGGCAGACTGATGCCGAATTCGAGCAGAAAGCCATGCATCTGGTTGATCGTTCTCGTGCGATCGCGCACCATCGATTCACGCACGCGGTGTAGCACCGAAAGCGTTTGCTGTGACTCGGTCTTCGGCGTTACGAACCGCATGGCCGGGCGCGATGCAGCTTCACAGATCGCTTCGGCATCGACGAAGTCGTTCTTGTTTGACTTTACGAATGGCCTCACAAACTGCGGCGAAATCAGTCTGACTTCGTGGCCGAACGTGGCCAGCTTGCGTGCCATGAAGTGAGAACCTGCACACGCCTCCATGACGACCGTGCAGGTCGCATAGGTTGCAAAGAACTCGATCAGTTGCTTGCGCCCAAGCTTCTTCCGCAGCACAGCGTTACCCTTGCTGTCCTGACCATGGATGTGAAAGCTGTGTTTGCCAAGGTCGATCCCAACGAGCGTCGCATGGTCCATGATGGTCTCCAGTTACGAGTGAGCTCCTTCAGCGTAACCTGCCCGGTGAGGCGGGGCGGACCATGTCATTAGTGATGGAAGTGTTGACGGGGCCGGAGCGCCGGCGGCGATGGTCAGGCCAATCATCGGAGGACCCGCTCAAGGACCGGCGCAAGATCGTCGCGTCGGGCACGCCTTCGATCCGAAGTGACGTATTGCCATGCTGAAGCTGAATACTGCCATTTGCAGCCACGGCAGGTGCAGGCGTGTGTGGCGCATCCGGCTCCTGAGGTATCGCCCGTTCGGACTGTGCATCGACAACGACAGGCAACGTCGTCTGCGCCTGGGAGTCGTCCACCAGCAAACCCTGAGCGTACAGTTTGCGCCACGCCCACACCTGGTTGGCGTTGATGTTGTTCTCGCGGGCGATCCGGGCGACGGCGGCACCGGGTTCAAAGGTCTGCTCGACGACCGATCGCTTCCACTCCAATGGATGTCGTTGGTTCTGACGCCTGGCAGGTAATTCGACTGTCTGAGACACCGTGTCCATTCTCCGCTGTTTGTGGACACAGTCAGTCATTCGTGTCCGTTGCAGCCGATGATTGCATCTTCTACGCAAGGCGGGGAACGGTACAGATCAGATGCTTACGTTTGCTCAAGTGTTTTCGAACGAGCATTTGCGCATCGATACCATGCCGCTAGAAGCGGCCATTCCCTGTTAATCAGAAAGGAGTTAGTGCGATGCGCACGATCGGGCATTACACCGGGTTTTTCGGCGCGGACGATGTATTGAGCAACTGGCATCCGTGCCGTCTCGACTACCGCGGTGTCACCTTCACGTGTGCCGAACAGTTCGTGATGTACGCGAAGGCAAAGCTGTTTGATGACGAGACGTCCGCCGCGAAGATTCCCGCGACGACTGATCCGATGACGCAGAAGAAGCTCGCCCGTAAGGTCGCCAACTTCGTTCTGGATACATAGGTCGCGCGGCGCGAATCGATTGTCTTCGTTGGCTGTCGCGAGAAATTTGCGCAAAGCCATAAACTACGCTCCGTGTTGCTCGCGACGGCGCCGACGGTGATGGTTGACGCCAGTCCCTATGACCGGATCCGGGGCGTCGGCCTTGGCGAATGGGGAGTCGGCCCGTTGTTTCAGTTTTGCTGTTGGCAACGCAACATCTCATCGGCCCACACCGCGGTCGAAAACAGGAGTCTGCGCGGCGTATCGAGCTCGCGCGGTGGCTCAAGCAGGCGGAAGTCACCACGAATGCTCCGGTGCAAATAGATAGGGTGGTCGAATCTATCTTTATAGATCTGGATACAGAACACGATAGACGGGAAGTGTCGCACTTACGACATTTCGTATCTTCATTGTCGACCTTGTTCGTCGTTTAAAAACGAGGAATATCGATCCACGCGGTTATCTGGCTGTTGGCACGATCATCGCTGTTCGACCCCCGGGATTTTAGAGGCCCAGTTCCACACCTTCTGCATCCAGCAGACGGGAGAACAGCCAAAGGAGCTAAGAGTGAGTTCGCTTATCGAACCGAGCGGAATTTTTCCGACCCGGCTGCCGTACCCTCTGCGACGCTTGAGGAGGCCCTAGCTTGATACCCCGCTGGCGCAGTTCTGGACTGCGGGAATCGGAATCGTAGCCGCGATCGCGTAGAGGATCTTGGACGTTTGAAACGGACGACTGCCCTGCCTTGTGGTTCCGCTGTTCAGATGGCAAAGGTTATGGCTTTCCTAGGAAGTCAACGTCCTCTCGACGGATTTTTGACTTATCTCCAAAAAGTGTATTTGCTTTAATATGTTTGAACAGTCCGAAAGGAAGGCACATGATGAGCGTTAGACGTGCGGCATCCCATTTTCTGACGACTGCCATCTTCGCGACCGCACTAACGATGGCGGGGCCAAGTTCATGCGGCTTGAGAAAGTGGCGATGCATTCGTCGTACTGAAATACATTGAAAGCGTGCTCGAAATTGGTTCTCTAGGGCCAAGCATGGAACATAAGGGAGGCATGACAAGAGCGAAAAGTAAAGCCTATCCGACAGACGTTTTTCGACGAAGAAAGGAGCTTCGTGGCAGCGTCTAACGTTGATGGATGAGAGTGCACCACAGAGTGTACGAGGTGCGCGAACGGTCAATGCGTTGCGCTGGATGGCTCGCGCTGGGGCTGCGTGGCGAGTGCTGCTGACCGTTTTTTCGTCGGGAAAACTCGTGTACCAGCAGACGCACGATGGCTGGCGGCGGCTGTTTCGAGTGCATGGTGAGTGACCTTCGTTCGATTGTCCGTGTGGCGCAAGGGCGGCATGGGCAGCCGAGCGCGGTTATCGTTGATGGCCGCACGTTGCAATCGACATGTGAAAGTGGCCCACGCGCAGGCTATGACGGCTACAAGCGCAAGCGTGGCAGCAAGGTACATATGGCGGTCGACATTCTGTCAGTTGCTCGCCGTACACGTGACACCGGCCAACGAGCAGGAACGGGCGCAGGTGGCAGAGCTAGCGCGTCAGGTGCAGCAGGCAATGGGAGAAGCCGAAAAAGTGGTCTTTGCCGATCAGGGGGACACGGGCAAACATCCTGCGTAGGCTGCGCGCGCCTAAGGAATTGATCTCCAGGTGGTCAAGCTGGACGAAGCGAAAAAGCGTTTCCTGCTGTTGCCGCGGCGATGGGTAGTCGAGTGCAGCTTCGGATGGATCAACCGCCTTCGACGCCTCCCACTTGACTACGAACGCTTGCCCGAAACACTCGCAGGTCCGCATTTTGTCGTCGTAGCCGTGCTTGTGCTTGTCCGTGCAATCCTGGTACTTCGAAGTTCCTAACACCGTCTAATCTGTACAAGGACCAAGATGAAAAAATCGCTTCACCGCAACATACGTATCCGTCTACTAAGGACGTCCGTTTTTTCGACGGTAGCGTGCGCACTCGCACTGACAATGCTGAATGCGGCTGCACAGACCTGCCTCCCACCGGCGAACGGCAACTGGGCGCAGTGGCTTGGCCAGCAGGAATCCGCTGGTGGTCACGCAGTTAGGTGTCACGTCGGAAAATCAGAAAGCGGCTTAATCGGCCGCATCATCAATCGGGGCGGCGGTAAGGGTGACACTTGCGCGCCATATCCCGAAGCGGCAAGCTCCTTCACAGACGCGAAAACAATGCTCAGGGCGATATCCGACGCGATAAAGACAAGCGCTCCCGGCGCGGTGACCGGCCCCAACGGAAGAACCACCTTAACCGGGCGAAGCGAACAAAAAGTTGGTCTGGTAGTCGAGACGTTCACTGGAAAAGACCCCAGTAAGAACCGCTCACCGTGCAATGCAAACAAGGGCTTCGTCTGCCAAGGGACACGAAACTGGGTCGCAGTAATCGAGAAAAACGACGCTGACTGCTTTCTACTTACCGCATACCCGAAATAGCGTCTTCGTTAGCTCGAGCAAGGTGACGGATCGACGCGTAGTTTAAGGGACGAAATCAAAAAGACTCGTTGGGGCTGTATGCCTTTGCGGCAGGCAGTTCGCGACGAGGTCGTTGTACTTGATCACCTTGCGCTGCCAGTGACGGACGCTTTCGGCTATCGCGCCTTCGCCACCGAACATCAGCCACTTCGCGAAGTCGTTGAACTGCTCGCTCTTGTTGGTCGCGGCGTGAATCGTGCGACGCAGGTCTGGTTCACTGAGATATTTCAACCGGAACAGCGTCTGCGTCACTTGCTCCAGCTCACGGAATGTGAAGCGGAGCTTGTTTTTCGTGCTCTCCGATCCCAGGCGGCGCAGGACCGTCGACGGCGTCATCTTGCCTGCCTTGATCGACACTGCAACGCGCATCATGTCGGCATAGTGACGTTCGATGAGTGGCCAGTCCACCGGCTGACGGCACAAGCTGTCGATGTGCTTGTATTTGCGCAGCCGGTCCGCCTCGTACAGCACGAGATCCTTGATGTTGCGCATCTGCGGCATCAGGGTAAGCGCCCGGTCATCCCATCTTGAGTCACGGTGAAAGTCTTGGGAGCATCGTGTCCACTTAAATTGGACTGACCCCCAGAAGTTGGACACTTCTGCAGGGAGTCTTGTGGGCAAGTATTCGGAAGAGACGAAGCTCGCGGTCGTCAAGAATTATTGTTTGGGAACGGCCGGGCTCAAAGTCGTTGCTCGCCGCCATGATGTGGATGTTACGTCGCTACGCAAATGGGTGGCAGGCTATCGTTCGCATGGTGCTGCAGGCGTCAGGGAAAAGGCGCGGGCCACCTATAGCTTAAAATTCAAGCTGTCTGTGTTGCGACGCATGCGTGACGAGGGCCTTTCCTATCGGCAGGCCGCCGCGCTGTTTGATATTCGCAACTTCAATATTATCGCTACGTGGGAGCGCAACTACGATCAGGGCGGACTGGAGGCCTTGTCACCACACGCTGCCTCACGCCGCAAGAAGATGACAAAGCATCAGACCACAGAATCTCCGAGATCATCAAAGGGTGCCATCCCTAAAGGACAGGTCGAAGCGGCGAAGTCTCTTCAGTTGAGCCGCATCGACACGATAGCCTTCGTTGTTGCACCACAAATGCTGCGCAGCATCGCTGCGCCGATGGGCAGCTACTTCGTATCAATTCTGAAAACAACGCCGACGCTGGCCGTTCTGGCAGTTCCGGAAATGTTGGGTAGCGCATTCGATGTCGCATCAGAGACATACCGCTATGCCGAGCCGATGCTGGTGGCAGGAATCGCGTTCCTTGGGCTGGCGTTGCTTGTGACTGCGCTAGTGCACAGGCTTGAGAAGCGGCTGTTCCTTTCGAGCCGGCGCTAACAACCATCTAGGGGACATGATGCAAACACTTAGGAAGATTGAATTCGAAACGGCTCCGACTAACGAAGCCACAGGTCGACCTGCAATCCAGATTTCTGGCCTGAGTAAGTGGTACGGGAAATTCCAAGTTTTGAGAGATGTAAATCTGACCGTGACCACGGGCGAGCGCATCGTCATTTGTGGGCCGTCCGGTTCGGGTAAGTCAACACTGATCCGCTGCATCAACCAGCTTGAGAATCACCAGGTCGGTCAGTTGATTGTCGACGGAGCGGAGATCGGAGCCAAGGGCAGAAGCCTGACGGCAATCCGGCAAGATATCGGCATGGTGTTTCAACAGTTCAATCTGTTTCCCCACCTTACCGTACTTGGCAACTGCATGCTTGCACCAGTGCGCACAAAGAAGTACTCCAAGCATCAAGCGAGGGAAGTTGCGCTTCGCCATCTGGACAAAGTCCGTATTGCAGACCAGGCGAACAAGTATCCGTCGCAATTGTCAGGTGGACAGCAGCAGCGAGTAGCGATCGCTCGAGCGCTGTGCATGGAGCCCAAGATCATGTTGTTCGACGAGCCGACTTCCGCTCTCGATCCTGAGATGGTAAATGAAGTGCTTGAGGTAATGACAACGCTTGCCCGCGACGGTATGACGATGCTATGTGTAACACATGAGATGGGGTTCGCCCGGAGAGTGGCGGACCGGGTGATCTTCATGGACAAGGGCGAGATTGTCGAAGACGCAACGCCGCAAAAATTCTTCGACAACCCAGACAACGAGCGTAGCCGACGGTTCCTCTCGCAGATCCTCCACTGAGCGGGAGCTGTCGCCCAGAGGTTATGCAGGCATTAAGGATATAGGGTTAATTGCGATGGCTATGGCCACAGAGAAAACAGCGAGCCCAAAGGGCATGACTTCGTCAAGCTCCTCGCTTCACGAGAGCGTCAGAGCCGAGATCAGCAAACGGATCGAAAACGGCTTTTATAAGCCTGGCGACGCCATTGCGTCCACTGCTCAGATGAGCGAGGAGCTCGGCGTTAGTGCGATCACGGTCAAGCGCGCTGTACGCGATCTTCAGTCGGCAGGCGTGCTCGAATCTGTGCCGGGAAAAGGCACGTTTGTCAAGGAGAAGAGACGTTTCATCCGGGAGCTGGACGTCTGGATGTCCTCGATGGACAACGCGCGCCGACTTGGCTTTGAACCACGCATGGAGCTTGTCTCGATCACGAAGGAGAGGATCGCAGATCCCACCCTTGCACTCTTTGGACCTCCCGACAACGTCTATCTGTGCGTGAGGAAGATCATCTATGCCGACGGGCAACCCATCATGTACGACGCCGCATACGTTCCAACGTCGGTGCCAGATGAAATCGTCGACGAGTTCGGAGAGCACTTCATTGTCACCGCCCTGAACAGGCATGACGTAGCGGTAAAAGACATGTCCCTGGTCATCGATGCTGCTCCTGCATCGTCGGGCGCACAAAAGATCTTCGCTATCCCGAACACATATCCTATGTTGCGTCGCCTGTATCACATAAGTACGGAGACGCCAGGAATCGATGTATTCGGAGTTGTCGAGTCACCCTTTGATCGGCTCGCATGTTCGATCAACCTGTCCAAGGAAGCGATTTCTCGAATGGAGAAAAAATGATGACGGAAGCTACCCATGATACTGCCACTAAAGTTGGCATGGCGTTGCGGCCTGCCCCCGATGTGCCGTTAGCCGAACTGGAAGGGCGGCTCAGCCGTGTCCGTCGCGAGATGGAGCGCAGTCAGTTAGACGCGATCGTGCTAACAGACATCAAAAACGTCCAGTATGTTACGGACTTCTTCACGCTCTCGTGGATGTACAAGGCAAGGCCGGTGTTCGCATTGCTGACAGCGGACGATCTAATCGTGATAGGCAGCAAGACAGAACAGAAGAACGTCAGCTACAAGCCCCGTACGTTCAAAGCCGTCTACTACCATGGATATCTGAGTGAGGGTTTAGCTGCTCTGTCGGAAACCATTCAGGCGCATTTCAGCGGACGGACGGTTCGCCTTGGAATTGACTACGGTCAGGACATGACCGGCCTTGGCTCGCTTGAAATGATCGCCACGTTGAGCGGTTTGAGCGCGGGAGGGAAAGTAACCGATGCAACGCCCGAGTTGTGGAAGGTGCGGCTGATCAAATCGGACTTCGAAGCGAATCTGAAGAAGACGGCCTTCGCCATTGTGAATGACGCTTTCGATCGAACAATTGCCGACGCGTATCTTGGCATGACGGAAATTGAGCTATATCGTCGGATGCAGGCGCAGATGTTTCTGAACGGTGCCGAAAGGGCCGACCCGATAGCCATGCTTTTCGCGAAGGGCGATTTCGTCTATAGCCGGCCGCCGAGCGAGCGGAGATTAGAAGAAGGTCACTATATCTGGACAGACTTTCGAGCGACCTACGGAGGTTACCCGGCTGACAGAAACCGCACCGCTCGCGGCGGTCAGCCGTCGGACTGGGAGATAAAGACGTACTCGGCTGTCCGCGAACTGACCCATACACTGTGCCGCTTTGTAAAGGCTGGTATGACGTGCTCAGACGTCTACGCTAACTTTGCCCGTATGTGGAAGGAACTGGATGTGGGACAGGTGTACACGGCTGTAACCCGGATTGGCCATGGCGGCGGCTTCGACGTGACCGAACCTCCTTCGCTGTCAGCGACAGATACAACGGTGATCGAGCCGGGAATGATTTTCCACATCGAACCGAAGCTGGAGCGCGACGGAGCTGTTTTCCAGTTCGAAGAGGTAGTTTATGTCCGCGAAAGCGGGATCGAGTTTCTCAGCGATCTGTCACCCGCGGCCATTCCTGTCATCAGCTAATCAAGTCAATAATATGTCGACTCCCACCCGTATCTGGTCGCCTATCAGCTTTGAAAAGGAGGGCAAACAGGCAGGCTCGTTGCGCCTGCCGATTTCCAGTGATCTCTCAGCGTATGGCTGGATCCCGATTCCGGTAGTCTGCGTGAAAAATGGGAAAGGACCTACCGCTGTCTTGTTCGCTGGAACTCACGGAGACGAGTACGAGGGTCAGATAGCGCTGCTTGAACTTGCCCGGGAAATCTCTCCAGACGATGTCAATGGCAGAATCGTTATCCTTCCCTCGCTCAATTTTCCGGCGGTTGAGGCGGGACGGCGTGTGTCCCCCATGGACGAAGGCAATCTCAACCGTGTCTATCCAGGCAAGGCTCACGGCACGCCGACAGAGATGATCGCGCATTATGTGACGTCGGTTCTGCTGCCGATGGCGGACCTGGTTGTCGACCTTCACTCCGGTGGAAGGTCGCTGGAATACGTTCCATGTGCGCTGATCCGCCCATCGGCTGACGCCGAGCGGCACGCGCGATTGATGCAGCTCGTCAGTGTATTTGGCGCGCCAGTTAGCTATCTTACTGACGGTAAAGGTGGCGGAGGAAATACGACACTTCCCGCTTCCGCTGAAGCGCAGGGAGTTCCTGTCATTACCGCTGAACTAGGCGGCGGTGCGACGCTCCAATATGTCGGGAAGCAGATTGCCAGCAACGGGGTTCGTCGCCTCTTGCATCATATGGGCATCTACAGAGAAGACTCGCTTCATGTACCAGCGCCTACGAGATTCACGGAGGTGCCGACGCGTGACTACTTTGTTTATGCAGATGACGGCGGGCTATTCGAACCCGCCGTTGCGGTTGGAGCTGACGTGGTCGCGGGGCAGCTGGCAGGGTATCTCCACTCCATCCATCGTCCTACGTCCGCTCCGGTAGAGCTGTGTTTTCCTGTAGACGGCATGGTGGCATGTCGGCGCTTTCCCACGCTGACGAGGCGGGGGGATTGTCTTTTCGGTCTAGGCTATTTTTACCCATCCCCCGAAAACTGAAAATCCTTTCTAACCCATGCTGGGCAAGCTTTTCGGGGTTCCAAGCCGGAACCGCAGAAATTTTGGAAGTTCTTGAATTTCAGGTAGTTACAGGAGATCGAGGCCAGCGAGCATGGCGGCGATGTCGATCGGGTTCTCGTTGCGAAACGTGTAATGCCCAAGGAGGTGGATGTGCTGCCAGGCCACCGGAGAAATCTTTTTCAGCATCGCGAGCGCCTTCTCGTTACCCTCTCGCCGATAGCGTTCGAGTAGTTGAGAAAGCAGCACCGAGTTGAAGGCGGTTACGACGTTAGCCAGAAGCCGGCCACACTCGTTGTTGATCGCAATATCGTGATCGGTCTTGCCGATCAGGTGTTTCTTGCCACCGACCTCAGCGATGAATCCGC
Organism: Paraburkholderia sp. JPY465; assembly: GCF_050436725.1. Classification (NCBI taxonomy): domain Bacteria; kingdom Pseudomonadati; phylum Pseudomonadota; class Betaproteobacteria; order Burkholderiales; family Burkholderiaceae; genus Paraburkholderia; species Paraburkholderia sp. JPY465. The sequence goes on from NZ_JBNDMT010000007.1 coordinate 660,927, forward strand.
GCAGTGCGTGATACGCCTCGATGCGGTTCTGCGAACGATGGACGTTGCGCTGCAGCTGGGGGTCGCGCATGTAGCGCAGCGTGTAGATGCTGCACACGAGCTTGTCGAACTCGAAGACCGCACGGCGCGTGCGGTGATGCGGAGACAGCGCGCAAAGCTTGCGGACCAGTGCCTGCTGGCTCATTTCCTTCACGCTGAGCGATGCAATGATCTGTTCGATGGCGGACGGATCATCGCAGATGGCAGACCGGTCGATCTGTCCGGCGGGTTTGATCAGAAAGTTGCTGTACTGCCCGATGTCGTCGCCGCAGAACAGATGCTTCAGTTGCGCCTGCAGGTTGGTGAACCGCGGAGCGAAACCCATCTCGAACCAGTGCATGGCCGCGAAATTCATCTTGTTGATGCTATGCATGTCACCGGTGATGATCGTTGGTGCGATATCGGTCGTGTTGCGGTAACAGAGATCGAAGACGTAATGGCTTTCGTGCTCGTGCGCCCCGATGAGGTTGGTGAGCGTGGCGACGTGATTGGTGAGTGACGTAAAGGCGACGACACGCCGTTCGCGACCGAAATATTTGCGCGAGTGCCGTGCCTTTGCGGTAGGCGTGGCGGCAGCGAACTTCTGTCCGTCGACGGCGCCGAAGAGTGCGCCGAGATCGGACGAGTAACACTCGAAGATCGGTAGCTGTGCGATGAAGTTGGCAATCCGGTCGTTGGCGGCCCGCAGTGTCGCCAGACGGCAGTACTGCCGGTACGTCTCGTCGAACACGTGATACGGGATATCGCAGGTCTGGGACATGGCGAGATTGCCGAGGTTGGTGGCCTGCGCAATAATCACCGCCATCAGGCTGTCCGCGTCGGCAATCTTCTTCGCGTAACGGGGCTGCAGGGGCGTCATCGCCGACAGGAAGCCACAACGGTCATTCACGAACCGGATGATGTCCGCAATATCGCGTAGCGGCAGCTTCGCGTAGAAGCTTTCCTGCTGCGTGGCGTTTCTGTCCGCTTTGGGTTTGCGCCAGGTCAGGGTGCTGCGTTGCGCGTCGTAGTCGAGGTGTTTGAGCTTGCCCTGCCGCAGTTCACGATCAAAGCGCTGCCAGAGGTCGCGAAGCTCGTCGCACAAAGCGGCGACGGTGACTTGTACCGGTTGGCGCAGCCAGGCGAGATCCAGTTCGCCGAGGACGGCGGCCGTCCGATCGGCAGGAACAAGATGGTCGCTGAACTGTCGATGCTGGGTGCTGTCGTTCAGATGCAATTCTCCGCTATCGACGCGCTTGCGCAGTTGCCGGTAGATCCAGAATTCGTATCGGTCGCCACGCAGGCTGACAGGCTGGCCCTTGTCATCGAAGGTGAGCAGATACGGGCGCAGCCGCTCCGGGAGTGTATCGGGTGGTATGTCCGCGAGCGGTCGCCGTTCGAGCCGCTGCCTGCGTGAAAACACGCCGCGCATCTAGTGCAGGGCCGCAAGCCATCGATCGTCGTTGCGTGCGCTGGAGAATTCGAGTGCCATTGCCTGCGGCCTGAGTCGCGTGCGAATCTGCCCGGCGACCTCGTCAACGGCCCGCCAGCGCAGCTCCATCTGGCTGACGGGTTTGTTGCTTAACAGACCGGCGACCTGCTGCAGGTCAGCCCTGGGCAGGACGCTGAACGCCTGGCGTCGCACGGTTCCGAACGGCGTGACATCGTCGAGCGAGTCATCGACGTAGAGCTGCAGGAGCCTGCCGACCTGCGGAGTATCTTTCTGCCGCTGGATCTGGGCGTGTATGAAAGCGTCATCGGCACTGGCCTTGCTGTCGTCCTCGAACTTCTTCGTGTGATGGCGCAGGGCGTCGACCAGATTGTCGTTCAGTTGCCGGTAGCGTTGCCAGGCGTAGCACAGCAGGTACAGGAATGACTGCCCGGGTTGAAGCTGACGCAGGTCGTAGATGGTGTAGAAGTGTGCAAGGCTCGCGTAGTACGCGATATTCTGCTGGGAGATGCCGAGCTGGGGCAGGATTGACCGGGCGGCGTTGTAGACGGGTTCGAGCGTGGCGCGCTTGCGGCGTTCGCGGCCCATCATGTGAGGTCCGAAATATTTCGCATCCTGCTTGATCGCGGCCAGTTCGGACAGGGACTCATCGCGTACGAGCAGGCGTTGCAGCGCGGCCCTGACGTCATCGGTAACGCCCGCCTCGACCAGTGCGGCCAGTCGTTGCCGTTCTTCACGGAGTGCGGTACTGACGATCGTCTGGAAGGTGGTGGCGGATTCAACCGGTCGATGCAACACAATGAACGCTGCATGAGCGGCGGGAGTGTTGCAAATGAAACAGCGACACCGGATTTACTACAGCGAGAAGCAGAAAGCGCTGATGTGGGAGCGCTGGCGAAAGGGTGAGTCTCTCGAGCATATCGCCCAGCTCTTCGATCGCCACCACTCGTCCGTGCAGCGGATCATCGGCGAAGCCGGTGGAATCCCGCCGGCAAAGCGACATCGTTCGCGGCTGGCGCTAACATTAGCCGAGCGGGAAGAGATATCGAGCGCGCTTGTTGCTGGCGATTCGATCCAGTCAATCGCCAGTCGGCTTGCGCGGGCTCCCTCTACCATCTGCCGCGAGATCAAACGCAACAGTGGGCAGGATGGCTATCGGGCAAGTCACGCCGATCAGCTTGCCTGGGATCGGGCGCAGCGGCCCAAAGTCTGTAAGCTGGTCGAACACCGGATGTTGGCACGCATCGTGGCAGACAAACTTCAACTGGAGTGGTCGCCCGAGCAGATCGCGGGATGGCTCAGGCGCGCGTACCCGGACAACGAGGATTACCACGTGTCACACGAGACCATCTACCGCAGTCTCTTCATCCAGGCCCGTGGTGTCTTGAAGAAGGAATTGCTCGAACATTTGCGGCGTACCCGGGTCATGCGGCGTTCCCGCCATTACACGCAGAAGACGGGCGACCACGGCAGGATCCGCGACACGGTGTCGATCAGCGAACGTCCAGCCACGATCGAGGACCGCGCAGTGCCGGGACATTGGGAGGGTGATCTGCTTTGCGGCAGCGGGAGCAGCCAGATTGCGACGCTCGTCGAGCGCCAGACACGCTATGTGATGCTGGTGAAGATTGCCAGCAAGGACAGCGAGGTGGTTGCCGATGCGCTCATCAAACATGCCTGCAAATTGCCCCAGGAACTCTACAAATCGCTAACCTGGGATCGCGGCACTGAGATGGCCAGCCACAAACGCTTTACTGTTGCCACGGACATTGCCGTCTACTTCTGCGACCCACAACATCCCTGGCAGCGTGGGTCGAACGAGAACACGAATGGACTGTTGAGGCAATACTTCCCGAAAGGTACCGACCTGTCGGTGTATTCACAGACTAGGCTCAATGCTGTGGCGAGACGGCTCAATGAACGTCCGAGGAAGACACTGAATTACGAAACGCCAGCCGAGCGGTTTAACCAAACTATTGCATCGACCGGTTGAATCCGCCGGTATAACCCGGGCGCACGATGTGCTGCTGGTTCAGCCAGAGGATGAGTTCGGTGACTACGAACGCGGGCGTCACATCGCGTCGCACCAGTTGTGCCGCGCGTTGCATGAGCAACGGGCTGTCCTGCTTCGACTAGAGGCGAAAGCGGAACAGCGAAAGGATTTCGCGGCGCTGCGCGTAGATTTCTGCGGAGCGGATGGGTCTTGGCGAAAGCGCCTGTTGAGGAAAATAGCGTTCGCGCAGGTAGCCAGCATCTTCTGGCGGAAGTTCCGTGAGCGTGAAGAATGCGCGCGTGGCCTTGAAATAGCCGGTCTGCAGCAGGCACAGGATCTGTTCGGGCAATCCTTTGCGCTGGTGCGCGATGGCCAGCTCATCATCGGTGAAGGCGAAGTACTCTGCGCGCTGGAAATCGTCAACGCGTCAGACCCGGCGGCCAGCCGCAACGCCTGCCGAACCCGGGTTCCCGGATGCCGATTCGCTGGCCGCGCTACGGGGCTGGTATGCAGGCCTTAGCTCCCGTGCCGCCGTCCTGCGCTATCTGCCCGATCACAAGACGTCGGGCCAGTCCGCGCGGGGCATGCTCGGCCGCATCCGCCGGCAGCTCATGGCGTTCGCGCAAAGCCGCCACCGGCCGGATCTGGCCGCAGTATTCCAGCACCTCCCCGAAGAGCGGCAGCGTCGGGCCAGCGCAGTCGAGCGCGCAATCAGAACATTGCCGTCGCTGACTGCGCCCCAACCCCAGATCAGCGACGACATCGACCGGTGGCTTGTGCCCCGGACTGTGAATGCCCTGCGCGCGCACGGCATTCACACGCTTTCCGAGCTCACCGTACGTGTCCCGCGTCGGCGCGGCTGGTGGCGAGCAATCGAAGGGCTCGGCGAGACTGGGGCGCGGCAGGTCGAAATCTTCTTTGCCGTGCATCCTCACCTGACCGAGCGCGCCCGTGCCCTGATTGCCGTTACGCAGCCCGGTGGCATCGTGCCGTGGGAGCAGTTGCGTCTGCCGCACGAGGTCGATGGTTCCCAAGGTAGCTTCCGGGCCCCGCGCGAAGCCTGCACGCTGAACGCGGTGAACGATTACGAAGCCTTACAGGCGTGGCTTGCGCTGCACGAAACTGCGGCGACGCAGTGCGCCTATCGCAAGGAAGCTGAGCGGCTGATCCTGTGGGCCATCGTCGAACGCGAGCGGGCGCTGTCGTCACTAACGACCGACGACGCGATCGCGTACCGGGCGTTCGTGCGTCGGCCGACGCCGCGCGAGCGCTGGGTCGGGCAGCCGCGACCGCGTGATTCCGTCGAGTGGCGACCGTTTGCGGGCGGCCTCTCGGCACGCTCGGCGGCGTACGCCCTCACGGTGCTGTCGGCGCTGTTCCGCTGGCTGATCGAGCAGCGTTACGTGCTCGCCAACCCGTTCGCCGGCGTCAAGGTCCGCGGCCACACCACGCAGCCCGCGCTCGACACGACCCGGGGTTTTACCGAAGGCGAGTGGCTGCTGATACGTGCGATTGCCGACGGCCTCGAATGGTCCTACGGCTGGTCGGAGCCAGCCGCGCAGCGGCTGCGCTTCCTGCTCGACTTCGGTTACGCGACGGGTTTGCGCGCCAGTGAACTGGTCGGTGCCATGCTCGGCAATATTCGTGTGGACGAGCACGGAGATCACTGGCTGCATCTGGTTGGGAAGGGCAGCAAACCCGGCCAGGTGGCGCTGCCGCCGCTCGCCCGTACCGCCCTCGACCAGTATCTTGTCCAGCGGCAATTACCCGTCACGCCGGCACGCTGGAATCCGAAAACGCCACTGGTCGCGAGCCTCGGCGAGGACAGAGCCGCCGGCATTGTGGGTTCACGACTGGGGCGCGTGATGCGCCGCTTCTTTATGCAGGTCGCCGACGTGATCCAGACCGACCACCCGGTCGCCGCCGACAAGCTGCGACGCGCGAGTCCGCACTGGATGCGCCACAGTCATGCGAGTCATGCGCTCGCCCGCGGGGCTGAGCTCACGAGCGTGCGCGATAATCTTCGTCATGCTTCGATCGCGACGACGTCAATGTACCTGCACGGCGACAAGATCCAGCGGGCACGGCAGATGAATCAGGCCTTTGCCGCCCGGAAATAGCGGCTAACCTGCTGAATCAAAAAGACTTCGAAAATTTCTGCGGTTCCGGCTTGGGACCCCAACTCATCGACCACGAAGTCGAACAGCATCTGCCGCGTGGCCAGCACCGGACCCGCCAGCGCCAGAATGTCATGACTGAGCCACTGGGTGAGTGTGCGCACGTCACGGGCCAGTTCATCGGCGTGCGCCTGAGCGTGGCGCGCCTGCCTCAGCGCGGCAGCGAAGCGGCCCGCCCGTCCCCGCGCGCGGGCGCGATCTGTCCCGGCTTCGAGCTGCTCGCGCCGTGTGCGGGCACCCCGGGCGAGCTTGCCCAGCGTCTCGCACTGGTGCTGGATGTGAAACACATCGCCATGGCAGGGCGTGTCGCCCCAGGCGGCTTTCTGTCCGGCGCGCAGACCCTGGGCGGCATCGGCAATCGTGTAGTCGGGTGCGAGCCCCTGCCTTGACGTGTCGAGCAGGTTCACGCCCCAAGTGTCGGCGTCGCGATGTTTCTCGCCGGCAAGCAGGTAACAGTAGGTCGATTCGGCATCGACGCCGGTAAGCACCGGCTGCGAGCCCTGGAAGATCTCGTCGTGCAGGCCCACGCGAATGCCAGAGAGGTCCTGCTCGCGGTTGATCGCCCTGGCCTGCTGCGCGGCCCATTGCTGCAGGTTGTGAACGCTGCCCACACTGACGCATACGCCCAGCAGATCGCGCATGAACTCCACCACGCCGCGATACGAACTGCGACAGATCAGCGTGAGCCCGAGCATCACCTGACGCAGCCAGGGCCGGGTGACCGGCAACTGGAACAGAACCTCGTCATCGGGCGCCGTCAGAGAGAACGCAACATCGAGCGCGTCGCTCGCCTTGCCCCGTTGCGCGTAGACAAACTTGCGACTCACGCCGAGCCTGGCAGACAGTTCACTGATCGTTTCCGATCCCGCCAGCGCCTGAACGGCCAGTTGCTTGCGTTCACTCTCAGGCAGCCGCTTCGCTGCCACGCCAGCCGATTGATTCATGCATCCACCACGACTGAAAAAATGGGCTGTCATTATCGGCCATGACAGCGCCATCAGGTGGCTCGCGTGTTACCCTGGTTTGAACCTCTGCCCATTTTTTACTATTGGCAGAAACTCGAGCAAAATCTGAAGGAAGGACCGGTCGGGTATTTCGGCTCGAACAATACAAAAATCCTGGAGCTGACACAGCGATTGCCTAAGCGTATCTGGGTCTTCAAGACCCCGAGAGGAATGAAGGGCTCCATCCAACTAGTCGGGTCACTCCTTGTCAGCGAGACACCGTGCGTCGCAGTCAAGACTGACTATCCCAACGTGATTTACTACGACCCGTTCTCTTCCGAGTCGGTAATGTACATCGACTCGGGCACACCACAGCGCATCCAGGAGGTCTCTGGATACTTCCAGAACCGGTTTCACTCTGCCTTTAGCTCGAACTTTCAGGGAGACGCCGGTCTGCAGGCTATGGAGTCGAACGTCGCGCGCGGGTTCGAAGCGCTGGTCGCTGACTGGGACACATGTCAGATGCTCGACCGTGTTAAAAATCGCGAAAGGTTCAGCCCATCAATCCTTTCGCACAACATTCAGCGTAACAGAGGCTTTGTTGCGTGACCTGTCCGGTAGCTGAGTTGGCATGGCTAGCCGCACTTTCCCATATTGCCCAGCGAACACAGCATGTCGCACTGAAGCGATCACGCTTGCCGCGAGCATCGTGCTTTATCTCACGCGCGGCCGGCTTCGATTCATCTGCCCGTGCCCGCGGAGATGAATCGAAGCCGGGCGCTTTCATAGGCGCTCGGTCGTCAAATGAAAGCGCCGGTCGACCGTGGCGAGCAGGCGCTTCGACAGGCGAGTGGCGCGCCCCTGAATCAGCCGGTCCGACACGCGCGACAGACCGTAGGACACGAACAGCACTGCAATCAGCGTCGCCCCGAAAAGCATGAGCGACGTCTCGCCGTTCTCCTCGCTGAACAGGCCGTCGAAGAAATGAAAGGTCATATAGACGCAGATGAAGTGCCAGAGATAAATGCCATAACTTTCGCGCCCGAGGGCCGCGGCGCAGCGTCGAACCAAGGGCATGCTCGGCGTCGCATGCCCTTTCCCGCGCTCCTTGCGGGCATGGCGCGAGCACACGAACAGCAGGAACGCCACCGCACTGCACGCGGCGAATACAGGCGCGAGCGCAGGTGCCTTGTCGAGCCATACACCGAGCGCGGCCGTGACGAGCGCGAAGCCCAACGCAAGCAACAGATAGAGCCACGACACGCGCCCGGTCACATCGGATGCGCCGAGCAAATGCGAGCGGAACGCGTACCACGCCCACATGCCGACGATGAAGCACGGCCCCTGTACCGGCGGCCAGAAGTAGCTGAACGTATTGTTGGTCACATTGCATTCAAGCGTGCCGTTGCAATCGCTCATCGACAGTACCGCGAGCGACAGGCCCAGCATCAGGATGGTGGCCAGCAACAGGCGCGTGCGGTTCATCGCCAGAAAGAACAGCAACGGCGCGATCAGATAGAAAAGCATCTCCACGCCGATCGACCAGCCGCCCGGCACGACGTTGTTGATCGCGGTCGGCGACAGCGCATGAAGGAAGACCATGTTGAGCAATACGTCCATCGGGCCATGCGCGCCCAGAATCCATGCACGCTCGATGCCTGAGCGCATCGCGCCGTAGCTGATGAGGCCATAGACCGCGATCGCCGCGTAATACAAGGGCGCGATACGGAAGAAGCGCTTGATATAGAAGCGCAGCGTGACGTGACCCGCGCCCGCGCGCCGCTCGTGATCCATTTCGAGAGTCATGAAGATCGTGATCGCGCTGATCACGAAGAAAAGCTGCACGCCGTACTGGCCCATGTGCGCAAGCAGTGTCACGCCGCCCGGCAGATTGGGAAACTGAAACGACAGGTGTACTGCAACGACCCCGACGATCGCAAGCGCCCGGCCTGCATCGAGCGCGGCAACACGTTCCTTCTGCATCGATGATCTCCTTCGCGGTTGATTCCGACCTTCAAAGGCTCCAACCTCCAAAGGCCGAGAGGCCGGTGGACAAAGACGCTACCGGCGAAGTTCCGGCCAGGCCGTGTTTGATGCCCAAGTCTTACAAGAAGAAACGCGATACACGCATGGATACAATTTCCGGGCGTGGTTCAAAAAGCGCCGATTTGGGGTAACGCGGGCGAGCTGAGTCGCACCGCTCGCAGAACGGCGGGATTTTGATTTGTAATGAGCAGTCCGACCAAGGTGGAGGTCTTGAGTATCGACCTCCCACGCTCAGGCCTGCCGCGGTTGAAGCGGTCCGAGTCCCAGCATCGTGAGCCAGTGCGGGTGGTCCTGAACGGTCATCAACTCACACGGACTCCTGCCTTGACGCTCGGCCCGGCGGCTGCGCATGAAGCGCCGATGGTTCAGGAAGAAGCGCAGCAGGTCAAGATAAGGGGTGCCCAGATGGCGCCGCAGCGTGAAGTAGTTGCGCAGTCGCGAGTTGAGGTTTTCCACCAGCGAACTGCTGCGCGGCGTGTGCTCCGTGACCTGCGCCACGGCGGCGAAGACGGCGTGGAACTGGTCGCCCAGTTGGGATCGCAACCGGCCCCAGCCTTGCCAGTACGCGCCCGAGGTGGCGGGTTTGCGGTGCAGCACGCACGCGGCGCGCACGAGGACGCCGGGTACGTTCGCAGCCTGCGCGATGGTGGCGAGTTTTGCATTGAGCACGCCGGCGAACGCCAGCAGGTCATCGCGCTGGTTCTGCAGCGCCACGCGCACCGGGCGGATGCGGCGTGGATCCTGGCGTTCACGCTGTCGCAACTCATCGACCACGAAGTCGAACAGCATCTGCCGCGTGGCCAGCACCGGACCCGCCAGCGCCAGAATGTCATGACTGAGCCACTGGGTGAGTGTGCGCACGTCACGGGCCAGTTCATCGGCGTGCGCCTGAGCGTGGCGCGCCTGCCTCAGCGCGGCAGCGAAGCGGCCCGCCCGTCCCCGCGCGCGGGCGCGATCTGTCCCGGCTTCGAGCTGCTCGCGCCGTGTGCGGGCACCCCGGGCGAGCTTGCCCAGCGTCTCGCACTGGTGCTGGATGTGAAACACATCGCCATGGCAGGGCGTGTCGCCCCAGGCGGCTTTCTGTCCGGCGCGCAGACCCTGGGCGGCATCGGCAATCGTGTAGTCGGGTGCGAGCCCCTGCCTTGACGTGTCGAGCAGGTTCACGCCCCAAGTGTCGGCGTCGCGATGTTTCTCGCCGGCAAGCAGGTAACAGTAGGTCGATTCGGCATCGACGCCGGTAAGCACCGGCTGCGAGCCCTGGAAGATCTCGTCGTGCAGGCCCACGCGAATGCCAGAGAGGTCCTGCTCGCGGTTGATCGCCCTGGCCTGCTGCGCGGCCCATTGCTGCAGGTTGTGAACGCTGCCCACACTGACGCATACGCCCAGCAGATCGCGCATGAACTCCACCACGCCGCGATACGAACTGCGACAGATCAGCGTGAGCCCGAGCATCACCTGACGCAGCCAGGGCCGGGTGACCGGCAACTGGAACAGAACCTCGTCATCGGGCGCCGTCAGAGAGAACGCAACATCGAGCGCGTCGCTCGCCTTGCCCCGTTGCGCGTAGACAAACTTGCGACTCACGCCGAGCCTGGCAGACAGTTCACTGATCGTTTCCGATCCCGCCAGCGCCTGAACGGCCAGTTGCTTGCGTTCACTCTCAGGCAGCCGCTTCGCTGCCACGCCAGCCGATTGATTCATGCATCCACCACGACTGAAAAAATGGGCTGTCATTATCGGCCATGACAGCGCCATCAGGTGGCTCGCGTGTTACCCTGGTTTGAACCTCGCCCCCATCCGAACAAAGCCCATTCGCACTGGCTGACGCAGCTCGGACTCGGCCCGCTTCAACCCCGGCAGATCTGATGCCGGGAGGTCGTTGCAGGCCTCCAGTTTGCATCGCATTCCTTACCAATTCTGCATTTTTATGCAGGACGGTTCAGCTCGTCCGTGTAACGCAAAAAAGCGGGCTTTTGAACCACGCCCGAAGCGATGGCCGGAGGGCCCTCTGCAGCGGCCAACCCTCATGATGACTATAGCTATCACCAACAAACGCCGGAATTTCGCATCCCGGCGGCATTCACTTTGCACCTTAATGGCGAATTCGTGGTTCTTCCCGATGAGGTCGCGTATCTCGGTCAGCAACTCAACTACCTTCTCGTTTTCCATTACTTTTCCGTAGCGTGATGACCGAAGCAGCTCTTCGATCATCACGATTTGATTCTCGTCGACTTCGCTTGCCAGAGTGGTTCAAGGGGGCCCCAGCGCAAATCGTCGCGTTGCTTTCCTACGCAATGCGGTACGCTGCGACGATTCTGACAAGTAGCCACGCGCCGATGCAACCGCAAATAGCAGCGGGCATATGCCATGACAGCGGCAGAGAAATGGGATCGCCCCACGTCTCAGGGCCGGATCGATTCGCCAAAAGAACGCCCGCCGTGTTGTAAGACATGTGTATCAGGATACAAGGTAACAATGAGCGTGTACGCTGATACACAGCACCCAACAGTACCCCGATGGTAAAACCGCCGAAGAACTGGTACACATTCAGATGCGCCAAGCCGAACACTGCAGCCGAATGTACGACGGCCACCCCAGGCGTGTATTGCCGGAGAAAGCCGCGCAGTATGATGCCGCGAAACAGCATCTCTTCGACGACCGGTGCAATGAAGCACACCAACAGGACGGATCCGAGGCCACTCCCGATCATGGTCTGCATGGCATCGGCCATCGACTGGGTCATAGGGAAAAATACAAGCACTAGGCGCTCAATCATGATTTCCACCAGCACCAGTCCTGGTATCAACAGCAGTACTGGTAAGGCAAACGACAGGATTGTGTAGGTCCAGGAGTGCAGGTTGTCATGCACCAGTTCGCGATACGTGTATCGCCCATAGTGCATCAGCACGGGAAAGACCAGCCCGCATGCCAGCACTCGCCCGATGCTGTCAATTTCAATCTTCTGCAACCCCGCGTCGCGGCCGAAATTCCATATCAGTGCATCCACCAGATATTCCGTAAAGAAGAGCATGAGCACGATGATAAAAGCCTCGTACAGAAACGGAAAAGGGCGTCGGGTTGGCATCTTGAACAGGTAAAGAAATTTTAGTGGCCGCTAATGTTTAGCGTTTCCTGCGCCTGTAGTATCCCGACCAGTTCAGCGTCGCTAACACGAATCGCCATATCGACGGGCAAAGTCGGCGCTGGCTCTGAGATGAGAACCGGATCTTGATGGTCTTCGTAGAACTTCTTCACCCTTTCCAGAAGCTGCTCGCGTGACGACGTAGTAGCTCGCCCGCGATCTCCGTGGCTGAAATGGATGACATATTCGCTATGGAGCAGTTCTTCCAAACATCCTGAACATCCGTTGTTCGCCCCGCTCTCCTAGAGCCGGTAGGCATCGACCCAACGTCCATCCATGTTGGCTGCCTTGGTTGTGTCGCGATAAGGGAGTTGGGATGCGGAAGTTTCACTATGGTTAGGAGCACTTATATCACCAGTGAATAGAACTGCGCGGCAACCGTTCGGCTGACGCCATCGCCGTCACCTTTCATCTGCCCCTTGCGGATCATGTGCATGAGTTCGATGCCTGAGAGGATGATGCGCGCGCACCGGATTTCTTGAAGCCCATCATCGGCCGGATGATGCGTTTGGTGGCGCGGCGGTCCTGCTCGATGAGGTTGTTCAGATACTTGCTCTCGCGGATCTTGATGGGCGTTTCCCGCTCGGCGTTAAGCGCTTCAAGCGCGGCCAGATTGGCGCCACTCCTGTCCACCGTTATCGTCTCGGGCTCGCGGTTCTGGTCAATGGCCTTCTCGAAGTAGCGGCGCGCAGCGGCCCTGTCACGATGGGCGCGCAGCAGGAAATCGACCGTGTTGCCTTCCTTGTCGACGGCGCGGTACAGAAATTTCCACTGGCCTTTGACCTTCACGTAGGTCTCCGTCCATTCTCCAGCTCTTGCCTACCGGTCGCTTGTGCCGGCGAAACGCCTTTTCGAATAACGGCACGAGCTTGGTGACCCAGCGATGCACGCTTGAGTGGTCGACCTCGATTCCGCGTTCCACCATCATTTCTTCGATGGTTGCGCAGACTCAGCGAGTACGCCACGTACCACCGCACGCACAACAAAATCACGTCCACTGGAAAATGCAGGCGCTTCAGAACCTTCGCAACGCCAGGCGACAACGTCTTTCGCAAAATTCGTTCCTTCTCCACTGCTCTTCGGTCGAATTCTTCATGCCTTGATTTTACAGTAACTCCTTGGCGCGACAGAGCCAGATGTATCGCCTCTTCAGGCAAAACGAATAGCACGATCAGTCAACTTGTGGGTAATCCTAGGCCTCTGCAGGGGTGGGCGTTATTGAATAGATTCGGCAAGCGAACACGTTGAGGCTTCACACGAAACAGAGAGGCGCATGCCGCTGTAAACAATTAACATTCGGTTTGCTGCGTAGAATCTCGAATCCGATTCTATCGGAAGCACTCCGACGGCCCGAGAATTCATCCCTACCGCCCTGCTCCAGCCAAACTACCGCTCAAGCATTGTTTACGCCGGCCGGCGGCGTAACCAGACCAGCGCGACTACTTTGACAAACCCGGACAAAGCGCCTGATCCTCTAGGGAAGGTCCTTCCAACTAGTTTTCAGAGCGCTGATCTTTTGCCACTTGCGGCATATCAGTCGTAAGAGTTTGTTGGCAGGGTGGTCGCCCGGCTTTCCAACCATGACGACCTCCGTTTGCCGAGACCGATGGGCTTTTCACGTTTCGCGTAAAGCCTTGCGCGCCGTCCAACGGTTGGCCAGTGCAAACAGTGTCGTGATCTGCGCGGTGCTCTTCATCAACCCTCGATACCGGGCCTTCGTCTATCCAAGCTGCTGCTGGTTCCTTCTTCATCTGGTGCCTCTCCGGGCCCCGTGCATCAGAGCCGTTCTTTGTCGAACTGGGTGCCGAAAGCAAGATCGCATCGACCGCCGATTCAGCATCAAGCCTTGCTCGCTCAGGATCTCATTGACCAGTGTGCGCATCACGCGGCCAAGCCGTGTGTTGCGAGGAGGTGACGGAACCGGAGAATCGCACTCTCGCCAGCCAAACGCGTCATACCCTTGTCTAATCCCGAAAACCCACTGTGCGCACACAAGCAAAGATCGAGACTGCAGGCGCTATGGGATTGCTGCCATCATGCCACCGATCGCCCATCACATAGATATAAAATGTTTTTTTGATGTCCGCGTGATTCTCTAATACCTCCCAGGCGGGGCTTTGTTCAGCAGGGTATTCGCCCATTGGGTTGCGGGCGCAACTATGCCGTCCTGGCGCAGACCGCCTTGCCGAAGCTGTTCCACAGATTCACGAGGTTCGCGATAATCACGCCCTCGCGCTGCTGCGATTCGGTTTTGCGCGTCAGTAGCCGCGCGCCGAGGCAGCGCTTGATGCGCGAGATCTGCTACTCGACCAGCGCGCGCTGGCCATACCCGTATTTGTTGCGAAACGCATGGATGCCCTTGTCCTTGATGTACTGAACGAGATGGTCGTGCCAGCGCGTCGCCGGCGGATTGTGAACGACCGCATTGGCCGGTGGGGGAATCACCGGCAGCACGCCGCAGGCTGACCACGCCTGGGTCTGCGCAATACTGTAGTACGCGCCGTCGGCGATCACGCAGTCGACGTTCGCCTCGACTGCCAGCATCGCATTCAGGCCCGCCTCGTCAGAGACGTTGTCCTCGGTGATCGCGATCTGGTGGACGTTCGTCTCCGGGTCGATCGACAGGTGCATCTTGCGCCACGGCGTCTGGCTCGCGTCGCGGCCGTACTTTTGCCGATGCCATTCGCTGGCCCGGCCAAACTTCATGCCGCTGCTGTCGACGATCAGGCTGATCGCCTCGCCGTTGCCCAGGCGTTCGGCCGCGCGCGAGCAGCGTTGTTTGACGTGAACCTCGATCGTGCGGAATCGCTCGCTCAGAAGCCCGAAACTCGGCACCGCGATGTCGCGTCCGCGCAGCGCCCAGAATTCCTCCATGTGGCCAGTGATCTGTCGCATGCCCCAGCCAAACAGCCGGTAGAAGATGAAGATCAGCTCGAGGTACGCATCGCTGTACGTCTGGGACTGACCCGACTCGCCCTTGCGGTAGGGCGTGTCGTTGATGAACAGCGCCTTCAGGTCGCCGTCGGGACAATACAGGCTGAGCTGTCCGTGCTTCTTCACGCTCGCGTTGTAGTCACGCGCATTCGTCACCCGGTAGCCCGGCTTGGCTCGTTTGCGCGGTTCGCCACTCTTCAGTCTTGCCTTGTAAGGCATGAAAGCTCGCCAGTCGGATTGATCACTGGACTCTTTCTACCCGACCCTCAGCCGCCGTGCAAGTGACCCTGCTGAACAAAGCCCGGTAGAAGGTAAAGATCAGCTCGATGTACGCCGTGGTGTAGGTCGGCTCACGCCCCGACACGCCCGGCGTACGGATCTTTGCGTTGATAAGCTGCGCCTTCAGATCGCCGCCCGGCACATACAGGCGGCTCTGTCGCATTAACGCGAGGGAGGTAAAATTCGAGGCTGACGAGAACGCTTTGGCCAAACGATGAAGAAGATACTGACGCCACGAACGACGCTTGCTCCGGGCATCGCCAAGGTTCTGAAGCGGCTGTACTATCCGCTTGAAGTGATCCTGCTGTGCGTGCGATGATACGTTGCTTACTCGCTGAGTCTTCGCAATCTCGAGGAAATGATGGCTGGGCGCGACATTGGCGTCGATCATTCGACGGTGCATCGCTGGGTTGTCAAGGTGGTACCGCTGTTCAAAAAGACGTTTCGCAAGCACAAGCGGCCGGTCAGCAAGAGCTGGCGGGTTGATGAAACCTATATCAAGGTTAAGGGCTCGTGGAAGTATCTTTACCGGGCAGTGGATAAGGCGGGCAACACCATCGATTTTCTGTTCAGGGCCAAGCGGGACAAGGCTGCTGCTCGGCGCTTCTTCGAAAAGGCAATCGGTCAGAACGGCTCGCCCGAGTCGATAACCATCGACAAAAGCGGCTCCAATCTGGCTGCGCTTAACGCGGTGAATGCCGAGCGCGAGACGCCCATCAAGGTTCGTCAGATCAAGTATTTGAACAACATCGTCGAGCAGGACCATCGGGCCATCAAACGCCGGATCCGACCGATGCTCGGGTTCAAGGATTTCAACTGCGCGCGCGTCATTCTGAGTGGCATCGAATTGAATGAAATGAACACGTCCCACCTGTGAACGTGAGAGCAAAAAAAGGTGGATCCTCACGGGCCCAGCGGCATCGATGTGCCCAGGTGGAAAATAGACGCTTTTCCAAGTAACCGGAGAGTCCATCGTGAAGCCTACCCCAGTTGGAGTCGATACTGCGAAAGCCGTCTTCCAGGTCCATTACGTCGATCAGGAAACCGGCGAGATCGTGAACAAGCCGATCAAGCGGGCAAAGTTTCTCTCGAGCACTTCGCGAACCGGACACCGTGCCTAATCGGAATGGAAGCGTGCGGCGGCGCCCACCACTGGGCCCGGCAACTGACGAAGATGGGGCATCAAGTCAGGCTGATGCCAGCCGAGTTCGTGAAGGCATTCAATATTCGCAACAAGAATCTATGGTCCTCCCCGTTTTTGCAACACTGACTTTTAATGCTGTGGTTGGCATGCTCGACATGCTGCCCGAACTGATCGAGGAAGGTCGTCGTATCCTGCTGTTCTCCCAGTTTACCGGCATGCTCGAGCTCATCGCCGCCGCACTGGAGGCCGCCAGAATTCCATACGTAGTCCTGACCGGTGAGACAACTGATCGTGTGACGCCCGTGCAGCGTTTCCAGCAGGGTGAGGTGCCGCTCTTCCTGATCAACCTGAAGGCCGGCGGCGTCGGCCTGAACCTGACGGCGGATACATGTCGGGAACAACCACATAAACAAGCGTGAGCGTCGTTCGCGCGACCGTTGCCCGGCCATTCTGCATGGACGGTTCCGCGTATTTGACGCGAAATCCTTCCAGCCAGCTCACCAGCGCGGGATGGACGCCGGTGGCGGGCGCAGCTGGCAGATGCGCGAGTCCCGCGATGGGCAGCGCGGCCATGTGCTTGCAACGGTAGCCGACCGGACAGGTGCAGTCTCCTTCGATCTGCACACTGCCGCCCATCCCGACAAAATGGATCTCCGTTTCATAGAGTCGGCGCTGTGAGCCTTGCACCTTCCCGCTCAGAACGTCGTCCCGCCAGTTCAGGTCCGACACTGCATGCGTATATGGCCGTGCCTTGAGCACGGTATGCGGACCCAGCCAGGCTTCGATCTGTTGACGGTTGTAGGAGACAGGCATGCGGAGAAATTCTGGTTGAACGGGCAGCGCCCATTTTACGCAGGGTGTTCGTCAGGCGGGATGATCGCGTCCGACCTGGGCATCATGTTCGTCGTCTGCGTGTGACGTCGATCGTCCTCGGCGTGCAGATAGATGCCGGTCGTCTCGATCGACGCATGCCGCAGGTTTTTCTGGATGAAGCGCAGATCGGTGCCGGCGTCCGCCTGATGCGAGGCCGCGCTGTGGCGCAGCCAGTGGGTCGAGGCGCGACGTAGCGTGGTGGCGCCAACTGGATCGATTGCATTGAGCGCGTCAGCGGCCCGACGAAAGACGTCCCTGACGATCAGGTAGATCGCCGCGGGTGTCAGATGCCGCGCATCGTCACCGGCGATGCTCATCACGGCAGGACCGGTCTCGCTCGCGGCCGGTACCGGCGACAGGCCGTGAAAGGCCCGATAGCGCGCAAAGTCGGCCATCAACGCATCGCCAACCGGCACCTCGCCCTCGGCGCCGCCCTTGCCGACGACGTGCAGCCACCATTTGCCACGGCGCTGATAGAAGTCCGCTGCCTTCGCGTGGGCGGCTTCCGAAACACGCAGCGCGGTGTGATACAGCAGGCGGATCAGCCAGCGGCTGCGCTCGTAGTGCTGCTCGTCGCGTTCGGTCAGACGCGGCCACTGTTCCACGCTCGCGAGCACGTGATCCCACAGCGTGTGATCGAGATACCGTTCGACCCGGCGGGTTCGCCTGGCTGAAGTCGTTCGCCCGCGGCGCAGCGCGAGCGGATTGCCGGCCAGATAGCCGGCGCTCACCAGGTACGTCATCAGGCCCGAGAGGATGCCTAGAGCCTGATGCCGGCTACGCTCCGATAGCGGCCCCTCGAACAGTCGCCTCGTGCTTCCTTTGCGTGGCCGGTCGGGATCGGCCCAGTCGCCAGTTGGCGCCACCAGAAAGCGCTCGTAGAGCAGGAAGTCTTCGCGCGTGAGGCTCGACAGCGGCTTGCCCAGCGCCTGCGTAGCCCACAGCAGCAGGCGTACCGCCTCCTTGCGATAGCTGCGCAGCGTATGCGGTGACGCGGTGTATTCGGCAAGCCACAGGCGCACGGCCTCGACATCGGTGTCAGCGGCGATCTGACGGTGTCGGCCGCTCGCGCGGTTGGTGCCAAGGCTGCCGTCGAGTACGGCCGGCAGCGCGATAGTCAGAACGGGGTCGACGGGCGTGACAGGCAGGTTCATGGTGTGACGCGTTTCGAAATCGGGTTTTCGCAGCGTACAGCAAAGTAACTTGCGATTATGCGAATTATCGTAAATTTCAGGCCAATATCGTTACATATATAACGTGATACGATGATATACAGTTCTGCAAGCCCCCGAAAACCATTTCCCTCGACCAATTTCACGGTGAAAAAGCCGCCCATGAGTCGCATCAGCGATACCCGTTTCCGTACCCGCGAAGCCGCCGCGCGCATCGTTGCCGCCGGTCGGCTCCCGCATGAGCTCACCGTCGACCTGATCTACGCCGAGATCCGGCAAGGCAGCCGCACCACCATCAACGACGAACTCAAGCTCTGGAAGGACGAGCAGGCGCGCATCGACGCGCTGAGCGCTGCGCTGCCGCCGGCGGTTGCAAACGCGATGCTGTCGGTCTGGGCGCTCGCGGTCGAACACGGCGAACAGGTTTTTGCGCAGCGTGGTGAAGAGCTCGAAACTGAAGCGACGGGTGCGGCGATGCGCGCCGAGTCCCTGGCAACAGCCAACGCAGGCCTTCAGGCCGAAACGCACACCCTGCGCGTCCAGCTCGAGGATCAACAGACGCGCCTTGCCTCGGCGCTGGCCGATCTTGCACGAACCCAGGCAGAGCGCGATGCTGCCGCCCGGCAAAGCGAAGCCGCCACAGCCGAACGCGATACCCTGCGTGCGCAATCGGAGCAGGTACTGCGCGATGCACAACAGGCCCATGCGCGCGAACTTGAGGCGCTGCATGCAGCCCGCGCCGGGCATGAGACCACCTTGCGCGCGGAAGTCGACCAGGCGACCGCCCGGCTCGAAGGCGTACAAAAGCGCGTCATGATGCAGACCGATGAAGCCCGCGAAGCGCAGCGTCGCGCCGAAGCTGCGCTTGCAAAGACCCAGCAGCGCAACGAACAGCTCGTCGGTGATGTCCAGCGCCTGTCAGCCGACGCCGCCGAGCAGCGACGGCTCGCCGAGCGGCACGAAAAGCAGCTCGCCAGCGTCATGGACGAAGCACGCGAGCTGCGGCGGGAGCGCGATACGCTCGCCCAGCAGGTCGCATCACTGCAAGGTCAGATCAGGACGCACACCGGTCCTTCGTCAACACGCCCGACGAAACGGCCGCGCTAAACGCCAGGTATCACGTCAGCATAGCTGTGCGCCGCGGCATGCCCAAACATCGAAGAACAAATACACGCTTCCCATGGCAGCCAACTCGCATCGCCTGTCGATCCTGACCCGCCACGAAATCGACGAACTGTACGCACTCACACGCTTTACCGATGAAGACCGGCACGCGTACTTCGAGCTGGGCGAGGCCGAACAGACGCTCGTTCATTCACGTACGGCCTCGGTCGCCGCGCACCTGACGCTGCAACTCGGCTACTTCAAGGCAAAGAACCAGTTCTTCGACTACGACCAGGATACCGTCCAGGACGATTTGCGCTACATCCTGACCCGACACTTCCCGGACAAGGATGTGGCCTCCATCAGCCCACCTTCAACTCCGACCCGACGCGCATTGCAACACAGCATCCTCGATCTGTTCGGCTTCCGGCTTTGCGACAGCGCTGCCAAAGCGGACCTCGAGCGCCGCGCGCAGCACCTCGCCAGGCTGTCCACGCAACCGATCTACATCCTGCGCGAGAGCCTTCAGTATCTGAAGCAGCAGCGTATTGTCGTGCCGATTTACACATTCCTGCAGGACATGGTCGGAAGGGTCGTGAGCGCGGAACGCCGGCGCGTTTCGAACCTGCTCAGTGACGCACTCACCACGGACATCTCGCAGCAACTCGACGCGCTGCTATGCGCCGACGAGTCGATGTACCGGGTCAGCATCCTCAAGCACGAGCCGAAGGACTTCAGCTACAAGGAACTTCGCCAGGAGTCCGAGCGCCGGCAGTTCTTCGCACCCCTGCATGAGTTCGCCCGGCACTTTCTCGAGACCACCGGCATTTCCACGGACAGCGGCCGGTATTACGCGTCGCTCGTGAAGTTCTACACCGTCTACAAGCTGCAACGCATGCCGGTCGCGATCACACGTCTGTACCTGCTGTGCTTTGCCTACTACCGGTTTCGCCAGATCAACGACAATCTGATCGAAGCCTTCATTCATCTGGTCGACCAGTATGAGCAGTCGGCCCGCGAGGTCGCCGAGGCGGCCGCGCAAAGCGCGCTTACCGACGCCAGCACTCATCTGAAGGCCGCTGGCCAGGTTCTCCATCTCTTTGTCGACGACTCAATCCCACGCAACGCGTCGTTCTCCAGCGTCAGAAAAAAGGCCTTCGCACTGCTCCCGCCCGAACGTTTCGAGCCGGTCTCCAGCTATATGCGCAACGTCACGTTCGACAAGGTCGGCTTCGAATGGTCGCACTACACCGCGTTGTCGCCCGTCATCAAACGCAACATCCGGCATCTGTTTTTCCGGCATCGAGTTCGCCGGCCGCATCGAAGATGCGCCGTTGCTGGGGGCCGTTGCTTTTCTGCAGGAACTGTTACGCAATGGCAAATCGCCCCGGCAGAGCAAGCCGTTCGCGTTTCCCACCGCGTTCATTCCAAAGAACCTGCAACCCCACCTGTATCGCCCCGAGGCCGGAAAAAAGAAGCAGCTCGACGTCGATCGCTACGAATTTCTCGTCTATCGCCTGCTGCGTAACGCGCTCGAGGCTGGCGATGTGTTCAGCAACGACAGCACCGAGTTCCGCCGCTTCGAGGACGATCTGATCAGCGATGCACGCTGGCAGCACAAGGACGATATCCTGCGAGAGATTGGGTTGCCGGTTCTCCTGGCACCAATCGAAGAAACGCTCGCCATCCTGCACGACGATATCGAAGCGCAGTTGAAGCTCGTCAACCATCACATCGAGCAGCGCGACAACCCACATATCAAGGTACGCCAGCAGGGCGACAAACGCCGCTGGAGCCTCGTATATCCCGCTCCCGACGAATCAGTCAACCATTCGTTTTACAGCCAGTTGCCCGGGATCGACATCGCCAGGCTGCTGTGGTTCGTCGCCGAACGCACGGAGTTCCTGAAGGCCTTCACCCACGTGCTCGATCGCTATGTGAAGCATGCCGCCGACCCGCGCGAAATCCTTGCCTGCGTGGTCGCCATGGGCACCAACATGGGCCTGCAAAAAATGGCCGAAGTCTCGGGCATCA
Source organism: Paraburkholderia sp. JPY465 (assembly GCF_050436725.1). Taxonomy (NCBI): domain Bacteria; kingdom Pseudomonadati; phylum Pseudomonadota; class Betaproteobacteria; order Burkholderiales; family Burkholderiaceae; genus Paraburkholderia; species Paraburkholderia sp. JPY465. The sequence continues at coordinate 682,237 of NZ_JBNDMT010000007.1, forward strand.
GCTACGCTTCGCTCGCGAGCACCGCGCGCAACTATCTGCGCCCCGAAACCCTGCATGCCGCCAATGACGCGATCAGCAACGCAACTGCTGGCCTGCCGGCGTTTCATCTGTTCGACGTCGGCGACCAGATCCATTCGAGCAGCGACGGCCAGCGCTTCGAAACCCAGATCGACACCTTCCAGGCGCGGCACTCGCCCAAGTATTACGGCCTCGGCAAGGGTATCAGCGCCTGCACGGCCGTCGCTAACCACGTGCCGTTCAACATGAAAGTCATCGGCGCACACGAGCACGAAAGCCATTACGTGTTCGACCTGCTCTACAACAATACGTCCGACATCCGTCCGCAGGTCCATTCCACCGACACGCACGGCGCCAACCAGCTGAACTTCTTTACCCTGCTTACGTTCGAGTATCAGTTTGCGCCGCGCTATCGCGACCTGCACAAGAAAATCGCCAGCCTCGTCGGCCGGCACAACCCGAGTCACTACGGGAACTGGCTGATCAAACCTTCGCGAAAATCCCACGATGAACGGATCATCCGGGAGTGGCCCAACGTCCAGCGCATCATGGTTTCACTCGCACAAAAGGACGTCACGCAAGCCACAATCGTGCGCAAGCTCAGCAGCTACGTGCGCCAGAATAAAACCAAAAAGGCGCTCTGGGAACTCGACAACCTCTGCCGCACGCGCCATATTCTCAGGTTCATCAACGACGTCAACCTGCGTCAGGACGTGCAGAAGGCCTTGAACCGCGGCGAAGCGTACCACCGGTTGCGCCGCGCGATCGCCTACGTCAACGGCGGCAAGCTGCGTGTGCACACCGAGGCCGAACAGCAGATCTGGAACGACTGCTCACGGCTGATCGCCAATGCAATCATCTACTACAACACGGCGCTGCTTTCCCGCGTATATGAGCAAAAACGTGCGGATCGCGACCTCGCTGCAACGGCGCTGATCGCTGGCATGTCACCCGTCGCGTGGCAGCACATCAACCTGTTCGGCTCCTTCGAATTCGGCCCGGAGGGTTCTTCCATCGACATTGACGTGCTCGCCGCATACTACGCCGATCCGGCATACTGGACCCGGATTGTGCAAGCTTAATCCCAACCCGGCGAGCCGTAATCCTCCCTTCCTGAAAGCGCTCTGCCCGGATCACTTCCACTCGTTTTATACCCCGTAAAGCCAATACTGGCGTGGGTTTTGAGAAGATTTTCTGTTTTCGGGGGATGGGCAAAAATAGCCGTCTAGTGAAAGATTTGTATTGAATCCGTAGGATTACTAAAAGTTGAATTCCATGGGATAACGCACTGGACGCGCCCATGGAGCCAAATCGCAGAGAGGGATGAGATGAAAAATGATTCCAAATGGCGCTGTGCTTTCCTTGTTGCAGTGTTTGCTCTTGCGTTGAGCGCGACCATTAGCTCGGCCCGAGCTCAGACGCTTGGTGACAAGGTAAAAAACGATGGAACCGTTACAATCGGGGTTCACAATCGTTGGCCGTGGGGATACGAGACGGATTCGGGGGAAGTCACTGGGCTTTATCCTGATGTATTTAAGGCTGTGACAGACGGCATGGGCGTCAAAAAAGTGGACTTCATCGTGATGGATTTTGGCGCGCTCATCCCGAGTCTGCTGTCCAGGCGGATCGATGCGGTCGCCTCCGGTATGGCTATCACGCCTGCACGCTGCAAGCAGGTCGCCTTCTCAGACCCTTTTCAGGCTAATGGTGACGCGTTACTAGTGAAGAAGGGAAATCCGCTCAAGATCCACAGCTACGCCGACATCGCGAAGAACCCGGCCATTCGTATTACTGACATCAGGGGGGCTTCTACCACTGAGAACGCCGTTGCTGCAGGCATTAAGCACGATCGTATCCAGCTCTACCCGGACATCGAATCGGGTTTAGCTGCACTTCTTGCGGGGCGCTCTGATGCGCTAATGATGGGGCAGGCGACCGCGATCGGCCTGCTTCGCGATCGGAATACCACTGGCGTCGAACGCGCGATGCCTTTCACTGGGTACGTCGAACCGAATGGTCAGGAAAAAAAGAACTATGGAGCGATCGCGTTCAGGCCAACTGACGCGAATTTTGTGAAGCTTTTCAACGAAAGTCTCGCGAAGCGGAAGGCTGACGGAACTATCGCAAAGATTATGGAAAAGTATGGATTCAGCAAGGATGACATTCCGTCAATTAATGTCAAGGCTACGGCTCTTTGCGAAGCGTCAGAGTGACGAACGAGTGAGTGAGCTGAAGCATGACCCTGCCTCAACTTCTAAGCACGCGTGGTATTGAATGACGAATCAATCTGAATCTCAGGCGCGGCAGTGGGTATCCGTACCCTATGAGATCACCACCGGAATCGGCAGTCGCGCGCACATAGGGATGGTGGTGATTTCTAATGATCAGACACTCTCTTACGAAGCGAGAGCAATGCTGTCCCTTCCCGGTATCGCATTGTATGAAAGCCGCGTTCCGACCGCCCGGGCCAGTGGCCAAGCCGTCTCAAAGGACACGCTGAGGCAGCAGGCGGATAAAATCGGGACGGCGATCAAGCTGATAAATTCCATGCGCCCATCTGACGTCATTGCGTTGGGCTGCACATCGGCTGCAATGGTGATCGGGCAGTCGGAACTCGAACGTCTGGTGCGCGAGGTTCACCTAGGTGCACTCGTAACAGACCCTTTCCGTGGAATTAAGGCTGCACTGAAGGCACTAAAATCCAGGAGGATTGGATACGTCTCTCCATATCCCCATGACGTTGCATCAGATATGGTGCACGCATTGGAAAACATGGGAATGGACGTCACCTCAGTTTGTACGTTTTCCAATCCGACCGGTTTTATCGGTGATGAAGCACCTTTCATTTCGCCGGAAAGCGTTGCTGACGCTATTCGAACGGCAGTCCGTACTGGGCGGATTCAACCGGTCGATGCAATAGTTTGGTTAAACCGCTCGGCTGGCGTTTCGTAATTCAGTGTCTTCCTCGGACGTTCATTGAGCCGTCTCGCCACAGCATTGAGCCTGGTCTGTGAATACACCGACAGGTCGGTACCTTTCGGGAAGTATTGCCTCAACAGTCCATTCGTGTTCTCGTTCGACCCACGCTGCCAGGGATGTTGTGGGTCGCAGAAGTAGACGGCAATGTCCGTGGCAACAGTAAAGCGTTTGTGGCTGGCCATCTCAGTGCCGCGATCCCAGGTTAGCGATTTGTAGAGTTCCTGGGGCAATTTGCAGGCATGTTTGATGAGCGCATCGGCAACCACCTCGCTGTCCTTGCTGGCAATCTTCACCAGCATCACATAGCGTGTCTGGCGCTCGACGAGCGTCGCAATCTGGCTGCTCCCGCTGCCGCAAAGCAGATCACCCTCCCAATGTCCCGGCACTGCGCGGTCCTCGATCGTGGCTGGACGTTCGCTGATCGACACCGTGTCGCGGATCCTGCCGTGGTCGCCCGTCTTCTGCGTGTAATGGCGGGAACGCCGCATGACCCGGGTACGCCGCAAATGTTCGAGCAATTCCTTCTTCAAGGCACCACGGGCCTGGATGAAGAGACTGCGGTAGATGGTCTCGTGTGACACGTGGTAATCCTCGTTGTCCGGGTACGCGCGCCTGAGCCATCCCGCGATCTGCTCGGGCGACCACTCCAGTTGAAGTTTGTCTGCCACGATGCGTGCCAACATCCGGTGTTCGACCAGCTTACAGACTTTGGGCCGCTGCGCCCGATCCCAGGCAAGCTGATCGGCGTGACTTGCCCGATAGCCACCCCGATGGGCAGTTCAAACTCCTCCACTTGTGGGCGGCTAAATTCCCCCAGGCAGGACGAGCGGATTATGCGTCGGATTCCTCAGTGACGGCAAGCCTGGCAGCAGCTTCCCGGAGTCGATAGCTCTTGCCTTCAAACTCGAGGAGTTTGGAGCGATGCAGCAGACGATCAAGGATCGTCGAGGCCATGGTGCTGTCGCGAAGGTAGCGCCCCCAGTCCTGGACGACACGGTTGGACGTGACGAGGATGCTGCGACGTTGCTTGTAGCGTTGATGGACCAGTGTCTGCAGCAATTCGGCCGCGGCATCGGGAATGCGTTTGGCGAGGAACAGATCGTCAAGCACGAGGAGTTCGGGCTCGACCAGGGCCTTGAGCAGCCGGTCCTGATCGGCACGTGTTTCCACGGCATAGCCGGCGAACACGGTGTCGGACTCGACGTATCGCACCTTCATTCCCTGCAGGGTGGCGTTGTAGGCGATAGCCTTGGCGATATGACTTTTGCCGGTGCCGGGTTTGCCGATCAGCAGCGCGTTGTCGCTGTCGGCGACGAACTTCAGCGTGTGTAGCTCGAAGCAGGCCTGCCGGGGGACTTTCGTGTTGAAGGACCAGTCGAAGTCGCTCAGGGTTTTGCGCTCGTCCAGGCCGGACTGCTGGAAGCGTCGTTCGAGAAGCCGGGACTGTCGTCGATCGAGCTCGTCCTGCAGAATCATGGAGAAGGTTTCAAGGAATGGCTGCTGGCTGGCCTGGGCTTGCAGCACCCGGGTTTCCAGTGTCGCGCTGATGCCGGACAGGCGCAGTTCGCGCAGGGCGCGGTCGATTTCGGCAAGGCTCATGCTCAAGAGAGATTGAAGCGCCCCGGGTTTTCCGGAGACTCCACTTCTTGAGAAAATGGAGCTATGGAAAACACGAAGAAGAAGTCCCCGAGGTACTCGCCGGAAGTTCGTGAGCGGGCTGTGCGAATGGTACTGGAACATCAAGGCGATCGCGAATCGCAATGGAAGGTGATCGCGTCGATCGCAGCGAAGTTTGGCTGCTCGGGCGAGACGCTGCGTAGCTGGGTACGCAAGGAAGAGCGGAATCGGGGTTTGCGCCCGGGCACGAGCACGCAGGAGCAGGATCGGATCAAGGAACTGGAGCGGGAAGTGCGTGAGCTTCGGCAGGTCAATGAAATCCTGCGCAAGGCGTCAGCGTATTTCGCACAGGCGGAGCTCGACCGCCGACCGAAGTGATGATCACGTTCATCGATGATCACCGGCACGTCTACGGGGTCGAGCCGATCTGCAGGGTGCTGCCAATCGCCCCGTCGACGTACTACACGCATGTGGCCCGCCGCGCCCATCCTGAGCTGGTGCCGGCGCGGGCCCAGCGCGACAGGATGCTCAAGGACGAGATCCAGCGTGTGTGGGAAGAAAACTTCCAGGTCTACGGCGCAGACAAGGTCTGGAAGCAATTGAAGCGCGAAGGCATTGTCGTGGCGCGTTGCACGGTCGAGCGGCTGATGAAGCAGATGGGCCTGCGCGGTGTGGTGCGGGGCAAGACGGTCCGCACGACAGTGAGCGATGGTTCGACGCCGTGCCCGAAGGATCTGGTGAAGCGGCAGTTCACGGCCGAACGGCCCAATGCGCTGTGGGTGTCAGATTTTACGTATGTATCGAGCTGGCAAGGCTTCGTCTATGTCGCGTTCATCATCGACGTGTTCGCCCGGCGCATTGTCGGCTGGCGCGTCTCGAGCTCGGCGCGAACGGACTTCGTTCTGGACGCACTGGAGCAGGCCTTGTACGAACGACAGCCGGCGCAGCAGGACGGGCTGATCCATCACAGCGACCGCGGCGTGCAATACGTATCGATCCGCTATACGGATCGGCTGGTCGAGGCTGGCATCGAGCCATCCGTGGGCAGCGTGGGCGACTCCTACGATAACGCGCTGGCTGAAACGATCAATGGCTTGTACAAGGCAGAGGTCATTCACCGCCTCGGGCCGTGGCGCAATCTGCAGGCCGTTGAAATGGCCACGCTCGAATGGGTGGACTGGTTCAACAATCGTCGGCTCTTCGGCCCCATCGGCAACATTCCACCTGCCGAGGCAGAAGCCGCTTACTATGCAAATCTCGCTGAGTCTGTCACTGTGGCATGACGCAAGCAAAACGGTCTCCGGAAAACCCGGGGCGCTTCACTCGGTCAGCGCCTTGACCTGTTTGTAGCTGGGCATGCCTTCTCTCATTGCGATCTCGCAGGCCGATTCGATCAGGCGGCGGGGATAGCGCCGGACCAGGCCGACGATGCCCCAGAGCTTGCGCTGACCGACTCGCCCTTCGGTGTCGAACAGATGCTGGCACAGGCGTTCGGCCGATGGCCCGATCGTCCTGGCCTGCGCGAGGATGCGGCGCGTTTCCCGGGAGGGATTGAACGGTCGCTCGTCGTGCGGCAGGATCACTGTTCCCGGCCTGTCGGCCAGAATGTGGGTGCGCAGCAATGTCTGTGTCTGGAGGTTGCGGATTTCCAGGTGACGGGCAAATTTACGCACCAGCACCTTGCTGCCAATGGGAGCCGGTTGGGCAGCGTAACTGCTGTGGTCGACCCGTACGCACGTGTCGTCGCAGACCGTGTAGACCTTGTCGGTGAAGTATTCGAAGTTGCGCGCCGGCAAGGCACGCAGATGGGGGCGCTCTTCCTCGAACATCGCCTGAACCTGGCGACGGGTACTGCCGTGGATCCTTCTGGCCGCCCAGTTCGATTCCCATTGATCAAGGAAGGCGTTTTGCTCCTCGATCGACTCGAACCGGCGCCCCTTCAGGGCCGTGCCTTGGGTATGCTGGATAGCGTTCTCGACGGTGCCCTTGCGATTCGGATCTCGTACGCGGGCTGGGTCCGCCACCACGCCGTAGTGAGCGAGCATGGCTGCATACACCGGATTGAGCTCCGGCTCGTACAGGTCCGGTTTGATCACGCCTTCCTTCAGATTGTCGAGGACGACGTATTGCGTTACACCACCCAGCTGGCGCCAGGCCTGCTCGTGCAACTCGGCCCAGACCTGTTTGCTGGACTTCCACACAACGCGGCGGAAGCTGCGTCGCGAGTACCGAAGCGTCATGACGAACAACCGCGGCTTGCGGTAACGGTTTGTGCCCGGCACCCTGGTCAGGGCCCCCTCGCCATAATCAACCTGGGCTTCTTCGCCAGGCTGGAAATCCAGCCGGTCAAACTGGGCCGGTTCATGCTGGCGCAATGTCCGCACGAACCGCTTGACGCTGTCGTATCCGGCAGCAAAGCCAAACCGGTCCACCAGATCCTGGTAGATGGCCATGGCGTTGCGCCGCAGCCGCAACTGGGCCTCTATGAACTCCCGGTGTGACTCGCAGGCCGATATCTGGTTGCTCTTTGCCGGTGGGCAGGGTGGAGGAATTTGCAGCCCGGAGCCGGTGGGCACCGTGGGGGAATTTGCCTGCGCCGCCGCGAATTGCTCCTGGTACTTGCGGATCGTCTTACGGTCGACTCCCGTAATCCGGGCAATCTCCCGCTGACGTTTGCCCGCGGCGATGAGCGTGGCGATGGTTGTTTGCAGATGCGGCTTCAAGACATTCACTCCAACAACCCCTCTTTTTCTTCATTCGAGGGGTGTAAGGTAACGTCCTGCCAGACCGCGCCAGCGTCATGCTCCGCGTGTCTCTAGGTGGGGGATTTTAGGTGCCCACAGGTGGGGGAATTTGCCCGCCCATCGGGGATAGCCATCCTGCCCACTGTTGCGTTTGATCTCGCGGCAGATGGTAGAGGGAGCCCGCGCAAGCCGACTGGCGATTGACTGGATCGAATCGCCAGCAACAAGCGCGCTCGATATCTCTTCCCGCTCGGCTAATGTTAGCGCCAGCCGCGAACGATGTCGCTTTGCCGGCGGGATTCCACCGGCTTCGCCGATGATCCGCTGCACGGACGAGTGGTGGCGATCGAAGAGCTGGGCGATATGCTCGAGAGACTCACCCTTTCGCCAGCGCTCCCACATCAGCGCTTTCTGCTTCTCGCTGTAGTAAATCCGGTGTCGCTGTTTCATTTGCAACACTCCCGCCGCTCATGCAGCGTTCATTGTGTTGCATCGACCGGTTGAATCCGCCCTGCAGATGCGGACACTATTGTTGTTGCGTGTACCCAGATGCGCGCTGCACACGTCATCGACGCGCTCGAACGAGAAACGGGAAAGCGAATCATTTCCTCGAATCAGGCGTTGTGCTGGCATGCCCTGAGACTTGCTGAATGCGACGATGATGTCCCCGGCTGGGGCCAACTCTTTCGCCTGGGGATAGGAGATTAAGCGCTGATCGAAATACAGAGTTCTGAGCTGTGACAGATGTCTGGCTAGTTGCTTCAGTGTCGTTTGCGAATATCCAGCGCAGGAGCCGAAAATCCGCGCCGTTCGACTCGGCTCTTACGCTTGCAGTCGACGTATGAGTCGCGCTGGGCCAGCCGAGCTTGCGGGGCCACCCAAGGCGTGGTTTCTTTGAGATTCAATAAGGACTCTTTTCTTTCGAGGCGCGAGACTGATGCCCCGCAATGCCACGTCTTTTCCCGAGACTGCGGGCCCCGCGCATCCTGTAAGCGAGAACGCGGGAGAAGTCCTGTTTTCGTTTGCGATTGCGCAGAGCTAAGTCTTTCGATTGTCGTGAGGCTCACTTGATCCGGAGACCGCTTTGCCGTAACACACTGCCGGCATCCAAGGATCGAAGTAGACGAATGGACATTCGATGCAACCTCTCTAGCAGGCTGTTGAAAAGCGCCCCGTCATGAAGATCGAAGCTGTGTTCACGAGGTTTCCGCATGCGATTTGCTGCTGAATTGCGGGTTCGCCGGCTGATTTTTGCGGGCAACGCACCCGGTTGCTGCGCGGGCGCAGCATCATCGCCACGCCGTCGGGGCTCATCGCGTCGCTCCCTGCAGCACCACAGCTGGCATTCGCGCCATGCGGGTCAGATTGCTCGCCACCATCGTCAGCTTGAAGTGCTGGTCGACGCGCCTGAGGCCGCGATAGACCGTCTGGCGGATCCGTCCGACCGTTTTACCCCAGCCGAAATGCTCCTCGATACGCTTGCGGATGATCTGGCTGACCCGGTAGCCCGCATGCCGCGAAGTGCGACCGTCGATTGCGCTACCGCCAGCGCGCTCATCGTTGCGCGCGACGTGCGGCGTCACGTTGCGAGCCCGGCAATCGCTCACGAAGTCGCGCGTGTCATAGGCCTTGTCCGCACCCACTGTCTTCGCATGCGTCCCCGGTACGCAGTCGAGCAGCCGCAAGGCGCTGGCCCGTTCGGCGAAACCATCCGCATGACTGACCACAGCGCCGACCACCAGCCCGGAGCGGTTCTCCATCAGGATGTGGCCGTGGTAGCACAGGATGGCTGGACTCTTTTTACTCTTCTTGAACAGACGTGCGTCCGCATCCGTGCTCGACTCATGCGTATCGTTGCTGCGCCGCTTGCCTTTCCAGTCCGTGTCGGCATTGCGCCCGCCGCCTGCTGGCGGTCCATCGTCCGAACCGTCCTTTGCACGGAAGCTCTTGTGACTGGCCCACGCCTGAATCAGCGTGCCGTCCACCGAAAAATGATCCCTGGAAAGCAGGCCACGTTTGTCGGCCAGACTCATGACTTCGGTAAAAAACGCTTCTACCACTTCATGCTCCAGCAGCCGGTCGCGGTTCTTCGAGAACACCGAGTGGTCCCACACGGCGTCCTCGATCGCCAGCCCGACGAACCAGCGGAACAGCAGGTTGTAGCGCATCTGCTCCATCAGCATGCGCTCGCTGCGCACCGAGTAGAACACTTGCAACAGCAGGGCACGCAGCAGTTTCTCGGGTGCAATCGAAGCCCGGCCGCTGTCCGCATAGATCACGCTGAACAACCCGTTGAGCCGCTTCAATGCTTCATTCACCAGCTGCCGGATCGGTCGCAATGGGTGATCAACGGGGACGAAGTCGTCCAGCTTGACCCTCGTAAACAGCCGCTCCTGCATCTCATCAATCCCGCGCATCGCACTCATCGCCCAATCTCATGAACACGATATCCATAACGGCTGTCCTTCGAACCCCGTTTACACGCGACCCAAATTCAACAGCCTGCTAGGTCCATTCCTGACGGACCTCGTCGCCGCTCGGGAGCATGAGGCCTGCAGTCGGAAGCGGCAGCGCGGTCTTATAGCGCACTTGCTTGAGCGCAAAGCTGGAGCGGATGTTCGACACGCCAGGTATTTTCGTGAGCCATTGAACGATGAAGTGCTCAAGGCTTTGCATGTCCGGCACGACAACCCTCAGCAGATAATCGGCATCGCCTGTCATTAGATAGCACTCCATCACTTCTGGCCGATCCGCGATCTCCTTCTCAAAAACACGTAGCGCGTCTTCGACCTGTTGTTCGAGGCTGACCTGAATAAAGACGTTGATACGCAATCCGAGCGCGCCGGCGTCGAGGAGGGTGACGTGTTGCCGGAACAAGCCGAGATTTTCAAGTGTGCGTACGCGATTGAAACAGGGAGTGGGGGAGAGGTTAACAGCGCGTGCGAGCTCAGCGTTTGTGATACGCGCATTGTCCTGCAACTGCCGCAGGATCGCGATGTCGGTGCGATCCAGCCGGCGGGTTGGGAGCTTTGTTTCAGACGTCATAGTATGGAAATCTCACGGGAGAATGCGTTCCCAGAATTTATACCCTATCTGCAGCAAAAACTACCAGCAAAAGAGACGCATATTTTGTGAGGCGCTAGTTAAGCTCTTCTTATCCCATCGGACCGCGCAGTTCGACCTGCACGAGTCTCGAAGCTCAAGAATCTCACTGTTCAGCCTGGAGTCGCCATGACCGATTTATCGAGCGGTGCCAAACCCGTTCTTGCCCTCACTCAGACCCGTATCGACGGCGACCCGCGGGAGACTGCCGAGTGGCTCGCCGCGCTGGATGGCGTGGTGGAGCATGTTGGACTCGAGCGCGCCCAGTATGTTTTCGACCGCCTGGCCGCGCATGCGTTGTCGAGCGGCATTGCAACGGCGCGCGCGAATGTCACGCCCTATACGAACACCATCCCGGTCGACCAGCAGTCGCCGTATCCAGGTGACATCGATACGGAAGAGCGACTTGCCGCCGCGTTGCGCTGGAATGCGCTCGCGATGGTGGTGCGGGCGAACCGGGCTTATGGCGAACTCGGGGGACATATTGCGAGCTACGCATCGGCGGCGGATCTTTTCGAGGTAGGGTTCAACCACTTCTTTCGCGGCGCGAACGATGCGCATGGTGGTGACCTCGTCTATTTTCAGCCCCATTCGTCGCCGGGGGTATACGCGCGCGCATTCCTTGAAGGTTTCCTGAGCGAGCAGCATCTGGAGCACTACCGTCGCGAGATCGCGGGTCCGGGTCTGTGTTCATATCCGCATCCGTGGCTGATGCCTGACTTCTGGCAGTTTCCAACGGGATCGATGGGCATCGGCCCTATCAACTCGATCTACCAGGCGCGCTTCATGCGTTACCTGCAGAACCGTGGATTGCTCAAAACGGAAGGTCGGAAGGTCTGGGGTTTTTTTGGCGACGGCGAGATGGACGAGCCCGAATCGATTGGGGCGTTGTCGCTTGCGGCCCGTGAGGGACTCGACAATCTCGTTTTCGTGATTAACTGCAATCTGCAGCGACTTGACGGCCCCGTGCGAAGCAACGGCCGCATTATTGACGAGCTCGAGGCGCAATTCACGGGAGCGGGCTGGAACGTCATCAAGGTCGTGTGGGGTTCTGATTGGGATGGTCTTTTCGCGCGCGATCGCACCGGCGCGTTGTTGCGCGCGTTTGCTCATACCGTCGATGGACAGTTTCAGACCTTCTCGGCCAATGACGGCGCCTACAACCGCGAACGCTTCTTCGGACAGAACGAGGAACTGGCTGCGCTCGCCGCGCATCTGAGCAACGACGACATCGACCGTCTGCGACGGGGCGGGCACGACGTGCGCAAGCTGTATGCGGCGTACGACCAGGCACTGAAACATGGCGGTCAGCCCACGGTTATTCTCGCGAAGACAATGAAGGGCTTCGGCATGGGGTCGATCGGGCAGGGCCGGATGACCACGCATCAGCAGAAGAAGCTCGACGTCGAACAACTGAAAGCGTTTCGCGACCGTTTCCGCTTGCCTCTCTCCGACGAGGACGTCGAGCAGCTGCGGTTCTACAGGCCGGCGGACAACAGTCCGGAAATGCGGTACCTGCATGCCCGGCGCGAAGCGCTTGGTGGTTATCTGCCCCGCAGAAGGACAGCCGCGTCGCAAACGCTGCCCGTCCCGGCGTTGTCGGCGTGGGGGCAATTCGCCCTCGAAGCCGGCGGTAAGGAGATGTCGACGACGATGGCGTTCGTGCGGATGCTCGGGAGCCTTCTGAAAGACGCGTCGCTCGGCCGTCGCATTGTTCCCGTGGTTGCCGACGAGGCACGCACGTTCGGTATGGCGAACCTGTTCCGGCAGGTTGGGATCTATTCGCCGCTCGGGCAGCTGTACGAGCCCGAAGACATGGGCTCAATGCTGTACTACCGGGAGGATACGGGCGGGCAGATACTGGAAGAGGGCATTTTGGAGGCGGGCGCCGTGTCCTCGTGGGTCGCCGCCGCCACTTCATACAGCGTGCACGACCTGCCCATGCTGCCGTTCTACATCTACTACTCGATGTTCGGTTTCCAGCGCATCGGCGATCTGATCTGGGCCGCGGCAGACCAGCGTGCACGTGGCTTCCTGATCGGTGCGACGGCGGGCAAGACGACGCTCGGTGGCGAGGGGCTTCAGCATCAGGACGGCACGAGCCATCTGGCGGCTTCGACGGTACCTAACTGCCGCGCCTATGATCCCGCGTTCGCATACGAGGTGGCCATGATCGTCGACGAAGGCATGCGCGAGATGATCGAACGTCAGCGCGATGTCTTCTATTACCTGACGGTGACGAACGAGAACTACGCCCAGCCTTCGCTTCCGGCTGCGCCTATCGAAAGCGTTCGTGATGGTGTGCTCAGGGGCATGTATCCGCTTGACACGACATCGCTCGAACGCGCACAGGTCCAGTTGCTCGGTTCGGGGGCGATTCTTGGGGAAATTCAAGCCGCCGCGCGCCTGCTGAAGGAAGACTGGAGTATCGCAGCGTCGGTGTGGAGCGTCACCAGCTTTACCGAGCTGCACCGGGACGGCGTGGCGGCCGAACGCACCGATCGCCTGTTCGACGAGGATTGTGATCCCTCTCCGTACGTGGCGTCTGCGTTGTCTCGCACTCACGGGCCCGTGGTTGCAGCGACGGACTACGTGCGTGCTGTTCCTGAACTGATTCGTGCGTATGTGCCGCGACGCTATGTGACGCTTGGCACCGATGGTTTTGGACGCAGTGACACCCGAGCGGCTTTGCGAGCGTTCTTCGAAGTCGACCGGTATTCGATTGCGATTGCCGCGCTGAAAGCGCTTGCGGACGACGGTGCAATCGCGGTCGAGGTCGTCAGGCGTGCCGTGGATCGCTATGGCAGGCGTGACGCGAACCGGGCCGCGCCGTGGCAACAGTGATGGGTGGGGCACTACCAGGAGCTAATAATGAAGATTGCGGGTTCTGAGATCCAACAGGTTGTGAAGGCCGGCGCTTCGAGTGGTTCGGGCATGGACGGCCATGCATCGGGCGCACAGATTGTCCTGTCAGTTCTGCGCGGGGAGGGCGTTGATACGGTCTGGGGGTATCCAGGCGGCGCCGTCCTGCCGCTTTACGATACGTTCCAGGAGTCCGGCCATATCACCCATTTGCTGGTTCGCCATGAACAGGCAGCCGTGCACGCGGCGGATGGCTTCGCGCGTGCAACGGGAAAGGTCGGCGTAGCGCTGGTGACATCGGGCCCGGGCGTGACGAACGCGGTGACGGGCATTGCTACGGCGTATTTCGATTCCATCCCGATGGTGGTGGTCTCCGGTAACGTACCCACACACTCCATCGGAACCGATGCGTTTCAGGAGTGCGATGCTGTCGGGATCACCCGGTCTATCGTCAAACATAACTTTCTCGTGCTGGATGTCTCTCAGTTGGCGAAGACGCTCAAAAGCGCGTTTCATATCGCTCGCACCGGGCGCCCGGGACCTGTACTGGTGGATATTCCCAAAGACGTGCTTCAGGCGAAGACGCCCTTGCGCATACCTGAATCCGTCACGCTGCGATCGTACCGTCCACGCACGGATCCTCATGTCGTTCAGGTGCGGCGCGCCGCCGAAGCGCTCGCGCGCTCACGCCGGCCATGCATTCTTGTTGGTGGCGGAGCGGTCGCATCGGCTGCAAGCGAAGAGATTGCGGAACTCGTGCGGCGACTCGATGCCCCGGTGACGAACACGTTGATGGCGCTCGGCACCTTTCCCGCCTCAGACCGGCGGTGCCTCGGAATGCCAAGACTGCATGGAACGTACGAAGCCAACATGGCGATGCAGCATTGCGACGTACTGATCGCGCTCGGTGCGAGATTCGATGATCGGGTCGTCGGGAACACAGGAGCGTTCCGGTCAGATCGAAGGACGATTATTCATGTTGATATCGACCCCGCGACGATCGACAAGCGGGTGCAGGTTGACGTTCCGATCGTGGGAGACGTAAAGACCGCGGCGCGCGGGATACTGGAGCAGCTCCGGGCGCAGCGTATCAACGATGGGAATCGCAACGACTGGTGGAAAGAGATAGAGAACTGGCGTGAGAGGCGCTGCCTCGCCTATGAACCGGACGCTGATGTGATCAAGCCACAGTTCGTCATTCAACGGCTTTGGGAAGTCACTGGAGGCGATGCCTATATCTGTTCCGACGTCGGACAGCACCAGATGTGGGCTGCGCAGCTGTATGGATTCGACAAGCCTCGTCGATGGATCAACTCGGGCGGCCTCGGGACGATGGGTGTCGGACTGCCCTATGCGATGGGCGTCAAACGCGCACTTCCTGACGCGGATGTGGTCGCAGTGACCGGGGACGGCTCGATCCAGATGTGCATCCAGGAGCTGTCGACCTGCAGGCAGTACGACCTTGGCGTGAAAATTGTCTCCCTTAACAACGGCTACCTCGGCATGGTAAGGCAGCTGCAGCACGTCAACTATCGCGACCGTTACTCCCACTCGTACATGGACGCGTTGCCTGACTTTGTCGCGCTCGCCCGTGCATACGGGCACGTCGGCTTTCGCATCGAGCGACCGTGCGATGTCGAGCCGGTCCTTCGCGAAGCACTTTCCATGAAGCAGCGTACCGTATTCATGGACTTTGCCGTCGATCCGTCCGCGAACGTCTGGCCTATGGTTCGAGCTGGCGCGGGACTGACGGACATGCTGATGAATTCGTGCGATGTCGACCGCTAGTTCAACATGACCAGAATTTCTGGCACCGCGGTGCCTGCTGCCTGTTCCGGCCTTGAGACATTCATGAGACACACTACGAATCGATCGTTGCTCTCGCTTTGGAACGCGATTGGGAGAATACAGAAGTGCATGTAACAGAGATTAAGGTGCCTGACATCGGCGACTACAAGGGCGTCCCCGTCATCGAGGTGCTGGTTGCGCCGGGTGATGTAGTACGGGAAGAGCAATCGCTGGTTACGCTGGAGTCGGACAAGGCCACCATGGATGTGCCGAGTCCTTTTGGCGGCGTCGTTCGTGAAATAAAGCTCAGGGTCGGAGATGCCGTGTCGGAAGGCTCGGTCATCCTGCTCATGGAGCCGCACGGCGCGTTGGCCGAGGTGGTGACCAGTGAGGCGGCCTCCCGGGCGAGCTCCGGGCTCCATGACCGTCCACACATTGTTAATGAACTGCCTGAACCTGCAGCCCGTCCTTCCACGCCTGGGTTAGCGGCTGTAATCGCGGAGAAGGACGCTGGGCTGGGCGGATCAAGCCATGCTTCGCCGTCGGTGCGTAAACTGGCGCGCGATCTCGGCGTGGACGTTGCCCGCGTTACGGGTACGGGTCCGAAGGGCCGTATCACGCAGGACGACGTCACCGCGTTCGTGAAGGGCGTGATGGCGGACCAGCTCGCAGCACCGGCCGGCGCGGCAGCCGCACCGGCTGCGGGCGGCTCGGGCCTGAACCTGCTGCCCTGGCCGAAGGTCGATTTCACGAAGTTCGGCCCGATCGATACGCAGCCGCTCTCGCGCATGAAGAAGATATCCGGCGCGAATCTGCACCGCAATTGGGTCATGATTCCGCACGTTACGAACAACGACGAAGCGGATATCACGGACCTCGAAGCGCTGCGCGTGCAGCTCAACAAGGAAAACGAGAAGGCGGGCGTGAAGTTCACGATGCTCGCGTTCGTGATCAAGGCGGTGATCTCGGCCCTGAAGAAATTCCCGACCTTTAACGCGAGCCTCGACGGCGATAACCTCGTCTTCAAGCAGTACTACCCCATCGGTTTTGCCGCGGACACGCCGAACGGCCTCGTGGTTCCGGTGATTCGCGACTCGGACAAGAAGGGTCTCGTCCACATCGCCAAGGAAATGGCCGAGCTCTCGAAGCTAGCGCGCGAAGGCAAGCTCAAGCCGGACCAGATGCAGGGCGGCTGCTTCTCGATCTCGTCGCTCGGCGGCATCGGCGGCACGCATTTCACGCCGATCATCAATGCGCCGGAAGTCGCGATCCTCGGCCTGTCGAAGAGCGCGATGAAGCCGGTGTGGGACGGCAAGCAGTTTGTGCCTCGCCTCATGCTGCCCCTGTCGCTTTCATGGGATCACCACGTCATTGATGGCGCAGAAGCCGGCCGCTTCAATGCGTATCTCGCCACGATTCTGACCGACTATCGACGGGTATCGCTTTGACCCGCGACAAGCCCCGGGACAACCGCACGGAAGAAACTAATAAATGATGCTTATCCAAGTAAAAGTGCCGGACATCGGCGACTTCAGGGACATTGAGGTCATCGAAGTCAACATCAAGGCCGGTGATGTGATCGAGAAGGAGCAGACGCTGCTCTCGCTCGAGTCGGACAAGGCCACGATGGAAGTGCCCAGCGACGTCGCGGGCACCGTCAAGGAAGTGAAGATCAAGGCCGGCGACAAGGCTTCGCAGGGCACAGTGATCGCTCGCCGAATTCCATCGCCTATGCACTATCAGTTCCGGTGTATTGTTTCGCTGGCTGATCGAGCAGCGCTACGTGCTGGCGAAAATTCGCTTCCCATCGCAACTTTCGGACGCGGTAGTCCCAGTTTTCTCGCAATGACGATCGGGCCTGCTAGACCCGTTCGTCATGGATCGCATCCACTGTTGGCGTGCGGTCAGACGCTTGACCGCGGTGCAGGAGGTAGCACCGTAGCGGCGTCTCGCACCTCCACCGCGATCGACCGCAGTGGCGCCTCGGCAATAAAACGGTCTAGCAGTTCGCGCACGTCGTGGTCGATGAAGTCGGCGCGGGTTGTGTCGACGATGAGGGTCGCCCGATCCGGGATATGCGCTAGCATCTCCTTGAGCGCCACCTTGCCGAGAAACGACACATCCTTGCGAAACGAAAGCAGGAAATGGTCGTCGTGTCGCGCGAGGGCAATAGGCCGATGCAGATTCGCCCACAACGCGAGCGCGGCGCTGCACAGCACACCGAGAACAATTCCAGTGAGCAGATCGCTGGCGAGCACCCCGGCGATCGTTACAATGAATGGAGTGAACGATGCCGCTCCCTGTTTCGCGAGCGTAATGAACAGCGACGGTCTGGCGAGCTTGTAGCCGGTTTGAATGAGAATGGCCGCCAGACTCGCGAGCGGAATCAGGTTGATCGCATCCGTGAGCGCGAACATGCTGACGAGGAGCAGCACGCCGTGCACGATTGCGGAGAGCCGGCTTCGCGCGCCGGCGTGGACGTTGGCCGAACTGCGGACGATGACGGATGTGATGGGCAATCCCCCGATGACACCTGCCATCATATTGCCGACCCCTTGCGCTTTGAGTTCGCGATTCGGTGGTGCGACGCGACGCTGCGGGTCGATCTGCTCGACGGCTTCGAGGCTCAGGAGCGTTTCTAGACTGGCGACAACGGCAAGCGTCAAGGCGACGATCCATATTTCCGGATCCACAAGGCGCGCGAAGGTCAACCCGAACTCAGGTAAATGCAAGGCGTCCCCGAGCGCCGCGAACGATTTGATGGCCGGCAACGCTACGCGGTGCTCAGGTGGCAACGCGAGCGTGGCGCCTAGCGCGCCGCACACCAGCGTCGCGCTTACGCCCGCAACTACGACGACAAGCGGCGCAGGCACGAACCGCACTAGCGCGAAGCGTCTCAATGTATGCGTGTCCCAGGCCGCAAGGATGGCGAGCGAGATGGCGGCGACAGTACAGACGATGGGCGAGATGGATGCAAGCGCGCCTGCCAACGATTCGGTGTTGCGACCCGACGTCAGACCCACTGCAAGTGGGATCTGCTTGACGATCAGCAGCAGTCCGATGGCGGCGAGCATTCCCTTGATGACGGGTGTGGGCACATACGAGGCGAGCTGGCCGGCCCGAAGCGTCCCGAAGCCGAACTGGATGACACCCGACAGCAGCAATGCAATAAGGAATGCAGAGAAACTACCGAGACGCCCGATGCCGTCGACGACGATCACGACGAGGCCCGCGGCGGGGCCGCTCACACTGAGGGGCGATCCGCTGAGCAAGGCAACGACGATGCCACCAACGATGCCAGACACTAGCCCGGCTAGCGGCTCTGCGCCGGAGGCTTCTGCAATGCCGAGACACAACGGCAGCGCGACGAGAAAGACTACAGCGCCGGCAGCGAGGTCACGTAGAAGCGCAGACGGGAAAACTCTCGAAGTCATGATGGAAGCGAAAAATAGTGAAGGGTGGATACCCCGACGCCAAATTTGTGCGACTGCGATTTTTTGGTGAACGAGGTAAGCGGAGCGATCTGGAGAGACGGGTCAGACGGGGGCGATTGCCTTCGTTGTTTCAGGCTCGAAGCCCGACTCGAGTTCGCGCAACTGGCCGTCGTTCAGTGAAAAGATCCAGCCGTGCACAAGGGGAGAGGGTGCACGCTCACGCACGAGCGGATGCTCGCGCAGCAGGCGTACCTGTTCGAGTACATTAAGTTCGACGAGCCGGTTGATGCGTGCCTCTTCCGATGGCAGGCGAGCGAGCGCCGCGTGATGCGTGTGTGCGAGTGCGCAAAGCGGCCTGATGCGGCGGTTGAAGTGCGGCAGGGTGTCGGCTGGTGGAAGTAGCGAGGCGCGCACGCCCCCGCATCCGTAATGCCCGCAGACAATGATGTGCGCGACCCGCAGCTCACACACAGCATATTCGAGCACACTCATGGTGTTGTCGTCGTCGAGATGAAGAAGGTTAGCGATGTTGCGATGAACGAACAGATCCCCCGGCGCGCAGTGGGTGATGGTTTCGGCGGGTACGCGGCTATCTGAGCAGCCAATCCAGAGCACTTGCGGTTTCTGCCCCATGGCTAGCGCGCGAAACAAGTTTGGTTCGCGCCGTCCCATTTCTTGGGCCCACGCGACATTGGCGACGAGCATGCGTTTTGGAAGATTCACGAGTCGAGACTCCAATCAGATTGTTGGCTTCGATCAAGGCTTGCGAATAGCCTTCTATCAAGAAAATGGCCGGTCGCTCGAAAAAAAGGAAACCGGAACGATGCCAATACGTAGCGCGGACTTCGCCGTCTCCCGTCAATCAACCTAAGCAGTGCGCGCGTCCCGGCCGGCATACACTAGGAGAGTGCTCGCACATAGGGAAAATCAGCGGGCGACCGCTCTGGAGCTGGAGACGGGCTACTGCGCAGGAAACGTTCTCCGCGCCTTGCCGTGATCCGATGGACTGGTCTTGATATCCCCTGGCATCTATCTATCACGACGACGCGCCGGCCATTCGGCCGCGCGGGGTCGTCCCGTGGCAGTATGCATGAGCGTCCGAAAGGTATTTCGAGCGTCCTCTCCGATCGCCCACGCGAGGCGTTTCATTTCCAGCGTTTCCTTGCTAACCGGGTGTTACAACTGAAGAGGTCCTTGATGGGGGCTGAGAACACCGATGCCGACAGGACTGGCTCAGCAGCTTGTGCTAGCGCCCAAAGTGTTTTCGCGAGGTTCCTTGCCAGCCAAAAATTTGATCGACGGACGCCGTGCCGACTTCCATTTGTCCTCGCTCCGGCAGAAGATTCCTCCATGATGGCGATCTCATACAGTGTTGTGCGCCAACAGTTGGTGTTGAGCTTGATGAGAATTTCGATGCATTTGGTCCAGTCATTAAGGTTTCCTTAACAAAAAAGTCTACTGGATATTGTAGGCGAGTCATTGTGTCGCAATTGTGTCGTCAAATGCCTTAGGAAACCAACTGCGCTTTAGATATATTGATCAGATATAGCAAAACAGACCTCAATAGGCCTGCGAAGCATAAATTAATTTGATGGCCTGCTTCTCAGTAGTCTCGCTTGGTCGGCGCTGTCACGTTGCCGGGATGGTCGAGTAACGTCGTGGGATGAAGAATGCAAAGTCGCTTTACCACGATCACCGCTTTCCGGTGGCGGTCATCAGCCACGCAGTCCGGTGGTACTTCCGATTTCAGCTCAGCCTGCGCGACATCGAGGCACGCTCATTCCGATCCCGATCGACCCCTTCCGGAAGAGGCGTTTTGCTGCGGCCTTATCGCGCCGATTTTGCACCAGCACGTCGAGTTCAGCGCCGTGCTCCGCGCAACAGATACCGCTTGCCGCGCAGCGTCACGAACATCCCGTCCGGATGCCCTCTGCCCGGCTTGGACAGCGCTGCTTTGGCGCGCTGGGCGAATCGAGCGCCAAACTTCTCGCGCCATCAGCGGATCGTCTCATAGTGACCGCGACACCCCGTTCGAGCCACACCTCGTCGACGTCCAGAAGGCTCAGGCTGACCCGAAAACCTCACCGACCCGCCCAGCTGATGACGATGGCAGGGAAGCTGTGCCCGTGATGAAGCGATTTCGTTTTCTTCACCACTTCATTCTGTCGCTGGCCTACCGTCAACCTGACAATGCCGGTGCAAGTTGAGAGGCGCCACTAAGTGCAGCGTTCCTCTGTGAGGACTAAAAAATTCCCATATAACCCATCAAAAAATTTGATGGCGGGTAGCCGGTCTACTGGTTATCAAATTCGGCGCAGGGTTCGCAGATTGCGTCAAAGCGGCTCGTCGCAAACCCGGCCGCACATAGCATCTTGACGAAGTCTTCGTTACGTTGCTCGGCGAGCGCTATCTGCTCCCTGGCGGGCAGTCGGCCAGCACGGCGCCGAACTCGACATCCTGCTGCAGAAACGTCGCGATAAGGCCGCGTAGCAGAGCGCTTGTTCAACCGCGTGCTGGTAGCCTGTCCCGACGCGCCACGAAGGATGGTCATCGAGCAGTTGCGCAGCTATCCGGCCGCGAAGGCCGAAATTCCCGAACTGGCAAAGATCAAACGCGTCTTCGTCAAAGCCAGTGCTCGGGTGAACTACTGCGCCGAAGACAGCCATCAACCTACGGGTGAGCGCGAGCGCCGGATGCGTGGTTTCCGCGATCCTGATCGCACACAAGCGTTCTTATCGAGCTTAGCTCCGATTCGTCAGCACTTCGCGCTCAAGCGGCATTTACTGCGTGCATCAGTGTATCGCGAACAACTCGCCGCACGCTTTACCGGGTGGCATCGCTTCACTGGGCCCACCCACGATCCGTCCAATTTCTGAGGAAATGTACCTCCTCTGCGCTCTTGCGTCTAGAATGCCTTGACGTGACAGCGCCTGCGAAGCTGCCAAGATCTAAATTCGCGGCAGCCCCGGGATATGCAGCCGTATCCCTTGTCCTCTGGGCCTCAAGCCCGTGTTTTATGAAGTCGGCAGGCGACACGAAGCTACGCGGGCTGAGGTGCAAATAGGAGTTCTGTCACGACAAGGAAAGTGCGAACGCGCTCTATACGGCGGTGCGTAACGAAATGAACGGCGCGTCGGTCTGGCAGGCGGAGCTGGGTGGCATGTGGGTGATGGCGCCAGAGTGGGTGTTGAGTGGGGCGTATATGTACATGAAGGGCAATCAGGTAGTCGACAACAACCATGCACATCAGCTCACCGGCACGCTGAAGTACTTCCTGTCGAAGCGAACCAGCGTCTACGTGGCTGCCGTCTACCAGCGGACAAACCAAGGGGCGAACGCACAGATCAACGACGTGATGGTCGCGTCGAGCGGTCCGTCGCAGTTCATCGGTCGCGTCGGCTTGCAGACGAGGTTCTAAACGACATCTGGACGCCCTCTATGCTGATTGCAACGTCAACGCGGGGTTAGAGCGTGTTAGGAACTTTGAAGTACTGGCACGGCGTGGACAAGCATGAGCATTGCGAAGACGACAAAATGAAGCCCGGCGAGAGTTTCGGGGGGCCGTTCATAGTCACGTGCGAGACGCCGGAAACGGTTGAGCCAGCCAAAGCTGCGCTCGACCACCCACCGCCGGGGGAGCAGAACGAAACCCTTTTTCGTTTCTTCGAGTTTGATCACCTGAAGGTCAATACCCTCGTCGAATGCAGCCTGCGCTGGCTCTTTGCCCGTGTATCCCTGATCGGCAAATGCCACCTTGACCGTTCGTCCTGTTACCTGCTGGACCCGCCGCGCAAGCTCAGCTACCTGTGCGCGCTCCTGTTCATTGGCTGGGGTTACGTGCACCGCCAGCAACTGTCCCAACGTGTCTACCGCCATATGTACCTTGCTACCGCGCTTGCGCTTATAACCGTCATAACCCGCACGCGGGCCGCTCTCGCAGGTCGACTGTATCGTGCGGCCATCGAGGATGACCGCGCTGGGCTGTCCCCGACGGCCCTGTGCCACGCGTATCACCGAGCGCAGGTCGCTCACCATGCTCTCAAAGCAGCCCGCCTGCAACCAGCGTTGAGTCTGCTGATACACCAGCTCCCACGGCGGGAAATCATTGGGCAGCATCCTCCACGGCGCGCCGGCACGAGCCATCCAGCGCAATGCATCAAACATGTCGCGCAGTTCGTATTTGCGCTGGGGCGCGTCGACGTCCATCAGCGTCAGATACGGCGCCGCGAAACTCCATTCCTCATCCGACACATCAGTCGGATACCCTTTGCGGTCTGTTCTTTTCATCCCGCCAGGATAACAGGTCTCAATCGAAGTTCCTAACACGCTCTAGGCATCATCAGTTTCGGCATAGGTCTGATTCTTTTAATGAGTTCGCATGCCGTTTGCCGGCAACAGATAGAATGCGACGGTGGTCAGTTGCGTGCCTTACGTCGTTATAAGCCAACATTATGCTCGCGTGCCGCCTCTTGCTATTGACAGCTCGTTGGACGGCTGAGGTCGAAATGCCGGTGGTTCTGTGCCAGACAGCGCGTATTTGTGTCTGCCGAAAGCATCGAGCGTGGCCGTTGGCGCGAGCGCTGAGTCTAACCATGGATTTCTCCTATTGTTTGCGTGGCGTGAGATGCGCAAGTGTCGTACCAATCCAAAAATGCTTGCCCAACAACGAGATCATCTTCAACGCGTTGTTTCATTCCCGACATTGTCGAACATCTGACAAGGTCGCACACGCGCGCGGTTGTTACCATATAGCGGCCTTCCAATCCGCTGACGTGAGATAGGACCAACGCGAACAACTTTGATGTCCATGTCGCGGTCCATAGTGGAGGCGAGGCCCGCGCCCTTTGCGGTGTCGAGGGTCGTCGCCGTCGAATTGAATGTAGTTGGTGACGTTCACGCTTTTCACTCTTCTTTAGTGGTAGCGATGTTCGTCCCAAAGGCACGGCGGAAAGCGGCGCGCACCGTAGGCTGGAGCGTGAGCGGCAAAGGCGACTACGAATTCCGACGTGAAGGCGAGCGCCATCCCGATCAAACGCCGGACAGCCCGACAACGAAAAGGCTCACCGCGTCGGCGCCAAGTCGTCCCGTGAGGATAACGTCGAGGTGTCGGCATCTGAAAGAAAGAGAACCAAGGCGGCGATCGCGACTACACCCTCTCGATCAGTAAGCTTGCCACTGTCACGTTGCTGAATTGGTCGAGTAAGATCGCGTGATGAAGGATGGAAAATCGCTTTATCACGGTTATCGTCTTCCACTGCGGTCATCAGCTGCGCGGTGTGCTGGTACTACCTGTTTCAGTTGAGGCTGCACGACATCGAGGAACTGCTGTTCGAAGCCGAGCTTATCGTCAGCCACGAAACGGTCTGCACGCCGGTGCGATAAATTCGGTGCGTGTTTCGTGCACCGTGCAAGCGGCGCGTCGTGAGCCTTAGCCTCTCGAACTCGCGTGCCCAGTGATGCGCGCCGGATCAGCTGCCCATCCCGATAAGACAAGGAGGTAAAGATGCCACACCTTCAAGCAACCGAGTGCGGCGAATTTCCGGGCGTACCAATTCGGGCTTGCCGGTCGCCGGCAGCGCACAGACATTCGTGGCCAGATCAAAATCCTAGCTTTACGATCGCCGTGGACTGCCCCTTCGAGGGAGTTGATAGGTGCGAGAACCACATCGTGGCGCCTTGATGCCATCGCCCGCAACAGGCACCTGATTGCGGACGAAGCCCCTTTCATTCGGACTTGGCCTCCGTGGGCATGCCGCGAAATGCCTTGAGTGCCCGCACGTGAGAAGCCAGCAGCGTTTCGATACGCAATGTCGGCGACGACCCGCGCAGCTGACGCGGCTGTAACTCGACGTCGCAACGAACGCTGCAATCGTATCTGATTGAAGTCGGGCCTGAACCCCGGACCGCCGACGCCCGTCGCCTAAGGCCCCTAAACCCGTCAACCGTCGCGGAAGATGAAGCTGTACGCGCTCAACGCCGGCACGCCGCCCAGGTGCGCATACAGCACGCGCGAGCCGGCCGGAAATTCGCCGTTACGGACCTTGTCGATCATGCCGTGCATCGACTTTCCCTCGTACACCGGATCGGTCAGCATGCCTTCGAGCCGCGCGCACAAGCGGATCGCCTCGAGCGTGCCGTCGTTGGGCAGACCGTATTCCGGGCCGCCGTAGCGCTCGTCGAGCACGATGTCCTTCGCGGTGATGTCGCGGCCCAGTTCGACGCTCTCGGCGGTCCGCTTCGCGATGCGCGTGATCTGCTCGCGCGTCTGCGCCGGTTTCGCCGAGGCGTCGATGCCGATTACCCGCTCGGCGCGGCCGTCGGCGGCGAAACCGACCACCATGCCCGCCTGGGTGCTGCCCGTCACCGAACACACGACGATGTAGTCGAATTTGAAACCCAATTCGGCTTCCTGCTGGCGAACCTCTTCGGCGAAGCCGACGAAGCCGAGCCCGCCCAGCGGATGATCCGAGCAGCCCGCAGGAATCGGATACGGCTTGCCGCCGGCAGCGCGCACGCTGTCGAGCGCGTCTTCCCAGCTCTTGCGAAAGCCGATGTCGAAGCCGTCCGGCACGAGCCGCACGTCGGCGCCCATCATGCGCGACATCAGGATGTTGCCGACACGGTCGTACACCGCATCCGAGTAGTTGACCCAGTTCTCCTGCACGAGCACGCACTTCAGGCCCAGATGCGCGGCAACCGCCGCGACCTGGCGCGTCTGGTTTGACTGGATTCCGCCGATCGACACGAGTGTGTCGCAGCCCTGCGCGAGCGCGTCGGGGATCAGATATTCGAGCTTGCGGGTCTTGTTGCCGCCGAACGCGAGGCCGCTATTGCAGTCCTCGCGCTTGGCATAAAGCATGACCTTGCCGCCGAGATGCACGCTCAGACGGTTCAGCGGCTGGATCGGCGTCGGCCCGAAGGTGAGCGAGTAGCGGGGGAATCGTTGCAGGTTCATCGAGGCTCCGTGGTAGGTGATTTCCGAGAGTTCATGGTAAGAGGCCAGTTCAAAGATGTGACTCCTCTCCTTTGAATATGTTCCAGTAGATGAGCGAGCAAGCAAAAACTGACGAACGCTTGCTTCATAATATAGCCGCGACGGTCGATGCCGATACGACGACGTCGGACGTTGCAGAGCCACGCGTGAGTCCGTGCTGCCAACCAGCGGAATTTGCTAAGACCGTTACCATCGTCGGTTCTTCGCTGTGCAATCACTGGCTTTATGCCACGATCATGCAAGTGTTGGCGATTTGTCGGTGAGGTAGTCACGATCGCCGCAAATGACCGCGGGCCTGCGAAATGTTCTGCCGCACGCGATGCGTCGGGTATGGCCTGATTTCGCTGCCTTCGTCCGCAGTCCCTGCATTTTCGCCATCATGTGTGTTGTACGTTTCGAGTCCAACGAGGCGGGCACCAGAAATTGTGCTACAGCCTTTTGACAGGTTTTTCTCGCTATCGCTCCCGGCGTCGACGGGCATCTTACGTGTTAAAGCGACGATGGGGCGCGGATGACATGCGCATCGGGAGTTACACTGTTTCCCATTTCGAACGATTGATCGTTTCGCTATATGCGAATTGTCGCCTTATCCACGGGCGCAGACGGAGAAGTCCGTGTTTTTGAATAGCCAAAGGTATTCTTTTCAAGGTGTATTAAGTCGGCAAGCCGTGCAATGCTGTTTGTGTTCGCTGGGCGATATGGCATAGTGCGGCTTACTCATCCTATCCAAAGGAAAACAAGCATGGCTACGCTGGAAGCCGTCCAGGCAAAAATCGCAAAGCTCCGAGCCCGGGCAGCAGCGTTAGAGAAGAGAGATTCGGCAACAGCGATCGGGAAAATCCTCAGTATGCTGGAACAGCACTCTCTATCTATTGCTGATATTGAGGCGTCTTTGGGCAGACGACGCGGCCGCAGACCCGGCGCGACCGCACTGGCGGAGCGGGAGGCCTCGGCAACGAAGTACGCCGACCCAAAGACGGGGGCGAACTGGTCCGGTCGTGGCCGAGCACCGGCTTGGATCGCTAAGGTGAAAGACCGCACCAGGTTTCTGGTGACGAACACTACGACGAATTCAACAGCGACTGCTCAGAAAACGCTTAAGTCTGAGAAGAAAGTCAAGGAGCCGCAGCCTCACATCTATCAGGACCCTAGGACAGGAGCGACTTGGAGCGGGCGTGGTCGTACGCCGTCGTGGATCGCAGGTGCCAGAGACCGCACGAAGTTCCTGATCTCCGCGGCCGAGACACCCGCACATTCTCGAAAGGTGGCAAAAGCAGTCCATTCCAGCAAGACAGCTGCTGCGAAGAAAGCCGCAAGCAGGAAGGCAGCAACAAAAAGCCGGCGGAGCAATAAGGCGGCGGAGCAATAAGGCGGCGGCGAGGAATACCTCAGCACCGATGCGGAAAGAGTGCCTCGGAGACTGGTGGTGGCGATTTGTCGGCTATCCTCCGGCGAGGTGTGCATCGAATCGCTCGGCGAAGTCGACGACCGCTGCTGCGGACGTTGCGCCGCAAACGGCAGCAATCGTCAGTGCACCTGCTCAGATATATCTAGGAGACCGACGGGGCTGCGGGATATACCTCCGCAGCCAAGCGTTGTTCTTGCACTCGGCTGCAGTTCCTCCAATCGGGCGTCGTGCCAGTCTCCGACCCTTTCCTGTGCAATTGCTCCGGGATGAGCGATTTGCCGCACTCGCAATGGGGAATGCTGTCGTAGAACTGACCACCCGTTGGGTAGGGGTGGAAATGTGCCGGGCCCGCTGACCAAAGGTCTAGTGATGCCGGGGAGGGAAGGACGTAATGGCAGTTGCTTAGAGCGCGTAATGCCCTTTTGCCAAGGGATGAAAATTGGATGAGCATAGGCACGGAGAATATAACGAAACGCGAGTCAGCGAGGGTCTCGGCCGATCGCCCGTAGTGTCTGGCCAGCCTGTGGAAGCCGTTGAGCCAGCGGAAGATGCGGTCGACTACCCCGCGCGTGGCAACAAGACAAAGCCCGTTTCGCCTCCGGAACCTTGATGACCTGTAGCTCGATCCTTCCAGTGCAGTCTGTGCAGGTCCTGCGCCGGTGTCTCCTTGGTCGGGGCGCCATCTTGTCAGTCTGGTCCTGTGGCCTGCTGAAGGGCGATCGCGTTGGACGAGGCCGCGCTTGAGCGCTTTTTTCCGCCGCAGTCGTTGAGTCCGCCGGATGCCTAACTGGCCGCACCATTAGCTCGGTAGGAGAGGCGTCGCCCAGGAGCCCGAAGACTCCAGCTGTAGCTGTTTCTGCGAAACAGTAGGTGCGATGGGCAAAGGACTGTCTGTCGCGCAGCGCCAGACACCCCCGTTACTATCTTCCCGCCTCGATAATTGAGGCTTTGGCCAGCCAGGCCCAGCATAATTCTCGCTGCCAGTCGCAGTTTCGATGCAAGAATTCCAACAACATGACGTCGTCGATGTCTTCATCGGTGTCGACGTCGGTAAAGGCCAGCATCACGCCGTGGCACTAGCTCGGAATGGCAAGCGCCTGTAGAACAAGGCGCTCCCCAACGCAGCATGGCGAACAGGACATCACAGCGTCGTCGTGCCAGCGCGATGAGTGCCTGGTTATGTCGCTTGCCCTGCTGGACTTTGCGTGCGTAATACGGTCGCGAAACGGGGGTCTCGCAAGGCCTGCGAAGGCGGATAGGAACAAGGCGCGCTTGAGTTGGCATGCCGCCTCGCGTATCAAGCCATCGCGGAACAATTCGTCGAAGCCCGCGTAAGCGTCCGCTTGCAGAATCCCTTTCAAACTGGCGAGATGGGTTTGAGGATGGATGCCTTGCCGGTTCGGCGAGTACGCGAACCAGACTGAGCAGGTTGCGTCGAGCCAGAGCGATGATCGTCGCGCACGTAGACCCATAGCCGGCCGGTGCGGGTCTTCCTGTTGCCCGGTGAGAGCACCGGGATCGGCGTGTCATCCGCGTGGAGCTTGGTCGCGGCCATCGTATAGCGGCGCAGCGGCTCTGTTAGCGGAGCGCACAGTGCCTCGCACTGGCCGACCCCGCGGCCCATACTGGCCCGGTCAAGCGTCACGCCGTCGCGCGCCGCGATCGCCGACTGCCGGTACAACGGCTGGTGGTCTGCATACTTCGAGACGAGGCTGTCTGCCAGCAAGCTCGGATGGGCGATGCTCCGCTGGATCGGCAGACCGGGCATCGGCGGCTGGGTTATGGTGCTGCAGCAGGGGCAAACCAGTTTGCGCTGGATCGTGCGAATGACCTTGAACGCCGCCGCGACCCGGGCGAGTCGTTCGGATTCGTCCTCGCCGAGCACCTGCATTGGTTGACCGCAATCCGGGCAACTTGATTCAGGCTTCAGCACATGATCCTCGCGCGGCAGATGCGCGCGAAGCGCTTGCCTGGAAGCCGCTTCGTCCGTCGTCGCATTTGAGATGGACGCATTTGCACCGCGGCCCTGCGCACGCCGCACATCCACAACGTCGCTCCCGGCGGCCAGATCCTCAAGTTGAGTCTCGAACGTCTCGATTTGCCGCTGCAGCTGCTCGGACTTGCGACCGAACTGCATGCGCCTGAGCTTGTCGATCTGCGCCTTGAGCTGCTCAATCTCGACATCGCGTTCGGCAAGCAGGCTACGGGCCTCGACCAGCAAGGCCTTCAGGAGCTCGACATCATCAGGAAGATCGGCGCGGTTCGACATGCGCCGTAGTTTACGAGTCTGCCGCGCGGTTTACACCATCCATAATGCGGCAGTGCGACGGGGCTGTCGCTAGTCGATGCCCTCAAGCAGCATCGACAGTCGCGCAGAGCTCAGACGGACCTTGCCACCGTCGGTCTTGGGCCATATAAAACGGCCTCGTTCAAGCCGCTTCGCGAGAAGCCAGATTCCGTCCTCCGTGGCAGGGAGAATCTTTACCAGATCGCCCCGACGGCCCCGGAAGATGTAGACGTTGCCGCCTAGCGGATTCTCCTCAAGCGCTGTTTGCACCTTCGCTGCCAACCCCTGAAACCAGCAGCGCATATCGGTGACACCAGCAGCGATCCAGATGCGCGTGCCTGCCGGTAGGGAGATCATGAGCGCAGACTACCTAGCACGATCCGCAGCATATCGGCATCAACCAGGCCGCCCACTTTAACCACCGCACGACCGATCCGGATCTCGATCGTTCCTACGGGTGGTACAGGCTTCGCGTGAACCGCCCCGGGTTTCCCGGAGACTATTTTGCTTGAGTCATGCCACGGCGGCAGACCCAGCGAGATTTGCATAATAAGCGGCTTCGGCCTGCGCGGGTGGAATGTTGCCGATGGGGCCGAAGAGCCGACGATTGTTGAACCAGTCCACCCATTCGAGCGTCGCCATTTCAACGGCCTGCAGATTGCGCCACGGTCCGAGGCGATGGATGACCTCTGCCTTGTACAAGCCGTTGATCGTTTCAGCCAGTGCGTTATCGTAGGAGTCGCCCACGCTGCCCACCGACGGCTCGATGCCCGCCTCGACCAGCCGATCCGTATAGCGGATCGATACGTATTGCACGCCGCGGTCGCTGTGATGGATCAGCCCGTCCTGCTGCGCCGGCTGTCGTTCGTACAAGGCCTGCTCCAGTGCGTCCAGAACGAAGTCCGTGCGCGCCGAGCTCGACACGCGCCAGCCGACAATGCGTCGGGCGAACACGTCGATGATGAACGCGACATAGACGAAGCCCTGCCAGCTCGATACATAGGTAAAATCTGAAACCCACAGCGCATTGGGCCGTTCGGCCGTGAATTGCCGCTTCACCAGATCCTTCGGGCACGGCGTCGAACCATCGCTCACTGTCGTACGTACCGTCTTGCCCCGCACCACGCCGCGCAGGCCCATCTGCTTCATCAGCCGCTCGACCGTGCAGCGCGCCACGACAATGCCTTCGCGCTTCAATTGCGTCCAGACCTTGTCTGCGCCATAGACCTGGAAGTTTTCTTCCCACGCGCGCCGGATCTCATCCTTGAGCATCCTGTCACGCTGGGCCCGCGGCGGCACCAGGTCAGGATTGGCGCGGCGAGCCACATGGGTGTAGTACGTCGACGGTGCGATTGGCAGCACCCTGCAGATCGGCTCGACCCCGTAGACGTGCCGGTGATCATCGATGAACGTGATCATCACTTCGGTCGGCGGTCGAGCTCCGCCTGTGCGAAATACGCTGACGCCTTGCGCAGGATTTCATTGACCTGCCGAAGCTCACGTACTTCCCGCTCCAGTTCCTTGAGCCGATCCTGCTCCTGCGTACTCGTGCCCGGGCGCAAACCCCGATCCCGCTCCTCCTTGCGCACCCAGCTACGCAGCGTCTCGCCCGAGCAGCCAAACTTCGCCGCAATCGACGCGATCACTTTCCATTGCGATTCCCGGTCGCCTTGATGTTCCAGCACCATTCGCACAGCCCGCTCACGCACTTCCGGCGAGTATCTTGGGGATTTCTTCTTCGTGTTTTCCATAGCTCCATTTTCTCAAGAAGTGGAGTCTCCGGAAAACCCGGGGCGGTTCAGTTCGCGCCCTACGGATTAAATGGTGTCACGGATTTTCCTCGCATGACGGATTTCCTGACGCGATAAAGCGATCCGCAATTATCCGGTTGGAAGCAGCTGCAAACGCGCACGCCATGATTGCGTGTTCAATATAGGCGTATCGGTCAACAGCGGGCTTAACATGGATCAATCATCGAAGAGATACCGTTGCCGCACTCGGGAGTGTAGTGTTCCGACCTTCCCCGCACGCTATTCGTCGGGTTCTCTCGGGGGTTCATCTGCCCCGCACGGCTGGTAAATAGGGGGGCGCAGCTAGGTTGTGTTATGCCCCTTTGTCAAAGGCTGCAATGTGGATGAGCACAAGCACGGAGAATACGACGAAACGCAACCAGCGAGGGCCTCGCGCCATCGCTCTGTAGCGTCTGCCGCTTTCTGCGGAAGCGGTTGAGCCAGTCAAAGCTGCGTTTGACCAGCGGCGCCAAAAATACACGGAGCGCCTTTTCGCCTGCGGCGGCTTGACGACTTAGAGGTCAATGCCTTCGTCGAGTGTAGCGTGCGCAGGTTCTTCGTCTGTGCACCTCCGGTCGTCGAAAGGCAGTCCGACCGGCGGCCTGCAGAACCCGATGCGCCAGCTTCCCGACCGGGGCGCGCTCCTGCTGGTTGGCCAGCCCCACGCGCACGGCAAGCGACTGCCCACGGTATCAACCGCCGTGCGGGCCAGTATCAGCTCGACTGAGGTGCGCGCGTCGAGAATGACCGCGCTGTGTTGACGGCGGTGTTCCTGCGCAACCCGGATGATCGAACGCAGGTCATTGACATAGCCCCGAAGCAGCTTGCCTGGATTCAGCGCTGCGCTGCGTCTGCTGGTAGACCACCTCCCTCAGCTATTGGGTAACAAATGCGACGCTCCACCCGCTCTCATAATCCAGCGCAACGCGTTGAGCCCTTCGCGCAGCATGTAGCAGCGCCGTGGTGGGCCCTTACTCATCAAGGTCAGCGTACGGAGCGGCGAGGTACCAGTGTTCATCTGTTGCATCCGTTGGGGTCTGGGTTTCTTCTTCTTGCCATGGGTACCAAGCCTGACGGAAAGGTCATAACGGATTGTAAAGAATATTGAGTTTGAGAATGTTCTCTCTTACTGATGAGGACTACATAGTAATCAACATGGCGGTCTACTCAAGTAGAAAGCTGCGCCGGACGTTGTGAGCGCATCGCAAACGAGCTTTTAGAGCGTGTTAGGAACTTTGAAGTACTGGCACGGCGTGGACAAGCATGAGCATTGCGAAGACGACAAAATGAAGCCCGGCGAGAGTTTCGGGGGGGGCCGTTCATAGTCACGTGCGAGACGCCGGAAACGGTTGAGCCAGCCAAAGCTGCGCTCGACCACCCACCGCCGGGGGAGCAGAACGAAACCCTTTTTCGTTTCTTCGAGTTTGATCACCTGAAGGTCAATACCCTCGTCGAATGCAGCCTGCGCTGGCTCTTTGCCCGTGTATCCCTGATCGGCAAATGCCACCTTGACCGTTCGTCCTGTTACCTGCTGGACCCGCCGCGCAAGCTCAGCTACCTGTGCGCGCTCCTGTTCATTGGCTGGGGTTACGTGCACCGCCAGCAACTGTCCCAACGTGTCTACCGCCATATGTACCTTGCTACCGCGCTTGCGCTTATAACCGTCATAACCCGCACGCGGGCCGCTCTCGCAGGTCGACTGTATCGTGCGGCCATCGAGGATGACCGCGCTGGGCTGTCCCCGACGGCCCTGTGCCACGCGTATCACCGAGCGCAGGTCGCTCACCATGCTCTCAAAGCAGCCCGCCTGCAACCACCGTTGAGTCTGCTGATACACCAGCTCCCACGGCGGGAAATCATTGGGCAGCATCCTCCACGGCGCGCCGGCACGAGCCATCCAGCGCAATGCATCAAACATGTCGCGCAGTTCGTATTTGCGCTGGGGCGCGTCGACGTCCATCAGCGCCAGATACGGCGCCGCGAAACTCCATTCCTCATCCGACACATCAGTCGGATACCCTTTGCGGTCTGTTCTTTTCATCCCGCCAGGATAACAGGTCTCAATCGAAGTTCCTAACACGCTCTAGGGCAACCTCATCAATGAGTTACTCTCGGGAC
This sequence comes from Paraburkholderia sp. JPY465, assembly GCF_050436725.1. Taxonomy (NCBI): domain Bacteria; kingdom Pseudomonadati; phylum Pseudomonadota; class Betaproteobacteria; order Burkholderiales; family Burkholderiaceae; genus Paraburkholderia; species Paraburkholderia sp. JPY465. The sequence continues at coordinate 715,378 of NZ_JBNDMT010000007.1, forward strand.
CAAACAAGGGAGGTGTTAAGGAAGGTCTGCAAAAGTCCTGGCATTGACGCCCCGTTCAGCTATCCTGGAAGCATCGCGAATCAGTTGAGGAGAAGAGTAATGTCGCAGTTGGGTCTTCACCTGGATCTGTCAACCAAGCGCACGCGCAAGCGGGAATTTCTCGATGAGATGCGGCGTGTCGTGCCTTGGTCGAAGCTGATTGCGCTGATCGAGCCGCACTATCCGGCAGGCAAAACCGGACGGCCGCCTTTCCCGATCGCGACGATGCTGCAAATTCATTTTATGCAGCAGTGGTTCGGTCTGTCGGACCCTGCAATGGAAGAGGCGCTGTACGACGTGCCGCTGTATCGCGAGTTCGCGGGTCTCGACGGCGGCATGGTGCGTTTGCCGGATGAAAGCACGATTCTCCGGTTCCGCCATCTGCTTGAAACACATGGGCTGGCCGCGCAAATGCTCGCACTGGTCAATGAGATCCTGACGGAGAAGGGCTTGATGCTAAAGGCTGGATCCGCAGTCGACGCCACCCTGATTGCCGCGCCCAGTTCGACAAAGAACGGTTCCGGCACCCGGGATCCGGAAATGCACTCGACGCAGAAAGGCGGCAACTGGTATTTCGGAATGAAATCGCACATCGGCGTCGACGCAGACTCCGGACTGGTTCATACAGTCATTGGAACGGCGGCCAATGTGCACGACACCACCGTTGCCCAGGCGTTGCTGCACGGCAAGGAGACGGATGTCTACGCTGACGCCGGGTATCAGGGAAGCGAAAAGCATTGTGAGGCCGACGCAGCTCGTTGGCATGTTGCGATGAGACCGGGCAAGCGCAGACTACTGGACCAGAGTAATCCTCTGGACGCGATATACGATCAGATCGAGCGGCTCAAGGCCGGTATCCGTGCCAAGGTTGAGCACCCGTTTCGCGTCATCAAGCGGCAGTTCGGCTATGCGAAGACCCGCTATCGCGGTTTGATGAAAAACACTGCCCAGATCACCACGTTGTTCGCTTTGAGCAATTTGTGGATGGCGCGCAGAGCTTTGCGAAACGCTTAAGATGGAGCCGGTGCGGGCATATGTTTCACCGGTACAGCCTCCGACTGGTGACTGTACCGGGCGATCTCCGCACAAGGAATGTCGTCGCCGTTCAGACTGCGATGCGTGTGGAAAATCGCCGCTACGAAAACGACTTCTGCAGAGCTTCCTTAACAACCGATGCACGTTTCCATGATTTATCGACCGAGCGAGGTTCTTGAAACAGTGACTTCAAGGTAGCTTGGGTGTGTATTTTGCTGAAAGCAGCCTAACGCGCCATGTCTGTAAGAACCTTATTAACGGTTGACGATTTCTAGATATTTGTGCGCTCCCGCTCATCGCCAGCGGTGAAGTCTGGCTATCGCCAGTGTCATCCGCGTGGATATTCGACTAATTCCGCGACTCATCATTTGCGGTAGACGTGCGATTGATTACCGTACGGCCTGACGGTCACCCCCGCGGAGTGGGCGTAGATCACTGTCCGAGCAAAGCTTGTCCAGGTAGTTACTCGCGCGCACTATGATCTCCATGCGGGTGACGCAGATCTGGCGATCGTACTCGTTGATCACCGCAGTGAGGTCATCGATTAACTCTCGGGGAACGCTCCACCTTCCGCTGTTGTCAGCCTCGACGATGATATCTTCGAGGCCACGCTTAACGTTTTCAAGGAATTCGATGTCAAGCTTCCCATGTCCTGCCCGAGTGATAAAGCTCGTGATAATTGTGACCTGCAAGGCTACGTTGATCAGAGGACGGTCCCGCTCGCCATTGCGTAGACGCTCAAGTGCGATGCGTGCTCGCAGCACCAGATCAGACGCCTGTTTTCGTGGCATAGGGAGTAAGAGTGCTTTGCAATGCGCTGCAGCCGATGGTGTCAGCAATGACTGGTGATTTTTGTTGTTGGGCATGTTTGGAAAATCCACAGATTCAGTTCGAGACGGATGTTGGGATGAATCGCCGGTGATCAAGAGTGATTGTCGGACTTGCCCCTGCGTCATTGTATTGCCTCGTGAAGTCCGCGCGCCCTGCAGCGTTAGCTCGCAGCAACATTCATGTGTGAGAGAGACGGGCCGTTTTGATACCAGTGCGAACCGCGGAATGGATCAGGACTCGTACGGTGCTTACCTCTAACCGGAAATAGAGTCGCTCGATAATCGCGAGCCATCCTCTTTCCCTTCCTTGACAATGTCGCCGGAATCGGGGTAGGCTTGGACGTTCTCTCGTGCGGTCGCCTAGGAGTTCATATTTTCGCAGATCGGCGCAACGGGCCGGGCCTGACGATCTGGTGGTGGCCTGTCGGCGGACGCGGTTAGACACGTGCTCGTCAGCAACATCACAAAATCCCTCGTTTCGGGTGCAGCTGAGATTGACATCTCGCGCACGGTGCCGACGGCGCCTGCCAAATGCGCGTTTCTGCCTAAACGCGTGATCCGGCCTCATCGAAGCACATCGACTGAAGACGATTTGCGACAGATGGTGATTCGGCCAAATTCTTCCGGTTTGAGCGACAACGACAACGGTTTTTATGGTCCCCCCAATCGAGCTTATATTTGTTTATGTCGGCGAGTTCTCAATGGATCAAACTTGGCTAAAAGGCAATAAGTTTCGTCCCATCTCGGGGACCATTTATTTGCGAAATGTCAAACTGACGAAGGCTCCTCATCTTGACGTCCACGTCAATTTGACCTTCGAGAACTATAATTTCAACGCTGTGACGTGCACCGAACCATTCGGATCCTTGAGGATGCCGATCGGCTTTGGAAATCGCCCGATCCTGAGGCAGTAGGTCGGGCGATCTGGGTCTATTCCGACATGAATTGGTGCAGTACATCCAGTCTTAAACGCTGGCTCGCAAATGGCGGAATGACTTTTCAAGCCTGAAATCTGCATGCCGCGAACTGGCTGGGATCATAGAGGAGTGGGAATACGAGGTTGGTCAGGCAGGTTGCGAGGTGTTGGAAGTCTCGAAGGCGACTACACACAAGATCGATTTGATTGGCGTCGGCAATCTCGATGAGCCTCCACAAACCTGACGGCCGTCCCTGTCTGCGACAACCCTTCGGGTGCCGGCAGATGCGGCTAGCAATGCGACCGATGTGGCAAAACGTTGTGGTAGATTGTCTCGATCAGAGTGCGTTTGCTGCGAATCGAATGCAAGACGCTCTGATCGATTCGAGCGCTTCGTTCAGTCGCAGTCCGATTTGTCACATGCGTGATTGGTTGGAAAGACGTCATCTAGCCGGAACATTGTGAACATCGATCGATATAGCCGTCTACCTGACGTATTTATGTCCAAGCTTGTCAGACTATTGTTCCAACGTTGACTCCGCCGTTATGACGAGGCTGGGAGGAGGCATTTCCAACAGCCTCCTAGATGTTGCTCGGATTTGCTCGGCACTTCGACCCGACGGCATGCAACTGTCAGTGGCAGCTTGCGTTGGACTCAGTATCTCGGGCGCCCGGGCTTCCTCACACCGTATGGAAGTAAGCTAGATGCCGGCTGCGGGACGGGCAAGCGGACCAGTCGCTGCAATTCCGCGATGGAGCCGTTAAAAATATCGAAGTCAGCCGGCACGGGACTGTTGTGGAAGTGATCTGATCGCTGCCAGAATGTGAAATCCGACCATGCCGGGGGCAACTTCGGCGAGCTTGCGTTGGTCCAGTCGGCAATCCATAAGGGAAACCGGCCGAATTCGGGGGCGCTAAGATACTCGTGGCCAGTCTCCCAGTCGGTGTAGATGATGGGAATGCATTTCATGGTTTCTTGTACCCGCTGGAGTGCCACCGCAAAAATGCGATCGGCCGTCGCAATGTCCGGAACGGAGGCGTGCAGCGGAAAACCCGCGCGTTCGATATCTATCGTAAGGCAGAGGTCGCGCATCGCCGGTGCCCCTATAGTGCCGACCGCGACATCAACTTGTTCGATAGGGTCTTGGTCTGGACGGAAAAAAGATATGCGCCTCGGTAGACGCCCTGCTTCTTCATGATTTTCCAATTCTCGAGGAACTCCGGATCGGGCCACTTGCCGTAGGCGACACGTGCAAATGCGAAATCGATACGAGGAGCGACTGCGAACACCGCCTCCGCTCCTGACTTGCCTCTGCCCGACCACTTTGAGACATCGAGCCCCAGTGGACGCTGGGGCAAATCGACAATGGCAGCCTCCTTCTCATTGCCCTCAGGAATGAATGCACCGATCGTCTCCGCCATCCGTGGTGCCTCGCTGGGCCCGGTTTGCAACATGGCATTAAATGGTCCTGCGCGCCAGAGGTCTCTGGATAGAGCACTCTCGGTCAGCGGGCTTGCCGCGCTGTTGTTGACGGCGACCGTCGATTTCAATTTGCCGTAGCTCTCGACAGCAGGCGCTGGCGCTTGTAATGTGGGTTCGCTCGTTTTCGGCGCTTCGCCCTCACTCTTATGCGCCGCGTGATTGCAGTTGCGATTTGCAACCGTGAATTCAGCCGCTAGGACGCAAAGAAGAGCGAGTATGGACAATATGACTAACCAATATCGGGGCCATCTTGTCGGAGTGCTCGGGGCGCGCATCCGCGCGGTCTGCGACTGTTTCTGACCGCTGTTCTCAATTCGAGAGCCAGCAACTGCCTGTGGTTCTCGCCGGCTCGGATGCTCTTCTGTATGTAGAGCATCCACGCTCGGTATACTGCGGCGCGCTTGCGTACGTTCGTCATCGTCTCGGTCGTCGGTGACCTCCCCAACGTCAGTTTGATTCAGTGCATGGCCTCCTTCGGGAAAACTCACCATTTCGTTCGGGCGGTCCGGTACCCCGATAGCAGCGAGCAATGCAGCCCGCTCGACGGGTTGAATTTGCAACATCCCGTGGGTCGCCTCTTCAAGAAGATCAAAAGCGTCCTGCCCGAGTCGCGCGCTGCGGTACAGAACCTCTCCGGCGCAGTTAACTATCGTAGTTGGGTCCTCTGTGTAGTCTCCGGCTTGATTAATCACGATGCGTGGCTTACCGCGCACGACTTCCATACGCGGCTCGCTGAAGATGGCCCCAATGCAGCGGATGACGCTCCGCGACGTCTCGCGTGAATGGTGTACCTGCATGAGACCTGCTGTGAGGAGCAGGTCAAACAACATCGCCACTTTCAACGTCCGCTCGATCTCACGCGCGTGTTCGGACCACGCGCGCGCTGGCACGTAAAAGAAGGCAGCGGCGAAGGGGGGATGGATGATCAGTCCCCGCGCGGAGGATGCGCTGAACCATGCTTCAGCCCAGATATCATGGAGAGACGCTGGGCCACGCGCGCTTGTGTCCAGCACGGCATTCAACCAGTCGCGCTCGACTTCGGTGAGCGACTGGATGACGCGGGCGATGCGATGCATATCCATAGCTAGAGTCCTAGTACGATCGATATCGGGGCAGGCAGGACGTGGCCTATCCCGATACGAAAATGTTCCCGAGGTTGCAGCCGGCGATTGCGCGGTCCTCGATCCCTTCACGACCTTACAGTGGCTAGAGCGTGTTAGGAACTTCGATTGAGACCTGTTATCCTGGCGGGATGAAAAGAACAGACCGCAAAGGGTATCCGACTGATGTGTCGGATGAGGAATGGAGTTTCGCGGCGCCGTATCTGACGCTGATGGACGTCGACGCGCCCCAGCGCAAATACGAACTGCGCGACATGTTTGATGCATTGCGCTGGATGGCTCGTGCCGGCGCGCCGTGGAGGATGCTGCCCAATGATTTCCCGCCGTGGGAGCTGGTGTATCAGCAGACTCAACGGTGGTTGCAGGCGGGCTGCTTTGAGAGCATGGTGAGCGACCTGCGCTCGGTGATACGCGTGGCACAGGGCCGTCGGGGACAGCCCAGCGCGGTCATCCTCGATGGCCGCACGATACAGTCGACCTGCGAGAGCGGCCCGCGTGCGGGTTATGACGGTTATAAGCGCAAGCGCGGTAGCAAGGTACATATGGCAGTAGACACGTTGGGACAGTTGCTGGCGGTGCACGTAACCCCAGCCAATGAACAGGAGCGCGCACAGGTAGCTGAGCTTGCGCGGCGGGTCCAGCAGGTAACAGGACGAACGGTCAAGGTGGCATTTGCCGATCAGGGATACACGGGCAAAGAGCCAGCGCAGGCTGCATTCGACGAGGGTATTGACCTTCAGGTGATCAAACTCGAAGAAACGAAAAAGAGTTTCGTTCTGCTCCCCCGGCGGTGGGTGGTCGAGCGCAGCTTTGGCTGGCTCAACCGTTTCCGGCGTCTCGCACGTGACTATGAACGGCTCCCCGAAACTCTCGCCGGGCTTCATTTTGTCGTCTCCGCAATGCTCATGCTTGTCCACGCCGTGCCAGTACTTCAAAGTTCCTAACACGCTCTAGTTGATGCAATACCTTGCGCGATTAGGTGTCGCCGCCATCGCCGCTTCCCTTGCCGCCACTGTTACCCCCCGACGCCTCCCTGGCACCACCGTCGCGACCTGTGCCGGAATCATCAGCCGGCAAGCTGATGAACTTTGCCGGGAAGTACTTCGCCATCCATGCTTGCGCAAGTTGCGAGGCAGTGATCCTTTTGAGGTAGTAAGTGATCGGAGCGCCCATATTGCCCGCAAGACATTTCTGGATGTAGTCGTCAAGAGCATTCATCATTGAATTCGTATCGATGATCTTGTTCCTGCCATCATCGATGTCCGAGAGCGCGGACAGTGCGCTTTCGACCTGGCTCGACTTCATGGCCAGCAATTCCTGGCCGGTACGGGCGCGAGCGGCTGCCGATGAGACCGATTCCTGGTCCGTCGCCGTAGCTCCTTGCAGCTTGAGCAGCGCTGTCATCGACTTGGCGCCATCCGCATCGGCGAATTGCTTGACCCCCATCTGCACTTCGTTCGACTTGATCGAAGGAATAGAACCGACAGTGACGAGCGTGCAGTGGGAAGTAACATTCTGCGCGGAGAGCAGCGATTTCGCGTCCTTGCTGAACGAACTGTTTACGCCGAAGCCACCCGAGGCGTTTTCAAACCAGCTCGCGATTTTGAATTGCGTTTGAAGCGACGCAGTAACGCTCTCCATGGCTTGGCGGTTTCGCGTTTCAGTTGTGTTTAGCACGTGGACCATGCCAATAAAGCACGAACCCATCGTCGCGCCGGATAGAATGGTTAGCGCCTTTTCGTCCTTGGTGTCGGACTGGGCTGCAATCTTTTGCATTGAGGCGATCGAGTCAGTCTTAATCATCGCATCAGGGAAAGAGGAATTGAACGCACGGATGCCTTTGTCCACATCTAGAATGAACGGTGCTAGGAGTGCGGCATTCTTATGCGAACATGTCACGCTGATGACGAGCGTACCGGCGATGTCGTGGTTCTGGAGTTGACTGATAACCTGGCTCGTGGCAGCGCTGGAGGTATGTGTCGCGAACTCATCTCCGAAAATACCGACCTGACCGCTGACGAATGAGCCAATTATGGACGAATGTGTCCCTGATCGGAAGTCGCTTGCATCATTGGAAAAGAACTGAACGTTCATCTTGAGACTGTCAGCTGACAGTGGTATCTGCTTGATCTGCGAGCGATCGAAGTCGACCGGACTCTCCGCCGAGTCGCTGATACTGGACATTTTTTTCTTGAGCGGCTGGACTGACTTGATCGCAGCAACTTTCGCTTTTGCAAACTCCTGCGCTGCGGCGGCGAGATCCTTGCCTACCGCTACGGACTCGGCATCGACATGAGAGGTGTCGATACCCATCCCCGCCAGTTCCTGAGACGTCATGTCAAGCGAGCGCTTGGCGGAAATTAGGGAATTGAGAGTGTCTTCTGCGGCATCGGCAGGCGCACAAGCAGCCACAACCTGCTCGAGCAAATGCAGGCGCTCTATACTGACGAGATTTCCGAGCGCAAGCGCGGGATCGTAGGGAATCGCCGAAGGCATGATGGGATACTCCTGTGTCTACGGGTATTAGGGGTCTGTTCGTTAGTGCGACGGTAAAGAAAATCCACTGCTCATCGCAGTGGGCCTACGGGTGCCACATCGGCGAAATACATCGCCCGCCTGAGAGAAACTAGGACGGTGCCGTCTCGTATTCGTCGAGAAGATAAGCCTTGATTTGACGACGGGATATGCCAAATGTTGAGTGCAACGCGTCTGGAGACCAGCCGCGCGCGAGCGCCGTTCGGATAGCGGCACGCCTAAGTGCCTGGAGCAGCCCCCAAACGTTGGGGATATCGATCTGGCCGTTCACGTCGGCAGTATCGCGCCACCGGATGTATATTGGTTCTGGCACGTACAGGCCGGTTCGGTGAAAGAACTTTTCGTGGCGTGTTGGTAGGTAAAGTCGACACCCACCATGGGCTTGCACCAGATCAAGCATCATGCCAAAGCTGGTTGGACGCACCACGTCAGCCAACGAGTTGGGCAGACAACTTAACACGCGGTCGCGATTGCGCTCGCAAAATCGGATACACGGTTCGCGAGATTTCTCTGCGAACAGGCCCGCGCCTCCGATGGAGTGAATGAAACCTTCCTCCTCTGGTATCGCGGCGGGGTCTGCATCATTGATCGGGTGATGATTGATTTGCCACACTGGATTTCTCCTCTTGTCCAACGAGTGCAGGTTACCCAACGGAACTTCACCAAAATAGGGGAATTGCCTTCCCTGGTCGCACAAAGTCCCACTTCTTAATGCTGTTAGGATGTGCGGGGGAGGACATTCAGGGCGTGATTGACGTCTATTTGGGGAGCCGTCCGACGCGGATTGCGCGGGTCGATAGATCGGTCCCCTCTCTCCACACGCAATTTCGCGGGAAACTCGTCCGCCGCAGATGTAACGTGGCATAAATGCCAAACGGGGGTCTGTGTTCCTCAGTGGACGGTTTTAGTTCAATGAGTGTCGCACATGGCGTAACGTGTCAAGCCTTGTTCGGTTAATCGACTAGAGTGAGATCTGTTTTTCTTTTCGCCCGGATTTGTTGGGGATCGACTCCTTAGGAAATTGGAGCGGCGCCTACGTGGATGAGGACGCAAGGACTCTTTAAAGAGGGATTGTATTGTGCCCATCAGTAAAACCTAGTCATTACGTGGAAAGCATTGAAATTTTGACCGAGCGCGGAGTGCCGCAATCAGCGCGCGGCGCAGGAAAAAAATCGCCATGTGCGGGAAACGCTGGAACTGGGAGCTTCGGTGTCGTCCGTGGTTCATCGGCACGGCGTCAACGCCAATCAGTTGTGCGGCTGCCGCAAGCAATGCCAGGAAGGAAGTCTGGCGGCGGAGAGTGTGCGGGAGGCTTTGTGCCCGCATCTGAGCTGGCCGCCGTCGAACAGCGCCTCGGCACAACACAGGCTACGCAGCCGTCGAATGGCTGTCGGTCAATGGCTTGGCCAATATCGACCACCGCACGCGCAGCCTCGCTCGCCAACTGGGTCTTGAGCCGTCGTCCACCCTTGTGCGGTCGCCGCAGAGCAAATGGCATGACTGAATCGTTCGTGAAGGTTGTGAAGCACGACTACGTCGCTTCGTTGGACAAGCCTGACGCACAACCGGCGCTCTCGCGTCTGGCTATCGCCTTTGAACGCTACAAAGAGGCGCCGCACAAAGCCCTGAAAGAGCCCTCGCGTCGCGAGTTCAGGCATGCTGCGGCGTCATCAACCTAACGGTGCCCACGTGTGCTGAATTTCAGGAGCCACTCCAAAAATAACCCCCCGCAGAAATTAGGCTCCGGGAGCGAGCAAGGTGAACGATGAATGATAATCGACACGGTCTTGCTATGACCGCAAAACGCTGCCGGCGAAACAACCGAGTGAGATGTTGTGACAGTCCGGTGGCTAGTTACTGCAACTACAGCGCGGCTGCCATCATGGCCAGTGCCGCGCACCAGGCGTGGCGCCGCGCGCGGGCGCGAACGACCGTGGTCGTGGTGGTTCTGCCCTTAACGGCATCCAATTCGCTGACCCTACTGCGTCGTCAGTCAGCGAAACTACAAAGGCATTGAGCAAGTTTTGGCTGAAGCAACGCGATACAAACTACCGATGCTTTGAGACTGATCAAACCGGCACGATAGCGCGTTCGCTATATTCAATTGCATTCGCGAGGAGGCGTTCGCGCGTCCAGCGGTCGGTTCAATGTTCCGGATTCGCCCTCGTATGGCGGGTGCGCAGAATCGACGGAAAAAATGGATGTATCGGACCGAGCGGCGATCCGAGAAGTGATGTGAGCGAGCAGCACTATGCAGTGCGCTGTGGACGATTGCGTTATTGAAAACAGAGCTGACAGAATGGTAAAGGCGAACCAACCTGTGCATTTTCACACTCCGAATATCGGAAAGCTGCCGGAGCACGCGTGAAAAGTGCGACATATTGCAGGAATTCACGCAAGCGTATCACCAGCGTGCGACGGGCTTTAGAGCCTATCGCACAGGTGTCGATCTCATAGCGGAGCGCTGGGTCGGTGCCAACACACGGCAAGATTCAATAGCGCTGATGCAAGCCGCCTGTTATGCACCAATAGAATTTCGAGTGGGGTTCTCGCTTTGTCAAAAAATGCCGACACCGCTGCCGATAATCCGCTGATCCGCGTCGCAATGAAAGCACATCACGAAACAGCGATGCATATGAACCGGTCCGCATTCGCCTGCTTACAGGCAGCGCCGGATTCCGTTTGTGGACGAATTCCTACGGGCACCGCACACCCGGTCGCTAGTTCAGAGCGCGATGCAGTAATAGAGAAACAACGGTTCGCTGCGTGCCGGAACGAACAACTGGCGACGCAAGTGGAATTGCGTAGGGAAATCCTCATGCTGCGCGAAGCACTTACTGAAAGTGACGATCTGATCGCCCTTCATAAGATTTATCGAGAGAGCGCGGAGAAGCGCGCTGCGGCCGAACGTGAAAGCACACGTGCAATGCGAGTACAACTGAGCAAAATGGATGTACTGAATAGAGCGTTGCAAGCGGAAGCAAGTGCGATGGAGCGGGTTTTGAATAATCCCTCATCCTACTTATCGGGTCGGAAGGCCCATCCGCTCGCGGCATTGCAGGGCAAGCGCGTTCTGTATGTCGGGGGGCGGCCCGGATCTCTTTCTGCAATCCAGTGGCTCGTGGAAGCCTCAGGTGGAACGATGGCGTGCGGCAGCGACACGGTGGACTGTACCGGTTTGCTGGCCGCCGCGTTGCCGGATGTGGACATGCTCATGTTCCCTGCCGACTGTATAGACGACGATACCGTGAAGATGTTCGAGTGGATCTGTGAGCGCAATCGTATCGCGTGCTATCAACTTCGCACGGCAAGCTTGGCAAGTTTTGTGGAACTCATCGACCGGCTCAGCGCATTTGCGAAAACGGGTGCTGCTGTGCGCTCCGCGCGCTTTTGCCCGAGGCACGGCTAGGAAGCCCAATGGCAGGCAGCCGAGTTTAACATGCAGCGAAAGGAACGGTGCTGAGGACTGTACGAAAACTCCTGCTATGGGCCAGCCCTGTCTGGCAGGATCTTTTGCTACCCACACACTAAACGAAACTCGAAGGTCACTGAGCGATCACAAAAGGAGAATTGCTATCACGTGACATCGGCGGGCTGCATTATCCTCCGTCGCAACGCCACTTTGGACGTAAGCGTGGCCCCAGCGACGTCTTGACTGGAGACTGAGATCTTTAGACTGCGGTGCGGAGCTGATCGGCAACGACCCACGGTACGAGTTCATCAATGCGGTTGATCGCATGCTCGGCGATGCGTGCGAGCACGAAGCGCAGATACGCCTCTGGATCGATACCGTTGAGTTTTGCGGTGCCAATGAGGCTGTAGATCGCGGCGGCACGGTCGCCGCCGGAGTCTGCCCCAGCGAACAGATAGTTGCGTCGATTATGCTGAGATCAGCATAATCGACGTTATGCGCACTTCAGGATTATGGGGAGAACAATCCGTCCCGCGAGTCTCCGCCGAGCTCCAAGGCGTCTAGAGAGCAGCGCCGAGGGGTTCTAACTCAGCATAATAATCTGTGGTCTGATGAAGTTCCGCGAACCCGCCTGCGGAGACCATCATGTCCACCGATGCATGCCTGAAACGTCTCGCTCGCCGAGACTGGTTGATATACGGGCCGCTGAGCCAGTTCATCGATTCGTACATTGGTGAGCTGGAACGGCTACGTTATGCTCAAGGTACTATCGGAGCATATCTCCGATGTCTGGCTCATTTCAGTTATTGGATGAGGAGCCAGCGGCTATCTGCTTCCGACGTTGATGGGGCGCTTGTCGAACACTTTGTCCGGCATCACCTTCGAGTTTGTCGTTGCCCTGAACCCCGCCGATCCGTTGTGTCGGAGACACGCGCAGCGCTGCATCATCTTTTGGCATTGCCACTTTACGCGGATGTCGTGCCCGCGATCGCGCCAGGGCTGCTGGCAGACGAGTTGCACAACTTCCATGAGTATTTGCGCGACACGTGCGGCCTTGCTCCTTCGACGTGCGTCTATCGTGCTCGGCACCTCGAAGCATTTTTCGCTAGCCGCACGCCAGATGGGTTCGCTGCGTCCATCAATCTGACTACGCCGGCCGTCGACTCGTTTCTGACCAGCCTTGCCGGACAACACTGGAAACCCAGCTCACTCGGACTCGTCTGTACTAGTCTGCGAAGCTATCTGAGATTCCGTGCGTTGCAAGGTGACGATACTCGCCTTGCTGTTTTGACTTTGCCGGTGATCGCCAACTGGCCAAACCGGAAACCGCCGAAGGTACTCTCGGATATCCAGCTCGAGCATTTCCTGCAGGCCTTTGATCTCAACATCCCGTCCGGCATGCGCGACTATGCCATTGCTCGCTGCATTCTTGATCTTGGCCTGCGCGGAGACGAGGCCACCCGCCTGACACTTGACGCAATAGACTGGCGACGTGGCATCGTGACCTTACAGCACACCAAGAGCCACCGTGCGCAACGTATGCCGTTGCCTGAACAAGCGGGTGCTGCTTTAGCTCGATACCTGCGAGGGGGGCGGCCGCCAACCGACAGTCGATTTATATTTGTACGCCACCGGGCGCCGTTCGGCGTTCCGTTAAGCGTCGCGGCGATTCGCAGCGCTATGAATCGGGCGTTCGCACGCTGCAACCTGGACGATCAGTTCTGCAATACGCATGTGCTGCGGAGGTCAACCGCCACTCGTCTGCAGAGGGCGAACGTCTCGATCAAGGAGATCGCTGATCTGCTACGGCACCGGAGCTTGGACACGGCCCGCGTCTACGCTCGTGTGGATCTTGAACGCCTGCGCGAGGTTGCCCTGTCATGGCCGGGGAGCACGGCATGAACATCACCGGCGGTTGGGCCGCCCGTGTGGCGGCATATCTTGCGTATCGACGCAGCTTCGGCTTCGAACTAGCAATTGATGGCAGGCAGCTCGAATCCTTCGCCCGCTTCGCCGATCGGCGTCGCGCAGAGCATCTGACTCTGGATCTCGCGGCGGACTGGGCTCGCGATTCGAAGCGTGCCTCCTTGATTGGCTGGGCTCGCCGTATCGAAACACTGCGCGGCTTCGCCAAGTTCCAGATGCGTTCAGATCCCACAACGGTCATCCCACCGAGGAATTTGCTAGGTCGCGGACACCGTCGGCTGGTGCCACATATCTTTACTGAGCAGGAGATTCGAACGTTGCTGGCCGAAGCCAGCCTGCTTGGGCCACCTGGAGGTTTGCGCCCGGCAACGTGTTGCGCGTTGTTCGGCTTGCTGTTGACGACAGGATTGCGGATCTCCGAAGCGATTCACCTGACTGTTGCGGACGTCGATCTCGATGCTGGTGTTCTTAACGTCCGCAACTCCAAATGTCATCAGCATCGCTATGTCGCCATGCACGATACAGTCACCAGGCAGTTGCGGGAGTATGCCAACTTCCGGGACCGATTTGTCCCTGATCGATGTTCGGATCGCTTCTTTCGGAGAGAAGGCGGTCAGCCGGTAACCCAACGCCAGATGTTGTACACGTTGCACGCAATATGTGAGAGGCAGCTCGGCTGGAAACCTCGCGGAGACTACCGTCGTCATCGTCTGCATGATCTACGACATACCTTCATCGTGCGCAGCGCGTTGCGCTTCTACCGAGAAGAGGAGGACATAGGGAGATGTCTGTCAGCATTGTCGATCTATGTAGGACACGCCAAGGTAGTCGATACCTATTGGTACTTTACTGGCATCCCTGAACTGATGAACATCGCGGGCGAACGCTTCCAACGCTACGCCGAAGGGGTTCCAGCATGAACAATACCCTGTTGGCTCGACCTGCCGAATTCGCCGCTTTGGTCCAGCGCTTCTTTACCGAGCGTCTGATGCAACAACAGGCTGCGAGCCCGGGAACCGTCGCGGCATATCGCGATGCATTCCGTCTTCTGCTCGGCTACGCCGAAGAACAATGCCGCAAATCAGCTGCACAACTTACGTTGCTCGACATCGACGCAGACCTCGTAGTTGGATTCCTCGCCTACCTCGAAGTGGAGCGCCACAACTCAGTACGAAGTCGTAACGCGAGGCTCGCCGCAATACGCGGGTTTGCGCAGTATATGGCGTCCCAGTGCCCGCAGGCTCTCTTTATCGCACAGCGTATTCTGGCCATCCCGATGAAGCGCTCCGACAAGCCAATGCTGGGATTCCTCACCCGTGACGAGGCAAAGGCGCTCCTGGATGCCCCTGATAGAGACACCTGGTATGGCAGGCGTGACAGGGCACTCCTCAAAGTGCTCTACAACACCGGTGCTCGGGTCTCAGAACTGACTGGCATCCATGTCAGCGATCTTGAGTTCGATGTCACTCCGAGCGTGCGCTTACACGGGAAAGGGCGCAAGCAACGGACAGTACCGATATGGAAGGATACGGCTGTCGAACTTCGGCGCTGGATCGAATATGCAGGCCTGCGCGCCGAACAACCTTTGCTACCTAACCGCTGGGGAAGATCGATGACGCGCTCGAACGCTGCGGAGCGGATTGCCGTCGCGGCAAACGCAGCCGCGACACGCTGTCCGTCGTTGATCGGGCGATCGATCTCGCCGCATACGCTTCGACATACGACCGCAATGCACCTGTTGCAGTCCGGCGTCGATATCACGGTCATTGCACTCTGGCTCGGACATGAGAGTCCTTCGACAACGCACGGTTACGTTGAAGCAGATCTCGCCATGAAGGAGCGTGCCCTGGCAGCGATTGCCCCACTGAAGACGCATCGATCCCGCTACCGGCCGCCAGACACGCTTCTAAAGTTTCTGGAGGCCCTTTGATTATGTGGAATCCTACGTGGCGAGCTCCGCCTGCTGTCCGGCTCGCCACACTTACCTGGCATAATCCCGAAGTGCGCATAACGTCGACCGATGGCTCCCCGCGTAGCGCGCGCTCGACTGGCAGGTTATCGATTTCGAGCTGGCCATCATCGCAATAGCGTGTGAGCGCTTCCCACCGGTTTAGCGCATAGAGGATCGCCCGACTCGTATCCGATTTGCGCGAGAGCGTCTCCAGCATCGTTGTGAGCCACGCGTGGAGTTGATCGAGTAGCGGCCGCGCATGCTCCTGGCGATGCACACGGCGCTGGTCGGGCGGCTTACCCCTGATTGTTTCCTCAATCCTGTATAGCGCGCCGATACGCTCAAGCGCCTCGGTGTTCAGCGCATTCGGGCGCGCCGCGTGCAATTCATAGAACTGGCGTCGAGCGTGCGCCCAGCAAGCCGCCTCCGTGACGCGCCCGGTTTCGTAGATGGCCTGGTAGCCGCCGTACGCGTCGGCTTGCAATGTACCCTTGAACGACTCGAGATGCTGTTGGGGATGGGTGCCCTTGCGATCTGGTGTATAGGCGAACCACACCGCCGCCGGCGTCATGTCGGCCGAGGCACGATCATCGCGCACGTACACCCACAATCGACCGGTCTTCGTTTTGCCGTTACCCGGTGCAAGCACTGGAACCGGAGTGTCGTCGGCGTGCAGCTTCGTCGCCGACATCACATGACGACGCAGTGTTTCAACGAGCGGCTGCAGCAGCGTCGCCGCGTGACCGACCCACTTCGCAAGCAGCGAGCGATCCAGCTCGACACCTTCTCGCGCATACATGACGGACTGCCGGTAAAGCGGCAGATGGTCTGCGAACTTCGAGACCAGCACGTGTGCCAGCAGCCCTGGTCCGGCCAGACCGCGTTCGATGGGACGACTCGGTGCAGGCGCCTGAGCGATGTGGTCGCAACACACGCACGCAAACTTCGGGCGCACATGACGGATGACCCGGAAGCTTGCCGGCACATACTCGAGTTGTTCTGCGACGTCTTCGCCCAGCGACTTCATCTGGCCACCGCACTGCGTGCACTTCCCGGCGGATTCGGGCAAGTGCGTATGGATCTCGCGCGGTAGATGTTCGGGCAGTGGCTTGCGGGGTGCCTGTTCCACGGCCGTGCGCGGCGTCTTCGGGATTTCGACTGGCGCCGCGCCTTCGTCGGCCTCAAGCTCTTCGAGGCGCAGTTCGAGTTGCTCGATCTGATGGTCCAGCTTCTCCGACTTGCGACCGAACTGCATACGGCGCAGCTTGGCAATGAGCAGCTTCAGGTGTTCGACTTCGGCTGTACGTGCAGCCAACGCGGCTTGTTGCGAGTCGACCGTTTCCTGCAGTTTGATCATCTGCGCGTCGCGCTCGCGCAGCGCCGCCTCCTGGCTGAGCAGCATCGCCTTCAGCGTTTCGACATCGTCGGGAAGTGGGCTCGCGCGCGTCATGCAGGCAGTTTACGCGCCGACAGCGACGTTTACAACGCTGAGGTCGGTCGCGCCGTTCTCGTCGGTTGCCGCCAGTCAATGCCTTCGAGCAGCATCGATAGTTGCGCCGGACTCAGGCAAATAACGCCACCGTCGGCTTGAGGCCACACGAAGCGCCCCTTCTCGAGTCGCTTCATCAGCAGGCACATTCCATCGCCACTCCACCACAGCACTTTGAGTAGGTCGCCAAACCACACGACATTCAACATACCGATCGCAAATTGTGGTGATCGCATACCGCTGGCACCCCGCCTACGGCCAGGAATACAGGCTGGTCCGCCGCACTGGGCGCCGCGGGAATCAGATGGTTCACCTCGACGTCCCGCAACAGATCTCCCGCGAACTGCCAGCCTGGATGCTCGATGCGTCGATATGCTCGGCGATGTCGCTTGGCGAACCGCGAGTGAGCGCCGAGGCGCTGGCCTTCTTGTGCCGCGTCCTGTCTGATCGGAAGCGCCACTCCGCCGCAGGAGGATCATCGAAGCCTCTGTCAACGGAGGGCCATTCCGATGAGACGACTGCAAAGAGAACGCGGCGTACAGCTTCCGCTGGAACTGCACCTAGATCCCACCTTCGACGCAGCCATAGTGGGGAATCGACGGGAGGAAGTGATCGACGCGCTCGCAGCACTTCTGCTGGAAGCGCTGGGCAAGCCGGCGAACATAACCGACCCAGGAGATCGCGATGAACCAGAAGATCTCCGCTGAACATCTCTGCCGAGGCGCGGTGGTCTACGTCCGTCAATCAACCATGAGCCAGGTGGTGGAGCACACGGAGAGCCAGAATCGTCAGTACGCGCTCGCTGAATCTGCACGAACCATGGGCTTTGCTTCAGTGACGACGATCGACGATGACCTTGGACGTTCGGGCTCCGGCAGTATCGAACGTCCCGGGTTCCAGAAGCTGGTCGCGTCAGTGTGTGCAGGATCCGTCGGCGCCGTGTTCTGTCTCGAGGCTTCACGACTTGCGCGCAACGGCCGCGATTGGCACCATCTCATTGATCTTTGCGCGCTGGTCGGCACGGTCGTCGTTGATCACGACGGTATTTACGATCAGTCATGTTGATGCCCTCATCTGTTTGCTCGCGGGGCGATAACGAGATGGTCCCGCACCCCTGATTTGAGTTCCTGCAGTGCAGCGATGCTCTCTGCGGTGTCCGGAAACAGGAACCGCTTGTCGTGCGGGTCGCGCTCTGCCTTGATGACGCCGCTGTGAATGCGCCGCTTGACCCACGAGGTCGAAACCTGCAAGCATTGTGCAACATCGGCCATCGTCAACCAGCCAGAGATGTGGCGAGCACGCATTGATCTGGCATCGTGCAGCACACGGTGCCGCTGTCGGATGACCCGTACCGTACTGGCTGGCACATGGCTGCATCGTGCCGAGTGGTGTCCCTCCTGAGTCAGTATTGCGGCGATCGTGGCATCGTCGATGCCTTGCCGCGCGAGTTCCAGCAGGCGAGCCAGCATTTCGGCGCCCCGGGAGAGCGCCGACACGGCATGCACCCGGGGTTCGACCTCCAGTTCGGAGACTTCTCCGCCTCTCCAGACAACCCGGATTGTGATGCGGTCACGCGTGACCCGATGCAGGACCACTTTATCAATAAGGGAGCGCAGCATGGCCTTCTTGCTCTCGCGACTAACTTGCGGTCGCTGCCAGATTTCCGGTAACTGGACGCCGAGCGCGAGAAAGTCATTTTGCTCTTCATCACTCAGGGCCTCCGGCTTACACTCCTCCGCCTGACGACGGGCGAACGAGTCCTCCGCCTGCCGCAGTTCGCGCAGCGCCGCCTCCCATCTTCGCTCGAGCTCGGCTGCGATCAGGCGGTTATCGGGGTCGACCCGATTGTATTGGCGCTCGGCCAGGAGCGCCTGATAGCGTAGCCGTTCGACCTGCTGCGCCTCAGCCCGGTTGGCGGCGTCACGGGTCTGTTGTCTCGCATCTTTTGCACGGGCCCAGTTTTCGAGCTCGGCCGGTCCTATTGCCGCGAGAAAGGCCTCTACGACCCGCGCATCGATCAAATCAGCGGGGAGGTGCTGGCATAACGAACCGCCCTGGCTGCGCAGCAGATAGTTACAGACGTAGCTGTTGGCGTTCTTGTACTGCACCGCCATCTTGTGGCCACACTGTCCGCACCAGACGATGCCCTGAACCGCCCCGGGTTTTCCGGAGACTCCACTTCTTGAGAAAATGGAGCTATGGAAAACACGAAGAAGAAATCCCCAAGATACTCGCCGGAAGTGCGTGAGCGGGCTGTGCGAATGGTGCTGGAACATCAAGGCGACCGGGAATCGCAATGGAAAGTGATCGCGTCGATTGCGGCGAAGTTTGGCTGCTCGGGCGAGACGCTGCGTAGCTGGGTGCGCAAGGAGGAGCGGGATCGGGGTTTGCGCCCGGGCACGAGTACGCAGGAGCAGGATCGGCTCAAGGAACTGGAGCGGGAAGTACGTGAGCTTCGGCAGGTCAATGAAATCCTGCGCAAGGCGTCAGCGTATTTCGCACAGGCGGAGCTCGACCGCCGACCGAAGTGATGATCACGTTCATCGATGATCACCGGCACGTCTACGGGGTCGAGCCGATCTGCAGGGTGCTGCCAATCGCACCGTCGACGTACTACACCCATGTGGCTCGCCGCGCCAATCCTGACCTGGTGCCGCCGCGGGCCCAGCGTGACAGGATGCTCAAGGATGAGATCCGGCGCGCGTGGGAAGAAAACTTCCAGGTCTATGGCGCAGACAAGGTCTGGACGCAATTGAAGCGCGAAGGCATTGTCGTGGCGCGCTGCACGGTCGAGCGGCTGATGAAGCAGATGGGCCTGCGCGGCGTGGTGCGGGGCAAGACGGTACGTACGACAGTGAGCGATGGTTCGACGCCGTGCCCGAAGGATCTGGTGAAGCGGCAATTCACGGCCGAACGGCCCAATGCGCTGTGGGTTTCAGATTTTACCTATGTATCGAGCTGGCAGGGCTTCGTCTATGTCGCGTTCATCATCGACGTGTTCGCCCGACGCATTGTCGGCTGGCGCGTGTCGAGCTCGGCGCGCACGGACTTCGTTCTGGACGCACTGGAGCAGGCCTTGTACGAACGACAGCCGGCGCAGCAGGACGGGCTGATCCATCACAGCGACCGCGGCGTGCAATACGTATCGATCCGCTATACGGATCGGCTGGTCGAGGCGGGCATCGAGCCGTCGGTGGGCAGCGTGGGCGACTCCTACGATAACGCACTGGCTGAAACGATCAACGGCTTGTACAAGGCAGAGGTCATCCATCGCCTCGGACCGTGGCGCAATCTGCAGGCCGTTGAAATGGCGACGCTCGAATGGGTGGACTGGTTCAACAATCGTCGGCTCTTCGGCCCCATCGGCAACATTCCACCCGCGCAGGCCGAAGCCGCTTATTATGCAAATCTCGCTGGGTCTGCCGCCGTGGCATGACTCAAGCAAAATAGTCTCCGGGAAACCCGGGGCGGTTCACCGCGAGTAATTGCTTCAACCTGTCCACCGCCGTATGCACGCGCTTGGTTGACCTCGACGATCCTGAGCAACCCGAATGATGGAACGCAGGTCGCTCAGCATGGCCCCGAAACAGCTTGCCTGAATCCAACGCTGCGTCTGCTGATTGACCAACTTCCACGGTGGAAAGCCGTCGTAATGCTTCAGCCTCTACTGCGACAGCAGCGGGCGTTTGATATACCGGCCAGGGTAGTTCACGTTGCGGATATGGCTGTCCGACGATGGCGCAAAATGGACGATCCATGGCTTGCCGTAGTGACGATCCAGCCAGCGGCTCCACGCCACTTTTGTCGGGCACTACGTTTTCAGCTCCTGCGGCGGAACCAGCGCGTCGTACGACTGCCGCAACAGATCGACGATTGCGTAGCGCCACATCGGCATGACCTGTGCCTTCACGAAATACATCGACTTCCACTGCTCGCCGTCGGGCGTTAAGCCCCCGCAGGTCACGCTCAGATGGACATGCACGTTCCATTGCAGGTCGCGCCCGAACGTGTGCAGCGCCGTGAAAAACACCCCAAAGGTTGGATCCGTGTCCAACTTTTGGGGTGCAGTTCAGTTTGCGCGCTGGGCGCCTTCAGCAGCGCGCGGTTCAGCCTGAATACCTCCCACAGCGCCGAGGGCATCGTCAGCCTGATGTGCTGCCAGCGCGTTTGCGGCGGCCTCGCCGTTTGCGTGGCGATCCATTGGTCCGTCGCCTTCTTGCCGCACGTGGGGCAGAACCGGCTCTTGCAGCTGAAGCACACGTTCTTGCGATGCGGGCAGGCTCCGTTCGAGCAGCAGGCGCACCACGTTGTCCACCACCGCCGAGCGGATCTCATGCTCATGCTTTTTGAAATACCGCCACCAGTTGTCACGGATCGGCGTAATCGAGCCGGGGATGATCGGCGTAATGAGGCCACCTGGAATGGCCCCGAAACGCGATTTCGAAGGGACTCAAGAATGCGTTTTTTTGCCTGA
This sequence comes from Paraburkholderia sp. JPY465, assembly GCF_050436725.1. Taxonomy (NCBI): domain Bacteria; kingdom Pseudomonadati; phylum Pseudomonadota; class Betaproteobacteria; order Burkholderiales; family Burkholderiaceae; genus Paraburkholderia; species Paraburkholderia sp. JPY465. The sequence goes on from NZ_JBNDMT010000007.1 coordinate 736,589, forward strand.
TTTTGCAACCGCGTTTTCGCTGTTTTCGGGCATCGGTTTCGGCTTGCGGAAGCTTTCACCTTCTATGACGACACGGTAGGCGCCATGCCGTATCCGATCGAGCGTGGCAGCACCGAGGATGCGGTTGTCGGGGAACGCGTCGCCCCATTCGCTGAAGTCAAGATTCGACGTCAGGATCGTCGCCGCGCGCTCATACCTGGCGGCAATCAGATCGTGGAAGTCTTCGTCGTGGGGTGCACGCAGGGGTTTCAGCGCGAAGTCATCGACGATCAGCACCGGAACGCGCACGAACTGCTGGAGCTTGCGTTCATAGAGCTTAGTCGCCCGTGCTGCATGCAGCTTCTTGAGCAGTTCGGTTTGCGTGATGAACAGAACGTCGCGGCCCTGGCGTGCGGCGCAGTGGCCCAAGGCCTGCGCGAGATGCGACTTGCCGACGCCGGTTTGACCGACCATCAGCACGCAGACCTTCTCGTCGATATAGCGGCCGGCGGCAAGATCATGGATGTGAGCGCGGTTGAGTTTGGGCACGCGGTCGAAGTCGAAGTTCTCGAGGGTCTTGCCCAGGGAGAAGCCAGCGCGGGCGAGCCGCACGCCGAGCTTCTTCTGCTCTCGCCGTGCAACCTCGTCGTGCAGAAGCGTGGCGAGGAACTCCGTGTAGGCAAGTTGGCCGTCGATGGCCTGACGGTTGCGTTGCTCGAGCGAGTCGAGGATGCCCGAGAGGCGCAACTGCTTGAGGATCGTGTTCAGTTCTGGACTGGGATGCATGGGCGTTCAATGGATCAGAAGGGAATGGAGGTCACGGCCGAAGCGGCCGCCGTTCAGATAGGTGTCGGCAGGCGCCGGCGCTGGTGCTGCGGTGGGCTGGCTGTCCAGCCCCTTGTCGAGGATCGTCTTGACGGTGCGGTACCTGGGGCTGGCAAACACGAGCGCACGCTCGCACGCAGCCTCCAGCCGTTGATCGCCGACCTTCTCGCGAAGCCTCACGACGCCCTGTGCTCCGCGCAGGTTGACGAGCACCTTGTCGTTGAACATCGCGAGAACGAGCGCGTGGCAGGCTGGCCCGATATCCTTTGCCCGCGCCAGGCACCACTGTGGCTCGTGCTCGAGCCACGCTTGCGTTTCGGGCGGCTGGTGGTCACGCACCGTGTGGCGATCGCCGGGCTTGCGCAAGCGCGGATGGGTCGCGACGAGCTCATGGCGGTGGAACACCTGCACGACCGTGTCGGTCGCCTTCAGCCACAGCTGCTTGCCGACGAGCGTGAACGGCACCGAGTACAGTGCCTTCTTGTAGACGACGTGTCCGTCGGTATGCACCTTGACCTCGCACCATACGGCCAGCACTGGCGGCACATCGGGCAGTCTGGCGAGCAGTGGCTTCTCGATGGCGAAACGTGCAAGCGGCTGCTCGCGCGTCGTGCCGTGCTCGCGCGTGCCGGCCTGCTGCATCACCCAGTCGCGCAATTGACGGTTGGCGTCGGCGAGATCGCGGAATTCGCGCAGCGGCACGAAGGATCGTTTGATGTATTTGACTCCGGCCTCAACGATGCCCTTCTTCGCAGGATCGTGTGGAGGGCATGCATCGATCCGGAAGCCGTAGCCTTCGGCCAGCGCGGCGTACGAGCGCTGTACCTCGGGATCGTACATACACGCCTTTGTGATCGCGCATTTGGCGTTGTCTATGATGACGCGCTCCACGCGGCCGCCGAACCATTCGAAGGCACGCCGGTGGCAGGCCAGCCACGTCTCGACCGTTTGATCGAGGACGATCTCTGCATACTGGTGCCGCGACCAGCACAGCGTCATCACGAAGAACCGTGTCTTGAGCACAAGCCCGGACTCATGCATGAGCACCGGACCGGCTCCGAAGTCGAGCTGCGCTGCGTCCGCCGGGGCGAACTCCAGGATCGTCGTCGCTCTCGCGCCGCGCTCGGCCTTCAGGTGCAGCAGGAAGCGCCGCACTGCAGAATAGCTGCCCGTATAGCCGTGATTGCGCTGAAGCGCGTTGAAGATCGTCGTGCCCTGCACGTCGGCGTCATACCAGCCGCGCACCAGATCGCGAAACGGTTCAATCGTGGAGACGCAGCTACGCGGCAGCTTCGGATTGCGTCCGAAGATCGCTGCCAGTTCGGCGTCGTCCGGCAAGGGCCGACCGGGATCGAGCCAGCCCCGAGCGAGCGCGAGCTGCCTGACGGTCTTCAGCTTCCCACGCCCCATCAGGCGCGCGCTGGCAATGTCGCGGTCGGAATCACCTGACGCATGCGCGCCAGTACCTGTCGATACTCAAACACTTCGAACCTCCTTCGACTCATCGGCCCTCCGGGCAAAAAGCCTGAAGGTACCGGGTTGCGGAAATTCAAAATGCGTTTCGGGCTGGCACCCGACAGAACACTGAGCCTGCTACGTGGCTCGATTACGCCGATCCTGCGGTGGCTCCAATACGCCGATCATCGAGTGGCCCGATTGCGCCGATCATGCACTGGCTCGATTGCGGCGATCATCCGGTGGCTCGATTACGCCGATCTCGGAATGGCTCGAATATGCCGGTCAGTGACACCAGGCCTCGCCGGTCTGCAGCAGCTGTTTGATCGGACTGACGGTTCTGATGATCAGTATCTCCCCGCGAGACCTCCGACTCTACCATCCCCCGCTCGCGGGCAACGGCGCGCTTGCCAGCGGCGTTGGCCTTCGCATACCGACGGTTCTAGTTGCCGCGCAGCGGCTTACCTTGTTATGTAAGGGACTGCTGGGTTTTTGTAGGGGCGACTCAACCACATAGCAAAGCGCCGCACGGAGGCGGCGCTTTGCTGACTGAAAAGCTACTCCCACTACCCACACGGAATGCGGACGACATAGGCCGACGTCATGAACGGCGACCCGCTCGGCTTCATCGGGCAGTGGGCCGCGACCGGCCACCTCACTCGTCGCCGGCCGGCGCCAGTTCCCAACCGGCGTTTTCACCGTTGCGGGATAGCGGATTAGCTTCGCCGACATCGGTGGGTAGGTCGGCCGGGGCGAGGGTGTAGCTGTAAAGCTCGTACAGCACCTGTTGCATTGGCGTGTAGTAGACGATGGAGCGGCCGATAGGCTCGCCGGAGGAGATGATCCCGATCAGTTGCCGTTCGTAGGTGACGACCGGTCCGCCGGAGTCGCCGTTGTCAATGCTGCTGAGCTCGGACGAGTGCGCGGCATTGATGTGCTCATAATTCGGTCTCCAAACTCCCTCCTCGAGAGACATGCCTTGCCACACGCAGCGGACTCCGGTGCGCCAACCGCTTGTGCAGAACCGTTCATACGGCGCGTCCGACCACCCGGTAACAGCAAGGCGCGCTTCCTGCCCGGCGCGCGGCATGAAGACCTGGTTATTCGCAAGGGGCGTATAAGTCTGGACCGGACTGCAGAAGGCTGCGCTGTGGTGAGAGGCGCATTGCAAGGACATCGGATTCGGCTTCGGCGATACCCGCACGAGCTCGATGTCCGAGGTAGCCGACTGCCACACGACGTTGCCGATGGCAACGGTACCCACCTGGATGGTCGCGTACATCGGCGCGCAGTGCTTGGCAAGCACGAGCCATCGTGTGGCACGTTGGTAAGGCGTCAGTCTGAAGAAGAAGCTCTTGGGCACCAACACCGCCCCTACGCTGCATGATCCACCGGGAACGCTGACCTTCGAGCCAGAGATGACCGGCAGGACGGCGCGGTCGGGATTGCGAGGCTGCACGACGTCCGGGGTTTGCGCCGTGGCTACCGAGGATGCGAGGGTGGTGGCGATGGCCATCGCGAGGGATGCCACACGCTTTCGTGGTGATAGGGTTTTCATCAGGGATTGGGTCCTCTCAGGGATGTCAGGATCGGGGAAAGTGGTGGTTCGCGAGGCTCATTTCAGGCCTCCGGCTCGCCTTCGTCGGCACCATGTCGGCCGGGGCGGCGTCGGGGCCCATCTCGGGGGCCTGGGTTCAGCAGATCAGTTCGTTCGGGTTCGTCTGCATGTCTCGCTCCTCAGGGACATGGATTTTTGCCACTTTTATCGGCGTTGTTGCATTTAGTCCCCACGCAGCGGCTTACCTTGACGACGAAGGTAGGCACAGCGCTCCAGCACCCCCGTTCGGTGGAAACGTACCTTTGGTGCAAAAAATGGCGGTTGGGTCCGAAAAGATTCAAAAAATCAAAGGTCCTGAGGCCCGGCGCTGTTATGCGTCTACGCGCTGCGCGACGAACTGAAACAGCTGTGCTTCTGCCGCAAACCCGCCTCGGCACAAAAGGCCTACGAGCGGTGGTTCAAGCAAGCCCGGCAAAGCGGGATTGCCGCTCTGACATTGTTCGCCCAGCGTCTGCAAGGCTATTGGCAGGGCTTGGCGGCCCGTTGCCGGCGTCCGTTCAATACCAGCGTTGTCGAGGACATCAACAACACCATCAAGGTCATTAAACGTCGCGCTTACGGGTACCGCGACGAGAAATATTTCTTCCTCAAAATCCGCACTGCGTTCCCCGGTAGTCCTCGAGGAACCAGAAACTTGCCAGTAAGTCCCTGCAATTCCTACACCCCGATTTCCACCGGAAGCCTGAATGTTCAACATTCCGCGGATTGTTATGAGCCAACTGGATAGAAGCACTGCGTAAATGCGCGGGTCGTGCAGAATACGTCCGCCGAGGACTGCTGGCTCCAGCCTCAGCAATCTCGCTAAGATAAACATCGACTTGGTGAGTCAGTTTGGCCAGCGCACCTTCGCTTCGGACATCGGCCAATGTCACATTTCACCTCGCGCCGCTGAGGAATGTGGGATTTCATTTTGTCATGGCCTAGTTTCTCGTAGGCATTATGCGAAGCTCAATGACCAGTCGCTTTGCTCCGCGGCGTGACTCCCATGCCCATTTTCCCCGCCGGGCCCGCAGTAGTAGGTAGAAGTATCGAAAGGGTCCGCAGGACTTGGAATTGAGTACATTTCGATCGGAACCTCAGTAGCCTGCGCCGCCACCCCCGTTAGAGCAATGGACAGCAGGACACCACATAGCACTCGCTTCATATTTTTCATAGGCACTCCATATTGGAACACGTTAATACACCGTAATTTATTTGCCCTCGCGGCACTGGCCGCCGCAGGTTGCGCATCTTACGAAATTTTCTACGCAATCACTAGAAGGAAGGGACATCAAATATATTGATGCCGATGCTGCTCATCATGGAGGTCGGTGCTGAGAGATCGTGGCGCGAGCTTGTCGTTCGAGGCATGAGGAAAACCAAAGGTATTCGTACGTCCCGCATCCACGTCTTTGCAGTCTTGGCGGTCCTTTTCCATGATCTTCGAGGTGCCATTGCCTGCACTAATTGCTGGCTTAGGCTCCTGCCGCTCTCAGTATCCGGCTGTCTGAATTGCTCAGGCACCTCTTCGCGATGCTTCCCGGGCGGCGGAACACGGCCCCTACTACACGACTCTCGCATACCATTCATAACGCTTGTGAAGTCGGGGGGGGCTTGAGATCCCCATCAAAGATTTTCCTATAGGCATAAATTGTCTTTATTTGATATCGCCCCTGCTATTGAGGTATAACTTACGGCAGCGATTTATTGGGGATCAGAAAATGTAGTCTATTCGAAGAAATAGGCCATTGTTATTACCTAAGCAGTGGTCACTTTCCTCAGAAAAACGTAGCATTGAATGTCTTATTGCGCGTTTTTGTGATGCATATCTACATGGCAGTTTGCAACATAGAGGAATGCAGGCAATGACGAAGAGCCGGCCAGTTGCTGTCCAGCATTAACCCTGAAAAAGGGAGTTTCCACACGATCTCGCCCCTCAACTGCCGATCGAGTAGCCTGCGTTGCAAAGTTGGGGATATTCGAGTGGAATAGTCGTTCTCAACTGCTGCCGCGGCACATCACAGCGGCTCATCGGCCATTCCGTTGGAGCGCGGGAATCCTCGCTGGTCAGTGCCTGATTGTCATATCCAACGGCAGGCACTACGATCACCGAAACTTGGGATCCCGCGATTCTTCTGTTGTTCCGTCGACAGTGTGCATCGCCGTTAGTGACCAAACGATAACTACATTTTTCCATCGAGCGAAAAGGGGGCAGCGCGGTCGCGTCACTGTGTCTGTCCTGGCATTCTCCTGCCTGTGGCAGGAGTCAGATCTCTTTTCGTTCCTGTATCGGACAAACCGGGGTGCGAAACCCCACGGAGCCGCACATGAACGTCACAGTCACCTCCTTGCGCCAGCCTTTGCGGCTGGCAACATCATCCGGATCCCTCCGTCAATCGATCTGCCGATCTGACTGGCTTCGATCCGTCGGCACTTTACCGGCAATCTCGCGTGGCACCCGTGTGCCTTGAGCGCATTGGTGCGTTCGGTATTTTCCGCCCCACTACTCCTTCGATTTGATCATGAACCAACTTCACTACTGCTCGTTGGCCGGCGCATTGCTAGCGCCCCTCAGTTCTACCTGCTCAGCCCAAAGCGTCACGTTATACGGTGCACTCGATGCGGGCCTCACCTACGTCAGCAACGTGGATGGACATGCGCAATATCGCGCGACGTCGGGATTGATAGATGGCAGTTTCTGGGGGTTGCAAGGTGCCGAAGATCTGGGCGGCGGAGCCCGAGCACTTTTTCGCATGGAGCGAGGCTACTCGGTGACCTCGGGCGAAGGATTCAACGATCATCCGATGTACGTGGGACTTCAATCCGAGACCCTCGGGACGCTGACCCTCGGCCACCAATACGACCTGATTCACGACTATTTCGCGCCGTTCACGCTGACAGGGGGAACCGGCGGTACCGCGCTCGCGCATCCGTTTGACAACGACAATGCCAACAACTCCTACCTAGCCGCGAACTCCGTCAAATATGCAAGCGCCTCTCTGAACGGGTTCAGCTTCGGCGGCATGTATGCATTCTCCAACACTGCAGGCCGGTTCGCGCAGAACCGTGCATACGGCATTGCTGCGAACTACGGCAATGGCCCATTCAATGCCGGTGTCGCATGGATGCACAACAACGGACGCGGCCTCAACGAGGTCGGTGCCTACTCGCCATCGGCATTGCCCGGCAGCGGTCAGACAATAATCGACGCCAGTGTGCAAAAGCAGGATGCGGTCGCCGCCGGCGCGAGTTATGCGCTCGGCGATGTGACTCTGGCAGGGGCGTGGTCGCGTTCGATCTACACAGGCGTTGCCGATGCGGACAGCGGCAGCGTTTTGCCGTCGATCGGGTTCAGTAACTACGAGATCAGCGCGGTCTGGCAAGCTTCGCCCGCCCTCTCGCTAGCGGGTATGTACGTGTTCTCCGACGCTTCTTCGGCGCATTGGCACCAGGGCGCGCTGCAGGCCGTCTATCAACTGTCGAAGCGTACGGACGTGTACGCGGAAACGATCTATCAGCACGCGTCATTGGGCGCGCCTACCGTGATCAACACCAACGATCCGTCAAGCAGTCAAAACCAGTTGCTCGTCGGCACGGGCATCCGGCACCGCTTCTAGGGCTGGATGATGTCGGCTTACGACGCCGCGAAGCGCGCAGCACACGACGCTACTCCGCAACCAGTTGTTCGTTTTGAGCTGAACCGGCCGCTTGCCGGATAGAACGGACGCTGCATATGCGGTCAACGACTCGGCGCGCCGCGCTGAATTCGCCCGTCAAGGCATCGACTTCCGTGTTGAACGGCCGGCCGCTGCCGATATCGAAGCGCGGCGCAAACGCCGCTGCGGTGTTCCCACTTTGCTGGCCGCTGTCGTCAAATGAATTGAAAAGATTGCGACTTACACGAAGTTGTCTCTAGATCTTTGGGCGTTGTCGCCGGTTTTGCATAGCCGGGGTGGCCGGTTACTGCTCGATGAACATGCGCCACTCCGGGAACTGCTCGAAAAAGCTCTCGCCCACATAGACATGATAGACAACGGGCGAATTCGTGCTCGACAAGGTATGGGGCGTACTGAAGGTGGAAAGCCCTAGGTCAATGCCGCTGGTGCTCGCCCATGCAGTCAAATCGTCCAGCAGGTTGTCCGCTTCGTCGCGCGATACTCGCAATTTGATCGGCTTCATCGCCAGTTCCGCAGATGCTCAAGATCGTCGGATGGATATCATAATCGAAGCGCCGGGTAAGTCATACGCGGGGCAACCGGGAGATGCCCGTGGGGCTCGATCGCGCGCTTTCCGGCATTAGCCTACCTCAGGCAGGTCCGCCGGGTCCTCATTTGATCGCGGTCCGTGCCAGCCGAACAAATCGCGGGATTGGAGTGGTGCAGCAGATGGTGTTACATTGCTACCCTTTCCTCCTCGTGCGCCGCGTTTTGCGCTTCCCTATCGCACGCTGGTTCTGCGGGCCGTGTTCATTGCCCGTTGCGATCCTTCATCTCGTGCCTGCCCCGCAGCCGGCAACCGCTGGTTTCGCGATCGCCGGGCAAACCCCTTCAGGAGAATGTATGGCAAAGGTTGATCCGTGCAATTCAGGTCCAGATACAGCTGCATCAGCGCCGAAAGCGTCGGCCCGGCGCGCATCGAAGAGCAAGGCAACCGCAGGCCTGCTGCCGGTGGATACAGTGTCGCCGGACGAAGAGCAGCAGCGTCAGATGCGCGCACTCATTCAGCTCGGAAAGAAGCGCGGCTACCTGACTCATGCCGAAATCAACGATCACCTGCCGGATAACTTCGCGCAGACCGCTGCCATTGAAACCATTGTCAGCACCTTCAATGACATGGGCGTCGCGGTCTACGAACAGGCGCCTTCAGCGGAGGTGCTGCTTATGAACGATGCGGCGCCGGCAACCATGTTGGATGACCAGGCCGACGAGGAGGCGGAAGTGGCGCTTTCCACCGTCGATTCGGAATTCGGGCGTACGACCGATCCCTTCCGCATGTATATGCGTGAAATGGGCGCGACCGGATTGTTGACTCGCGCGGGTGAGATCGAGATTGCGAAGCGAATCGAAGGCGGCCTCCAGGAAATGATCCGGACGATTGCTGCGTGCCCGGTTACCGTCTCCGCGCTCCTTCTGAGCGCGAAGCAGATTGAAGCCGGTGAACTGCGCATCGACGAACTGATTGACGGAATCAATGAGGAAACCGAATCGGTCGAACAGTCGTCGACGGATTTCGCTGAAGCGCCGCACACCGAGCAGGCCACAGCTGACGATGACGACGACGGCGATAAGCACAGCGAGATTGAAGACCGGGACACGGCGAGGGCGAACGAAGCGCGCCTGAAACAGCTCACGAGCGACAGCCTCGTTATTTTTGCCCGGGTGCGCGAGCTGTTCGAGCAGATTTCTTGTTCCCATGCTGTGCAGGGTATGGGGCGGGTAGCTGGCGCGGACCTGCGTGAAGCGATCCAGCGCGAGTTGGCGCCCATTCGCTTCACGGCGCGAACGATCGATCGGCTATGTAACGATGTGCAACAGCAGGTCGCACAGGTGCGCGCAGTCGAGCGCCATATTCTGCAAATTGCTGTTGATCGATGCGGCATGCCGCGCGAGAAGTTCGTCGAGTCGTTTCCGGGACGCGAAACTGATCTCGCGTGGACTGAAAGCACGGCGGCAGCGTCGCGCGAGTACGGCGCCGCCCTCGAACGTAGTCTGCCGGCGATTCAGGCTGAACAGCGGAAGCTTCTCGATATCGAAACGAATGTCGGACTGCCGTTGCAGCAGTTGAAGAATATCAACCGGCAGATGATGGCGGCGGAGTCGAAGATGCGGCAGGCAAAGCGCGAGATGATCGAGGCCAACCTGCGCCTCGTGATCTCCATTGCGAAAAAATATGTGAACCGCGGCATGCACCTCCTGGATCTCATCCAGGAAGGAAATATCGGCCTGATGAAAGCCGTCGACAAATTCGAATACCGACGCGGCTGGAAATTTTCAACTTATGCGACCTGGTGGGTGCGGCAGGCAGTCACGCGTTCGCTTGCGGATCAGGCTCGCACGATCCGGATTCCTGTTCACATGATGGAGTCGATCAACAAGCTGAACCGGATTTCCCGTGAGATCCTGCAACAATCCGGACGCGAGGCTCATCCTGCGGTGTTGGCGCAGCACATGGAACTATCGGAAGAGAAGGTTCGCGCCATGTTGAAGATTGGGAGGCAGCCCTTATCGCTTGAGACGCCAGTGGGTGACGATGCTGATGCGACACTTGGCGATATGATCGAAGATCCGACGGCGACGTCGCCCGCCGATGCGGCCGTGCAGGCGAATCTGCGCGCCGCGATCAATACGGCGCTCGACGCATTGTCGCCGCGTGAAGCGAAGGTGTTGCGGATGCGTTTCGGGATCGATACCGCATCTGACTGTACGCTTGAGGAACTGGGCAAACAGTTTGACTTGACGCGCGAACGGATCCGGCAGATCGAAAGCAAGGCGATGCGAAAACTGACGCATCCGAACCGCACCGCCAAGCTACGACCATTTCTCGACGATTAAGGCGCTGACGCGTGCATTGGAGGCTTGTGCCGTTTCGAAGGGGGCTTGAGCAGTCAATTGTCGACCGGATAGTTGCGGTCCGATACCTCTGGGTCAGGGCGGGCCCGATGCGCGTCGGGCTCCGCGGGACAGTGGGTCATCGTCCGCTAGCGCCGACTCACAACAGGACTGCCTGCTGCAAAAGTTCCAGAGCCTCCAATTCGTCCAGCCGTCCTGTGCGCGCCTTTCCTGCCAACGTCTTGATCAATGCTTCCGCGATTGGTGCGATGCCGTGGAGATTTTCCAGGCTGGTGACCGAAGCGGGGAGCGGGACGAGGTTTTGCTGGGAGATTGCGGCGGGCTCAAGTGCCTCAGGGGTTGCCGATATGACTGTAGGCAGCTCGCCGTCATTTCCTTCAGAAGAGCGACCGGCGGCCTCGGCATGCGCATCGCTTATATGATCATGCGGACCGACGACGATTGCCGTGTTCTCATCTGCGACGTCCGCTGAAGCTGGCGAGACATTTTCCGGCTCGACCGGGACGCCCGTCCGCGTGCGTCGCGTGTGCGCCTTCGGATATGCGGGTTTGCCTGGCGCACCTTTCTTCGTCGCAGGCTCGACCGACTCCTGTTGTGCAACGGATCCCCGACTGCGCGAAGCAGGGGTCAGCAAACGTAACACCGACTCGGGAATTTCCATTTCCGAGCGCGGTGTGTCCAGCCAGCCAGTCGGCAAACCAAGACGCTCCGTGAAACGGTTCGCCTCGGCATCGTCCATGCGCTTCTTGCCATATAGCCGATGGGCGGTATTGGACTTAGTCATCGACATGACGACACCGAGGCGCGCCTTGGAGCCGTTGCGACCCGTGAGAACCTGGAGGTTCTGCCGTCGAATGTTTTCAAGCGTGGCGCTGTCGTTTAACGCCAGCGGTTGCTGCCGGGTCGCTTGAGAAGAGGCTCTGGGTTTCGATGATGAGCGTTTTCCTGCCGCATGGGCGCCTGTCAGTCTGGTCAACTGGCCTCGACTCTTTTTGACGGTCACCGGCGACCCGCCCGTTGCTTTCTTTGGCATTTCCGTTTCCTCGGACAGGTTGTCTGCAAGAATGGATTGTTGGCCGCCGTTCGGGGCGGAAGCCGGTATGCGCGTTTGAGACGCAACCTCGGGCTCGCTGTCTGTTTTGATAAAGTCGAGCGGTGACTTCAGACGGGCGATGGTTTCGGGCGCGAGGGCAGGATGGGGCTGGTCAAAGAAACCATGCGGCAGTCCAAGCGTGGTTTCCATATGAAAAGCGGTCTCGGGCGTGAATCTTTCACCCTTCATCAATTCAGCAACTCGCGTCATGTTCGAGTCGAGTCCGAGCGCGATATTCTCTGCACCCACCGCATCGACGAGAAACTGGAACGACCGTGTTTTGAAGATTGACGCAGTCTGAGTGGAGTCTCGAGGAGGCGCCTTCAAGTAGGGTTGTCCCGGCCGGTTGGACGGAGACGTTTTCGCGTGGCGAGGTTGGCGTTGTCCGCTGTCCCGAGGTCCCGCAAATCGTCCGCGGGGTTGACACTTTGCCCTCCAGGCGCTCCTGTACATATTGACGCAGCCGTGCATTAGTCGCCAGCTTCGCTGGCTTTGGTCGTTTAGCGAACCGTTCCGCCTTCCACTGCGCGACCGAAGCACGATACTCGAGGCACCCACCACGGGTCGCCGCATTGCGCGTGAGTTCCCGCGAAACGGTTGATGGATTGCGTCCGATACGGCGGGCGATCTCGCGCACCCCGAGGCCCTGGGCAGAAAGCAATGCTATCTCTTCTCGCTCAGCGAACGACAAGTATCGACCCGCAATAGGTTTCGACATGAATAGTGGCATGCCGCCACGATAGCGGAACCAGCGCGAGCCTACCGCTTGAGATGCGCCTACCGCCTCCGCTGCTTTCTCGCTTGTAATGCCAGTCGCGATCTGGTGCCAAAACCGACGCTCGATCTCATGTCCAAGTGATGGCGCGCCCGGCGAGTACATCGCTCCTCGCCCCGTCAACCGATACACCTGCTTTACACTTCGTCCCATGCAACACCCCTCGATAGAAGGTGTTGCGACGACCGGTTGAATTCGCCCTGATTGTTACGGTACGACAGCATGGACGTCGCGTGCACATAGACGATCGGTCCAGCGTGATAGGGCCTTGGCCGATACGTCGTCATCGCTACCCGCAACGTCTCGCGCACCGTCCGTAGTGCCGGCGGCATCATCGCGTTGTGGCTATTTGGGCGGTGTGCCATGCGTCCATTGCGCATGCGCAAATAATCTACGACATTCGCGAGTCTGTCCTTCACGTAGTGCGTAAGTTGCGCCTTGGGGACGGCGCGCAGCCTGCGCCAGTGCCAGCCGAGGAAGTCACGGTTGTGCCGCAGCCAGGCCCGCCACGGGAGGCAACGCTCGTGCGCATAGGTATCGATCAGGCACAGCAATTCCATTTGCTCGCCGGCGCGGCTTAGCTGTTGCGCAATCTCGACCGCAATCAATCCGCCGAACGAGTAGCCCGCCACCGCGTAGGGTCCCGTCGGCTGCACGCTGCGCATCTGTCCGATGTAGCTGGCCGCGATTTCGTGAACGCGCCGTTGTGCCGGCTGCTCGCCGTCGAGGCCTCGTGCCTGCAGCCCGAACATCGGGCGCGGCGTCTGCATCGCCGCGATGAGCGCCGAGCATTCCATGACGGTGCCGCTCACCCCGTGTACCAGGAAGAGCGGTGTACCCGTGCCTGCTCGTATCGGTACGACCGTCGGCGAAGATTGCGGCACTCCGGGCTCGTCGATTGCCGCGGCGAGGCGCGCAATGGTCGGTGCGATGAATAGTGTCGCGAGCGGCAGCGTGCGCCCCGTCGACTCATTCACACTGGCAAGTAATCTCGCCGCCAGCAACGAATTGCCACCTAGTTGGAAGAAGTTGTCGTCGCGACCGATCGGAGCTATGTCGAACAGTCTTTCCCAATGCGACTGCAAGTGCCGTTCGAGATCCTCCCGGGACTGGCCCACCGGCGCCAGTTCGCGCGTTGCCGAGTTCAGCGCCGGGTGACGCCGAATCGCGTCCAGACACTCGGGATTGCGCAGCGCCGCCGTGTGGCGCACCGGCAGGCCGCTGATCGCGTTGCGTGCGGCCGCTTCCGACGGCTTGCCATTGTGCGTAACCGGCAACGCATCGACGGCGATGATGCGGTCGGGCACGTGCGCCGGAGATGTGCGACGTGCAAGGTCGCGGCGCACACGGGCGGCCAGCGCTGCGTTCAGCTGGAAGCCTTCGCGCAGCACGAGCATCAACACCGTACGCTGATCCGTTGGGGCTGCGTTCGAAGAGCCAGCCGTCATATTGCGCAACGACTGCTGAACGACCATCGCGTCGCGGATTTCCTCGATGTCATCCAGTACGCGATAGATCTCGACCGGCCCGACGTTGAAGCCGCGCACGTTCAGGACGCCATCGGTGCGGCCATGCAGTCTCGCAGTGCCTTGCGGCGAAAACTCGATCAGATCGCCGTGAGTCCAGACGCCCGGATTGCTCGCGAAATAGGCGGCGTGAAAGACGGTGCCGTCCGTGTCGCCGAAGAAGCCGAGTGGACGTGACGGACACGGGTTCGCGCACACCAGTTCGCCGATCCCGTCGACGGACTCGCCCTGCGAGCGGGCCTGAACGTCAAGCGCAAGACTCTTGCATTGGGCTTCGCCTGCGTAGACCGGCAGGTTGGGATTGCCTAGCACAAAGCAGCCGATGATGTCCGTGCCGCCCGAAATCGACTGCAAAGGCAGCGGCTTCACGTGATCACGCACCTAGGTGAACTGTGGGTCGAACAGCACTGCGGCCGTCGACATCATCGCGCGCAGGGCGCTTAGATTGAACTGCCGCCCTGGCATCAGCCCAGCGTCTTCGCTCATCTTCAGATAAGCGGCACTTGTGCCGAACACCGTGGCGCGCTCGTCGGCAACGAGGCGCCATAGCGTATCGACCGTCGAGATCGGGCCATCATAGGTGACGATTTCGACGCCGGACGCAAGCGCCGACAACTGCCAGTTCCACATCATCCATGCGCAGGTGGTATGGAAGTACATCCGGTCGCCGGGCCGCAGATCGCTATGCAGCCGATGCTCCTTCAGGTGTTCCAGCAAAGTGCCGCCCGCACCGTGCACGATGCACTTGGGCTTCCCGGTGGTGCCCGACGAGAACATGACAAAAAGCGGGTGGTTAAACGGGAAGCGCCGCCATTCGAACGATGCGGCGTCGCTGTGCTCGACCAGTTTATCGAGCGAATAGATTCGTTGCTTGACCGCATCTGGTAGGGCGAGACGGACAATACATTCCAGCGACGGCAAAGCAGCCGCCAGCTCGCCGATCTTGGTCGCGACCGGTACGCCCGTGTCGAAAGTCTGCGCCGCTGCGTGCGCGAACAGCAGGCGCGGCGAGAGCGGTGTGAAACGATCGAGGAGCGTCTCGACACCCATCTCCGGTGCAGCCGTCGACAGCGTTGCACCGAGCGCGGTGACCGCCAGCGCAGTGACGACCGCTTCAGCGTCGTTGCGCATCACACACACTACGCGATCCCCTTGGCGCAGTCCCAATTCCGTGAGTGCATGCGCGAGACGCGATACGCGATCGCGCAGCTCACCGCGAGTCAGATGCACTCGCCGGCCATCGGCGTGACAGGCTGTCAGCGCAGGTGCCTCGGCCCTTGCTACCGACAAGCTCAAGAGGTTGTCGGCGTAATTCAGTTCGAGTTCCGGGAAGAACTGTGCGTGCTCGCATTCGTCGCCGACGCACACGGGTTCGAGACTGCCGGACCAGTCAAGACCTTCAGACCATTGCACGAAGACTTGCCAGAACGTTCGATATGCCCGTCCCGAGAAATCGTGCAGCGTTTCGTAGCTGTCGAAGATCTGGCCCGTGTGCGCCTGCAAGGCTGCGGTGAACGCGGTCATTTGAGAAGTGGCGGCGCACTCGGGGGTATTGGTGAAAATGGGGGCGCGTTCCGGGATTGCACCGGGGTTAGGCGACGCACAGGGCAATTGCAGGCGATCCATATTTCCTCCATGCAAATGCAGAAAGAGACGGATTTAAGATGCCCGTTTATAGTCAAATTAATGCTATTGAGCCGCCTTCTTTTTCTATTTGCGAAAACGTACTTTTAGAAGTGTTTATTGGGCACCTGAACTTTGATGAAAGCACTGTAACCTGGCACGCCGGAGAACGATGCTAAAAGGTAAATTTGCCAACGCTTTTCGCGTACGTGTTGCTTCAGATCAATCTTCCCGTACGCTCTCAAACGGGCAAGCACGCGGGAAAATGCGCCGGCCATCTGAACCCAATTGATCCATTTAGCATGGAGGCCCGGATGCAGCGGCTCATAGAAGGTGACGATCACAGGGAGGTGGCGAGGCCAATCCAAAGGCGTCTCAATTGCCCAAAGATAGCGCTGTATGACCATCCCCCCGATTGGGACGCGGTGTAAGCGGGTGTCAACGGGAGATGAAGTGGTGACACAACTGGCTCAAGCACGCGACGAGTCTTGTCCAATTCAATTTTCGGCGCTTGCGCCGCTTCCAGTACGCGAGGTCGAGCGTACTCGCCAAATCTGTCAGCAAACGAATCTGTATTATCCACCGACGAGATCCTTGGATTAACCTAAAAACCGCAGGTAAAAATTCGTTATCCATCACCTTGCGTTTTCCCGGACGGAACGGGTCTAAACGTTGACTTAATGAAACAATGGATGCATCCAATGCGTCGTTGCAGTGAGGAAGACCGATTATGATCGCGTTGGAATAATCTTTGAACTGTTGCTATTATATTGGGTCGTTACGTTATTGACTTTGGCCTGACCCACGAAGAGTTCCTGAGGTGTTAGTGATATCAAAGTCAACTACATGTTCGCGCAGACATCGGCAGGGTGGAGCTTGCCAGAGTGACGAAGAGCGCGGGCTTTCACCAAGGCCAAGGAGGAATTTAGCCAGCTACCTCAAGGACTAAATTAACTGCCGCTGTGCCCGATTCACAACTGAATGGAGACGCAAGTGCTCTGAAGCGAGCAATTAGGGCCGCTGCGGGCATGGCTTTGCCATAGAGGTAGCCTGCAAGTAGTCGATGCCCATGTCCTTCAAAGCGTGCGCCACCGAGGCGGTCTCAACGCCTTCAGCAACCAGACGAAGGTTGAGTGTCTTGGCCGCTCCGACCAACGTTTTGACCACGACTCGCGAAGTCTGGTCGACCTCAATTGCCTGGACGAACGAACGGTCCAGCTTGACCGTCGATATTGGGAAGGACGTCAGGTAGGTCATGTTCGCAAAGCCGGTGCCGTAGCCATCCAACGAGATGCGACCCCCGTGGCCACAATCCGGTGCAGAATACGCTGGGTCTCCTCGACATCTAGCACCATCGCGCCTTCAGTCAATTCCAGTGAGAGCCGCCCGGGATGCACACCCGTTTCGGCGAGCGCGCGCGAGGATGTCTTCGACATCATCGTGCTCGAGCTGGCGTGGACTGACGTTCACGCTCATGAAGAGTTTGTCCAGCCCTGCCTTTTCGAATTGCTGCAACTGCGCGAGTGCTTCGCGTAACGTGAACGAACCCAACTCAATGATAAAGCCACTGCGCTCAGCCACTGGAACGAAGTCTACCGGCGAAACAAAGGTGCCGCTGGGCTGCCGCCACCGCATTAGCGCCTCGCAACCCTTAAGCTCGCCGTCGGGGCTCACCAAGGGTTGGTAGTACACCATGAACTCGCCGTTCCGGTACGCCGCCGCCAAGGCTTCATGCTCGGCCACCGCGCCCTGCGGCTCGTACTTAGCCAGCTTGTCCGTTTTCGACAGGTCAAGCCCGACTATCCAAAGTTTGTGCGAGTCGACGGCCCGAAACACCTTCGCCTGAAACGGCACCCTGCCGCCATTTTTCGCGCGGAACGCCACCATTATTTCCGCCAGTTGGCCCGTGCGGGCGCGGCGAATCGCGTCCCGGAAGCGGGGCGCGCTGCTGACCTCGACGAGCGACACGACGTCGCGCCGCCGTGCGAGGGCGCCGGGCGCCATCATTGCAAATGCTCCTGCGCTGGCTTACTCAATTGCACCCTTTTCGGAGACGAGAAAGGCCGCGTCCGCCGCACACTCCGAGAAGTGACAGTGAACGTTCAGTGCGCCGACACAGGAGCGCTCCACCGAAAGCCGGCCCGCAGCGGGGCACGACCAGATATGAGTACGGTTCACGGGTGGCTTCCGACCGTTGATTTGTCTGACATAACCCATTTCATCACTGTACCGCACAGAGCGGGGCCAATTCGCTGTCCGCCGGCCTGAGTACAACCAACGGCAACGTGGCATCACTGTCGACGTTGAAGTTGGCGGAGCAGGTGTGATTCAGAAAGCGGGCGCTGTTGCCACCCCGGTTGCCGTCGATCACACGCCTACAGACCGAACGCGAACATGTGCCCAGTCTCAGAGCGTTGACGAAGGGCGGTGCGCGGCCAACTGGTCAATTCCCCCTTGTACTCGATGACCCTGTAGCTCGCGGCGAGCGGTTGCAGCGCGAACAGTCCTCTGCCATGCATGGGAGAACGTCGCGCGGGGATGCGGCGCAATCGCATGGTGTCGCCTCCGTCGGGTGCGTCGGTCAGTCAGGGCGATTGGTGGCGCGCGGAACCACATCGCTTTGCCCATTCTCATTGATTGTCCTTTCTGTCAATAGTGCAACTAACGGTCAAGACCCCCATACCACCATGTTCGGGCTTCGCCGCAAGACCCAGCTGACAAAAAGATCACCAAGCCGGGTTGCAGTCGCGCCGGGATGCACGTGGTTAGCACCAGTTAGCGAGACCTGATTGCTCAGGTCGGGCGGCCGAAGCAACGAGAAGGTCGCACGTCACTGCGCGCACGCCTAGCGGTTCATCGACCGTAAGCCGTAGATCTTCTCGACCGCCAGGAGAAACACGATTGGTATCAGCATCTGCACGTACTGATCGCGGCGATGGAAGGATCGAACTGGTTTTGCAAATACGACAGCATGACGACAGGCAGCGTCGTTGTGTTGGCGCTGCCGAAAAAGTAGGACACGCCGAGGTTGTCGAGCGAAATCAGCACCGAGAACAGCGCGCCGGCGAAGACACCCGGCGAGATCAGCGGCAAGGTCACGTGCCAGAAGCGTCGCCAGATGCTTGCGCTCAGCACCGACGCCGCTTCGCCGAAACCGGGGTTCAGGTTCTTGCATGCGGCGATCGTCGTGCGCAGTACATACGGCACTGACACTCACGTGTGCGTGATCAGCAACGCGGCGAACGAATTGCCGATGCCGAGCTCCGACAGGTAGTACAGCGACGACAGCCCGACCACCAGCGGCGGCACCGCGATCGGCGACAGCAGGACCGGCGTCGCCGCATGACCGATGCGTGAGCGCGTGTTCGCAAGCCCGAGGGCGGCCGGCACCGCGAGCATGATCGCGAGCGCGGTCGATGCGCCGGCCAGCAGCAGGCTCGCGATCAGCGAATCGGTGAACGGCTTGTATTCGATGAAACGCCGATACCAGCGTAGCGACAGTCCGCCGACCGGCACCGCGACCGATTCGCCAGTGTGAACGACGCCAGCACGACGATCACGATCGGCGCCAGCAGGAACACGACGAATAGCGCGATATACAGCGCCAGCGCGCCGTTGCCGAGCTTTTCGAACAGTCGGGAGCTAGGTGAGCGTGCTCATCGACCTGCCGCCTTGCCCCGGCCGATCAATCGTCCCTGCGCATACAGGCAGATCAGCACGATGATCAGCAGCAGATTGCCCGTCGCGCTCGCGAGTCCCATGTCCTGCGACTGGCTGAACTGCTGGAAGATCAGAAGCGGCAGCGTCACGCCGCCGCCCAGCAGTAGCGCACAGATGAAACTGCCGTTGACGATCATGAAAACGGTCAGACACCCGGTGATGATCCCCTCGACCGACAGCGGCAGCGTCACCACCACGAACGCGCGTAACGCGCCGGCGCCGAGCACGCGCGCCGACTCTTCCAGACGCTGATCGGCCGAGCGCAGCACCGGGATGATCGACAGCACCATGAACGACACCATCACGTGCACACGATGATCCCCAGCGCGAGCAGCGTGTCGTTGATGAGGCCGTGGCGCGCGCGCAGCACGTTCCAGCCGAACGTGCGCATGATGCGACGTGAGAAGCGGCATGATGAGCACGAACATCAGCGGGCTCGCGAAGCGCGCCGCGCGCCGCGCCATGAACCACGCGACGGGGTAGCCGATCACCAGACACCACAGCGTCGTCAGCACGCTGACCCTCAGCGTTTCGATCATGATGCCCACGTAGTACGGATCGGTGAACAGCTTGTGGTAGTACGCGAACGTGAAGGCGGAATGGGTGCCCTGAATCGCCGAGATGCCGACGCTGCGCATCGCGTTTTCGTAGAGCGGCATGCCGAAGAAGGTCGCCAGCACGAGGAGCGCCGGCGCGCACAGCATCGCGTACGGCGATATCCATCGACGCGTGCGGTGGCTCGCGTGCGGCAGCGTGGCGAGCGTGCTCATCGGGCGTCCCCTTCGCCGGGTTCGCATTCGAGAACGACAAGATCGTCGGGGCCAATCGACACACTCATCGGATGACCCGCGTCGAGGGCCGCTGTGCACGCAGCCTGCTGATAGACGCTGACGGTCTGCCCGAGCGAGGGCGCATCGATGCGGTACGCGTGCTGCGAGCCGCGGAACGCCGCGCGGCGACGACCCCATCGAAGCGGATATCGTCGGGACGCGGGTCGCCGACGCGCAGCTTTTCCGGCCGCACCGCGACTTCGCCGCTCGCGCCCGCCGCGAGCGGGCGGTTCAGCGCATGCGCGACGCGACACGTAGGCGTCGCAGCGGAGCGCACGTCGCCGGGTGCGTCGCGGATCGCAATATCGAGCCAGTTGCGTTCGGCGCGCACGACCGAAAACGGCAGGATATTGGCCGCGCCGAGAAACTCCGCGACGAAGCCAGTGCGCGGCCGGTCATACACTTCGTTCGGCGTGCCCGATTGCAGGATGCGCCCGTGATTCATCACGACCACACGGACGCTCATCGTCAGCGCTTCTTCCTGGTCGTGCGTGACCATCTCGCATCGTGATGCCGAGCTTGCTCTGCAGCGACTTGAGTTCGAACTGCATGTTCTCGCGCAGATTCCTGTCGAGCGCGCCGAGCGGCTCGTCGAGCAGCAGCACCGATGGATTCGTCACGATCGCCCGTGCGAGCGCGACGCGCTACTGCTGTCCGCCCGACATCTGCGCGATGCGGCGCTCGCCGTAGCAGATACGGTTCAGCGCGCAGTATGACGCACCTCTCGTCAAGGTGCTAGGTTGAACCGGGCTTGCGCCGCGCGGCTTTCACCCGGTGCGCCAAGCTCTTGCCGAATTTCTCGCACCAGCATCGGATCGTCTCTTAGCTCACGGTCACCCCGCGCTCAAAGAGCAACTCCTCGATATCGCGCAAGTGCTCAACTGAAAGCGGAAATAACAGCGTACCGCGCAACTGATCACTGCGGTGGGAAAACGGTGGCCGTGATAAACCGATTTCGATTTCTTCATCGCACTATCTAACCGGTCACCTCGCTAACCTGACAATGCCTCCGCCTGAGCTGCGTAACTAGTTTCGCAATGGCTCCAGGGGTTTTCACGATTTCGCCTACATACCGCACCTCGCCAGCCGTGTCGGCAACCCGCCACGGCAATCGTTTCCTGATGTACATCCAAGCCCACGTACTTGCTAAACTTGTTCATGACCTATACCCTCAATGCGGCTTTGAGCCGCCGTGTAACCCACCTCAAGCTTAATCCGCGTACCTTGAGTGCGGCAGGTCCATACCTGATGTCTAGGCGAAGTTTTGCGCCTCCTCGAGTAAGATCTCGCGCATCCAGATGCTTGCAGGATCACCATTGTGTAGCGAAGGCCATTGAATTGCTTCGGTAAATGAAGAAAGTGGCAGAGGCACTTCTGCGATCCGCAGAGGGGTTAGTTCTGAAAAGTGCTCGGCCAATCTCAAGGGGAGCGTAGCGATACGGTCGGTACGCGACAGGATGGAAGGGACGACACTGAACGTGGGCACGACAACCTCCTCGCGCCTTTTCAGACCGAGATCGAGCAGGAAAAACTCTTCGATCGAGGGCCTGCGCGCCCGCCCGAACCTCACCGTTACGTGTCCCATCGACATGTACTTCTCCAGCGCAATGCGGTGCGATAGCTGTTTATTTGTCGGACAGCCTACGCAAACGAGCCTCTCCTCAAAAAGAGCTGTCTTGGGATGGGTATCTGCCAGCAGCAACTCCGGCAGGAGCAGAAAATCGACTTCGCCGCGCCCAAGTAGGACACCGGGTTCATCATCTGGGAAAACGAACTCGAAGCTAACAGAGGGCGCCTCCCGCGCAACGCGTTCGACGACCTTCCGGAAATAGACGAGCGTCATAAAATCGGACAGGCAGACCTTGAAGCGGCGATGAGATTTGCTGGGCTGGAACGCGTCGCGCGAAATGATGGAAAGCTGTATGTGCGATAAGGCCTCCCGAACCGGTGCGACGAGTTCCGCCGCCCGCGCTGTTGGGACGAACTCGCGGCCCCTCATGACGAACAGGTCATCTCCGAAATAGTCACGTAGCCGTGCAACGGCAGCGCTCATGGCAGGCTGGCTCAGATTGACGTATTGGGCCGCGGCCGTCAGATTGCGCTCTGTCATGAGCGCATCCAGCGCAACCAGAAGATTGAGATCCAAGCCCTTGAAACGCATATTCAAAAATCCGTCTTATGTGTGACCTAGGTCGGAGCACTCGATAACACTCTTCCGAAGGCCGCAAAGTTGCTGCATTCAAACTTAAGACAATGCTGATCAATTCCACCGCTACCGATTGCCATGCGTTATAGCGTGGACATACAACGGTAAAATGCAGAAACGATGAAGCAACTGACCGTGGCGATGGCGGTCGATCAATCCGCAGGATTCGGAGCGCAGCGCTCACCTACGCGACGCGAACCGGAACATGTCGTTTCTGAAGGTTTGCAAAGTTTACGTTCGCTTTGCCAAATTCAGCCGCATTTACGCTGCTTGTCCCAGCGTAGCCTTAACGTCCGTGTGTGCAACGACCAAGCGAGGGGGAATCTCGGCGCGATTCCGTCAGACAACTGGACCGTCCGAGGCTCCATGCGCGCCTCAATAGCGAATCCGCGATAACGGCCGACGATATGTTTCACTGGTTGACCCCCCACACGATTTCGCGAGCAAGCATCTTTAGCACGGAATTGCCGGGCTCGCCGAGACCGCTGCGACGATTGCCGCGATCGACCGGTGCCAGGTACCCGGCGTTTTCTTGCCGATCGCCTCAGTGGGCAACGGAGCAACTGCGGCGACCGCAGGTGTCTTCGTGTGCGTCAGCGTCCGTGACCATCGACATCCGGACGTGCACTGAAGCGCGGCTCGTCGATCCATGCGGCGAGCCAGTCATGGAGTTGTCCCCAATCGTCGGCAAGGTCGAGTTCAAGTGCGTGTAATCCGCTGTGACTACCGTCGTCGCCCTTGCCAATGCACGCATAGATTGTCCGTGCGCCATTCCACCAGGCGATCAGGCCATCGTCCCGGCGGGTATCAAGACTCGCAGGTGCGACAGGCGGGCATCGAACTCTTCGAACCTCATCGCTCGCGTCTCAATGCACGGAGCCGAAGAACGCCATCGCGCCTTCGGCTGGCATCAGGCCCGCCCTGAAGTACCCCTCAAGCCGGTCCGCGATCGCTTCGTCGAGCGTGAAGGGCGGATGGATGTAGCCCACATTGAACGCATGGTCGTACCAGTCGCTAAGCCACGCGCGCAATTCGATCACATATTGAGGTAATGTATTCAAAGCGTCGTCGTGCATGCAAGTCTCCCTTGGCTGCGGAACGATCAGGCTGCCTTGCGGCCTATCCCCATCTCCGGTCAGCGCCTGTCCGGCGGAAACACATGCCACAAAAAGAAGAGGGAAAGCGCCCCAGTTGGCCGCTCGATCCGAATGCGCACACGGCACGTTTCGCCCGAGCGGGAGCGTTCCTGCAGCACGCTCGCTGTCCGGTCACGCGTCGAGCAGGCAAGTTTTTCGACCTGAGAGCGTAGCGATGTGTTGCCCGCCATGATTTTCCCGACAATGCATGATGAATTGATGCTACGGTCGATCGATGCGCGCGCCCAATCGGCGGCGGCGGAATGTTGCCTCAGGAAGCGCTGATTTCAGCCGTCAGGGTTTTCCGAATTGGAACAGCGTGAAGGGGTCGCTTCACGAAACGGAAAAAAGCACTTTAGTCTGAGCCAGGGGCGGCGAACCCGATCAAGCACCAGGGTGCTGCGTTGCAGGGAACGTACAAACTAGGTCCGGGATTTCCCGCGAACTAGCGGCCTTCGTCGCGGACGAATGGAATGATGCCCTGTCGGTAAGCGCTGTGATCTCGTCACACGGTCTTGCATGGCGTCCGGCACTTGCTCGCCGCGAAAGGTTGGCTTCATGGGATTCGTGCAATCCGTATGAGTCAGTTGCCCAGTTCGGCGAGTCCATGAACATCGCCCTCGCGCTCGACCAGGCGCAGACACGTGTCCAGCTTCTCGCTGCTGCCGTCAAGCAACCGGTCACCCAAGGCCCGGTCGTTCGACTTGCCCAGCAAGTTATGTAGTACATGGTATGCCACAAGAAGGTGGTACATGGAGCAGCGCAAATCATTCGCTCACCCTGACAGCGACGGGCACGGCGATGCAGATCCGCAATGGCCAGCCCGAGTTTCTCACCGACATACGAAAGCGGTATGCCGTCAGGGGGCGCTTCAGAAAACGGAAATAATCTATGATCGCCCCCGTTTTTGCAACGCTGAATGGATGCATGGTTGGCTTGCGTAAATCTATTCGGCGTCGTTGTGGGGATCGCTCCCCGCGCCACGATGAATTCGCGCCTGACAGTCCTAAAAAGCACGTCGGCTTTGCGGTAAGCCGATATTTTCCACAGGGTGTCCGTCAGGCCGGTGTGCCGTTCATGTCATCAGCTTCAACAGTCGCAAAACCAGGTGGGACGGTTCAAATTGAGGTCTCAGGCCTCAACATGGTGGTGTTTAGAGTGAACGAGGCATGGTGCGCCGACAATGCCCACGCGATACGCGCGAATTTGTTGGCCAGTGCACAAGCGACCACGTTGGAATGCCGCCTAGCAAGCATCGAACGGACCCACTCGGCCAGTGGACCAGCCTTGTTGGAAACCCTGTGCATGTAGGTCCGTGCGCATTGAACGAGGAGTCTACGAATATTCGCGTCCCCCCTCTTGCTGATACCCAGCAGGTTCGTGCGGCCGCCCGTGCTGTATTGTGGGGGCACGAGTCCAATGGACGCTGCGAAGTCCCGACTGCTCGCATACTGCTTGCCGTCGCCGATCTCGGCGGCAAGCACGCTTGCGGTGACAGGACCGACACCCGGAATGGAGAGAAGACGTTGACCTAGATCGTTGTCGGCCAGCTGCATCGCCAGTTCGCGGTCAATCTCTCCGATCCTGATACCAGGATCGTGCACGACATCGACTTCGAGATTGCGCGCGGCGAGGTGCTCGCCTTGATCGGCGAATCGGGCTCGGGCAAGACCACGATCGCGCTGTCGCTGATGGGCCATGCTCGCAGCGGCTGCCGCATCGCGGGCGGCTCGATCCGGGTCGGCGACACCGACGTGCTCGGACTCTCGCCGAAACAGCTCGAGGGATTGTGTGGCCGCAAGGTTGCCTATATCGCGCAAAGCGCGGCGGCCGCGTTCAACCCGGCGCGCTCGATCATGGACCAGGTGATCGAAAGCGCGCTGATTCACGGCACGCTCAGCAAGCGCGCCGCGCAGGCAAAAGCCGTCGAACTGTTCCGCGCGCTCGCGCTGCCGGACCCGCAGAAGATCGGCCAGCGTTACCCGCACCAGGTGTCGGGCGGCCAGTTGCAGCGGCTGATGGCGGCGATGGCGCTGATCACCGACCCCGCCCTCGTGATCCTCGACGAGCCGACCACGGCGCTCGACGTCACGACGCAGATCGACGTGCTGCAAGCGTTTCGCGGCGTGATCCGGCAATGCGGAATGACCGCCGTCTATGTGTCGCACGATCTGGCGGTGGTCGCGCAGATGGCCGATCGGATCGTGGTGCTCAGCAACGGTGAGATTCGCGAAACGGGCCGCACCGAGCAGATTCTGCATGCGCCGGCCCATCCTTATACGCAGAGCCTGATAGCCGCGGTGACGCCAGTCGCTCCCGCTGCATCGACCGCGGCCGCGCTGGACGCGTCGCAATGCAATGCTGGGCCGCTGCTCGAACTGCGCGGGCTGACGGCCGGCTACGGCGGCACCGACGCGCACGGCTGGCCGCACAAGATCATTCTGCGCGACGTCGACCTCGCGATCGGCCGTGGCCAGACGGTGGGCGTGATCGGCGAATCAGGTTCGGGCAAGACCACGCTCGCGAAGGTGATCGCGGGGCTGGTGCCGATGGCGCGCGGCAAGCTGCTGCTCGATGGTGAGCCGCTTGCCGCCAACCTGAACCGTCGCAGCCGCGAACAGTTTCGCTGTATCCAGATCGTGTTCCAGAACGCCGACACGGCGCTCAACCCGACCCATACCGTCGAGCGCACGCTGGCGCGCCCGTTGAAGTTCTATCATGGCATGAAGGGCGAGGCGGCGCGGCGCCGCGTCGCCGAACTGCTTGGCCTCGTGCGCCTGCCTGCCGAACTGGCGCAACGTCGCACCGGGGAGTTGTCGGGCGGGCAAAAACAGCGCGTGAATCTCGCGCGGGCGCTGGCCGCCGAACCGAAGCTGATCCTTTGCGACGAAGTCACTTCCGCGCTCGATACGGTGGTCGGCGCAGCCATTCTCGAACTGCTGCGCGATCTGCAGAAAAAGCTCGGCGTGTCGTATCTGTTCATCACGCACGACATCGCCAAGGTGCGCGCGATCAGCGACGACATCGTCGTGCTGTACGCAGGGCACCGCGTCGAGGCGGGTAACCGCGACGCGTTGTCGGCGCCGCCGTACCACCCGTATTCGCATCTGCTGGTGTCGTCCGCGCCGGAACTTCGCGCCGGCTGGCTCGAAGAAGCGGGCGAGCGCTGTCATCAGACGCTGCCGCCGATCGGCGAGCCGGCCAATGAGCCGCAGCTATGCACGTTTCTCGCACGTTGTCCGATGCGCATCGATGGGGTCTGCAACCGCACGCCGCCGGCCGCGCGCACGCTCGAGAGCGGCGCGCAGGTGCTGTGCCATCGCAGCGAAGCGGAACTGCAGCAGTACCAGAACGGACCGCCGGACGGCGCTACTGCGGCTGGTGGGCTCGCGCAGTCCGTCACGCTGCGCGTCTGATGGCCAACTCGCGCTTCGCGATGACGGCATCCGCCGTGTCGAATCGGTGTCGTCGGAGCGGCGCGCATGATTTTGTGGCCCGAGGGGATACGACATGACTGGAATCTTCGACTACACCGCCAGCGGCACGACCGTGGTGATGTCGCGTGCGATCAGGCGGGCCGTGGCTTTTATCGAAAGCTCGTTCGCGCAGCCCGTCAGTCTTGCGACGCTCGCGGCGACGGCGGGCTTGAGTGTGTCGCGCTTTGCGACGCTGTTCCGCAAAGAAGTGGGAATCTCGCCGCATCGTTATGTGTGTTTGGTGCGGATCCAACACGCCAAGCGGCTATTGCGCGACGGCGTCCCGCCGTGTGAGGTCGCGACCGAGGTCGGGTTTTTCGATCAGAGTCACCTTGGCCGACATTTCCGGCGCGCGGTCGGCGTGACGCCGGGGCATTTCGTCGCTTCGCCGGAGGCGGTCAGCGCGTGCGATAAAGCGATCGCGCAACGGCAATTCTGTCGGTCAGTGGAATCGCGGGCCGTCTCGAACTTGTGCAACCTACGACGTCACAAGGCTAAGCCGACCCAGTTAGACCGGTTGAGCATGGTGGACCTCGCGTTCGACCCCATACTGGTCTCACTATCTGTACGAAGCGCTGGGGCGATGCCTCCCCTGCTAGCCCAAGCCATTGAATCGTCTGGGAGATTGCCTGGCTGGCCGCACTACACGCGCATTTTCGCACGGCTCGCCTGTGTGTCGACCGAATCGAAACGAAGTGAGCGCAACGGGAATTTGATGAGGAGCATTCAGCGGGACAGCCTATACCTGTAACAGGAACTCGTCCTCGGTCGCCGTCGCCACAGACGGAAACCGGTGTCTCATGGGCGCGAGAAATCTGCCAGCGTCAGCTCAATTCCTGCTGCGGGATGGGCAAGCAACTTTCGTTCGGCTATCGCCTGGATGCGGCCGTACCATCGCGAAGGTTTGAGGATGCGCGCGTCGCCTGCGCGCGGCTCGAGGCACAAATACGCTTGGAGCGCCGTAATCGTGATCATGCATTCGATCGCGCGGTTCTGGAAGGCAGAGAAAATGCCACGCCGAGGCGACTGGCGAGCACCTGCGGTTCAAGTTCGACGGTTGCCATTGGTGACGAGTACGGCTGCACGGGTTACAAATTCGTTAGACTGCGTCACCTTATTAACCACTAACGAATTCGATCGACCAATTTTATTGGATCGTTTCCTGTTTCCGAGACCGCCGACGTTACATATCTAAAAGGCCGCTTTGCCGGTTTCAAGGCACCGCGCCACTTTCCGGCGGTCTCTACTGTTCCTGACTCTTCCACATAGCGGTGGTTATTGTCGCCGGTCCTTCCTCTCATGCCGAACCACGCGTTCCAGCGTCGACAAGCCCAAGATCAGAGTGTTCGAGTTCGACTCGACAAAAATGGAAGGTTTCCCGCGTTTTTAGCCAGCAGAGCTCTTTGTTCTCTTCGCTGTGAAAGTACCGATAGAGGAACTCAGCGAACACAAGGAACGCTACGTTAGGACGCAGCGAGGAATCGCAGTCAGAGTCACATCCATGAAGCTCCTCAGAATGCCAGAGTTGCAAGTCCCGCGATCACGTCAAAGCCAATAAAAAGGCCGCCGACCGGAGTGTAACCGATGTCGAGTCTCTGATTCGTTCATGGATTTTTTGAACATGTCGTTGTGGCCCCGCTCAAAAGGTTTGTCTGCTTTCGCTGCCGAACGATAGCAGCAGACAGGACCAGTCGTTCCACTTGCACCACTGTCTGAATTCCCGGCGCCCCCTATCGGTAGCGACACAAACTGTCGGAATTGTCCGGTTTGTTTGTTGATGCTATCGGTGAATGGGCTTTAAGGGCTTTCGAGCTTCTACTTGCTATTGGCGTTGGCTTGTTGGCATAGATTTAGCAATTGAGTATGTGGTTAGGCTAATCTTGTGGGAGTGGGGCTATGCGTAAGTAATCCAGCTGCTAGGCTCATCCAATGTCGGCGTGCCCCTGTATTTGCGCAAATTGATAATTGGCGCCGCTATGTGAAAAAGGCCGCCTCAGTTTTGAGTGCATTTATGCGATTTTTAGATAAAATTGATTGTGCTTAATATGTGGCAACTTCGCTTAATAAGCAAAGGGGCATCAGGATCGCGAATTTCGTTTTGAGATGACGCGATATAACGGTGGAGTTTTGATGAAAAAAGTCATGAAGGTCATTTTAATTTCGTGGTGTTTTTCGACCTGTTCATTTTTATATGCTGCCGAATTCAGGGTCGATTTTAGTTCCCCGCAAAAATATGTTCAATCGTTGGGTGCAATTAGAACTGCAATGGGCGATGCGATGTCGCTCGCGAATATCCCTGGCAATAAAATTTTGTATCAATTAAGGCCCGATGCGTCAAATATTGTAGAGGGGATTACCATTGAAATAATTGGAGTTGGTCCCAATGACCCATCCTCAAATACAGATGTTAGGTTTGTGATGAACCCATCCGATTTGTACCTGGCAGGGTTTATCGTTGCGCGTATATTTTACCGATTTTCTGATTTTTCGGATACAGCCAGCGGAAGAGTACAGGTGAATGCGCCACGGCGTTTGGCAGATTTCACGGTAAATATGACAGGAGATTCTAGCTATCTCTCGTTGGCAAGGAGTGCCGGAGTAAGCGCGGATAGAACAGATTTGTCAATCGATAGATATTCACTGATGAAGGGGTATAGGAACCTAATGAATCATGTTTCTTTGACTAGTGCGATAAACGGAGCGGAGGCAAGGGCCTTGCTATCGTACGCAACAGTGCTATCAGAAGCGGTAAGGTTTCGTAGTATCCAAGGGAGTTTTGCATCGACTGCATTAGGCGATGATGCTTTCACTCCATATCGATTGAGTCTCGAAGATTCAAATAGAACTACGCGGTGGGATCGGCTAAGCGATGAGATACGTAAGGTTCAGTACGGCGCAATAAAAATTGCTACGCATGGCGTGGCCCCGATCTTACTAACAAACGTCAGAGACGTTTTCGGAATGACGACCAGCACGGGCAAGAAGATCGTATCAAAGACTCCATCCCTTCCATATAACGATTGTGTTCAGGGTAATATCGGGCGGTGTAATATGGGATTCTGATTGTCTTTCGCGTGTTCTTGCGTAGTCGCGATTTGTTTGAATTCGGTAGATGGGGGCGCCTGTCGGGCTTTTGCGTGGTGATTTTTAATGGGCAGTTAACTTTGAATTTTTACTAGGATGTGCGAAATGTGGGCCAAAAAATATGTTCTTTGTATTTCGATGGCAGGTGTGATGTTGCCATCTGGTTTGGTATTTGGCGGGGGATATTATCATGAGGGGTATATTTCTAGTCCAAAAGTAAATCTTCAGGGTGGGGAGTGTGAGATTGGCCTCGCAGGCTATCAATCTTCCTCCCGTTTCAATGGGGGAAATGGTCGTGCGACGCAAGTATTCGTCACCCTATGCTAGATATCGCCAGGCACGCTCACGCAATCGAATCGAGGGTCAATGTGACATATGCAGGGCGTGGGACCTATTCGAAGCCCATTTATTCGAATTTTGGAAAACCATAGTAGCGCACGGCATCAGACCGGTAATGCCGCACCTTGGATCGCCCGGCGCGGACTTTGTCAAATTGAAGGTCGAGTCCATTAGATCGGCAGGATGAAGAAGAGTCAATCGTCTTCCAAGGTTGCGCTTCCCGGCCGCGGTGATCGGCTCCGCGGTACGCTGTATCACCGCTTCAATCTGAGCCTGCGCGAGGTCGAGGCGCTACGTATCTGTAAGCGATGCCTCACCCTTGCAATTACCCGCACCCATTAGCGGGTAGGTGTCACGCGACCAGTACTTACCATGGCCGCGTGAGGCCAGCCTCAACTTCATCCCGATCACAGCAGCCGAGTGCCTCCGTTTCTTCGATTCGGTGGCTGCGACGGATCGCGCCACATACCCATAAGGATCAAGCGAGACTGCCGTCGCCTTGGCGGCCCCATGTCGCCCCAAAAGAACGTTGGCACCTTCGCGCAGTGACGGGTCTTGGATTTCAGCTTGAACGACGCCTGGAAGAAGTTGATGTAGAGCGGCGAGACCTGCTAAAGGGGGCAAGGATTTCCGTGGCCCTCCAGGCCTCGGCGCCTTCCGTAGCCGACCAAGCGGTGAACGATAGCGCCATTTTTCTGCTAGACCCACGCCTCGTAGTTCTTCTTGTATGCACGCGACCGAGTAAGCTCGATACCCGTTGGTTTGCAGAAGTAGCACACCGTCTCGTTCATGAAGGCGCTATCGTTGTCGCAATCTAGACCGCGCAGGGGAAACGGCAATGCACTGCGGACCTGCCTAATATGCTCCAGAACGAATGCGCCTCTGCGACACGGCCTGACCAGGCATTCGGTCCATCCCGTCGCGATATCAGTCATCACAAGCGTGTGCACGAGCTCGCTGTCGACCTTGCCGCCACCACAATGCGGCACGAACTCGATCTCGAAATAACCGGATAGATGACCTGCGACCGGACTCCGCTTTCTCACGTTCGCAGACACCCCACGGACGGCGCTGCTGAACCGCCCCGGGTTTCCCGGAGACTATTTTGCTTGAGTCATGCCACGGCGGCAGACCCAGCGAGATTTGCATAATAAGCGGCTTCGGCCTGCGCGGGTGGAATGTTGCCGATGGGGCCGAAGAGCCGACGATTGTTGAACCAGTCCACCCATTCGAGCGTCGCCATTTCAACGGCCTGCAGATTGCGCCACGGTCCGAGGCGATGGATGACCTCTGCCTTGTACAAGCCGTTGATCGTTTCAGCCAGTGCGTTATCGTAGGAGTCGCCCACGCTGCCCACCGACGGCTCGATGCCCGCCTCGACCAGCCGATCCGTATAGCGGATCGATACGTATTGCACGCCGCGGTCGCTGTGATGGATCAGCCCGTCCTGCTGCGCCGGCTGTCGTTCGTACAAGGCCTGCTCCAGTGCGTCCAGAACGAAGTCCGTGCGCGCCGAGCTCGACACGCGCCAGCCGACAATGCGTCGGGCGAACACGTCGATGATGAACGCGACATAGACGAAGCCCTGCCAGCTCGATACATAGGTAAAATCTGAAACCCACAGCGCATTGGGCCGTTCGGCCGTGAATTGCCGCTTCACCAGATCCTTCGGGCACGGCGTCGAACCATCGCTCACTGTCGTACGTACCGTCTTGCCCCGCACCACGCCGCGCAGGCCCATCTGCTTCATCAGCCGCTCGACCGTGCAGCGCGCCACGACAATGCCTTCGCGCTTCAATTGCGTCCAGACCTTGTCTGCGCCATAGACCTGGAAGTTTTCTTCCCACGCGCGCCGGATCTCATCCTTGAGCATCCTGTCACGCTGGGCCCGCGGCGGCACCAGGTCAGGATTGGCGCGGCGAGCCACATGGGTGTAGTACGTCGACGGTGCGATTGGCAGCACCCTGCAGATCGGCTCGACCCCGTAGACGTGCCGGTGATCATCGATGAACGTGATCATCACTTCGGTCGGCGGTCGAGCTCCGCCTGTGCGAAATACGCTGACGCCTTGCGCAGGATTTCATTGACCTGCCGAAGCTCACGTACTTCCCGCTCCAGTTCCTTGAGCCGATCCTGCTCCTGCGTACTCGTGCCCGGGCGCAAACCCCGATCCCGCTCCTCCTTGCGCACCCAGCTACGCAGCGTCTCGCCCGAGCAGCCAAACTTCGCCGCAATCGACGCGATCACTTTCCATTGCGATTCCCGGTCGCCTTGATGTTCCAGCACCATTCGCACAGCCCGCTCACGCACTTCCGGCGAGTATCTTGGGGATTTCTTCTTCGTGTTTTCCATAGCTCCATTTTCTCAAGAAGTGGAGTCTCCGGAAAACCCGGGGCGGTTCACTGCCGGCACCGAATTGTAGCCTGTCCTCCATCAGAATATCGCTGCTGCTTGTTTCCCAAAGGCGGCACGGAGAGAGCAAGAATGATTGAGAGATTTTCTGGGGAAACGGGCAAACGCCTGCGTGTTGAAGCGTTCACGGGCCAGAAGCTCGTCGGCGGCGACAAAGATCTGGCCGCGGAGTTGGCCGACATGGCCGAACTGATTCAGGTCAAGACTTGCGACGTTATCATCCAGCAGGACGCCACCGACAACGACGTGTATTTCATCATCACCGGCGCGTTCGACATCGTCGTCAACCCTACGCCGATCCGCCGGCGGTTCCCCGGCGATTCGGTCGGAGAGATGGCAGCCGTTGAGCCGATCCAGAAATGGTCTGTGACGGTTCGTGAGGCAGAGGATGCCCTTGTCGCGAAAATCACGGAACAGCAACTGAGCGAGCTCGGCAGCTGCTATTGCAGACCTCTGACGCCGGATGGCAAAAGAACTCTGGAAACGCCTGATCGGGGCGCAACCAGATCGTAAACGCGAAGTGCGACAAAATCCGCGTTTTCGTGATTTCGAGCGCTGAGGCGCTTGATGTCTCGCACCTGCTGCAATCCATGTTCGCACACGACAAGTTCCTGACCGTGAATGGTAGTCTTTACCGGCGACTCTAAGAATACGTCCGCAGCCGGATGTGCGCTAAAATTTCCGCTACCGTCCTCGACATTACAACTCGCATCACCGCCGATGTCTACAACATGTTGGCTGACCAGTCGAAGTAGACGAATGGCGTTGACATGTGGGCTCCAGAGTATTGGGGGGACATGGGAGTCTGGACATACACATCGACGTGTAAAGGGCAGTCCAGCCATTGCTAGCATGTCATGGTTGGCACGTGCCATACGGGCAATTTCAATTTTTGGTATTTCTGGTCTCAGGAAACGGGCCGAATCTCACCAATTCCTTTTCTCTGCAACGGCGCTTTTGATCAGATCACGATGATTTTTGCACAGGTTATGCATTTCGGATGCGCCGACCGGCTGCTTTCGCTTCGCGCTAGCGCAAACTTTGGTTGGAGTTAAATTCTCGAAACGCTCAAGCTACATTGTGCCTACGCATCGCACCAAGCGGCGTCGCGCGACCACACGACACACGCGGCATAACCGTTCAGGGCACGAAGCCAAACTGCGTCGAGATTCGCAATCAGGTCGCGATTGCACACACTCTCCTCGGAAACTACGATGCTTGGCTCGTGCTGCCCGTCGCCAAGGACAGAAAACCATGTCATGCCTCCTCCGATGCCGACGCCACGCGCCTTCAACACCGCTTCCTTTGCCGTCCATACGTCATAAAATGCGTCGGTTCGTCTGTGCATCGGCAATGCGGTTACGTGTGCTTCGTCGCGCGGCGCAAACACCGCTGACGCGAGTTTCCTCCAGTTGAGGTCATTGCGAGCAAATTCGATATCTACACCAACCGTCCGTCGCCGCGCAATTGCGACCAGACCATACTGCTCAGAATGCGAAACGTTGAAGTCGAGTTGCCGACCGGGGCCCCCTTGTATCGACTTATCGAGACGCGGTCGACCACCGGTGTCTAGCTCGAAACGCAATTCACTTGCCTTCAAATCTGTTCGTTCGGCCAGCAACTGACGCAGCACGACGCGCGTGATGGCACAACGCAGCGCATCGTCGCGGCGTCGGAAGCGCGCGACCTTTTCACGCTCATCGTCCGAGAGTGGAGCGAATGCGGGACAGTCGAGCGTCGCGCGAAAATCGAAGGTGATGAAAAAGATCTCAATATCTGCTGCCGAAGCACGTGGTACAGCGAGCTCGCGCACATCGAAAGCCGACGTTGCTGGGACAGTCATCAATTCGCTCCGATAGTGACGGTACTCTTGACGAGCGAAGCCGCGCCGCAGCGCCGACATGTGATTCGCGATATTTTCAACGCGCTGCGCTGGATGGTGCTGGCCGGTGCATCTTGGCGCATGCTCTCGACCAGTTTCCCGCCGTACGAAATGTGCGAGTGCACCGATTGCAATCCGTCGCGCGCGGCGATTGGGGGCCGTGCCAGCTGTTCGCTGCGAGAACCCAATACGTCAATGACGCTCTCTGGATGATAACGGATCCACGCCCATGCCGTCTCGATCCGTAGTGCCCGCACTCTCCGATTGCCTTGATTGCTGATGGCCTTGGCGACCTGGCTCTCACCACTGTCACGAGGCTCAAACCGCCGCCAGAACAGTTCCAGTGCCAGTCGCGAGCCACCAACGGCCCCAATGCCACTCAGGGCGTTTGAGGCGATCGATTCGCTTCCGCTCGGCTTCGGGAGGCTCCCGAGCGTCTCCTTTTCCAGTGTCGCCAGTTACTGCTTAAGGAGCACCAGTTGTTCGCATTCGCGCAACAGCCGTCGCTGAAGTTCCAGTGGTAGTGGCGTACCGTCGTGGCACCGTACCTCGCCGCGTGCACAGACGTGCGGTGAACTTCCGGCTGTCGACTCGACCCCAGTAACCGAGGGGGACCAGTAGCTTGCACGTGCGCCGCCGGTGTTGTGGGACTTCCCTCTGCAGTTGCCCACGGTCGCGTATGACGTTGCACGACGTCTCATCGGGCAGCAACGGCACACGGATCGCGTGCACGCGATCCCGTTTACCATGCGGCCAACACACGCAGGTTGATGGCCAGCACGATTACTTCCATTCGGTGCGTCTTGTCGCGCTACTTCTGGCGTTCCACAGAGATGCTTGTGGGATCGACAAGACAGCATTCGATCCCGCGACCTTGCAAGGCATGACAGATCCAGAACGCGTCTTGGCCGGTCTCATAGCTTGGGCAATCCATAGTTCATCTGGCAACGCCCATTTCTGCCGCTGCTGTCCAATCAGGGACAGCGCCGGCTACAGACGTGATGCAGCCCGTTACTGCGTGACCGTATGCACGGCTGGCCGATCTTAGCTAGCTGGCCACCTCATCTCAGCGTTCGATTGCTTGAGAAACTCTTTCAGACTGCAATCTGCGACAGCTTGTCGTTCCATTCTTGCGCGAGTGTGTCGGTGACCGGTCAGTTACTTGGATGGACCAGCATGAAGCGCCGTTGCGCAAGATCTGCGTCGACCTGCGCGCGTTCTATAGCGCGCAGGCGTAACCGATCGGCTTCAGCGTGACGCGCTTCGATTTCCCTGCGCATCTGCCCTGCCAACTCATCGGCAGCGGGAGTCATCGACGCGACGATCAACGCGTAAACTGTTTCACCCGATCGGCGCTCCGTCAATTGACTGGCAGCAAGGTTCTCCAAGAGCGTCTTGTGCTTGATCGCAGACATATTAGGCTTCCTGTCTTCCGCGTAGCGTAACGGAGTCGGAAAAGCGACCACAACGACTGCAGATGGCGCCTCCCTGCAGAACTGGCGCACCCTCGCCAGGTGGCAACGATCGCGCGACTTCAAACCCGCGACCATGCATCTTGGGCTCGGTGCACTAGATAATCGGCCGACCTCAGCCAGCGCCGCCTCGTATTCGCACTCCTCCTCTGATCCGCCCGCAGAAGTCGTTCGATTCATGCTTCTGGGTCGGGCACTACCGGATGAATAACTCCCCACGCTCTGGAGCTTCCGCCAAATTCGGTGCCGCTCAAAGCCTCAGAAACTGGGGGATATTAGAAAATCGCTAGGACATCGAAAAAACATTTGATATCAATGCGGTGCACGAACGGTGGCATGATAGTACCCATTCCGTACCGGCTGCAGTGTCTGATTTGCTTTGCGTGCACAAGGTTTTTCACTGATAGGGGCGCATTCGTGCGTTGGCAGGCGAATTCCAGAAGGTCGGGTACTTTATTCGGGTTTGCAAAAAGTAGTTGCGTTGTCTTGGCTACGTCGCCGATCGGCGCAAACGCAAATGCATGAGCGGTAGTTTGGGCTGGAGCAAAGGGGGCAGAGATACATCTGCGGGCGGGAATCGTGATGAAGCGGTGCGCTCAGCTTCTGCTCGCAGTAGGCGTCGACGTGATGCGGATGGGAACGCTTGCCATTCTGACGTGTACGGGAGAAATCGCGACATCAGCAGCACCGGATCTTTGTTCGTGAGTCGCAGGGAGCTCGTCAACGCGCCGGCTGTGTCAAATGGCGGGCGCGTGTTCACGAACCCGCATTCAGCGGCAGCATTGCGTTCGATGCTTTCCGTGGCGGTGTCGTCGTAACGGCGGCACGCTTGGCCAAATGACTTCGGTCTTGGCTGGGAGATTAAGATGTTAAATCGTATTTCCTTGGCGCGCCCGGATCATGGGGCGAATAAGCGGTTAGCCTTATCAAAGGTGTCTAGCGTTATTGTCGGTAGCGGTACGCTAGCCATTAGGTGTGCTCAGCTAGCCCAAGAAAGGGGGCACGTGATCCGCGCGGTACTTTGTGCGGACTCCCGGTTTTCCGAGTGGGCCACCGGTGCCAATATCCTATGTTGTAGCAGCGTCGACGAGCTCTCGACATTTATAGATATTGAGCCCGTTGAATATATATTTTCTGTCGCCAATCCGTTCATATTGCCAGTGGGTATGCTTAGGCAGGCACGTCAAGGCGCTTTCAATTATCACGATGGACCCCTCCCTCAATATGCGGGAACTCATGCCACTTCTTGGGCCTTGCTTGCTGGTGAAAGCGAATATGCAATTACGTGGCATTGTATGGATCAAGGCGTCGATACTGGTGATGTGGTCGTTCGGCGTCAGGTTTTAATAACGCCGACCGACACCGCATTCACCCTAAACATTAGATGTTATGAAGCTGCTATCGAGGGGTTCCGTGAGTTGCTAATTGGATTGACCGATGGGGCCCTCGATATACGTCCGCAAAGGATGCTGGACAGGAGCTACTTTCCGAGATATCGAAGGCCCGATGTTGGGGGCTGTTTACGTTGGGATCGATCTGCGGAAGATTTGTCTGCAATGGTGCGGGCCTTGGATTTCGGAGCAAATTATCCAAATCCGTTGGGAATGCCAAAGGTTATCTTGGTCGATGATCTTGTGGCAGTCAAACGCGTAAAGGTTCTGGATCGATGCTCGGATGAGCTTCCGGGTTCCTTGCTGGGGATCCACCGTTGGAATTGGCGTGTCGCGACAGCTACGCAAGATGTCGATGTTTGGTTTTCTGGTCCGGACGGTCAATCTATTGACGCGTCGGCGCTCGCGAAGCATCACGGTCTGGATATCGGAGACCGTCTTCACATATTCGGTGTAGAACAGGCGTCGAGCATTACTTCCGAGCTCGAAATGTTAGCCGTGCAAGAGTCATTTTGGCGCCAGCGGCTTGCCGGGTTCAGATCGTTGCAGCTTCCCTTTTTTTTGTCGTCGGCTTTGGCCATGACGAAATGGCAGTCCAGTTCGGAGAATGCTTTTAGCGTTTTGGCTGAATTGGCACCGATCGAGCGCATGGTACACATAGTGGTCGGCTGGCTAATCTATCTTTCCCGCATCTCAGGTGAATCTGAGCTTCAGTTGGGATGGAGTCCTACGCTCAATGTATCGGGAGTTGCATCGGAAGCAACAGGGTTGCATATTGCCGCAGTCGTGCCGATGAAAATTGTAGTTGATCTCGATGATGCTTTTGCAGAGGTGCGTAGGACAGTTGAGACCGAATTCGCTCTGCTTCGAGCACACAAAAGTTTTGCTGGGGATCTCGTTGCACGCTACCCGGCGTTAAAGAACATAGAGGCACTTCGATCGCGGTGCCCGTGGCCGATTGGTATCACGATAAGGGAAGGTGCTTCTTCGCATGAGCTGGGATCAGCGCCGAATTCTGGAATACTTCGCTCGGGCAACGTGCTGACGCTTGAAGTGTGCTCTTTGGACGGTAGCTTTCGATGGCACTTCGACAGAAGCCGCTTGGCACCGGAGAATGTCGAACGTATTACACAGCATTTGGAAAAATTGTTGGGTGCTGTGATGGCTGAGCCTCGGCAGCCGGTGGGCCGCATCGACATCCTGCCGGCGGCGGAGCGCCGGTATCTGCTGGAGGAGCTGAACCGCACGGAGGCGGCGTATCCGTCGGAGCGGTGCATCCATGAGCTGTTCGAGGCGCAGGTGCGACGGGCGCCGGAGGCGGTGGCGCTGGTGCATGAAAAGGAGAGACTGAGCTATGGGGAGCTCAACGCGCGGGCCAACCGGCTGGCCCATCATCTGATCGCACTCGGAGTCAGGCCGGATCAGCCGGTGGGGATCTGCGTGGAGCGCAGCCCGGCGATGGTGGTGGGGCTGCTGGCGATCCTGAAGGCGGGGGGCGCGTATGTGCCGCTGGATGCGGCGTATCCGGGCGCGCGGCTGCGGCAGATTCTGGGGGAGGCGGCGCCGCGGCTGGTGCTGGCCGATGCGGCGGGGCGTGCGGCGCTGGGCGGGGAGGCGCTCGCTGGGGTGGGGCTGGTGGAGCTGGAGGCGCAGTCGCCGGCGTGGGCCGGGCAGCCGTCATCGGATCCGAATGTGCGCGCGCTGGGCCTGGGTCCGCACCATCTGGCCTATGTGATCTACACGTCGGGCTCCACCGGCACGCCCAAGGGCGTCATGGTCGAGCACAGAAACCTGTTGAATTATTTGCAATGGTCACATCGCAGTTATTACGAAGAAGCGTTGAATGGTTCGCCGATATTACATTCGTTGAGCTTTGACGGCATCGTTACAACTTTATTCGGGCCCCTGTTGGCAGGTGCAGCGCTGTATCTTCTAAAACCTCCTGTTGAAACTGATTTACTTTCTCCTGCTAACGATGGTCGGGTCTACGATTTGATCAAGCTGACGCCTTCGCACCTGAGCCTGTTAAACCGGCAACTGGAGTGTTACGAAGGTCCGGCTCCGACGAAGGTACTGATGGTTGGTGGGGAACCGTTAGTACCTGCGGATATTCAGTTTTGGCGAAAGCGTTTCCCGAATGTGCGTCTGATCAACCACTTCGGTCCTACAGAAGCGACAGTTGGAAGCGTCACATTTGAAATATCCAAAGTTATCGATGGATCCGCCTCTATCCCGATCGGCCGTCCGATTGCGAACACGCGGGTGTACGTGCTGGACGGTCATGGCGAGCCGGTGCCGTTCGGGGCGGCTGGGGAGCTCTACATTGGCGGGGCGGGCGTGACGCGTGGCTACCTGAACCGCCCCGAGCTGACAGCCGAGCGGTTCATCGCCAGTCCCTTTGTGGAGGGCGATCGGCTGTACCGCACGGGGGACCTGGCGCGGTACCTGCCGGACGGCAATCTGGAGTTTCTGGGGCGCACCGACGAGCAGGTCAAGATCCGGGGCTTTCGCATCGAGCCGGGCGAGGTGGCCGCGCACCTGTGCGGACATGCGTGGGTGCGCGAGGCGGTGGTGGTAGCGCGCGAGGAGCGGGCCGGCGAGCCGCAGCTGGTGGCGTATGTGGTGGCCGCAGCGGAGGCGCAGGAAGCGCAGCTTGCGGCGACGCTGCGCGCGCATCTGGTGGGGCAGCTGCCGGACTACATGGTGCCGGCGGCGTTCGTGCCGCTGGCGGCGCTGCCGCTGACGGTGAACGGCAAGCTGGACCGCCGGGCGCTGCCGGCGCCGCAGGACGATGCGTATGCGCGGCGGGGCTACGAGGCGCCGCGCGGGGAGCTCGAGACGGTGCTGGCGCAGCTGTGGGCGGAGCTGCTGGGGCTGGAGCGGGTCGGTCGGCATGACCACTTCTTCGAACTGGGCGGTCATTCGCTGCTGGCCGTGCAACTGATGGAGCGGCTGCGGCAGCGCTCGCTGGGGATGGAGGTGCGCACGCTGTTCGCGCGGCCGGTGCTGGCCGATCTGGCGGCCAGCCTGGGGCGCCATCAGGAGGTCGCGGTCCCCGCCAACCTGATTACCGCGCACAGTACGGCGATCACCCCCGGGATGCTGCCGCTCATCGGGCTGAGCCAGGCGGAGATCGACCGTGTGGTGGCCACGGTGCCCGGAGGGCTGGCCAACATCCAGGACATCTATGCTCTCTCGCCGCTGCAGGAGGGCATCCTGTTCCATCATCTGCTGGCCAGCCAGGGCGATCCCTATCTGTTGGCCCGGGAGATGGCATTTGCCGGTCGTGACCTGCTGGAGCGCTATCTGGCGGCAGTGCAGCGGGTGGTGGACCGGCACGATATCCTGCGCACGTCGTTTGTGTGGGAGGGGCTGTCCAGTCCGGCGCAGGTGGTATGGCGCCAGGCGCGGCTGGAGGTGGTGGAGGTTGAACTGGACGAGGCTGAGGGGCCGGCTCCCGAGCAGCTGCGGCGCCGGTTCGATCCGCGCGGGCAGCGCATCGATCTGGGGCGGGCGCCACTGATACGGTTTGTGACGGCCCGGGAGCCGGGCAGCGGGCGCTGGCTGCTGCTGGCGCTGCAGCATCATCTGATCGGCGATCACACGACCTCAGAGGTAATGCATGCGGAGGTGCGGAGCGTGCTGGCGGGACGCGGGCACGAGCTGGCCGAGCCGCAGCCATTCCGTAACCTGATAGCGCAGGCGCGGCTGGGTGTGGGAGAGCAGGCGCATGAGCAGTTCTTCCGGGAGATGCTCTCGGGGATTGACGGGCCGACGCTGCCGTTCGGGCTGGGCGAGGTGCGCGGCGACGGCAGCGGGGTGGACGACGAGGCGCGGCGGCAGTTGCCGCAGGCGCTTAACGACCGGCTGCGGCAGCAGGCGCGGCGGCTGGGGGTGAGCGTGGCCAGCCTGTGCCATCTGGCGTGGGCGCAGGTGGTGGCGCGCAGCAGCGGGCGCGAGCAGGTGGTGTTCGGCACGGTGCTGTTCGGGCGCATGCATGGTGGCAGCGGCGCGGACCGGGCGATGGGCCTGTTCATGAACACGCTGCCGGTGCGGCTCGACGTGGATGGAACCGGGGTCGGGGAGAGTGTGCGTCGCACCCACGCGCGGCTGGCGGAGCTGCTCACCCACGAGCATGCCCCGCTGGCGCTGGCGCAGCGCTGCAGCGGCGTTGCGGCGCCTGCGCCATTGTTCAGCGCGCTGCTGAACTATCGCCACAATACGCTGGCGGCGCTTCAGGGCGCCGCCGCGGACGATGTCCCGGGCGGCATCGAGTGGCTGGGTGCGCAGGAACGCACCAACTATCCCCTGAGCCTGTCGGTGGAGGACTGGGAAGAAGCACTGGGCCTGACGGCGCAGGTGAGCGGGCCGGTTTCTGCGGAGCGGGTGTGC
Source organism: Paraburkholderia sp. JPY465 (assembly GCF_050436725.1). Taxonomy (NCBI): domain Bacteria; kingdom Pseudomonadati; phylum Pseudomonadota; class Betaproteobacteria; order Burkholderiales; family Burkholderiaceae; genus Paraburkholderia; species Paraburkholderia sp. JPY465. Next base: position 778,371 of record NZ_JBNDMT010000007.1, read on the forward strand.
GGCTACATGCAGTGCGCGCTGGAGCATCTGGCGGAGCTGCTGGAGCGCTCGCCGCACACGCCGGTGCGGGAGCTGGAGATCCTGCCGGCGGCGGAGCGCGGGTATCTGCTGGAGGAGCTGAACCGCACGGAGGCGGCGTATCCGTCGGAGCGGTGCATCCACGAGCTGTTCGAGGCGCAGGTGCGGCGGGCACCGGAGGCGGTGGCGCTGGTGCATGAGAACGAGAGACTGAGCTATGGCGAGCTCAATGCGCGGGCCAACCGGCTGGCGCACCATCTGATCGCACTCGGAGTCAGGCCGGATCAGCCGGTGGGGATCTGCGTGGAGCGCAGCCCGGCGATGGTGGTGGGGCTACTGGCGATCCTGAAAGCGGGGGGCGCGTATCTGCCGCTGGATCCGGCCTATCCGTCCCAGCGGCTGCGCCAGGTGCTGGGCGATGCCGCTCCGCAGCTGCTGCTTTGCGATGCGGCCGGCCGCGCCGCACTCGGCCCCGAGGTGCTGACCGATGTGATAGCGGTCGATCTGGAGACGGCCACGCCGGTCTGGGGCGAGCAGCCGCGTTCGGACCCGGAGCCGCGCACGCTTGGCCTCACGTCCCGCCATCTCGCCTATGTGATCTACACCTCAGGCTCAACCGGAACTCCCAAGGGGGTACAGAATGAGCATCGGGCTATCGTTAATCGCCTGATCTGGATGCAAAAGGCCTATGCACTCAATACGGCTGATGTCGTCTTGCAGAAGACCCCGTTTAGCTTCGATGTCTCTGCCTGGGAATTCTTCTGGACCTTGCTTGAAGGGGCAACCCTGGTGCTGGCGGTTCCTGGTGTACACAAAGACCCGGATGCGCTTGTAAACCTGATAGTCGGCCAACGCATCACCACCGCACACTTTGTACCATCCATGCTGGCCAGCTTCATGGACACGAAGGGCGCTGATCGCTGCACCTCCCTGCAGCGTCTCGTGTGTAGTGGAGAGGCGCTTTCTGCTTCCCTCACGCAGAAGGTTCGGTGCGTATTACCTTGGACCGGTCTGCACAATCTATATGGTCCCACGGAAGCTGCTATCGACGTAACGGCCTGGAATTGCCCGGCTGATTTTAATGGATCAGTGGTCCCGATCGGCCGTCCGATTGCGAACACGCGGGTGTACGTGCTGGACGGTCATGGCGAGCCGGTGCCGTTCGGGGCGGCTGGGGAGCTCTACATTGGCGGGGCGGGGGTCGCGCGTGGCTACCTGAACCGCCCCGAGCTGACAGCCGAGCGGTTCATCGCCAGTCCCTTTGTGGAGGGCGATCGGCTGTACCGCACGGGGGACCTGGCGCGGTACCTGCCGGACGGCAATCTGGAGTTTCTGGGGCGCACCGACGAGCAGGTCAAGATCCGGGGCTTTCGCATCGAGCCGGGCGAGGTGGCCGCGCACCTGTGCGGACATGCATGGGTACGCGAGGCGGTGGTGGTGGCGCGCGAGGAGCGGGCCGGCGAGCCGCAGCTGGTGGCGTATGTGGTGGCCGCAGAGGAGGCGCAGGAAGCGCAGCTTGCGGCGACGCTGCGCGCGCATCTGGTGGGGCAGCTGCCGGACTACATGGTGCCGGCGGCGTTCGTGCCGCTGGCGGAGTTGCCGCTGACGGTCAACGGCAAGCTGGACCGGCGGGCGCTGCCGGCGCCGCAGGACGATGCGTATGCGCGGCGGGGCTACGAGGCGCCACGCGGGGAGCTGGAGACGGTGCTGGCGCAGCTGTGGGCGGAGCTGCTGGGTCTGGAGCGGGTCGGTCGGCATGACCACTTCTTCGAGCTGGGCGGTCATTCACTGCTGGCCGTGCAACTGATGGAGCGGCTGCGGCAGCGCTCGCTGGGAGTAGAGGTGCGCACGCTGTTCGCGCGGCCGGTGCTGGCCGATCTGGCGGCCAGCCTGGGGCGCCATCAGGAGGTCGCGGTCCCCGCCAACCTGATTGCCGCGCACAGTACGGCGATCACCCCCGGGATGCTGCCGCTCATCGGGCTGAGCCAGGCGGAGATCGACCGGGTGGTGGCCACGGTGCCCGGAGGGCTGGCCAACATCCAGGACATCTATGCCCTCTCGCCGCTGCAGGAGGGCATCCTGTTCCATCATCTGCTGGCCAGCCAGGGCGATCCGTACCTGCTGGTCTCGCAGATGGCATTTGCCGGTCGTGACCTGCTGGAGCGCTATCTGGCGGCAGTGCAGCGGGTGGTGGACCGGCACGACATGCTGCGCACCTCGTTTGTGTGGGAGGGGCTGTCCGTTCCGGCGCAGGTGGTGTGGCGCCAGGCGCGGCTGGAGGTGGTGGAGGTTGAACTGGACGAGGCGGAGGGGCCGGCTCCCGAGCAGCTGCGGCGCCGGTTCGATCCGCGCGGGCAGCGCATCGATCTGGGGCGGGCGCCACTGATACGGTTTGTGACGGCCCGGGAGCCGGGCAGCGGGCGCTGGCTGCTGCTGGCGCTGCAGCATCATCTGATCGGCGATCACACGACCTCAGAGGTAATGCATGCGGAGGTGCGGAGCGTGCTGGCGGGACGCGGGCACGAGCTGGCCGAGCCGCAGCCATTCCGTAACCTGATAGCGCAGGCGCGGCTGGGTGTGGGAGAGCAGGCGCATGAGCAGTTCTTCCGGGAGATGCTCTCGGGGATTGACGGGCCGACGCTGCCGTTCGGGCTGGGCGAGGTGCGCGGCGACGGCAGCGGGGTGGACGACGAGGCGCGGCGGCAGTTGCCGCAGGCGCTTAACGACCGGCTGCGGCAGCAGGCGCGGCGGCTGGGGGTGAGCGTGGCCAGCCTGTGCCATCTGGCGTGGGCGCAGGTGGTGGCGCGCAGCAGCGGGCGCGAGCAGGTGGTGTTCGGCACGGTGCTGTTCGGGCGCATGCATGGTGGCAGCGGCGCGGACCGGGCGATGGGCCTGTTCATCAACACGCTGCCGGTGCGGCTCGATGTGGATGGAACCGGGGTCGGGGAGAGTGTGCGTCGCACCCACGCGCGGCTGGCGGAGCTGCTCACCCACGAGCATGCCCCGCTGGCGCTGGCGCAGCGCTGCAGCGGCGTTGCGGCGCCTGCGCCATTGTTCAGCGCGCTGCTGAACTATCGCCACAATACGCTGGCGGCGCTTCAGGGCGCCGCCGCGGACGATGTCCCGGGCGGCATCGAGTGGCTGGGTGCGCAGGAACGCACCAACTATCCCCTGAGCCTGTCGGTGGAAGACTCCGGGCAGGCGCTGGGCCTGACGGCGGAAGCGGTCGAGCCGGTTTCAGCAGAGCGTATCTGCGGTTACATGCAACATGCGCTGGAGCACCTGGCGGAGCTGCTGGAGCGCTCGCCGCACACGCCGGTGCGGGAGCTGGAGATCCTGCCGGCGGCGGAGCGCGGGTATCTGCTGGAGGAGCTGAACCGCACGGAGGCGGCGTATCCGTCGGAGCGGTGCATCCATGAGCTGTTCGAGGCGCAGGTGCGGCGGGCACCGGAGGCGGTGGCGCTGGTGCATGAGAACGAGAGACTGAGCTATGGCGAGCTCAATGCGCGGGCCAACCGGCTGGCCCATCATCTGATCGCACTCGGAGTCAGGCCGGATCAGCCGGTGGGGATCTGCGTGGAGCGCAGCGCGGCGATGGTGGTGGGGCTCTTGGCGATCCTGAAGGCGGGGGGCGCGTATGTGCCGCTGGATGCGGCGTATCCGGGCGCGCGGCTGCGGCAGATTCTGGGGGAGGCGGCGCCGCGGCTGGTGCTGGCCGATGCGGCGGGGCGTGCGGCGCTGGGCGCGGAGGCGCTCGCTGGGGTGGGGCTGGTGGAGCTGGAGGCGCAGTCGCCGGCGTGGGCCGGGCAGCCGTCATCGGATCCGGATGTGCGCGCGCTGGGCCTGGGCCCGCACCATCTGGCCTATGTGATCTACACCTCGGGCTCCACCGGCACGCCCAAGGGCGTGATGGTTGAACATCGTGGAGTGGCCAATTATCTTGCGTGGGCCTGTGAAGCTTACGCGCCACGATCATCCTCGATCGTTTCTTCTTCCCTGGCGTTCGATGCGACGATCAACAGCCTGTTTGCACCGCTGATCTGCGGTGGTCATGCACGGCTGGTACGGGAACGCGATGAGGTCGCGGGACTAAAGGTACAGGCCAGTTCGGCATGCGGGCTGGTCAACGTTACCCCGAGCCATCTGGACGCGCTTGGACAACAGCTGCTGGCGGGCCCGATGGCCAGCCAGGTTGACCTGCTTGTTATCGGTGGTGAAGCGCTGTCGCATTCAACAGTCGAGTTGTGGCGCAGGGTTCAGCCTGGCGCCAGGATGGTGAATGAATACGGGCCGACCGAAACGGTTGTGGGTTGCACCTTTTACGAAATTCCGAGCGAATGCGCTGTATCGACGCACGTTCCGATCGGCCGTCCGATTGCGAACACGCGGGTGTACGTGCTGGACGGTCATGGCGAGCCGGTGCCGTTCGGGGCGGCTGGGGAGCTCTACATTGGCGGGGCGGGGGTCGCGCGTGGCTACCTGAACCGCCCCGAGCTGACAGCCGAGCGGTTCATCGCCAGTCCCTTTGTGGAGGGCGATCGGCTGTACCGCACGGGGGACCTGGCGCGGTACCTGCCGGACGGCAATCTGGAGTTTCTGGGGCGCACCGACGAGCAGGTCAAGATCCGGGGCTTTCGCATCGAGCCGGGCGAGGTGGCCGCGCACCTGTGCGGACATGCATGGGTACGCGAGGCGGTGGTGGTGGCGCGCGAGGAGCGGGCCGGCGAGCCGCAGCTGGTGGCGTATGTGGTGGCCGCAGAGGAGGCGCAGGAAGCGCAGCTTGCGGCGACGCTGCGCGCGCATCTGGTGGGGCAGCTGCCGGACTACATGGTGCCGGCGGCGTTCGTGCCGCTGGCGGAGTTGCCGCTGACGGTCAACGGCAAGCTGGACCGGCGGGCGCTGCCGGCGCCGCAGGACGATGCGTATGCGCGGCGGGGCTACGAGGCGCCACGCGGGGAGCTGGAGACGGTGCTGGCGCAGCTGTGGGCGGAGCTGCTGGGTCTGGAGCGGGTCGGTCGGCATGACCACTTCTTCGAGCTGGGCGGTCATTCACTGCTGGCCGTGCAACTGATGGAGCGGCTGCGGCAGCGCTCGCTGGGAGTAGAGGTGCGCACGCTGTTCGCGCGGCCGGTGCTGGCCGATCTGGCGGCCAGCCTGGGGCGCCATCAGGAGGTCGCGGTCCCCGCCAACCTGATTGCCGCGCACAGTACGGCGATCACCCCCGGGATGCTGCCGCTCATCGGGCTGAGCCAGGCGGAGATCGACCGGGTGGTGGCCACGGTGCCCGGAGGGCTGGCCAACATCCAGGACATCTATGCCCTCTCGCCGCTGCAGGAGGGCATCCTGTTCCATCATCTGCTGGCCAGCCAGGGCGATCCGTACCTGCTGGTCTCGCAGATGGCATTTGCCGGTCGTGACCTGCTGGAGCGCTATCTGGCGGCAGTGCAGCGGGTGGTGGACCGGCACGACATGCTGCGCACGTCGTTTGTGTGGGAGGGGCTGTCCAGTCCGGCGCAGGTGGTATGGCGCCAGGCGCGGCTGGAGGTGGTGGAGGTTGAACTGGACGAGGCTGAGGGGCCGGCTCCCGAGCAGCTGCGGCGCCGGTTCGATCCGCGCGGGCAGCGCATCGATCTGGGGCGGGCGCCACTGATACGGTTTGTGACGGCCCGGGAGCCGGACAGCGGGCGCTGGCTGCTGCTGGCGCTGCAGCATCATCTGATCGGCGATCACACGACCTCAGAGGTAATGCATGCGGAGGTGCGGAGCGTGCTGGCGGGACGCGGGCACGAGCTGGCCGAGCCGCAGCCATTCCGTAACCTGATAGCGCAGGCGCGGCTGGGTGTGGGAGAGCAGGCGCATGAGCAGTTCTTCCGGGAGATGCTCTCGGGGATTGACGGGCCGACGCTGCCGTTCGGGCTGGGCGAGGTGCGCGGCGACGGCAGCGGGGTGGACGACGAGGCGCGGCGGCAGTTGCCGCAGGCGCTTAACGACCGGCTGCGGCAGCAGGCGCGGCGGCTGGGGGTGAGCGTGGCCAGCCTGTGCCATCTGGCGTGGGCGCAGGTGGTGGCGCGCAGCAGCGGGCGCGAGCAGGTGGTGTTCGGCACGGTGCTGTTCGGGCGCATGCATGGTGGCAGCGGCGCGGACCGGGCGATGGGCCTGTTCATCAACACGCTGCCGGTGCGGCTCGATGTGGATGGAACCGGGGTCGGGGAGAGTGTGCGTCGCACCCACGCGCGGCTGGCGGAGCTGCTCACCCACGAGCATGCCCCGCTGGCGCTGGCGCAGCGCTGCAGCGGCGTTGCGGCGCCTGCGCCGCTGTTTGGCGCGCTGCTGAACTATCGCCACAATACGCTGGCGGCGCTTCAGGGGGCGGTGGGCGACGATGTCCTGGACGGCATCGAATGGCTGGGTGCGCAGGAGCGCACCAACTATCCCCTGAGCCTGTCGGTGGAGGACTGCGAAGAGGCACTGGGCCTGACGGCACAGGTGAGCGGGCCGGTTTCAGCAGAGCGTATCTGCGGTTACATGCAACATGCGCTGGAGCACCTGGCGGAGCTGCTGGAGCGCTCGCCGCACACGCCGGTGCGGGAGCTGGAGATCCTGCCGGCGGCGGAGCGCGGGTATCTGCTGGAGGAGCTGAACCGCACGGAGGCGGCGTATCCGTCGGAGCGGTGCATCCATGAGCTGTTCGAGGCGCAGGTGCGGCGGGCACCGGAGGCGGTGGCGCTGGTGCATGAGAACGAGAGACTGAGCTATGGCGAGCTCAACGCGCGGGCCAACCGGCTGGCCCATCATCTGATCGCACTTGGAGTCAGGCCGGGAGATCGCATTGCGACAGTGCTTGACCGCTCCGTCGCTCTTGTGGTGGCGCAGCTGGCGATCCTGAAGACGGGCGGAGTATATGTGCCGATCGATCGCGGCCTTCCCTCTGCACGACAGGAATGGCTGTTCGCTGATTGTGCTGCCCGTCTGGTGCTTGGCCAGATTGACGGCGACAATCTGGTTGAGGCGACGATACCGGTTCTGGCTATTGAGCCGCTCATAGTTGGAACGGGATGTAGTTCCGATCCTGGCCTGGCATTGACCGCTGAGGCTGCCGCATACGTAATGTACACCTCCGGCTCAACCGGCCTTCCCAAAGGAGTTCTTGTCTCTCATCGTGCCGTCAACCGGCTCGTGATCAACAATGCATATGCGAAGATCGAGGCGGGGGATCGTGTGGCATGGGCCGGCAATCCCGCCTTCGACGCAAGCACATTCGAAGTGTGGGCACCACTACTTAACGGTGGTTGCATTGTTGCAATGCAAGCTGTCGCAGACCCTTCCAGCTTTGCCCGGGCGCTTAAACAGCACCGGGTGACGTCACTTTTTCTAACAACAGCATTATTCAATCAATTTACATCATCGATTGCTCCCACGTTAGCCCAACTTAAGTACCTCCTCTGTGGAGGGGAGCCCAATGATCTCCGCTCATTTCTGAGATTGCTGAAAGAAGAAGGCCCCGTACGTCTCGTTCACTGCTACGGCCCGACCGAGACGACGACCTTCGCGACAGTCTGGAATTGCCCGGCTGATTTTAATGGGTCAGTGGTCCCGATCGGCCGTCCGATTGCGAACACGCGGGTGTACGTGCTGGACGGTCATGGCGAGCCGGTGCCGTTCGGGGCGGTGGGCGAGCTCTACATTGGCGGGGCGGGGGTGGCGCGTGGCTACCTGAACCGCCCCGAGCTGACAGCCGAGCGGTTCATCGCCAGTCCCTTTGTGGAGGGCGATCGGCTGTACCGCACGGGGGACCTGGCGCGGTACCTGCCGGACGGCAATCTGGAGTTTCTGGGGCGCACCGACGAGCAGGTCAAGATCCGGGGCTTTCGCATCGAGCCGGGCGAGGTGGCCGCGCACCTGTGCGGACATGCATGGGTACGCGAGGCGGTGGTGGTGGCGCGCGAGGAGCGGGCCGGCGAGCCGCAGCTGGTGGCGTATGTGGTGGCCGCAGAGGAGGCGCAGGAAGCGCAGCTTGCGGCGACGCTGCGCGCGCATCTGGTGGGGCAGCTGCCGGACTACATGGTGCCGGCGGCGTTCGTGCCGCTGGCGGAGTTGCCGCTGACGGTCAACGGCAAGCTGGACCGGCGGGCGCTGCCGGCGCCGCAGGACGATGCGTATGCGCGGCGGGGCTACGAGGCGCCACGCGGGGAGCTGGAGACGGTGCTGGCGCAGCTGTGGGCGGAGCTGCTGGGTCTGGAGCGGGTCGGTCGGCATGACCACTTCTTCGAGCTGGGCGGTCATTCGCTGCTGGCCGTGCGGCTGCTCAGCCGGCTGTCGCAGATTGCGGGTGTGGAACTGTCGCTGGCGATGCTGTTTGCGCGGCCGGTGCTGGCTGATCTGGCCGCAGGCGTGGCCGGAGCGGTGAGCGGCGCGGCAGCGCAGGCGCTGCCGGCGATTGTGGCCGTATCGCGCCAGGCGCCGCTTGAGCTGTCGTTTGCCCAGCAGCGGCTGTGGTTTCTGGCACAGCTGGACAAGGACAGCGCCCGCTACCACGTTCCGCTGGGGTGGCGGCTGCAGGGCAGGCTGGATCGCGCGGCGTGGCGACGCAGCCTCGATCAGCTGTATGCGCGCCACGAGGCGCTGCGCAGCGTCTTCGTTGATGCGGAGGAGGGGCCCCGGGTTGAGATCCTGCCACCCGGCACGGGCCTGCCCGTGCTGGAGCACGACCTGCGGGAGCGGCCGGATGCGGCGGCGGCGCTTGTGGCGCTGTGCGCCGAAGAGGCGTGCATGCCTTTTGATCTGGCGCGCGGGCCGCTGGTCCGTGGGCGCCTGATCCGGCTGTCGGAGCAGGAGCATGTCTTCCTGCTGACGCAGCATCACATCGTCTCGGACGGCTGGTCGGTGGGGGTGCTGGTACGGGAACTGGGCAGCCTGTACCGGGCGTTCGTGGCCGGACAGGCCGATGCCCTGCCGGTGCCGGCGATCCAGTATCCCGATTATGCGGCCTGGCAGCGGCAATGGCTCTCCGGGGAGCGGCTGCAGCGTCAGGCGCAGTACTGGCGCGAGGCCCTGTCAGGCGCACCGTCCATGCTCGCGTTGCCGACGGACCGGCCGCGCCCGGCGCGCCAGTCGTTTGCCGGCGCCACGGTGCCGGTGGAGATCGATGCGGAGCTCACGCGGGAACTCAGGCGGCTGGGCCGTGAGCATGGCACGACGCTGTTCATGACGGTGCTGGCGGGCTGGGCGGCGGTGCTCTCGCGTCTGTCGGGGCAGGACGACATTGTGATCGGGGTGCCGAGTGCCAACCGCGGCCGGCGCGAGATCGAGGAGCTGATCGGCTTTTTTGTGAACACGCTGGCGCTCCGGGTGGACCTGTCGGGCGGGCCGGACGTGGCGACGCTTCTGGAGCGGACACGGCGTACGGCCCTGGGGGCGCAGGAGCATCAGGACCTGCCATTCGAGCAGGTGGTGGAGATCGTGCAGCCGCCCCGGGCGCTTGACCACACGCCATTGTTCCAGGTGATGTTGGCTTGGGAGAACCACGCAGGTCCGTCGTTCGACCTTCCCGGACTGAGTGTGGAGGCTGCCGCCGACGGGCTCGATCAGGTCAAGTTCGATCTGGAGCTGAGCCTTAGCGAGCATGGCGAGGAGATCGCTGGAACACTGAGCTATGCCACGGCACTTTTTGATCAGGCGACGATCGAGCGGCAGCGTGGTTATCTGCTGGCGCTGCTGCGGGCGATGGTTGCGGACGCGGGCCAGCCGGTGGAGCGCATCGATATCCTGCCGGCGGCGGAGCGCGGGTATCTGCTGGAGGAGCTGAACCGCACGGAGGCGGCGTATCCGTCGGAGCGGTGCATCCATGAGCTGTTCGAGGCGCAGGTGCGGCGGGCACCGGAGGCGGTGGCGCTGGTGCATGAGAACGAGAGACTGAGCTATGGGGAGCTCAATGCGCGGGCCAACCGGCTGGCGCACCATCTGATCGCACGCGGAGTCAGGCCGGATCAGCCGGTGGGGATCTGCGTGGAGCGCAGCGCGGCGATGGTGGTGGGGCTCTTGGCGATCCTGAAGGCGGGGGGCGCGTATCTGCCGCTGGATCCGGCTTATCCGTCGGCGCGGTTGCGCCAGGTGCTGGGCGATGCCGCTCCGCAGCTGCTGCTTTGCGATGTGGCCGGCCGCGCCGCACTTGGCCCCGAGGTGCTGACTAATGTGATAGCGGTCGATCTGGAGACGGCGACGCCGGAGTGGGCGAACCTGCCGTTCTCCGATCCGGACCCGCGTGCGCTCGGCCTGACCTCGCGCCATCTCGCTTATGTGATTTACACCTCCGGATCCACCGGCACGCCCAAGGGGGCACAGAATGAGCATCGGGCTATCGTTAATCGCCTGATCTGGATGCAAAAGGCCTATGCACTCAATACGGCTGATGTCGTCTTGCAGAAGACCCCGTTTAGCTTCGATGTCTCTGCCTGGGAATTCTTCTGGACCTTGCTTGAAGGGGCAACCCTGGTGCTGGCGGTTCCTGGTGTACACAAAGACCCGGATGCGCTTGTAAACCTGATAGTCGGCCAACGCATCACCACCGCACACTTTGTACCATCCATGCTGGCCAGCTTCATGGACACGAAGGGCGCTGATCGCTGCACCTCCCTGCAGCGTCTCGTGTGTAGTGGAGAGGCGCTTTCTGCTTCCCTCACGCAGAAGGTTCGGTGCGTATTACCTTGGACCGGTCTGCACAATCTATATGGTCCCACGGAAGCTGCTATCGACGTAACGGCCTGGAATTGCCCGGCTGATTTTAATGGATCAGTGGTCCCGATCGGCCGTCCGATTGCGAACACGCGGGTGTACGTGCTGGACGGTCATGGCGAGCCGGTGCCGTTCGGGGCGGCTGGGGAGCTCTACATTGGCGGGGCGGGGGTGGCGCGGGGCTACCTGAACCGTCCCGAGCTGACAGCAGAGCGGTTCATCGCCAGTCCCTTTGTGGAGGGCGATCGGCTGTACCGCACGGGGGACCTGGCGCGGTACCTGCCGGACGGCAATCTGGAGTTTCTGGGGCGCACCGACGAGCAGGTCAAGATCCGGGGCTTTCGCATCGAGCCGGGCGAGGTGGCCGCGCACCTGTGCGGACATGCATGGGTACGCGAGGCGGTGGTGGTGGCGCGCGAGGAGCGGGCCGGCGAGCCGCAGCTGGTGGCGTATGTGGTGGCCGCAGAGGAGGCGCAGGAAGCGCAGCTTGCGGCGACGCTGCGCGCGCATCTGGTGGGGCAGCTGCCGGACTACATGGTGCCGGCGGCGTTCGTGCCGCTGGCGGCGCTGCCGCTGACGGTCAACGGCAAGCTGGACCGGCGGGCGCTGCCGGCGCCGCAGGACGATGCGTATGCGCGGCGGGGCTACGAGGCGCCACGCGGGGAGCTGGAGACGGTGCTGGCGCAGCTGTGGGCGGAGCTGCTGGGTCTGGAGCGGGTCGGTCGGCATGACCACTTCTTCGAGCTGGGCGGTCATTCGCTGCTGGCCGTGCGGCTGCTCAGCCGGCTGTCGCAGATTGCGGGTGTGGAACTGTCGCTGGCGATGCTGTTTGCGCGGCCGGTGCTGGCCGATCTGGCCCGTATGACTGCTATCGCTTTGATCGAACGAGAATTCGATCCTGATGAACTTCGGAACCTGCTTTCTTTGGGAATGCGGACATGACAGATCTAACTAGGATCGAGTTAGAAGATCTCGATATTGATGACTTAACCAAGCTTGTCTTACTTGCCAAAGACAGAAATCGTAATGACGGTGAGCGAAAGCCTAGATTGATACAGACCATAGGCCGCGAAGACGTTCTATTGTTGTCGTTTGCGCAGCAGCGGCTGTGGTTTCTGGCACAGCTGGACAAGGACAGCGCCCGCTACCACGTTCCGCTGGGGTGGCGGCTGCAGGGCAGGCTGGATCGCGCGGCGTGGCGACGCAGCCTCGATCAGCTGTATGCGCGCCACGAGGCGCTGCGCAGCGTCTTCGTTGATGCGGAGGAGGGGCCCCGGGTTGAGATCCTGCCACCCGGCACGGGCCTGCCCGTGCTGGAGCACGACCTGCGGGAGCGGCCGGATGCGGCGGCGGCGCTTGTGGCGCTGTGCGCCGAAGAGGCGTGCATGCCTTTTGATCTGGCGCGCGGGCCGCTGGTCCGTGGGCGCCTGATCCGGCTGTCGGAGCAGGAGCATGTCTTCCTGCTGACGCAGCATCACATCGTCTCGGACGGCTGGTCGGTGGGGGTGCTGGTACGGGAACTGGGCAGCCTGTACCGGGCGTTCGTGGCCGGACAGGCCGATGCCCTGCCGGTGCCGGCGATCCAGTATCCCGATTATGCGGCCTGGCAGCGGCAATGGCTCTCCGGGGAGCGGCTGCAGCGTCAGGCGCAGTACTGGCGCGAGGCCCTGTCAGGCGCACCGTCCATGCTCGCGTTGCCGACGGACCGGCCGCGCCCGGCGCGCCAGTCGTTTGCCGGCGCCACGGTGCCGGTGGAGATCGATGCGGAGCTCACGCGGGAACTCAGGCGGCTGGGCCGTGAGCATGGCACGACGCTGTTCATGACGGTGCTGGCGGGCTGGGCGGCGGTGCTCTCGCGTCTGTCGGGGCAGGACGACATTGTGATCGGGGTGCCGAGTGCCAACCGCGGCCGGCGCGAGATCGAGGAGCTGATCGGCTTTTTTGTGAACACGCTGGCGCTCCGGGTGGACCTGTCGGGCGGGCCGGACGTGGCGACGCTTCTGGAGCGGACACGGCGTACGGCCCTGGGGGCGCAGGAGCATCAGGACCTGCCATTCGAGCAGGTGGTGGAGATCGTGCAGCCGCCCCGGGCGCTTGACCACACGCCGCTGTTCCAGGTGATGCTGGCCTGGCAGAATAACGCGCTGGGGCGGCTCGATCTTCCCGGGCTGGGCGTGGAGGAGGTGGTGGACAATGCGCCCGGGCAGATCCGGTTCGAGCTGGAGCTGAACGTAGGCGAGTGTGACGGGCGGATCGTGGGCACGCTGGGCTATGCCACGGCGCTGTTCGAAGAGTCGACGGTCAGGCGGCAGCGGGATTATCTGCTGGCGCTGCTGCGGGCGATGGTTGCAGACGCGGGCCAGCCGGTGGAGCGCATCGATATCCTGCCGGCGGCGGAGCGCCGGTATCTGCTGGAGGAGCTGAACCGCACGGAGGCGGCGTACCCGTCGGAGCGGTGCATCCATGAGCTGTTCGAGGCGCAGGTGCGGCGGGCGCCGGAGGCGGTGGCGCTGGTGCATGAGAACGAGAGACTGAGCTATGGCGAGCTCAATGCGCGGGCCAACCGGCTGGCCCATCATCTGATCGCACTCGGAGTCAGGCCGGATCAGCCGGTGGGGATCTGCGTGGAGCGCAGCGCGGCGATGGTGGTGGGGCTGCTGGCGATCCTGAAAGCGGGGGGCGCGTATGTGCCGCTGGATGCGGCGTATCCGGGCGCGCGGCTGCGGCAGATTCTGGGGGAGGCGGCGCCGCGGCTGGTGCTGGCCGATGCGGCGGGGCGTGCGGCGCTGGGCGCGGAGGCGCTCGCTGGGGTGGGGCTGGTGGAGCTGGAGGCGCAGTCGCCGGCGTGGGCCGGGCAGCCGTCATCGGATCCGGATGCGCGCGCGCTGGGCCTGGGCCCGCACCATCTGGCCTATGTGATCTACACCTCGGGCTCCACCGGCACGCCCAAGGGCGTGATGGTCGAGCACCGCAGCACCGTGAACCTGCTGCACTGGAGCCGCCGCGTGTTTGCGGAATCCGAGACCAGCCGCATGCTGTTCTCTACCTCGATCGGCTTCGACCTGTCGGTCTATGAGTGCTTCGTTACGCTGTCGCAGGGAGGCACACTCTATCTTGTCGAGGATGCGCTGGCACTGACGCAGACACCCCTAGATGTCTCGCTGATCAACACGGTTCCCTCGACGATGGCGGCGCTGCTCGACCAGCAGGCCGTACCGGCATCGCCGCGCGTAATCAACCTGGCGGGTGAGCGGTTGCCCGCCAGCCTGATTGGCAGAGTGTTCAGCAGCAGTGGCGCAGAGAAGATCTGCAACCTGTACGCTCCGTCCGAAACGACGACGTATTCGACCTGGACCTGCATGGCAAGGGCGGAGGCGGTCGTTGAAACGATCGGCCGTCCGATTGCGAACACGCGGGTGTACGTGCTGGACGGTCATGGCGAGCCGGTGCCGTTCGGGGCGGTGGGCGAGCTCTACATTGGCGGGGCGGGCGTGACGCGTGGCTACCTGAACCGCCCCGAGCTGACAGCCGAGCGGTTCATCGCCAGTCCCTTTGTAGAGGGCGATCGGCTGTACCGCACGGGGGACCTGGCGCGGTACCTGCCGGACGGCAATCTGGAGTTTCTGGGGCGCACCGACGAGCAGGTCAAGATCCGGGGCTTTCGCATCGAGCCGGGCGAGGTGGCCGCGCACCTGTGCGGACATGCGTGGGTGCGCGAGGCGGTGGTGGTGGCGCGCGAGGAGCGGGCCGGCGAGCCGCAGCTGGTGGCGTATGTGGTGGCCGCAGCGGAGGCGCAGGAAGCGCAGCTTGCGGCGACGCTGCGCGCGCATCTGGTGGGGCAGCTGCCGGACTACATGGTGCCGGCGGCGTTCGTGCCGCTGGCGGAGTTGCCGCTGACGGTGAACGGCAAGCTCGACCGCAAGGCACTGCCCGCGCCGGCTGACGATGCGTATGCGCGGCGGGGCTACGAGGCGCCGCGCGGGGAGCTGGAGACGGTGCTGGCGCAGCTGTGGGCGGAGCTGCTGGGTCTGGAGCGGGTCGGTCGGCATGACCACTTCTTCGAGCTGGGCGGTCATTCGCTGCTGGCCGTGCGGCTGCTCAGCCGGCTGTCGCAGATTGCGGGTGTGGAACTGTCGCTGGCGATGCTGTTTGCGCGGCCGGTGCTGGCTGATCTGGCCGCAGGCGTGGCCGGAGCGGTGAGCGGCGCGGCAGCGCAGGCGCTGCCGGCGATTGTGGCCGTATCGCGCCAGGCGCCGCTTGAGCTGTCGTTTGCCCAGCAGCGGCTGTGGTTTCTGGCACAGCTGGACAAGGACAGCGTCCGCTACCACGTTCCGCTGGGGTGGCGGCTGCAGGGCAGGCTGGATCGCGCGGCGTGGCGACGCAGCCTCGATCAGCTGTATGCGCGCCACGAGGCGCTGCGCAGCGTCTTCGTTGATGCGGAGGAGGGGCCCCGGGTTGAGATCCTGCCACCCGGCACGGGCCTGCCCGTGCTGGAGCACGACCTGCGGGAGCGGCCGGATGCGGCGGCGGCGCTTGTGGCGCTGTGCGCCGAAGAGGCGTGCATGCCTTTTGATCTGGCGCGCGGGCCGCTGGTCCGTGGGCGCCTGATCCGGCTGTCGGAGCAGGAGCATGTCTTCCTGCTGACGCAGCATCACATCGTCTCGGACGGCTGGTCGGTGGGGGTGCTGGTACGGGAACTGGGCAGCCTGTACCGGGCGTTCGTGGCCGGACAGGCCGATGCCCTGCCGGTGCCGGCGATCCAGTATCCCGATTATGCGGCCTGGCAGCGGCAATGGCTCTCCGGGGAGCGGCTGCAGCGTCAGGCGCAGTACTGGCGCGAGGCCCTGTCAGGCGCACCGTCCATGCTCGCGTTGCCGACGGACCGGCCGCGCCCGGCGCGCCAGTCGTTTGCCGGCGCCACGGTGCCGGTGGAGATCGATGCGGAGCTCACGCGGGAACTCAGGCGGCTGGGCCGTGAGCATGGCACGACGCTGTTCATGACGGTGCTGGCGGGCTGGGCGGCGGTGCTCTCGCGTCTGTCGGGGCAGGACGACATTGTGATCGGGGTGCCGAGTGCCAACCGCGGCCGGCGCGAGATCGAGGAGCTGATCGGCTTTTTTGTGAACACGTTGGCGCTCCGGGTGGACCTGTCGGGCGGGCCGAACGTGGCGACGCTTCTGGAGCGGACACGGCGTACGGCCCTGGGGGCGCAGGAGCATCAGGACCTGCCATTCGAGCAGGTGGTGGAGATCGTGCAGCCGCCCCGGGCGCTTGACCACACGCCATTGTTCCAGGTGATGTTGGCTTGGGAGAACCACGCAGGTCCGTCGTTCGACCTTCCCGGACTGAGTGTGGAGGCTGCCGCCGACGGGCTCGATCAGGTCAAGTTCGATCTGGAGCTGAGCCTTAGCGAGCATGGCGAGGAGATCGCTGGAACACTGAGCTATGCCACGGCACTTTTTGATCAGGCGACGATCGAGCGGCAGCGTGGTTATCTGCTGGCGCTGCTGCGGGCGATGGTTGCGGACGCGGGCCAGCCGGTGGAGCGCATCGATATCCTGCCGGCGGCGGAGCGCGGGTATCTGCTGGAGGAGCTGAACCGCACGGAGGCGGCGTATCCGTCGGAGCGGTGCATCCATGAGCTGTTCGAGGCGCAGGTGCGGCGGGCACCGGAGGCGGTGGCGCTGGTGCATGAGAACGAGAGACTGAGCTATGGGGAGCTCAATGCGCGGGCCAACCGGCTGGCGCACCATCTGATCGCACGCGGAGTCAGGCCGGATCAGCCGGTGGGGATCTGCGTGGAGCGCAGCGCGGCGATGGTGGTGGGGCTCTTGGCGATCCTGAAGGCGGGGGGCGCGTATCTGCCGCTGGATCCGGCTTATCCGTCGGCGCGGTTGCGCCAGGTGCTGGGCGATGCCGCTCCGCAGCTGCTGCTTTGCGATGTGGCCGGCCGCGCCGCACTTGGCCCCGAGGTGCTGACTAATGTGATAGCGGTCGATCTGGAGACGGCGACGCCGGAGTGGGCGAACCTGCCGTTCTCCGATCCGGACCCGCGTGCGCTCGGCCTGACCTCGCGCCATCTCGCTTATGTGATTTACACCTCCGGATCCACCGGCACGCCCAAGGGGGCACAGAATGAGCATCGGGCTATCGTTAATCGCCTGATCTGGATGCAAAAGGCCTATGCACTCAATACGGCTGATGTCGTCTTGCAGAAGACCCCGTTTAGCTTCGATGTCTCTGCCTGGGAATTCTTCTGGACCTTGCTTGAAGGGGCAACCCTGGTGCTGGCGGTTCCTGGTGTACACAAAGACCCGGATGCGCTTGTAAACCTGATAGTCGGCCAACGCATCACCACCGCACACTTTGTACCATCCATGCTGGCCAGCTTCATGGACACGAAGGGCGCTGATCGCTGCACCTCCCTGCAGCGTCTCGTGTGTAGTGGAGAGGCGCTTTCTGCTTCCCTCACGCAGAAGGTTCGGTGCGTATTACCTTGGACCGGTCTGCACAATCTATATGGTCCCACGGAAGCTGCTATCGACGTAACGGCCTGGAATTGCCCGGCTGATTTTAATGGATCAGTGGTCCCGATCGGCCGTCCGATTGCGAACACGCGGGTGTACGTGCTGGACGGTCATGGCGCGCCGGTGCCGTTTGGTGCGGTGGGCGAGCTTTACATTGGCGGGGCGGGGGTGGCGCGGGGCTACCTGAACCGTCCCGAGCTGACAGCAGAGCGGTTCATCGCCAGTCCCTTTGTGGAGGGCGATCGGCTGTACCGCACGGGGGACCTGGCGCGGTACCTGCCGGACGGCAATCTGGAGTTTCTGGGGCGCACCGACGAGCAGGTCAAGATCCGGGGCTTTCGCATCGAGCCGGGCGAGGTGGCCGCGCACCTGTGCGGACATGCATGGGTACGCGAGGCGGTGGTGGTGGCGCGCGAGGAGCGGGCCGGCGAGCCGCAGCTGGTGGCGTATGTGGTGGCCGCAGAGGAGGCGCAGGAAGCGCAGCTTGCGGCGACGCTGCGCGCGCATCTGGTGGGGCAGCTGCCGGACTACATGGTGCCGGCGGCGTTCGTGCCGCTGGCGGCGCTGCCGCTGACGGTCAACGGCAAGCTGGACCGAAAGGCACTGCCCGCGCCGGCTGACGATGCGTATGCGCGGACGACCTATGAGGCGCCGCAGGGCGCAGTCGAAACGGCGCTGGCAGAGATCTGGGCCGAGCTGCTGGGTCTGGAGCGGGTCGGACGCCACGACAACTTTTTCGAGCTCGGCGGCCACTCGCTCCTCGCGGTACAGGTGTCGAGCCGGCTGTCGCAGGCTGTTGGGGTCGAACTGCCGCTGTCGACGCTGTTCGCCAGACCGGTGCTGGGCGATCTTGCGGCAAGTATCGTCGAGGTATTGAGCCGCTCCGGTCCCCAACACCTGCCGGCGATTGTGGCCGTATCGCGCCAGGCGCCGCTTGAGCTATCGTTTGCCCAGCAGCGGCTGTGGTTTCTGGCACAGCTGGACAAGGACAGCGCCCGCTACCACGTTCCGCTGGGGTGGCGGCTGCAGGGCAGGCTGGATCGCGCGGCGTGGCGACGCAGCCTCGATCAGCTGTATGCGCGCCACGAGGCGCTGCGCAGCGTCTTCGTTGATGCGGAGGAGGGGCCCCGGGTTGAGATCCTGCCACCCGGCACGGGCCTGCCCGTGCTGGAGCACGACCTGCGGGAGCGGCCGGATGCGGCGGCGGCGCTTGTGGCGCTGTGCGCCGAAGAGGCGTGCATGCCTTTTGATCTGGCGCGCGGGCCGCTGGTCCGTGGGCGCCTGATCCGGCTGTCGGAGCAGGAGCATGTCTTCCTGCTGACGCAGCATCACATCGTCTCGGACGGCTGGTCGGTGGGGGTGCTGGTACGGGAACTGGGCAGCCTGTACCGGGCGTTCGTGGCCGGACAGGCCGATGCCCTGCCGGTGCCGGCGATCCAGTATCCCGATTATGCGGCCTGGCAGCGGCAATGGCTCTCCGGGGAGCGGCTGCAGCGTCAGGCGCAGTACTGGCGCGAGGCCCTGTCAGGCGCACCGTCCATGCTCGCGTTGCCGACGGACCGGCCGCGCCCGGCGCGCCAGTCGTTTGCCGGCGCCACGGTGCCGGTGGAGATCGATGCGGAGCTCACGCGGGAACTCAGGCGGCTGGGCCGTGAGCATGGCACGACGCTGTTCATGACGGTGCTGGCGGGCTGGGCGGCGGTGCTCTCGCGTCTGTCGGGGCAGGACGACATTGTGATCGGGGTGCCGAGTGCCAACCGCGGCCGGCGCGAGATCGAGGAGCTGATCGGCTTTTTTGTGAACACGCTGGCGCTCCGGGTGGACCTGTCGGGCGGGCCGAACGTGGCGACGCTTCTGGAGCGGACACGGCGTACGGCCCTGGGGGCGCAGGAGCATCAGGACCTGCCATTCGAGCAGGTGGTGGAGATCGTGCAGCCGCCCCGGGCGCTTGACCACACGCCATTGTTCCAAGTGGGGCTGGCCTGGCAGAATAACGCGCTGGGGCGGCTCGATCTTCCCGGGCTGGGCGTGGAGGAGGTGGTGGACAATGCGCCCGGGCAGATCCGGTTCGAGCTGGAGCTGAACGTAGGCGAGTGTGACGGGCGGATCGTGGGCACGCTGGGCTATGCCACGGCGCTGTTCGAAGAGTCGACGGTCAGGCGGCAGCGGGATTATCTGCTGGCGCTGCTGCGGGCGATGGTTGCAGACGCGGGCCAGCCGGTGGAGCGCATCGATATCCTGCCGGCGGCGGAGCGCCGGTATCTGCTGGAGGAGCTGAACCGCACGGAGGCGGCGTACCCGTCGGAGCGGTGCATCCATGAGCTGTTCGAGGCGCAGGTGCGGCGGGCGCCGGAGGCGGTGGCGCTGGTGCATGAGAACGAGAGACTGAGCTATGGCGAGCTCAATGCGCGGGCCAACCGGCTGGCCCATCATCTGATCGCACTCGGAGTCAGGCCGGATCAGCCGGTGGGGATCTGCGTGGAGCGCAGCGCGGCGATGGTGGTGGGGCTGCTGGCGATCCTGAAAGCGGGGGGCGCGTATGTGCCGCTGGATGCGGCGTATCCGGGCGCGCGGCTGCGGCAGATTCTGGGGGAGGCGGCGCCGCGGCTGGTGCTGGCCGATGCGGCGGGGCGTGCGGCGCTGGGCGCGGAGGCGCTCGCTGGGGTGGGGCTGGTGGAGCTGGAGGCGCAGTCGCCGGCGTGGGCCGGGCAGCCGTCATCGGATCCGGATGTGCGCGCGCTGGGCCTGGGCCCGCACCATCTGGCCTATGTGATCTACACCTCGGGCTCCACCGGCACGCCCAAGGGCGTGATGGTTGAACATCGTGGAGTGGCCAATTATCTTGCGTGGGCCTGTGAAGCTTACGCGCCACGATCATCCTCGATCGTTTCTTCTTCCCTGGCGTTCGATGCGACGATCAACAGCCTGTTTGCACCGCTGATCTGCGGTGGTCATGCACGGCTGGTACGGGAACGCGATGAGGTCGCGGGACTAAAGGTACAGGCCAGTTCGGCATGCGGGCTGGTCAACGTTACCCCGAGCCATCTGGACGCGCTTGGACAACAGCTGCTGGCGGGCCCGATGGCCAGCCAGGTTGACCTGCTTGTTATCGGTGGTGAAGCGCTGTCGCATTCAACAGTCGAGTTGTGGCGCAGGGTTCAGCCTGGCGCCAGGATGGTGAATGAATACGGGCCGACCGAAACGGTTGTGGGTTGCACCTTTTACGAAATTCCGAGCGAATGCGCTGTATCGACGCACGTTCCGATCGGCCGTCCGATTGCGAACACGCGGGTGTACGTGCTGGACGGTCATGGCGAGCCGGTGCCGTTCGGGGCGGCTGGGGAGCTCTACATTGGCGGGGCGGGGGTCGCGCGTGGCTACCTGAACCGCCCCGAGCTGACAGCCGAGCGGTTCATCGCCAGTCCCTTTGTGGAGGGCGATCGGCTGTACCGCACGGGGGACCTGGCGCGGTACCTGCCGGACGGCAATCTGGAGTTTCTGGGGCGCACCGACGAGCAGGTCAAGATCCGGGGCTTTCGCATCGAGCCGGGCGAGGTGGCCGCGCACCTGTGCGGACATGCATGGGTACGCGAGGCGGTGGTGGTGGCGCGCGAGGAGCGGGCCGGCGAGCCGCAGCTGGTGGCGTATGTGGTGGCCGCAGAGGAGGCGCAGGAAGCGCAGCTTGCGGCGACGCTGCGCGCGCATCTGGTGGGGCAGCTGCCGGACTACATGGTGCCGGCGGCGTTCGTGCCGCTGGCGGAGTTGCCGCTGACGGTCAACGGCAAGCTGGACCGGCGGGCGCTGCCGGCGCCGCAGGACGATGCGTATGCGCGGCGGGGCTACGAGGCGCCACGCGGGGAGCTGGAGACGGTGCTGGCGCAGCTGTGGGCGGAGCTGCTGGGTCTGGAGCGGGTCGGTCGGCATGACCACTTCTTCGAGCTGGGCGGTCATTCACTGCTGGCCGTGCAACTGATGGAGCGGCTGCGGCAGCGCTCGCTGGGAGTAGAGGTGCGCACGCTGTTCGCGCGGCCGGTGCTGGCCGATCTGGCGGCCAGCCTGGGGCGCCATCAGGAGGTCGCGGTCCCCGCCAACCTGATTGCCGCGCACAGTACGGCGATCACCCCCGGGATGCTGCCGCTCATCGGGCTGAGCCAGGCGGAGATCGACCGGGTGGTGGCCACGGTGCCCGGAGGGCTGGCCAACATCCAGGACATCTATGCCCTCTCGCCGCTGCAGGAGGGCATCCTGTTCCATCATCTGCTGGCCAGCCAGGGCGATCCGTACCTGCTGGTCTCGCAGATGGCATTTGCCGGTCGTGACCTGCTGGAGCGCTATCTGGCGGCAGTGCAGCGGGTGGTGGACCGGCACGACATGCTGCGCACGTCGTTTGTGTGGGAGGGGCTGTCCAGTCCGGCGCAGGTGGTATGGCGCCAGGCGCGGCTGGAGGTGGTGGAGGTTGAACTGGACGAGGCTGAGGGGCCGGCTCCCGAGCAGCTGCGGCGCCGGTTCGATCCGCGCGGGCAGCGCATCGATCTGGGGCGGGCGCCACTGATACGGTTTGTGACGGCCCGGGAGCCGGGCAGCGGGCGCTGGCTGCTGCTGGCGCTGCAGCATCATCTGATCGGCGATCACACGACCTCAGAGGTAATGCATGCGGAGGTGCGGAGCGTGCTGGCGGGACGCGGGCACGAGCTGGCCGAGCCGCAGCCATTCCGTAACCTGATAGCGCAGGCGCGGCTGGGTGTGGGAGAGCAGGCGCATGAGCAGTTCTTCCGGGAGATGCTCTCGGGGATTGACGGGCCGACGCTGCCGTTCGGGCTGGGCGAGGTGCGCGGCGACGGCAGCGGGGTGGACGACGAGGCGCGGCGGCAGTTGCCGCAGGCGCTTAACGACCGGCTGCGGCAGCAGGCGCGGCGGCTGGGGGTGAGCGTGGCCAGCCTGTGCCATCTGGCGTGGGCGCAGGTGGTGGCGCGCAGCAGCGGGCGCGAGCAGGTGGTGTTCGGCACGGTGCTGTTCGGGCGCATGCATGGTGGCAGCGGCGCGGACCGGGCGATGGGGCTGTTCATGAACACGCTGCCGGTGCGGCTCGACGTGGATGGAACCGGGGTCGGGGAGAGTGTGCGTCGCACCCACGCGCGGCTGGCGGAGCTGCTCACCCACGAGCATGCCCCGCTGGCGCTGGCGCAGCGCTGCAGCGGCGTTGCGGCGCCTGCGCCATTGTTCAGCGCGCTGCTGAACTATCGCCACAATACGCTGGCGGCGCTTCAGGGCGCCGCCGCGGACGATGTCCCGGGCGGCATCGAGTGGCTGGGTGCGCAGGAACGCACCAACTATCCCCTGAGCCTGTCGGTGGAAGACTCCGGGCAGGCGCTGGGCCTGACGGCGGAAGCGGTCGAGCCGGTTTCAGCAGAGCGTATCTGCGGTTACATGCAACATGCGCTGGAGCACCTGGCGGAGCTGCTGGAGCGCTCGCCGCACACGCCGGTGCGGGAGCTGGAGATCCTGCCGGCGGCGGAGCGCGGGTATCTGCTGGAGGAGCTGAACCGCACGGAGGCGGCGTATCCGTCGGAGCGGTGCATCCATGAGCTGTTCGAGGCGCAGGTGCGGCGGGCACCGGAGGCGGTGGCGCTGGTGCATGAGAACGAGAGACTGAGCTATGGCGAGCTCAATGCGCGGGCCAACCGGCTGGCCCATCATCTGATCGCACTCGGAGTCAGGCCGGATCAGCCGGTGGGGATCTGCGTGGAGCGCAGCGCGGCGATGGTGGTGGGGCTCTTGGCGATCCTGAAGGCGGGGGGCGCGTATGTGCCGCTGGATGCGGCGTATCCGGGCGCGCGGCTGCGGCAGATTCTGGGGGAGGCGGCGCCGCGGCTGGTGCTGGCCGATGCGGCGGGGCGTGCGGCGCTGGGCGCGGAGGCGCTCGCTGGGGTGGGGCTGGTGGAGCTGGAGGCGCAGTCGCCGGCGTGGGCCGGGCAGCCGTCATCGGATCCGGATGTGCGCGCGCTGGGCCTGGGCCCGCACCATCTGGCCTATGTGATCTACACCTCGGGCTCCACCGGCACGCCCAAGGGCGTGATGGTTGAACATCGTGGAGTGGCCAATTATCTTGCGTGGGCCTGTGAAGCTTACGCGCCACGATCATCCTCGATCGTTTCTTCTTCCCTGGCGTTCGATGCGACGATCAACAGCCTGTTTGCACCGCTGATCTGCGGTGGTCATGCACGGCTGGTACGGGAACGCGATGAGGTCGCGGGACTAAAGGTACAGGCCAGTTCGGCATGCGGGCTGGTCAACGTTACCCCGAGCCATCTGGACGCGCTTGGACAACAGCTGCTGGCGGGCCCGATGGCCAGCCAGGTTGACCTGCTTGTTATCGGTGGTGAAGCGCTGTCGCATTCAACAGTCGAGTTGTGGCGCAGGGTTCAGCCTGGCGCCAGGATGGTGAATGAATACGGGCCGACCGAAACGGTTGTGGGTTGCACCTTTTACGAAATTCCGAGCGAATGCGCTGTATCGACGCACGTTCCGATCGGCCGTCCGATTGCGAACACGCGGGTGTACGTGCTGGACGGTCATGGCGAGCCGGTGCCGTTCGGGGCGGCTGGGGAGCTCTACATTGGCGGGGCGGGGGTCGCGCGTGGCTACCTGAACCGCCCCGAGCTGACAGCCGAGCGGTTCATCGCCAGTCCCTTTGTGGAGGGCGATCGGCTGTACCGCACGGGGGACCTGGCGCGGTACCTGCCGGACGGCAATCTGGAGTTTCTGGGGCGCACCGACGAGCAGGTCAAGATCCGGGGCTTTCGCATCGAGCCGGGCGAGGTGGCCGCGCACCTGTGCGGACATGCATGGGTACGCGAGGCGGTGGTGGTGGCGCGCGAGGAGCGGGCCGGCGAGCCGCAGCTGGTGGCGTATGTGGTGGCCGCAGAGGAGGCGCAGGAAGCGCAGCTTGCGGCGACGCTGCGCGCGCATCTGGTGGGGCAGCTGCCGGACTACATGGTGCCGGCGGCGTTCGTGCCGCTGGCGGAGTTGCCGCTGACGGTCAACGGCAAGCTGGACCGGCGGGCGCTGCCGGCGCCGCAGGACGATGCGTATGCGCGGCGGGGCTACGAGGCGCCACGCGGGGAGCTGGAGACGGTGCTGGCGCAGCTGTGGGCGGAGCTGCTGGGTCTGGAGCGGGTCGGTCGGCATGACCACTTCTTCGAGCTGGGCGGTCATTCACTGCTGGCCGTGCAACTGATGGAGCGGCTGCGGCAGCGCTCGCTGGGAGTAGAGGTGCGCACGCTGTTCGCGCGGCCGGTGCTGGCCGATCTGGCGGCCAGCCTGGGGCGCCATCAGGAGGTCGCGGTCCCCGCCAACCTGATTGCCGCGCACAGTACGGCGATCACCCCCGGGATGCTGCCGCTCATCGGGCTGAGCCAGGCGGAGATCGACCGGGTGGTGGCCACGGTGCCCGGAGGGCTGGCCAACATCCAGGACATCTATGCCCTCTCGCCGCTGCAGGAGGGCATCCTGTTCCATCATCTGCTGGCCAGCCAGGGCGATCCGTACCTGCTGGTCTCGCAGATGGCATTTGCCGGTCGTGACCTGCTGGAGCGCTATCTGGCGGCAGTGCAGCGGGTGGTGGACCGGCACGACATGCTGCGCACGTCGTTTGTGTGGGAGGGGCTGTCCAGTCCGGCGCAGGTGGTATGGCGCCAGGCGCGGCTGGAGGTGGTGGAGGTTGAACTGGACGAGGCTGAGGGGCCGGCTCCCGAGCAGCTGCGGCGCCGGTTCGATCCGCGCGGGCAGCGCATCGATCTGGGGCGGGCGCCACTGATACGGTTTGTGACGGCCCGGGAGCCGGGCAGCGGGCGCTGGCTGCTGCTGGCGCTGCAGCATCATCTGATCGGCGATCACACGACCTCAGAGGTAATGCATGCGGAGGTGCGGAGCGTGCTGGCGGGACGCGGGCACGAGCTGGCCGAGCCGCAGCCATTCCGTAACCTGATAGCGCAGGCGCGGCTGGGTGTGGGAGAGCAGGCGCATGAGCAGTTCTTCCGGGAGATGCTCTCGGGGATTGACGGGCCGACGCTGCCGTTCGGGCTGGGCGAGGTGCGCGGCGACGGCAGCGGGGTGGACGACGAGGCGCGGCGGCAGTTGCCGCAGGCGCTTAACGACCGGCTGCGGCAGCAGGCGCGGCGGCTGGGGGTGAGCGTGGCCAGCCTGTGCCATCTGGCGTGGGCGCAGGTGGTGGCGCGCAGCAGCGGGCGCGAGCAGGTGGTGTTCGGCACGGTGCTGTTCGGGCGCATGCATGGTGGCAGCGGCGCGGACCGGGCGATGGGCCTGTTCATGAACACGCTGCCGGTGCGGCTCGACGTGGATGGAACCGGGGTCGGGGAGAGTGTGCGTCGCACCCACGCGCGGCTGGCGGAGCTGCTCACCCACGAGCATGCCCCGCTGGCGCTGGCGCAGCGCTGCAGCGGCGTTGCGGCGCCTGCGCCATTGTTCAGCGCGCTGCTGAACTATCGCCACAATACGCTGGCGGCGCTTCAGGGCGCCGCCGCGGACGATGTCCCGGGCGGCATCGAGTGGCTGGGTGCGCAGGAACGCACCAACTATCCCCTGAGCCTGTCGGTGGAAGACTCCGGGCAGGCGCTGGGCCTGACGGCGGAAGCGGTCGAGCCGGTTTCAGCAGAGCGTATCTGCGGTTACATGCAACATGCGCTGGAGCACCTGGCGGAGCTGCTGGAGCGCTCGCCGCACACGCCGGTGCGGGAGCTGGAGATCCTGCCGGCGGCGGAGCGCGGGTATCTGCTGGAGGAGCTGAACCGCACGGAGGCGGCGTATCCGTCGGAGCGGTGCATCCATGAGCTGTTCGAGGCGCAGGTGCGGCGGGCACCGGAGGCGGTGGCGCTGGTGCATGAGAACGAGAGACTGAGCTATGGCGAGCTCAATGCGCGGGCCAACCGGCTGGCCCATCATCTGATCGCACTCGGAGTCAGGCCGGATCAGCCGGTGGGGATCTGCGTGGAGCGCAGCGCGGCGATGGTGGTGGGGCTCTTGGCGATCCTGAAGGCGGGGGGGCGCGTATGTGCCGCTGGATGCGGCGTATCCGGGCGCGCGGCTGCGGCAGATTCTGGGGGAGGCGGCGCCGCGGCTGGTGCTGGCCGATGCGGCGGGGCGTGCGGCGCTGGGCGCGGAGGCGCTCGCTGGGGTGGGGCTGGTGGAGCTGGAGGCGCAGTCGCCGGCGTGGGCCGGGCAGCCGTCATCGGATCCGGATGTGCGCGCGCTGGGCCTGGGCCCGCACCATCTGGCCTATGTGATCTACACCTCGGGCTCCACCGGCACGCCCAAGGGCGTGATGGTCGAGCACCGGGGGGTGGTGAACTTTCTATCGGCGTTTTCAGAGATATCTTCAATTTCTGACCGCGATACTTTTTTGGCTTTGACCACCATCTCGTTCGATATTGCGGGGCTCGAACTGTTCCTGCCTTTGAGCACTGGGGCCGCAGTCGCCCTTGCAAGCCGTAAGGATGCAATCGACGCCATGGCCTTACGCCATTACATAGCACATCACAACATTTCTTTCATGCAGGCGACTCCGGCAATGTGGCGCCTGCTCTTAGATGGAGGCTGGCAAGGAACACCAGCGCTGAATGCGGTATGTGGGGGAGAAGCGTTACCTGCAACTCTGTCACTTCGCCTAAATGAAGCGG